>SCSE01000023.1 GCA_004298015.1 Rhodanobacter sp.
AAAGCGGGAATCCAGCGCCCCCGCGCCTTATGTAGCCTGCAAACGGCAGAAGTCACTGGATTCCTGCTTTCGCAGGAATGACGGAAAACGGGCCTCTCCGCTTAAGTAAGTGCCATTCGGTTCGGAGTCAAGTCACCCATTGGTGCGACCACAACTGCCGGTGCCCGCAAGGGCGCCGGTTTTTTTCTGGACTGGCCATCGGTTGGGCTACGCGTGACGTTATAGTGTGGCGCTTCACACTTGGCGGCCTCTCCCGGCCCGGTAAGCGTAAAAGGAGATCAACACGAATGAACGACATCGGCACCGCTGCGGCAAGTCAGGCCGCTACCGTCAGCGCCCGCATCTCGCCGGTCGGTGGGCTGGATATCCTCTCGCGTCATGAGGTCGCGCGTCTGCGCGGCGCCAGCGACTCCGGCCTGCATGCCCTGCTGCGACGCTGTGCCCTCGCGGTGCTGACCTCCGGCAACATCAGCGATGACCCGCGGGCGATCCTCGAGCAGTATCCGGATTTCGATATCCAGGTATTGCAGCAGGATCGGGGCATCAAGATCGAACTCAGCCACGCCCCGGCGCAGGCTTTTGTCGACGGGCAGATCATCCGCGGCATCAACGAGCTGCTGGTCGCGGTGGTGCGGGACATCGTCTACGTCGCCACCCAGCTGGAGCAGGACGGCGGCGAGCTGGACGGTTCGGCAGGGCTGACCCAGGACGTCTTCGCGATCCTGCGCAACGCGCGCATTCTCACGCCACAGATCGACCCCAATCTGGTGGTTTGCTGGGGCGGGCATTCGATTTCCCGCGACGAGTACGAATACACCAAGCGCGTCGGTTACCAATTGGGCTTGCGCGGCATGGATATCTGCACCGGCTGCGGTCCGGGGGCGATGAAGGGGCCGATGAAGGGGGCCACCATCGGTCACGCCAAGCAGCGCCGCCGCCGCAACCGTTACATCGGGATCACCGAGCCGGGCATTATCGCAGCCGAATCGCCAAACCCGATCGTCAACCATCTGGTGATCATGCCGGATATCGAGAAGCGGCTCGAAGCGTTCGTGCGCATGGGACACGGCATCATCGTCTTTCCGGGCGGCGTCGGCACGGCCGAGGAGATTCTCTATCTGCTGGGCATTTTGTTGCATCCGGACAATGCGGACACCCCGTTTCCGCTGATCTTCACCGGGCCCAGGCAGTCGGCGGCCTACTTCGAACAGATCGACCGCTTTCTGCGGCTGACCCTCGGTGACGACGTGGCGCGGCATTATCAGATCATCGTGGACGATCCTGCCGCCGTGGCGCGGGCGATGGTCAAGGGCATCGACAAGGTGCGCAACAACCGGCTCGATACCAAGGATGCGTTTTTCTTCAATTGGGCGTTGCAGATTCCCCTGAACTTCCAGTTGCCATTCGCTCCCACCCACGAGACCATGCGTGCGTTGCAGATCCATCGCGATCGCCCGAGGCATGAACTGGCGGCTGATTTGCGCCGGGCCTTTTCCGGCATCGTGGCAGGCAATGTGAAGGAGCAGGGAGTACAGGCGATCGAGCGGTTTGGTCCGTTCGAGATCGATGGCGACGAAGAGATCATGCGCGCGCTGGACAAGTTGCTGCAGGCCTTCGTCGAACAGCAGCGGATGAAGTTGCCCGGTGGCGCTGCCTATGTACCGTGCTACCGCGTTTGCAACACCTGAAAATCCAGCTCATTATGAACCCGCGATGGCTTGACAGCAGGCAGGGTCGACGACAAACTACGCAGCTCACGCCCGAATAGCTCAGCTGGTTAGAGCACTTGACTGTTAATCAGGGGGTCGCTGGTTCGAGTCCAGCTTCGGGCGCCAGATACGATGAAAAAACCGGCATTGATGCCGGTTTTTTCGTTTCGCGCAGCATCGATCAGCTGGCGGCAGCACAGATGGCCGCCTGATGCTTGCTGGCCGGACTGCTGCGCACGCGGCCGGCGTTGGAGACCACCACACTCAGAGCCTGTTCGGCCGGATTCTCGCTGCAGAAGAGCAGGGTAAGATTGCTGCCGCTGGCGCTGCCGTCGGGGCCGAAGCGCACGTAGCGTCTTCGTACGCTGCCGAGTATCGTCAATCCGGCCTTGTAGGCATGTCCTACATACAGCGCGGTGCTGTCCGGCTGATGGTCGCCATCGCGGTCGTGGGCAAGCAGCCAGCCATGGTCCCAGCGCATTGTACCGCTGCAGCGGCGGCCGTCGCGGCTGGGACAGAGCAGGGTACGCCGGCCGCTGGTCACCGCGGCCTCGCGGGCATGCATCAAGGCTGCAATGAAGTCCAGCTGCGCGACCTGCAACTGGCTGCGGTTGAGCAGGCGGTGCATTGGCGGCACCGCCATACTGGTCAATGCCGCCACGATCGCCAGCACCATGATCTGTTCGATCAAGGTTATGCCGGCCTGCGTTTTGCGGGTGTCAGAACCTGGTCTGTCCACCATGGCGTTGCTCCGTGCGCTGCCCAGGATCTCCATGGTGGCGCGACGAGCGGCATTGGCGCAGAGGTGATCGCGGAACACGCCGTGGGGCCGTGCTGACAGCCGCTGTCAGCTGGGGCGATTTAAAATGTGGGAACATGCCCACACCTGTCAGTGATGACCGATCGCTTCCAACTCGTCGCCCCGTATCAGCCAGCCGGCGACCAGCCGCAGGCGATCGAGCGCCTGGCCGCCGGTTTCGAGGCCGGGCTGGCGGCGCAGACCTTGCTCGGAGTCACCGGGTCGGGCAAGACCTACACCATCGCCAACATGATCGAGAGGGTGCAGCGCCCGACCATCGTGATGGCGCCGAACAAGACCCTGGCAGCGCAGTTGTACGGTGAGTTCAGGGAGTTCTTTCCGCACAACGCGGTGGAGTACTTCGTCAGCTACTACGACTACTACCAGCCGGAAGCCTACGTGGTGGCGTCGGACACCTTCATCGAGAAGGATGCCTCGATCAACGAGCATATCGAGCAGATGCGGTTGTCGGCGACCAAGGCGCTGTTGTCGCGCCGCGATTCGATCATCGTCGCCACGGTGTCGGCGATCTACGGCCTGGGCAATCCCGAGGACTACCTGTCGCTGCGGCTGATCCTGGCCACCGGCGAGCGCATCGAGCAGCGCAAGCTGATCCACCAGCTGACCGAGTTGCAGTACACCCGCAACGAAATGGATTTGCGCCGCGGCACCTACCGCGTGCGCGGCGAGATCATCGACGTGTTCCCGGCCGAGTCGGAAACCGAGGCGCTGCGCATCGAGCTGTTCGACGGCGAGGTGGAGCGGATGGCGTTGTTCGATCCGCTGACCGGCGAAACCATCCGCAAGGTACCGCGCTACACGGTCTACCCACGGACTCACTACGCCAGCACCCGCGAGAGCGTGCTCAACGCGATCGAGACGGTGAAAGTGGAATTGACGGAGCGGCTGGAACAGCTGTATCGCGACAACAAGCTGCTGGAAGCGCAGCGGCTGGAGCAGCGCACCCGCTTCGACATCGAGATGATGGCCGAGGTCGGCTACTGCCAGGGCATCGAGAACTACTCGCGGCATCTGACCCGCCGTCAGCCCGGCGAGCCACCTCCGACCCTGTTTGACTACCTGCCGGCGGATGGCCTGCTGGTGGTGGACGAATCGCACGTCACCGTGCCGCAGCTCGGCGCCATGTACAAGGGCGATCGCTCGCGCAAGGAGACCCTGGTCGAATTCGGCTTTCGCCTGCCATCGGCGATGGACAACCGCCCGCTGCGTTTCGAGGAATGGGAGGCACGGGTGCCGCGGGCGATCTATGTCTCTGCCACGCCCCGAGCCTACGAACTGCAAAAGTCCGGTGACGCCGTGATCGAACTGGTGGTGCGCCCGACCGGTCTGGTCGACCCCGAGGTGGAGGTACGCCCGGTGCGCACCCAGGTCGATGACCTGCTTGGCGAAGTGCACAAACGCGTGGCGATAGGGGATCGCGTGCTGGTCACCACGCTGACGAAGCGGATGGCCGAGAACCTCACCGAATACCTGGCCGAGCACGAGGTCAAGGTGCGTTACCTGCACTCGGACATCGAGACGGTCGAGCGCAGCGAGATCATCCGCGACCTGCGCCTGGGCGAGTTCGACGTGCTGGTCGGCATCAACCTGCTGCGCGAGGGGCTGGACATGCCCGAGGTGTCGCTGGTGGCGATCCTCGATGCCGACAAGGAGGGTTTCCTGCGTTCCACCGGCTCGCTGATCCAGACCATCGGCCGTGCGGCGCGCAATGTGCGCGGCAAGGCGATCCTGTACGGCGACCAGGTTACCCGCTCGATGCAGGCGGCAATCGATGAGACCGCACGGCGCCGCGAGAAACAACTGGCCTGGAACCTGCAGCAAGGCATTACGCCGACCACCATCGTGCGGCGGATTGCCGACATCATGGAGGGTGCGCGCAGTGAGGCTGGCAGCCGCCGCGGCAGCAAGTCGACGCGTCAGCGCGCGGTGGCTGAATCAGCCGCCGACTACGCGGGGCTGGACGCGCAACAGGCAGCCGGCATGCTGAAGAAACTCGAGAGCCAGATGTACAAGCACGCGCAAAACCTCGAGTTTGAAGATGCCGCGAAGCTGCGCGACCGGATCCATCAGCTGCGGGAGCAGGCCTTGCGCTGAATCAGTAATTCTCGCTGTGCGTGGGATATTGTCGTGTGCCCGCGGCTGCCGTATACTGCGCGGCTCGCGCGGCAAGCCGGTGCGACGGGCGGTTAGCTCAGCGGTAGAGCACTTCCTTGACATGGAAGGGGTCACAAGTTCGATCCTTGTACCGCCCACCAATTCAACAACCCCAGAAAGGCTGCCCCACCGGCGGCCTTTCTGCGTTTGGCCGGAGATGGCGGCCCGGTCCGGCGCCGTGCAATGGCATGTCGTCCAAATCCTCCAGACATAGCGGCCTGAGGCCGGCCTGGCCTTCCGGCAGCTGGTCAGCGCGCACGGCGACATCATACGTGGTATGTGTATCCCATCACGGGATGTCATGGGAAGTCCTTGGGGGATGGCATGACCCACGGCCAACGGTATTCGCGGTTTCCGGCAGGACGAACGTTTTCAAGTCGCCTGGGGGTGTGGCTGGTGCCTGCCCTCGGGGTCATGGATGTTCTGCTTGCGTGGGTATCGGACGCGTTCACGGCATCGCGCCTGGGGGTCGACATGGCCCTGGTATTGCTGGCGTTGTCGGCCGGGTTTCTTGCGCGCGGCCAGTATCGCCGTGGACGCCTGCTGGCCTTGTCCGGCAGCGCACTGGCTCTTGTGCTGATCCTGGTCAACGGGTTGTCGGCGCCATTGTCACCTCTGCTGTGTGCGGTCATCCTGCTGTTGCCCGCGGCGCTGGTTTTCGGCCGCGGCTGGCGTGGCTCGGTTCGGGCCGTTACCCGGGGCATGGCAACCGCCACCTTTTTTGCCGGGTTGGCCTATCTGTCTGGCGCATTGACCGAGCCGGCCGTCATCAGCGGCTCACATCCGGACTTGCCCCATACCCTGGCGCTGGGTTGGCTGGGATGGAGCTTCGCGACGATGGATCGGCGACGGCCGTGGCGGGTAGCCATGGTCACGCCTGCGGTGTTGTCAGGCGTGGGTTGGATGGGGTTGTTGGGTTGCCTGATCTACCTGACCCGACCGATGCCGGACGACACGGGGTTTGTGCCGATCACCATCGACAACGCGCTGGCTTTCGTGCTGATGGGGCATGCCTTGTGGCTGCTGGCGGCACGACGTCCACATCACGCGTGGCGGGTTGGTTTGCTGAGTGTCCCGCTGGCGCTGATTTCGATGATTTCCACCGATCTGGGTCGTCCGGACTTCATGGCAGGACTGTTTTTTCCAGCGGGAAGCCCCTTTGCCGAAGCGATGACTTATGCGCACGTTTTGCCGGTAACCGGTATTGCCTTGCTGCTGGCGGAATTCGGTCTGATCGCGGCGAGCCTGGCAAGGGGCCATCATGCATGGTCGAGTGCGCTATGGGGAAGCGGGCTGCTGGTAACCATTGCTGGCGGTCTCACCCTGATCGCCTGCCTGTTCAATGTGATGACAGGTATTTCGCCGGAGGGAAACTATCTGCCGATTCTTATGCCGGTAGCCACCGGCATCCTGATACTTGGATTCGGGCTATTGGCCAGCAATCCGCGATCGCCGTGGGAAAGTTATTACCGGACCTTCATTTTTCCGGCAGTAATGGGGCTGTTGACGGTGTTTTTGTCGCTGCTGCTGTGGCGTTCGCTGGATGCCCGGCAGAACCAGCTGCAGCAGGAGGCGGCACGGAGTTACCGTCGCAGTGTCGTGACCGCCTTGCGGCTGGGCATGGAGACGCAGGTGCTGGCGATCGAGCACGTTGCCGTGCGCCTGTCGAGTGTTCCCCGGGAGGTGCGAAATCCCATTTTCGATGTCGATGCCAAGCATTATCTGCGCGAGATGGCGGGACTTTACGCACTGGGCTACGCCAACGCGCAGCGCCAACTGCAGGATGTCCACGTGCAGGCATCGCTCGCGGTAAAGTCCGGCGTGCCGCTGGACTTCGCGCCGGCGCGCAAGCGGGTGTTTGATCTTGCTGACCGTACTGGACGACCGGAATTGAGCAAGCCTCTCACCTTGCTGACCGGCCAACTGGGGCAATGGGTGGTAGTCCCGGTCAAGGTGCGTACCGAGGTACAGGGATACGTCGTCGGCGCGTTCGACCTCAAGCGTCTGTTTCCCCGGTTGCTGGCGACCTTGCCAGACAAGCGAGGGATTGAGATAGCTCAGCACGGGACGCTGCTTTACAGCCGCGGAAAGATTGCGGCGGACGCAGTGCCCTTGCGGACGCAGATTTCACTCTACGGTCAGCATTGGCAGGTTGCCATGTACCCGGTGCGAGAAGACGCCGCGGACGATATTCCGGAGCTGGTTCTGTTGCTCGGGTTTGCGCTTGGTGGACTGCTCGCGGTGGCGCTGCGGCTGTCAGCGCTGTTCCGTGAGCGGGCACGCCTCGCGGAGGCGCGTTCCGCGCAAATGCGTGAACAGATCAAGGCCCGCGAGATAGCGCAATTCGCGCTTGCCGATTCCGAGCGAAACCTGACCGCCGTACTGGAGAGCATTACCGATGGCGTGCTGGTGGTGGATCGGCAGTGGCGCTACACCTATGTCAATCCACAGGCGGCCAGGATGCTGGATGCCGATGTGGACAGCCTGATCGGCAGCAGTTGCCTGCGGGCTTTTCCCGACGTGGCGGGCAATGAGCTGGCAGGGAGCTGGGTCATCGATGCCTGGAAACGCGCGGCGCAGAAAAATGTGCCGGTGACGCTGGAGACAGCCTACGATTTCGGCCGCCGCTGGTACGGTATGTGTGCTTACCCACACCGCGATGGCCTTACGGTCTATCTGCAGGACATCTCGATCCGCAAACGCCACGAACGGGCATTGCAGCAGCAGGATGCCGAATACCGGCATGCACAGGCGCTGGCCCATCTCGGCAGTTGGGAGCTGCATTTGAAGACGGGTGAGCTGCACTGGTCGCCGGAGACCTGCGCGATCTTCGGCGTCGAGCGCAGCCCTGGCCGCGGCGGCGTCGAGATCCTTCGCAGTCGGGTGCATCCCGATGACTTGCCGGCGCTGATCGACGCACAGAATCGGTTGCATCAGGGCGCGGCGGATATCGATATGCAGTATCGGATCATCCGCCCGGATGGCGAGGTACGCGTCTTGCGCGAACTGGGCTCGTTGAGGCTGGGGGAAGACGAGCCGGTGGCTGCCGGTGCGGTGCAGGACATCACCGAACAGCAGCGGGCCGAGATGGCTTTGCGGCAGGCACGCGACGACCTGGAGCACGCGCTTGAGGCAACCCGTCTGGTGATGGACAGCGCACCGGATGTCATCCTGGTGCTGAATCGTGACGGGTACTTTCTCCAGGTCAGTGCCGCGGCGCAGCGGATGTGGGGCTATGCGCCCGAGGCGCTGGTGGGCGAGTCCATCATGACGCTGGTGCATGCCGACGATCGGGAGGCGACCCTTGCCGCCATGATGGAGGTGGTGGCGGGAACACCCAACCCGGATTTCCGCAATCGCAATGTGACCCGCGATGGTCGCGTCCTTCACATGCAGTGGTCCGGGGTCTGGTCGGCGCAGGCGCAGTGCCTGTACCTGGTGGGTCGCGATCACACCGACCTGCAGCGGGCGGAGGATACGGATGCCCGCCAGCGCCAGATACTTGGCGCCATCGCCCGGCAACAGCCGCTGTCCGATGTACTTGAGTCGATCGTGCACGCCTACGAAGCGCACCATCCCGATGCGTTGTGCACGATCCTGTTGTTGCGCGATGGCTGCATGCATCATGGAGCGGCGCCGAGTGTGGCCCCTGCGTACTGCCGCGGCATTGACGGTTCACCGATCGGTCCGGTCGCGGGTTCCTGCGGCACGGCGGCCTGGCGCGAGGAGCGGGTGGTGGTTGCGGATATCGCCAACGATCCACTGTGGGCAGACTATGCGACTCTGGCGTTGCAACACGGTCTGCGGGCATGCTGGTCAACACCGATTCGGGCGCGTGATGGCGGCGTGTTGGGCACCTTTGCGGTCTATTACCGCGAGACACGCGAACCCGGACCGGAGGAAATGGCCGGCCTCGATACGCTGGCATTGCTGGCCGGTGTCGCCATCGAGCATGAACAGGCATTTCAGCGATTGAGCGAGAGTGAACAACGCTTCCGCTCCTTGTTCGAGCATCATCCCGACGGTGTGTTCGCGCTGGATGTCGCTGGCCGACTGTTGCAGGCCAATGCGACGGCTGGCGCGCTGCTAGGTGAGGTAAACAGACCGGGCGACCCGTTTGTTGAACGCTTTGCGAAGGCTGAGCTGTCCCGCGTTCAGAGTCTGCTGGTGGCGTCCGTGGCCGGTGAGCCGGGTCGTCTGGAAGTGGCGGCACAGGATGCGTGGGGCAATGCGTTTCCGGCGCAGTTGGTGACTATCCCGATTCGCGTGGAAGGGCAGTCGCATGGCGTCTTCGCCGTGTTGCAGGATCAACGCGAGCTGCGTCATGCTCAGCGTGCGATGGTCAGCCAGCTGGCGCTGATTTCGGCGATTGCGGACAGTGTGGGTGACGGTCTGGTAGCGGTGGATATGCAGCAACGGCCAACCTTTCTCAACCGCGTGGCGTCGCACTTGCTGGGCTTTCCTGCGGAAACCATGCCAGGCAAGCGGGAACTACCCGCCGGGATGCTGGTGCCGCTGCAGGAAGTTTTGCGCGGTGCAGGCGAGATGTCCGATGACGACGCCCATTTTGGTGCCTCGGGCAAGCGCGAGCTCGAGGTGGCTTACCTCGTCACTCCGGTGAGCATCAACGGCCAGCTGGCTGGCGCGGTGATGGCGTTTCGCGACATCGCCAAACTCAAGGCCGTACAGCGGGTGTTGCAGCAGCGCGATCGCTTCTTTCAAATGTCGCAGGAGGTGTTCTGCATCGCCGATCCGCTGAGTGGGCGTTTCCTGCAGGTAAACCCGGCCTATGCGCGCCTGCTTGGTTATGACGAGACGACGATGCTGGCGATCCCCTATCTGGATTTGCTGCACCCGTCGGATCGGAAGTTGGCAGAACAGTCGATCGATCGACAGATGGACGGCGGGGAGGTCATTTCAGCCTTGCTTACCCGTATGCGTTGCGCCGACGGCAGCTATCGCTGGCTGGAATGGAACTCCATCACCGGACCGGACGGGCTGCTGTATGGCGCGGCGCGCGACACCACCGCCCGACGCGAGGCGGACGAAGCACTGGCCAGGGCGATGGAGGATTTGCGCATTCGCAACCGTGAGTTGCAGGATTTTGCCTACGTGGCTTCGCATGACCTGCAGGAGCCGCTGCGCAAGATCCAGACGTTCTCCGACCGCCTGCAGTCGCGACTTGCCAGCACGCTGGAAGCCTCCTCGCTCGACTATCTGCAACGGATGAGTCGGGCTGCCTCGCGCATACAGACCCTGATCAACGACTTGCTGGCCTATTCGCGCGCAGGAAGCAGTCAGGCGAGTATGCGGAACGTGGACTTGTCCGAGGTGCTGGCGTCGGTCATCGACGATCTCCAGGAGCGTGTCGAGGCTGCGGCTGCGAGTATCGAGGTGGGTGCGTTGCCGACCCTTCGGGCCGACCCCACGCAGATGCGGCAGCTGTTGCAGAACCTGCTGGCCAACGCACTCAAATTCAGGGCCGCCGAACGAGCTTGCCGGATACGCATCGCAGCGCGTGAACTCACGCCGGTCGAGGGTGCCGAGGGCGGCCGCTGGGAGCTTCGCGTGGAGGATAACGGCATCGGTTTCGACGAAGGCTATGCCGAGCGCATCTTTGCACCGTTTCAGCGACTGCACCCACGCAACCGGTTTGAGGGTACCGGCATCGGTCTGGCCATCGTACGCCGGATTGCCGAACGCCACGGTGGATCGGTTCGTGCCGAAGGCCATACTGGACAAGGCGCCAGTTTTGTTGTCACTCTTTCCTCCGGGCCGTCGGTGGAGTCGGCACGGATCAAGGGGGCCAGTTCGTTTATCGAAAGCTGATTTTCTCCAGGAGCGGATAGATGACGCAGGTTTGCGACACGATCACCATCCTCATGGCCGAGGACGACATGGACGATCGGCTGTTGTTCAAGGAAGCTTTCAACGAGAGTTGGGCCGAGGTTGCACTGGAATTCGTCGACGACGGTGTTGAATTGATGCAGCGACTGGAGGACCTCTTTGCCGACCGCCCTCGGCGACTTCCCGACCTGTTGTTGCTGGATCTGAACATGCCGAGGATGGATGGCCGCGAAGCCCTGCAGGCAATTCGCGAACACTCCGGATTGAAGCATTTGCCGGTGATCATCTTTACCACTTCACGAGCCGAACTCGATGTTCTGATCAGCTATCAGCTCGGTGCGAACTCCTATGTGACAAAACCCAATCGCTACGACGAATTGGTCCAGTTGCTACGTTCCATGGAACTGTACTGGACAGAGACGGTGGAGCTTCCCTCCGACCGGCATGGCGATGTCGAGTGAACGCCAGTCGCCTGCGAGTATTGGTAGTCGACGATGATGAGGATGATTTCATCCTGATCCGCGACATGCTGGGCGAAGTAGAGGATCGCGACTATGCGCTGGACTGGTGTGCCACATCCGAGGATGGCCTGGCGCAGTTGCGCCGAGGCGGGCACGATGTCTATCTGGTCGATTACCTGCTGGGCGCTGGCAGCGGGCTCGATCTGATCGAGACCGTCAGTCGCGAGGGCTTGTCGCGAGCCTTCATCATTCTGACCGGTCGTGGCAGTCACGACGTGGATGTCGCCGCACTGGCAGCCGGCGCCAGTGACTATCTGGTCAAGGGGCTGATCGACGCCGAACGGCTGGATCGCAGCATCCGCTATGCCGTCGATCATGCACGCTTCGTCGAGGTCTTGCGTGACAGCGAAATCCGGCATCGGCTGCTGTTCGAGCAGAGTCCGGTGCCGCTGATGGTCTTTGACACCCGCAGCCTGGATATCCTCACCGTCAACGAGGCGGCGCGCCGGCAGTACGGTGGGCCGCGAGCCGGATTGGTTCGCCAATCCATCGAAACCCTGTTTGCGCCGACTGAACGGACACGGTTTCTCGACCAGTTGCGTTCCTCCACTTTGGCATCGGGCATTGCCCAACGTTGGGAGCTTTGCCGCACGGACGGGCAGCCGGTGCAGGTCGAGGCTATTTTTCATCCGCTGCGCTATCACGGCGCCCACGCAATCCTGGCCCATCTGCAGGATGTCACCGATCGCACCCAGGCCGAGGCCAAGCTGCATCTGTTCGAGCGGGCGATCCAGTCGATCGGCAACGGCGTGGTGATCACCGATATCAACGCGCCGGACATGCCAGCCACATTCATCAATCGTGCCTTTGAACGGATCACCGGTTATAGCGCCGACGAGGTGGTGGGACGCAACTGCCGCTTCATGCAGGGCGGCGAAGCGAACGAAGGCGAGCGCGCGGATATCCGTCATGCGCTGCAGCACCGGCAGGAATACAGAGGTCTGCTGCGCAACATCCGCAAGGACGGCGGCAAATTCTGGAATCAGCTCTATCTGGCGCCGGTGCGTGACGGCGAGGGTACGGTGTCGCACTACCTGGGCATCATGAACGATGTCACCGAACACCGTGATACCGAAGCCCGGCTTGCCTACGCCGCCATGCACGATGAGACCACCGGGCTGGCGCGTTATCCACTGATCGAGATGATGCTGCAGAAGCACGCCGCGCAGCGCGCCGGACAGCCTTTCAGCCTGATCTTTGCCGATATCGACCGTTTTCATGCGACCAATGAGGCGATGGGCAAGACGGTGGGCGACGAGGTCATCGTCGAGTTGGCCTCAAGGCTCTCCACCGAGGTCGGTTCGCTGGGGCGCGTTGCACGTTTTGTGGGCGACGAATTTGCGGTGGCGATGCCCGGTGTCACCATGGAGGCGGCAGCGGCCGTGGCCGAGCGTATTCGCGTCGCCGTTGCACGACCGATGATATTGCCGTCCTGCGAGGTGCGGGTGACCCTCAGCATTGGCGTCGCCAGCTATCCGCAGCGGGTGGCCGATCTCGGTGATTTGCTGCGTCGTGCCGAGGCGTCGATGTCACGGGCCAAGCAGCTTGGGCGTGACATGGTGTACTTGTATTCGGAGCAGGACATGCGCCGGATCGAGGATCGACGGATGCTGGGCATGCGCTTGCGCGCGGCGATGCAGCAGGGCGAGCTGCATATCGAGTACCAGCCGCAGATTCGTACCGACGACCGCGTCGTGGTTGGGTTTGAGGCCCTGCTGCGCTGGCAAAGTCCGGAGCTTGGGCTGGTATCGCCCGATCGTTTCATCCCGGTGGCCGAAGGGCTGGGGCTGATGTCGGAACTCGGGGGCTGGGTGCTCGATCGGGCTTGCGCACAATCCAGGTCGTGGATGGAGGCCGGGCTCGGCGAGCTCTTCATCGCGGTCAATGTGTCGACCCAGGAGATCCAGCGCGGCAACTTCTGCGAGATGGTGGCCGAGACCCTGCGTCGCCACGACTTGCCGGCGAACCGGCTGGAGCTGGAACTCACCGAGAGCGCCTTGATGGACAACATCGAGCGCGGCCTGTATTCCATCCGCCGGCTCGCCGAGTTGGGGGTGAAGCTGGCGTTCGACGATTTCGGTACCGGCTACTCGAGCCTGTCCTACTTGCGCCAGATCAGGGCGGACAAGTTGAAGATCGACAAGTCCTTCGTCACCGACCTGCCCGATGATGCCGACAGTGTGGCCCTGGCTCAAACCTTTGTGGCGATCGGGCATCAGCTGCAGATGCAGGTGGTTGCCGAAGGCGTCGAGACGGAGGCGCAGTCACGCTTGCTGGGAGAGATCGGCTGCGACGCCTTGCAGGGTTTTCTGATCGGCTATCCGATGCGGGCGCAGGCGGTGGCGGAGTGGCTCAAGGTCTACCGCGCCGCCGGTTGATCCCCTCGCCGGCCGTGTCGCTGCCGGCGAGGAGTGTATCGATCAGCGTGCCACGGGTTTCTCGCCGTTTGCCTTGAGGCGGGCGTCCAGCGCCGCCAGATCGACCTGTGTCAGATGCCGCCAGCCGTCGAGGGTGGCGGCGAGCGTGCGGGACAGCTTGGCGTAAGAGGTCAATGCATCGGGGCTGGGATCGGCATCCGCGCCATCGACCGCCTGCTGGAGTGCGGCCAGCTTCATCGACAACGCCCGCAGGCTGTCGGTGCGCTGTGGCGGGCTGCCCATGCTGTTGCGCGGGTCCGGATGCAGCTCGACCCCGGAGCGCGCTGCCATGCGGGTGACCAGGCGGCTCAACGCCGCGCGCAACGGCGCTGCGACGTGCGCTTGTCGTGCATCCAGGGCCTTGAGCAGTTTGCCGGCCTCGGCGCTGGCGGCACTGGCGCGGACCTGTGCGGCCTCGACTTTGCGTGCCAGCACGAATTCGCGTTGCAGGGCGGCCTCGGAAACCTTCACCCGCGGGTCGGGCAAGACCTGTAGCGGCTGGCGGTAATCATGGCCATTGACACCGAGTACGATCCGATACCGCCCCGGGGGCGCCCACACGCCTTTGCGTGGACGCTGCGACGTGATGCCGGCCGGTGCCGGGTAATGCAGGTCCCATACGAACCGATGCATGCCAGCCGCCGTCGACAGGCGCATCGGTGGCGGTACCCATTCCGGGGCGTAGGCCAGGGTGGCCGGGTTCGGCGCGCTGACCTTGTCGGCACTGCTGAATCGACGCACGGTTGCGCCGTGCGCATCCAGCACCGTCAGCGTTACCGGGCCGTTGACGTGTTTTGGCAGCACGTAATCGATGTAGGCACCGTCTGGTGGGTTGCTGGCTGTCGGCTCGTCCTTTGGTAACGGGGTGCCGGTGAAACCGGCCGGACGCATGCGAATGGCGGCGGCGGGCTTGAACAAGGTGGTGGCGGTGACACGGGCCGTGGCCATCTGCCGCAGCGCGGTAATGTCGTCCATGATCCAGAAGCCGCGGCCATGCGTGGCGATTACCAGATCGTTGCCGTGGACGTCGATGTCGCGTACCGAGGTCATCGGCAGATGCTGCTGCAACGACTGCCACTGTTGACCGTCATCGAACGACACATACACGCCCTTCTCGGTGCCCGCGTAAAGCAGGCCAGGCTTCAGCGGGTCCTCGCGCACCACGTTGACGAAGCTGTCGCGCGGGATGCCCCGGTCGGCGCGCTGCCAGCTTTTGCCGCCGTCGCTGGTGCGGTAGATGTACGGCGTGTCGTCGTCGAGGCGATGACGGTCCACCGCCAGGTACGCCACGTTGGCATCGAATGGCGACAGCTCGATGCCGGCGATCTTGGACCACGGTGTCAGCGCCTTCGGGGTTACCTGCCGCCAATGTCCGCCACCGTCATCGGTGCGCCAGACCAGACCGTCATCGGTGCCGACCCACAGCGTCCTGGCGTGCAGCGGCGACGGCGCGATGGTGTAGATCACCCCGCGGCGCGTGCCGACGTGATTGTCATCAGCAGCGGTGACGGGATCGAGGTTGGGCGGGGTGCCGGCATCTTTGCGGGTAAGATCGGGGCTGATCGGAGTCCAGTGATCGCCGCCGTCGGTGGTGCGAAACAGTCGTTGATTGGCGAAGTACAGCGTCTTGGTGCCGCGCCTGGAAAACGTCAGCGGCAAGGTCCATGCGCCGCGGTAATGCGCTGCCGGATAGGCCAGGGTGGGATCGATGTTGCGGGTCTGCTCGGTGCGGGTGTCGAGCTTGTCGACCTTGTTGCCATAGACGATGTCGGGATCGTCCGGATCCGGCGCGATCATCCCGCTCTCGCCACCGGCGGTGATTTCGTGAAACTGCTCCATGGTGATGCCGTCGCTGGTGCCGGTGCGGCTGGGCAGCGCCACCGCACCGGAATCCTGCTGCGCACCGTAGACCCAGTACGGGAAACGGTTGTCGGTGCTGACATGGTAGATCTGCGCGGTCGGCTGGTTTTGCCAGCTCGACCAGGTCTTGCCGCCGTTGAGGGTGATCAGGGCGCCCTGGTCGACACCGAGAATCTGCCGATCGGCATCGGTCGGATCGATCCACATCTGGTGGAAATCGTCACCGGTGGGGTCGCCCTTGAGCGCGATGAACTGCTTGCCGCCGTCGTCCGAGCGCAACACGATGGTGTTCATCACGTAGACCCGGTCGGCGTCCTTCGGGTCCACGGTGAGGCGACAGAAGTACCAGCCGCGTTGCCAGATGCGCTGGTCGTCGCTGACATGCTGCCAGTGCACGCCGCCGTCGTCGGAACGGTACAGGCCGCCTTCGCCCTGACCGGCATCGACCAGTGCAAACACCCGGTCCGGCTGGCTCGGCGCCAGCGCGATACCGATGCGACCGGGATGGGCGGGAAAGCCGTGGCCCTGGATCTGCTGCCAGTGGCTGCCGCCGTCATGCGACACGTACAGGCCGCTGCCTGGACCGTTGGAGGGCGGGTACACGCTCCACGGTGGACGCCGGGTCTGCCACAGCGCGGCATAGATCGTGTCCGGGTCGCCGGGCTTGAACGCGAGGTCGATCGCACCGGTATCGGCGTTCTTGAACAATACTTTTTTCCAGTGCGCGCCGCCGTCGGTGGAGCGGAACACGCCACGCTCGGCATTCGGCCCGTAGGCGTGTCCCAGCGCCGCGGTGAATACCACGTTCGGGTTGCGCGGATCGACCAGCACCCTGGCAATCTGCCGGGTATCGTCCAGGCCGATGTGGGTCCAGTGCTTGCCGGCATCGGTGGACTTGTACATGCCGTTGCCGTGGGCGATGTCCGAGCGCATGTCCGCTTCGCCGGTGCCGACGTAGATGGTTGCCGGATCGGACGGCGCCAGTGCCAGCGCGCCGATCGAGCCGACCGGCTCATGGTCGAAAATCGGCTTCCAGGTGCGCCCGGCATCCGCTGTGGCCCATACGCCACCGTCGACGGCGCCAAAGTAGAAATGCCGGTTGTCGCCCGCGATACCCGCGACGGTCAGCACCCGGCCGCCGCGAAAAGGCCCGATCAGGCGCCAGTCAAGGCTCTGGTACAGCGAGGGGTCGACCGTCGCGTGGGCGGCCAGGGTGGTCGTGACGCCGAGGAAGAGCACGGCAAGGCAGTGGCGCAGACGCATGGAGGTTCCCCGGTTCGGCTGGATCTGTCCCTCCAGTGTAAGGCGCCGACTCACATCATGCTCAAGGGTCACAAGTCACGACCTGATTACCCCTCTGCGGCATCCTTGTCTGGAGAATGGCTTGAGATGGCCATCCACGATCGCTGGCGTCGAGAAAAATCTGGCAGGCCGCAGCCGCTGCGCAACATGGAGGATGCACCATGGGGGGAATCAAGAGGCACGTCTTCTGCCGCCGCGTAGGGCGGACACTGTCCGCCGCTCTTGGTCATGGCGAGTTGTGGCAGGGTCGGCGGGCCGTGCCCGCCCTACGTCGATGCACGGGGTCGCGACGGAAGCCGCGATCACCCCTCGGCTGCATCCTCGAGGGATGTGGGTCGGGCAAAATTTTGCTGGCCGCAGCTGCAAACGGCCATCTGATGCGGGTCTGCGGATGCAACATGTGGGGCGTCCGGAGTCATGATGTCCATGGCCTGCAGCCGGATGGACGGCCACAGACAACCTTGGGCACGGGTATCTGAGGGCCGGGCCTCGCCAGCCTCTCCTTCAGGGCTTTACGAAGCGCAGGGTCATCCGGTCGGACTCGCCGATCGCCTTCATCTTCGCGTGCTCGCTGTCCGGGCCGGCGAGGTTCGGCGGCAGGCGATGTACGTTGACGTTCTCCGGGTCCTTCGGGTTGGCGTTGATCTCCGATACACCCTGCAGCCGGAAGCCGGTCTTCAGGCCCAGTGCGATCAGGTAGTCCTCGGGGATGCGATGCAGCAGTTTCGCGCTTTGCACGGCGTTGGCGAAGGGCTTGGCGCGATGCTCGACGACGCCGAACGTGCCACCAGGCTTGAGCACCTCGAACGCGGATTTGAATACCGCCGCCAGGGTGGCCGGACTGTGATTGAGCCAGTCGTGGGTATTGCGGAAAGTCAGCACCATGTCGGCCGAGTCGGCAGGGCCCAGCGCAATCCTGAGCGGCGGCGAGAACGGTACGACTTTCACGATGTGTCCGAACACCGCCGGATCGGCCTTGATCCTGGCCTCGAATTTCGGTGAGCCGGCCTCGATCAGGTGACCGTGGTCGTACAGGAACGGCGCCAGAATTTCGGTATACCAGCCACCGCCGGGCTCCAGTTCGATCACCGTCATGTCCGGTTTGATGCCGAAGAACCGCAAGGTTGCCACCGGATGACGGTAGCGATCGCGGGCCTTGTGCGCCGGCGTACGCCAGCTGCCGTCCACCGCTTTCTTCAGCAGTGCGGTGGTGGTCGACGACGCGGGGTCGGCGGCCGCGGCGACCGCAGGAAGAAGTACGCTGCCGCAGAGCAGGCTTGCGCAGAACATGATGAGCCACTTGCGCTGGCGTTGAGACATGAGGTCGCCCTCCATCGAAGAGTGCCCAAGCTTACTCCCGCCCGCCGGGTTGCTGTCTGTGGGCGCCGAAGCCGCGTGCTGATTCCCCACCCGCGGGTTGCATCCTCGCTTCCGCCTATTCGCATCAGATGCTCGTTTGCAGCTGCGGTCCGCAAAATGTTGCGTGGCGCACACCTCTCAAGACCGGCCATCTCATGCCCTTCTCGAAACGAGGATGCGGCAGATGGGTGATCCGCGCGTCCATCGCAACCCGCGCATCGGCGTAGGGCGGACACTGTCCGCCGGTCCTGTCCGGAGGCGTTATGACGAAGAGTGGCGGACGGTGTCCGCCCTACGCGGCGGCAGAAAACGTGCCTCCTGATTTCCCGCATCAGGTCATACTCGAAACGAGGACGCCGCAGATGGTGTAGTCAGGAGCCACGTTGTTCCGTGCGATGCGGCCAGCGAGATCGAAGCTCGGCGGTAACCTCGTCTGAAGCACGGTTGCCGTACCTCTGGCCTATGGCGATTTGCCGGGCTTCGCGCGATAACGTCCGGCTGAATGCCAGCCGGATCATCCATGTCGAAATCGCCATACGCCGCCCTGCCATTTGCCGTGGCCATGACGCTGGCCTCTGCAGCGTGCTTTGCGCATCCCGGCGGTGCCGCACGCCCGGACCACGGGCAGGTATCCGCGCCTTCGCCCCACTCGACCGAACTGCCGGCGGTGGATGTCAGCGCCCATGACTGGCGGCAATATCTCAAGGCCAAGCTGGCGCATCAGATGCCGGAAGTCGATGGCGCCAGGATCACCGTGACGAAAAAGACCACGGTGATCCATCTTGCGCGCCAGCCCACCGTGATCGGCAATAACCTCGACCAGTTGCTGGTGCGTGCTCCCGGCATCCAGGTATCGCAGCAACCCGCGCCGACGCAGTTCAACCTGAGCTATCGCGGACTGGGTAATCCTCAGGAATCGGAATATGTGCTGATACTGCAGGACGGTATCCCGCTGGAGAGTGACTGGATCGGTTTCCCCACGCTTTACGCCATGCCGCTGGCGCAGAGTCTGAGTGAGGTGCAACTGATCCGTGGCGGATCCAGCCTGTTGTACGGTCCGGAGCCCGCGCCGGTGCTGAATCTGGTTTCCAGGCGGCCGCAGCCAGGTGCGCCGGTGTCGGCCAGCACCGAACAGGTACTGGGCAATCACGGCCTGTATTCCACCTACAACGTGTTCGAAGGCAGCAGCGGTGCATGGACCTTCCGTCTCGACGCCGCATGGGTGCACAGTGACGGCACCCGGCCCAATGCACAGTCGCGGATGCGCCAGAGCAACGTGTATCTGGCGTATCGTCCCGGCGATCGGCAACTGTGGTGGCTTGATCTGCACACCATCCATGCCGACGCCGGTGATGCCGGCCGGCTCAGCTATCCGCAGTGGCAGGCCGATCCGCGCGCCTCGCCGACGCCCTACAACCGCAACTGGGTCGACCGCGACCAGTTGGTGCTGGGGCAGCGCAGCGCATTCGGCGCCGGCTGGCTGTTCGTCGGCAAGGCCTGGTTTGCCTGGCAGGATCTGGCCAGCCGTGCCGCCGCCAATGAAGTGCCTGGGCAGCCGCTGCCAGGCAGTACCACCTTGCAGGACGAACGATTCCGCACGGCGGGTCTGGACCTGCGCCTGCGCAAAAAGTGGGGCCGTGGCAACGCGTTCACCGTGGGCACCACGCTGTTTCACGGCAACGACCCGTTTCGGCAGTGGACCAGCACCGACCTGTACGTCGACCGCTACGACCGCAGCGGCACCCCGCGGCTGGTGCAGGCGCGCCAGTCGGACTATGCCTCGGTATTTGCCGAGAACGTATTCCGCCTGCCGCACGAGATACACATCGTCCCGTCGGTGCGGTTGGAACGCGAGCGCGTCGCGGTGCATGAAACCGTGCGGCCCCGATTCCTCAGCCGGCCGCTGATCAACCAGTCGGATACGCGCTATGTGCCGCTGCTTGGCCTGGGCATCGGCAATGATTTCGGCCATGGCAACGAGACTTACTTCAACCTGTCGCAGGGCTGGCGGCCGCTGCGCTACTTCGATATGGCCTCACCCTTTGCCAACGTGCTACCCGGGCATGCGCCCGATCCGTCCAGATCCCTGTCCTATGAACTGGGTGTGCACGGCGTGCCGGTGACTGGCCTGTACTACGACGTCAGCGTGTTCTGGATCGACTTCCGCAACCGGATCGAAGCGCAGCACATCAATGCCACCGATGTGCTTGAAGTGAACAGCGGCGATACCCGCAGTCGCGGTTTCGAGGGTGCGCTCAACTACGATGTGTTCGCCGCCACGTCGCTGGCCGGACGCGGCCAGCACCTGGACACGTTCATCAGCGCCAGCCTGCTGGAGGCCCGCTTCACCGCCAGCGTGATCCCCGGACAAGTCGGCAAGATCCCGGCCTACGCGCCACGCTATCTAGTCAAGGCAGGGATCACCTGGCGCGTCGAGAAGCGCATCAAGCTCAGCCTCACCGCAGTCTCCTCCGCGACGCAGTACTGGCAGGACTCCAACCAGCCCTTCGGCAGCGGTGCCAGCTTCATCCCGGCGCGTATCCCGGCCTACACGGTGATCGACCTGGCCAGTGACTGGCAGCTCGACAAGCATGTCACCCTGCTGGCCGGTGTCAGCAATCTGGCCAACCGGCACTATTACGATCGCGTCTGGTTGACCGGGCTGGAACCGGCGTACGGAAGGTCCTGGTACGCCGGGGTCAAGCTGTCCTTGTAAGAGGCGTTGTCGGCAGCAGCCCAAAAAATGCTACGGCCCACGCTGCCGACTAGCGCCAGCCAGCGGCCCGTGCCGCGCGCTCTTGCTGCGCATCGAACGCCTCGCCGCGGATGCGCGCATCGATCGCCGCCTGAACCGCCGGCGGAATACTGCTGGCGGCTTGTCGCAGTTCGCCGCCGCTGGATCTTTCAGCTGCCGTGAGCACGGGGATCGACCAGCCCGCATGGCCATGACAGGCCAGTCCGGTCATCGCCGGTCTGGCGCGCTCGGTGAAGGTGCGGCAAATGTGTCCATCGGCGCTGCGAAAACTCAGGCCGATGCTGATCGGAGCATTCGGATCGGGCTCGCTCGCCAGCGACTTGTTGAGGGCGTCTGACAAGGCGCCGGCGGCGAATTGCCGGCCGTCATGCACGTGCACCAGGCTTCCGCCGGTTTGCCACCAGAGGGACAGCGCCAGCGCCGCCAGCGATGCCGCTACTGCCGTGGCCGGCACAAACCAGCGGCGTGCCGACCGGCGCCGACCGGTAGCAAATCCCTGCCGTCGCGCTGCGGCGGCGAGCGGCGATTGCGGTATGGCCGTTTGCGGAGAGGGTGGACCAAGCAGGGCGGACAGTCGCTCTGGTACCGGCTCATCAAGCACCGGGTCGAATGCAGCCCGTACCGCCGTGTGCAACGCACGCGCACGCTGCACACGGCGTGCAAGCACGTCGTCATGTGCCAGTGCGGCGTCGATGCGTGCGGCTTCTGCCGGGTCGAGCTCGCCGTCCACGAAAGCCTGCAATGTGTCGTCGTCGATCGGGTTCATGTGTCCTTCCCAAGATGGGCTTGCAAGGTGGCGCGGGCACGCGCCAGGCGGCTGGTGATGGTTCCCACCGGCACCTCCAGCAGGTCGGCGGCCTCGTTGTACGAAAGGCCCTCGATCAGTACCAGGGCCACCACTTCGCGATGATCCGGCGGCAGCGCTGCCACCGCCGCTGCCAGCTCCAGTTTCTGCGCGGGCGCACTGCTGCCGTCGGCGGCCGTCATCCCGGCTTCCTCGGGTGCAAACAGGTTGTGCGACCTGCCGCGTGCGCGCATCTCGTCCCGCCAGGCGTTGCGTGCAATGGCAAACACCCATTTGTCCAGCGGTGCGTCCGGTCGCCACTGTGCCGCCCGTGTCAGTGCGCGCTCCAGCACGATCTGCACCAGATCATCGGCATCGGCGACCTGTCCCGCCAATGCCCGCGCCAATCGGCGCAGGCGTGGCAGTAACGGGATCAATCCTTCGCGCACGGCTTGGCTCAAATCCACGTATTACCTTTCCATTACGTTTGAGGGGGGGGATTCCTTCCATCGCGCACAATGGCGCGGTCCGGGAACGTAAAGCCCGCCAATGCTAGCATCCGGTTCATCCAACCCGACCCGGTCTTTACATGCCGCTGCGACCCTCCTTTCCCGCGCTGATTCTCCTGCTGACAATCGCGTTTGCCTTGGGCTGCGCGACGCCCGCGCGAGCGCAGATGCGGGGGCCGGTCGGTGGGTTCCCTGGCGGACGGGGTTTGCCGGTGGGTGTGCCCAGTGTCGGCATGCCCGGTGTCGGCATGCCTGGTGTGGGCAATCCCGGCGTCGGCATGCCAGGTAGCCGTTTCGGTCCCGCATTCCAGCATGTCGATGACCTGTTGCACGTGCCGCAGGGCCTCACGCGCAAGTCGCAGATCAAGGCCTTGCTGCGCCGTGAGCCCGGACGGGTGGCCGTCGACCCGAACGGTGCGCCAATCCTGCGCGGTGAATTCCTCGTCATGGGCCTGTCGGACCAGCAACTCCATGCCCTGCAGGCATTGGGTTTCGTCGCAGACCGCAAGACGCCAGCGGACGCGACGCTGGGACTGGACCTGCAGGTGCTTCACGACCGTCGTGGCCGCACTGCGGCGCAGGCGATGCGGGCACTGCAGCAGGCGGCGCCGAAGGCGACCTTTACCTACCAGTATCTCTACCTCCCTGCGGGTGCGGGTGATATCGTCCAGGACAACACGCCGGCAGCGACGCCATCCTCGGCCGTGCGACGACGTGTGGGGCTGATCGACGGCGGGGTGAATCCGGACGAACCGGCGCTGGCGCGCGCGCGGATCGAGCGGTACGGCTGCAAGAAGCCGGCGCTGTCGCGGCATGGCACGGTGGTGGCCGAACGCCTTGTCGACGGCGATCCGGACACGCTTTATGCGGCCAACCTGTGGTGCGGCGACGAGGTAGGCGGCACCACCTCGAGCCTTGTGAATGCACTCGCGTGGATGGCGCGCGAACAGGTTCCAGTGATCAACATCAGCCTGGTCGGTCCCGACAATCCGGTGCTTGCACGCGCGGTGCAGGTGATGGTCACGCGTGGCTACGTCCTGGTCAGTGCGGTGGGCAACGATGGGCCGGCTGCACCGCCGCTGTTCCCGGCGGCCTACCCGGGCGTGATCGGCGTCAGCGGTGTCGACGCGCACGACCGCGTGCTGCCCGAGTCCGGCAGCGGCAAGCAGGTGGCTTTCTGCGCACTGGGCCTGGTGGGTCGGGGGCGCAGTGCGATGCGCGGCACGTCGTTCGCGTCGCCGATCGTGGCGCGAAGAGCCGCCCAATTGCTGGCGGCGCCCTCCCCGGGGGCGGCAGCCCGAATCCTGAAACGACTGGCCGGCGAGGCCCGCGACCTCGGGCCACCAGGTCGCGATCCGCGCTACGGCTATGGCCTGCTGTCGCCCTGAGCCTGAACACATCCCGAACGCCACTTGCCGGCAGGGAAGGATCGTCGGGCGCCGGACGTAATGGACCTTGCAAGCCGCGGATTCGCCGCTGGCAGGAGGTCCTTACCATGCGAAACACGACTCTCGACACCAAGACTCTCAACAAGACCCTGATGGCAGCTGCCTTCGGCCTGGCGATGATGGCTCCGCTGCATGCCCAGGTGCTGGGCGGTGGCTCGCTTGCTGGCGGTGTCACCGGCGGGTTGACTGGCGCCATGAATGCCCCGATGGGTCAGGTCGGCGGTCAGATCGGCGGCGCCGCACACGGCATGGGCAACGTCGATGCCTCTGGCATCGACCGACTGGATGCCGCGCGTCGTGCACGGGGTCTGCGCCAGCGTGCCCATGCGACCGCGGCTTCGGCGACAGCCTCCGCAGCGCGTAAAGCCGGGCAGGCGGGTGGCTCGGCGACCGCTGACACCACAGCCGTGCGCAACACCGCGGCCAGTACCGCGGGTCAGGCGCTCGGGCGGACACGTTCGGGTATTTCGACGGCCGCGCGGGGCGCCCGGGGTGGACTGAGTCAGGTCGGGGGCACGGTCGGCAAGGCGTCCGCTGGCGTGAAGGGTTCGGCTGGTGCGGCTCAGAGCGCTGCTGCCACGAACATGAAGTCAGTCCATACCGCGTCATCACTGGCGAAGGGTGCAGCAGGCAGTGCTTCGCAGGCCAGTGCAGCCGGCTCGGCTGCCGCGAGTCGGGGTGCAAGTGGTGGAACAGCCAGCCAGCAAGGTGTGCTGCCGGGTGTTTCCAACGGCATGCGCCGTAGCAGGAATGCGACAGTCGACGTATCAGGCACGGGCGCGAGCCGCGGTAGCACCCGCGTGCAGGGGCGCAATCGGGCCGCTGCCGGCAGCTCGGCCAACGCCAACGGACGGGCCGACGCCCATGGCTCGGCAAGCAACGGCGGCTCGGCCTCGGCGCAGGCCGACGGCGGCGCGAGCGCGGCGGCGAGTGGCCGGGGTTACTGATCCAGCAGCTACGCGATGGTGGCGACGGATATCCGTGCAGCGGATGTCCGGCGCAGCCATCGCGAGCCATCGCGACGGTGTCCGATGCGCCGGGCCATCCGTCTTTGCAAGATCCCACAGGAGAGGTTCATGAAAAACCGACACGTCACGCTTACCCTCGTTGGCGCCGCCGTGCTGGCCGCGTTGTCCGCCATGCCGGTCATGGCGCAAGGCACGACGACGTCCAGTACCAGTGCCACGTCGACCACCACAGGTCAGGAGTCGACCCGACTCAGCGGTGAGTTCGCCAGCTTCGCTGGCTCGGAGACGAACTCGCAAACACTGGTGAACGGCTTGCGCGATGGCACCGCCATCACCCTGAATCAGGTGAGCCAGAATGCCGACGGCACCAGCAGTACGGCCAACACCACGATCCAGCCGATCACTGGCAAGATGGGCTACGGCAATGTGAAAATCGCCCTGTCGCTGGCTGAGGCCAGCCTGGCCAAGGCGGGTATCACCGATCCGACCGCCGCCCAGATTGCCGCGGCGCTCAATGGTGGCAGCCTGACGCTGGCCGACGGCAGCACGGTCGATCTCCAGGGCGTGCTGGCGGCACGGGCATCCGGCCAAGGCTGGGGTCAGATCGCCAACAGCATGGGTTTCAAGCTGGGAGACCTGATGCGTTCTCCGCAAGCGGCAGGGGCCGGGGCGCAGGGCGAAGCGAAGGCCCATGTTGCCGCCGACGGTCATGTGCAAGCCGCCGTGGATGCCCATGCCGAAGCCAGCGCGAGCGCCAGCGGCGATTTCGGCAAGAGCCAGATCACCGACCACCCCAGCGGCGACAACAGTGCTTTCGGCCAGGCTCAGGTCACCGACCACCCCACGGGCATGAGCGGGCTTGATCGCCCCAACGTTCCCGTGCATCCGGCCGTGCCGGATCGGCCGCAAATTCCGGATCGTCCGCAGCTGCCGGAACGCCCGCAGATTCCGGATCACACGGGTCGCCCGGGCGGCTGATTCGCTCCGGTCCCTGATGGGCCTGGCGTCAGCCAGGCCTGCTTTCCCCCGACTACTCAAGGATTTTCAAGGCATGCGCAAGAATATGAACTGGATGATGCTCAGCGGCCTGTTGCTGATCGGCATGCCGGTCGCCCACGCGAGCGACCGTTTCAGCCTCAGCACCGGCGCGAACTACAGCAGCGGCAAATACGGCACCGCCACCACCACCGACATCTGGTCGGCTCCATTCACTGCCGCGTACCGGACGGATCGCTGGACGTTCAAACTCACCGTTCCCTATATCCGCATCCACGGTTCGGGCAACGTCATTCCCGGCACCGGTCCGGTCAACAACAGCAACCCGTTCGGGCGCGGTCTGGGTCATCTGCTGGGCGGCGGAGCCAATCAGGGTGGCAGTACATCGACCACGACCGCAGCGACCACGGCCTCCGGTCTGGGTGACATCGTGGCGTCGGCCGGATACACCTTGGTCTCCAGTGCCGATCGCAGCTTCGGTCTCGATCTCACCGGCAAGGTGAAATTCGGCACCGCCGACGTCAACAAGGGCCTGGGCACCGGCCAGAACGACTACGGCCTGTCACTGGATACGTACAAGGTGCTGGGCCAATGGACACCCTTCGGCGGTGTCGGCTGGATGAATTACGGCAGCTCGCAATACATCAAACTCAAGAACGGCTTCAACGCCAATGCCGGCGTGGACTACCGGGTTGCCAGCAGCGACAACGTGGGCATGTATTACTACTACCGCCAGCGGATCGCCGTCGGCGGTGCCGCCCAGAGCGAGCTCACCGCTTACTGGAATCACAAGTTCAGTGACCACTTCCGCTTGCAGAGCTATGCACTCGGCGGCATGACCAATGGCAGTCCCGACTGGGGTGCCGGTGCCTCGGTCAAGTACAGCTTCTGATCCAGTGAAAATCCCGCACCCCGTGCGGGATTTTCGTTGGTGATCACGGCCTGGAGACCTGGCACGGTTTCACCCACGGGGTGTCAGGCTTCAATGGCCGTGGTCGAGGAGCCGCAGCAGGGTGCGCACGCACCGATGGGCTCTCCGGCTGCTGCCTTGCCGCGGCCTCCGGAGTATCGTCAGCACCTTCGTCGTCAGTTTTGTCGCAGGTGCCCCATGTCGATTCGCCCCAGCTTCCGTCACGTCGTCCTGATCGCTGCTCTGCTGCTGGCGAGCGGACAGGTCTGGGCGGCTGAAACGCCTATCCCAGCGAGTGTCACCGGCGCCCTGGAATGGCGTCTGGTCGGGCCGTTCCGTGGCGGTTGGGCGACCATGGCGGCAGGGGTGCCGACGCAGCCGGACACGTTCTACATCGGTACCGCCGGCGGTGGTATGTGGAAGACCGACGATGCGGGGCGCACCTGGCACTCGCTGTTCGACCGCCAGCCAGCGTCGGCGGTGGGTGCACTGGCGGTGGCGCCGTCCGATCCGCAGGTGATTTACGTCGGCACCGGCCAGGTGGCAGCACGTTACGACATCGGTGCCGGCAATGGCGTGTACCGCTCGGCCGACGGCGGCAAGCACTGGCAGCACATGGGGCTCGATGACAGCCGGCATATCGGCAAGATCCTGGTCGATCCCGGGCATCCGGATACCGTGCTGGTCGGCGCGCTCGGTCATTATTTCGGGCCGAACCACGAACGTGGGGTGTTCCGTTCCACCGATGGCGGCAAGCACTGGAAGCAGACCTTGTTCATCAATGCCGATACCGGCATCGTCGACATGGCCGCCGACCCATCCAACCCGAAGATTGTCTATGCGGCGGCGTGGCAGGTGCGCAATTATCCGTGGCTGTCGTATTTTCAGCCCAATGCCGGCCCCGGCAGCGGGCTGTACCGCTCCAGCGACGGCGGCATCAGCTGGAAGCGCATCGGCGGACACGGCTGGCCGACAGGTTCGCTGGCACGCATCGGTATTGCCACCGCCGGTGGTGGCCGCGTGTATGCGCTGGTGGGCGATGCCAGCTCGCCGAAGCAGAGCGGTCTGTACCGCTCCGACGATGGCGGCGCGACGTGGCAGGCGACCAGCCATGCAGGCTGGCTGGCGAATGATTACTTCAGCCGGATCACCGTCGATCCCACTGACCGCGATCGACTCTATGCGGCCGGGCGGTCGATCCGGCGCTCCGACGACGGCGGAAAAACCTGGCATATCTTCAAGGGCGCCCCGGGCGGCGACGACTACCATTATCTGTGGATCAACCCGAAAGACCCGCGGCGGATGATCACCGCCAGCGACCAGGGCGCGGTAGTCACGCTCAACGGCGGGCAGACCTGGGGCAGCTGGTACAACCAGCCGACCGGGCAGTTCTACCATCTCGGTGCCGACAACCGGTTCCCGTACTGGATCTACTCGGGGCAGCAGGACTCCGGCACGGTCGGCATCGCCAGCCGCAGCGACTACGGTTCGATCTCCTACCGCGACTGGCGACCGGTGGGCGGCGACGAGCGCGACTACGACCTGCCCGATCCGGCCGACCCGAACATCGTGTTCGGCTCCGGCCTCGGCGGTCGCGTGTCGCGCTGGAATCGGCTGACCGGGGTGGTGCAGAACGTCGCCCCGTGGCCGGTCAACAGCTATGGCGAACGCCCCACCGACTTCAGGTACCACTACACCTGGATCACCCCGATCGCGTTCGCGGCCAAGCCACCGTATGCCTTGTACATGGGCGCACAGGTGTTGTTCCGCACTACCGACCAGGGCGAGCACTGGGACGTGATAAGCCCCAGCTTGAACGGCAGGCTGGCGGGCGCGAAGCATTGCGACGGCAACCCCACGCCCGCCGAGGCCAAGGCCTGCGGCTATGGCGTGATCTACACCATTACGCCGTCGCCGCGCGATAACAACGAAATCTGGGTCGGTACCGACGACGGGCTGATCCAGCTCACCCGTGATGGCGGCAAGCACTGGCGCAACGTCACCCCGAAGGGCATCCCGGCATGGGCCAAGATCAGCACGCTGGATGTGTCGGCGCTGCAGCCGGGCACCGCCTATGCCGCGGTGGACACGCACCGGAAGGATCAATTTCACCCGCAGGTATGGCGCACGCATGACTACGGCGTTCACTGGACCGACATCGCGTCGAACTTGCCGCCACACAGCTTCGTCGACGTGGTACGCGCGGACCCGAGGCGGGCAGGGTTGCTGTATGCGGGCACCGACCGCGGGGTGTTTGTGTCGTTCGATGATGGTGACCACTGGCAATCGCTGCAACGCAACTTGCCGACCGCCTGGGTCCGCGACCTGCTGGTGCACGGCAACGACTTGATCGCGGCCACCCAGGGTCGGGCGATCTGGGTGCTCGACGACGTCACGCCGCTGCGCCAGGTGACAGCCGCGATCGCCAGGGCGCCCGTGCATCTGTATACGCCGGCAGCGGCGGTGCGTGTGCGTGCCAATGAAAACAAGGACACGCCGCTGCCGCCGGAGACTCCGCTGGGGCAGAATCCGCCTGCCGGGGCGATCATCGACTACCGTCTGGCCGCTGCCGCGAAGGGACCGGTGACGCTGGATATCCTGGACAGCCATGGCAAGCTGGTACGGCATTTCGCCAGTGACGCAAAGCCGGTCGAACGTGACGCCAACCGCTACTTCGCCAAGGGCTGGTTGCGCCCCGGTGCGCCGCTGTCGGCGGCGGCTGGCGCGCATCGCTTCGTTTGGAATCTGCACTACCCGCGTCCGCAGGCGCTGAAGTACGGCTACAGCATCGCCGCGACCTGGGATTCGGACACGCCGCTCACGCCCGAGGGGCCACTGGCGTTGCCGGGAACCTATCAGGTGGTGTTGCATGTCGACGGCAAGTCGTATCGGGCTCCGCTGGTGCTGAAGATGGATCCGCGGGTGAAACTCGATCGTCCCGCGCTGGTCGCCGGGCTCGCGTTTTCGCAAAACCTCGGCGCCACCTTGTTGCAGCTGTGGCAGGACGACGGTCAGGTGCAGGCAGTCCGCAAGCAGCTTGCTGCGCTGGATCGGAAACTGGCCGGCAGCGAGGCGAACAGGCCGTTGCGAGACGCCGTCGAGGCCTTGCGCCACAAGACCGACCCACTGGTCACGGGCAGCGGCGAGAAGAGTTTCAATCTGGCGGCGATGAACGACGCGCTGACCGGAATCGCCACCGACGTCGAAGGCTCGGATCGCGCGCCGACCGACGGTCAGCGCCAGGCGTATGCAGAATATCGCTTGAATCTGGCGCTGGCTCAGCAGCAATGGCAGGCGATCCAGTCGACCGATCTGCCACCGCTCAACAGCCGGTTGCGTGCAGCCGGTTTCAGCGCCGTCACGGTGCCAGCAGCAAGGAATGCAGCGAATTGAGCGGGTGTTTGGACGTCCGTAACGCCGAGGCATGTATTCTTGCAGTCTGTTGCATCTTGCTCACGGCGCGCCTGCGTGCCGGGGCAGGTTGCTGATTCATCCACCGGACAGACAGGTAAAACCAGCGCATGCAGTCCATTGAAACCCTGATCGACGACGCCTTCGAGCGTCGCAATGAACTTGGCTCCGCCGAGATCGAAGCCCGTCTGCACCCAGCCGTCGAGCAAGTACTGGAGTTGCTCGAGTCCGGCGAGCATCGTGTCGCCGAGCCGGATGGAAACGGTGGCTGGAAGGTGAACCAGTGGCTCAAGAAGGCGGTGTTGCTGTATTTCCGCATCAGTGCGAACCAGGTGGTCAATGGCGGCTCGGCGCTGGCCTTCGACAAGGTGCCGCTGCGCTTCGCCCACGGCAACGAGGCCGAACTGCAGGAGCTGGGCGCGCGGGTGGTACCCGGTGCGCTGGTGCGCCGCGGCGCGCACATCGCCAGGGACGCCGTGCTGATGCCCAGCTACGTCAATATCGGCGCGCACGTGGGCGCCGGCACGATGGTCGATACCTGGGCCACGGTCGGCTCCTGCGCACAGATCGGCGCGGGCGTGCACTTGTCCGGCGGTGTCGGCATCGGTGGCGTGTTGGAACCACTGCAGGCGAACCCGACCATCATTGAGGACAACTGCTTCATTGGTGCACGTTCGGAAGTGGTCGAAGGCGTCATCGTCGAGCGTGGCAGCGTGATCGGCATGGGCGTATTCCTCGGCCAGTCCACGCGCATCTACAACCGCGCCAGCGGTGAGGTCAGCTACGGCCGCATTCCGGCCGGCAGCGTGGTGGTCGCTGGCAGCCTGCCGGCGAAGGACGGCAGCCACAGTCTGTACGCGGCCATCATCGTCAAGCAGGTGGACGAAAAAACCCGCAGCAAGACCGGTATCAACGAATTGTTGCGCGCCGTGTAGGCGCGTACCTGGTTGGCGATCACGGTCGCATGGCTGTATCTATTGCCCCACACGTTTTCGCTCAAAGGCAACCATGTCTTCGCCCACAGGGTGGGCTCCTACAGGAAATCCGCATGAGCGAACCCATCGTCTATGGTCTGCCCAACTGCGATACCTGCCGCAAGGCACGCAACTGGCTGGGCCGCTTCGAGGTTGCCCACGACTTCATCGATTACCGCGCCAATCCAGTGCCGGCCGATGTCCTGAAGCAGTGGGCGCAGCAGCTTGGCGGTTGGGAGAAGCTGGTCAACAAGTCCTCCACCACCTGGCGCAATCTGCTGCCGCAGCGCAAGAACCCCGGCAGCGATCCGGAGTGGACCCTGCTGCTGCGCGAGCATCCGGCGCTGGTCCGTCGGCCGGTGGTGGTGCTGGGTGACGGTGCGGTCAGCGTGGGTTTCACCGACAACGGCTTCAAGAAGCTGTTCGATCGATAGGTGGGCGATGAAGGTTCTGGTCTTCGGCAACTCCGGCTCCGGAAAAAGTACCTATGCCAGGGCGCTTGCCGACCGCCATGGATTGGTTCATCTCGATCTCGACACGATTGTGTGGCAGCCGGGTCAGCTGGCGGTGCAGCGGCCAGCTGACAAGATCGCCGCATCGTTGCAGGCGTTCATCGCCGCCAACCCGAGGTGGGTCGTCGAAGGTTGCTACGGCGAGCTGGTGGAGATGGCAGTCGGACAGTGCAGCGAGCTGGTGTTCCTCAATCCCGGGGTGGAAACCTGCCTTGCCAACAATGCGCGACGGCCGTGGGAGCCGCACAAGTACGCCTCCCCCGAGCAGCAGGCGACGCTGCTGGATAACCTGCAGCGCTGGGTTGCCGACTATTATCGACGCGATGACGCATGGTCGTTCCGTCGGCACCGACAGATTTTCGACGCCTATGCGGGCGAAAAAGCCGAATACCTTGCGGCGCCGCCTACTGAGACAAATCCCGCCATGTCCGATGTGCTTGAGCTCACCTGTAACCTGATCCGCCGTCGTTCGGTGACCCCCGACGACGCCGGATGCCTGCCATTGATTGCCGAGCGTCTGTCGCGCGCAGGTTTCCAGATCGAACACTTGCGCCATGGCGAGGTCGACAACCTGTGGGCGACCCACGGCCAGCGCGACGCGCCGGGAAACCATCCGACCCTGGCCTTGCTGGGGCACACCGACGTGGTGCCCAGCGGGCCGGAAGCCAGCTGGCAGAGTCCGCCGTTTGAGCCAACCTTTCGCGATGGCCGTCTATACGGCCGCGGCGCAGCGGACATGAAGGGCGCGGTGGCGGCGATGGTGGTGGCGTTGGAGCGTTTCGTGGCGACTCATCCGGATCATCGGGGACGGGTTGGCCTGTTGCTGACCAGCGACGAAGAGGGTGTGGCGATCGATGGCGTGCGCAAGGTGGTGGAGCAGTTCCGCGGTCGTGGCGAGCAGATCGACTGGTGCGTGGTCGGCGAGCCGTCGGCAAAAGCACGGCTCGGCGATCTGATCCGGGTAGGTCGACGTGGCTCGCTGTCGGCGACGCTCACGGTGCGTGGCGTGCAGGGACATGTCGCCTATCCGGACCAAGCCCTGAATCCGATCCATGCGTTCGCGCCGGCGCTGGCGGAACTGACGGCCGAGCACTGGGATGATGGCAATGCCGACTTTCCGCCGACCTCGTTGCAGGTCTCCAACCTGCACGCGGGTACCGGCGCCAACAATGTGATTCCGGGGGAGCTGCAGGCGCTGTTCAATTTTCGCTTCAGTACCGCCAGTCGAGCAGGGGATCTGCGTGCACGTGCCGAGGCGATCCTGCGCCGGCACGGCCTGGATTTCCAGGTCGACTGGCAGCTTTCGGGCGAACCTTTCCTGACCCCGCCTGGCGGATTGCTGCGGCAGACCGTGGTGGCGGTGTGCCGTGAGCTGTGCGGCATCGAGCCGGAACAGAGTACCGGCGGCGGCACCTCCGACGGGCGTTTCGTGGCCTTGCTGGGTACCGAAGTGGTCGAGCTCGGCCCGGTCAACGCCACCATCCACAAGGTCGACGAGTGTGTGGCGGTGCAGGATCTCGAAGCCCTTCCTGCGCTGTATGGCGCAGTCTGCGAACGGTTGCTGGGTTAGCCGGTGGCAGAGGGCTGAGCCTGCCATGGCACAAAAACGGCCCGCTCAACGGGTATGCATGAAGGTCTCGAAGTTGAGTCGGTCGAGGCGGCGGTTGACCAGCGGCAGCGCCACCATCGTCGCAATCAGCATGCCGGCGGCGAAGCCGTAACCGTAGAAATACGGGCCCAGCACGATGCTGGCATACGAGCATCCGGCGTTGGCGACCAGCATCACGGCGGTGATCAAGACGGTTTCACGCAGGTCGTCGAGGTAGAACAGGACGTTCAGTGCCGCCATCACCAGCAGTTGCAGCATCACGCCGACCGAAATGATCGCCAGCTGACCGCTGTACAGCACCGAGATGTTCAGCGCCGGCAGGATGGTGCGGGCAAACGCGATCAGCACGAGCAAGGTCAGCCCCTGGGTGCCCAGGATGTCGCGAATGCCATGGCGCGCGGCCAGGATCATCTCGCGACGCTGCTGTTCGATGGCTGCCAGCGTGCCACCACCGCGTACCAGGGTGAAATAGCGGTCGTAGGCGCGCACGAAGTCGACCTCCATGCGCAGCAGAAATACCGCCATGCCCGGCACGATGGTGAGATAGGCCAGGAAGGTCGGGGTGTCGTAGATCACCGAGCTCTGCAACACCCCGATAACGCGATGGCCGGTGGCGGGGTCCAGCCAGAAGATGAATTTGTCGACCCACACCCCGGCGTTGAAAAGGATTCCGGCAGGGATCAGCCACAGACGGCTTTTCTGGTTGCGGAAGAAATCCAGGTCGACCAGCTGGGTCGGCGGGTATTCCTTCCAGATCAGCCGCGACATGCCCAGCACCAGCACCAGCTGGCCGGCCACGAAACCGGTCAACAGGCCCTCCATGCCGAACGGTCGAAGCCACAGAGCCAGCACCACCACGGTGCCATAGCCGGCCGAGTAGATAGTGAGCACCGCGCGGAACTGCTTCAGGCCGGACAGCAGCACGGTCAGAATCCAGACCATGCACAGCAGCATGAAGCCGCTGATCATCAGCCATCGATAGGCTACCGAGGTGCCGGGAAACAGCATCAGCATGGCGACACTGACCAGCGCCGTAGCCGGCAGTAGCAACACCAGCAACGCGCCGGTCAGGTTCGGCACCACGCACTCGGGTCGGCGCTCGAACAGGCGGTCGGCGACATAGCGGGTATAGATCAACTGGAAGCCACCGGTATAGATCAGCGACAACGCGATCAGCCAGGTCACGCTGACCTGAAACTGGGTGATCTGCACTGACGGGATCACGAAGCCGATGCTGAGCATGCCCAGCATCAGGATTGCCGCGATCGACAACACCCACGGACCGCTGCTGACAATCCCGGCGTAGGCATAGGCACGCAGCAGGCCGAGGTAGGTCTCGCTGCGGCTGAGCCGTCTGAGTTCGAAGCCGATACCCGCCATCAGCGGATCGCCTCGCGGAAGATCCGATCGAAGGTTGCCAGCATGGTCAGTCGGTCATAGCGACGTTCGACACGCGCAATGGCCGTCTCCACCGCTGCGCGGTAGCGCGCCGGATCGCCCAGCAGCGACAGGACATGCTGCGCCAGGCCGTCAGGATCGGCGAGTCCGGCGACGCCGCCCGCCGAACCTGGCACATCGTCGTCGTTGCCGCTGCCCTCGATCATTTCGCGGCAGGCGCCCACGTCGGTGGTGACCGCGGGTATACCCGCGGCGAAGCCCTCGAGGACCGAAAGCGGAAGCCCTTCGCTGACCGAACTGAGCACGTTGACGCCGACCTTGGGCAGCAGCTCCTCGACCCGGCAGAACCCCAGAAACTTGACCGTGTCCTCCAGTTCCAGAGACAGCACCAGCTCCCGACATTCGAGCACATAGGGCGGGTCTTCCTCGGTGGGTCCGGCGATCCAGGCTTGCAGTTGCGGCAGCTGTTGTCGGGCGATCGCCGCCGCGCGGATGAAATTCTTGATGTCCTTGATCGGCACCACCCGTCCGATCAGCGCCATCACCTGCGGTACCGGTGCATCCGGTGGCCGGCGCAGACCCGCAAAACGCGAGATCTCCACACCATTGGGAATGATCCGGGTGCGTTCGGCTTCCGCGCCATCGAGCACTTGCTGGCGGCGCGCGCGATCGAACAGGCTGATCACCGGGTTCGCCTTGCTGTAGCACTGTCGGCTCGCGGTCTCGAAGAACTTCACCCACAGCGAGCGCAGGTGGCTGATTTCCGACTGGTCAGTTTGCAGAAAATTGCGGTGGTCGCGAATCCAGTCCGCATTCATCATGTCGATGCGGCGTTCGCGTGTGTAGATGCCGTGCTCCATCAACACAAAAGGCGTGTTGCGCTCGTTGGCGAGCATTGCGCCGAGCAGTCCCGCGTAACCGGTCGATGGCGAAAAGAGCATGCGCGCGGCAGGCGTTTGCGCGGCAATCCTGCCGAGCAGCCAGAGCGGCGCATGCAGGTTGCGCACGGTCCAGAAATAGTCGACGAACGACTCGGCAAGTGCAGAGGCTTCATAGCAGCCGGTCAGGTAGTTCCAGGCACTTTCGCTCTCCAGGAACATCGCATGGCCGACCGGGCAGGCCGGATCGGAGAGCTCCCTGCTGCTCGGCATGTCCGGCTGGCTGGTCTGCAGCTTGTCATGGAAGGCCGCGATGGCGCTCTCCATGCCGGGATTTGGCCTGCGATGGGCGCGACTGGTGCGGTGGGTTGGCTCCTGTCCCTTGTCGAACAGAAAGTGGCTTTGTACCTGGACCACGTTGGGCGGCATCTCGTAGCGCCAGCCTTCGTAGTCTTCCTCGCGCGAGCCGAGAAAGACCACGCCGAAGCGGTAGTGATCTAGGCCGCGGATGACGCCGTGCATCCACGACGAGACCCCGCCCTTGATGTAGGGATAGGTGCCTTCGAGCAGCAGCAGAATGTCGATTTCGGGCGCTGTAGTCATGCCGGATGGCCCCAGCGCCGGCGGATGATGCCTGCCACGGGAAGGGCTGCGAACAGATCGCCGGCATCGGCAAGTTTTCGCAGCTGGTCGTAGTCGCGCGATTCCCAGCGCCGCTCGGCGAGGTACGGCATCACGCTGGCCGGCGCGGCACCGGCTTCGAAGGCGCGCTGGTACAGGGCCGTGCTGCCGGGCAGTTTGCACTGTTGCAGCCAGCGTGCCTTGGAAATGAGCCAGTCCGGCTTGTGGAAACAGACCGATTCGGCAAGATCCAGGTGATGCGACCAGCGGTCGACATAGAGCTTCGCCATGCCCTCGCGCGCCAGCCGCAGATAGAGCATTTCCGCGTTGAGCTGGGCCGCCTCCAGATGCAGGGTGGCGACGCGCTCAACCTCGTAGCTGCCAACCCCTGCGATCGCCTTTTCGACCCGCTGGATCAGCTGCAACAACCGGGATTCGCGCCGATCGAGCAGTCCTGCGGCGGTCAGTCGTACACTTTCGTCCGGATGACCCAGGGTGTCGAACAGCACCTGGGAAGTGTGTGCGCTGCGTTTTTGCTCGACCACCATCAGTACGCGAATGGATTTGTCGGTATCGAACAGCCCGCTTGTCAACCCCTGAATGGTGCCGCCCACACCGAAATTCAGCAGTGCCCGCGGATGCTCCGGGACGAACGGTGAGGTGACTATCTGCTGCGCCTCGGTCGGATCGCGGCGGTGGCTGAGCAGGTTCAGCAGCAGTAGTCCCAGCAGCATCAGGATCGGGCCCAGCAGCGGTATCAGCAAGCCGATGCCGAGCAGCGCGAGGTAATCCCGGCGCCAGTGCCCGCGTCGGTTGGCGGGCCGCAGGCCAAGCCCTGCAGCGGCCAGTATGGCACTGGCGATGGCGTTGAGCAGGAACAGATACAGCAGTTTTTCAGCGGCGCCGTTGTTGCCGGTGAGCAACCATCCGCCGAACAGGTCGATGCCGGCGATCATCAGCTTCCCCGCTGCAACAAAGTCATCAGTTCCTGGCCGGAACCGTTGCGAACCTGGCCCTGCTGCACAATCCAGTTGAGCGTCTTGAGGTCGGCACCGAGATGTTCCCGGCATAGCGCGTCGATGCGTTGCAGGAAGCCTTCAGTAGCCCCTTGTCCGGCCAGTACCAGCAGGACCATCAGCCCCGGTTGCGAGGGGGCCAGCGGTGAACGCCAGTACTGGTCGAGGCCGCGCCGTGCGCCATCGATCAGCTCGATCACGCCCGCTGTCGCGTCGTGCCCCGGGGTCAGCAGAATCCAAGCAGAATGCACCTCGGCATGTTGGCGCAGGTGGCCGAGCCGGATCCACTCCAGCGCGAATGCGGACGGGCACGTCGGCACCAAATGGCGCACCGCCTGACTGAGTTGGCCGGCGCGCATGGCATCGGCCACGAATGCCGTCATGGCGGCAAGGGTCAGCAGGTTTTCCTCATCCACCGCCAGCAGCGGCAGGTCGACCACCACGATCAGCGCCAGCAGCGTTCCATCGGCTGCACTCATGGGCAGCACCACGCGATAGGCGGAAGCTTGTCCGCCGAGAATCTGGTCGACCGAATAGTAGGCCAGCTGTGCTTTTTCCATCACGCCGCCGACCAGTGGGTCGTGTACGTCCAGGGTAAAGGGCGCGCCGAGACTGGCCATCGGCTCGGTTTGCACCTTGTCGCCGACGACCTGGTAGATACCGCTGGTGCTCAGTCGGCCGTAGTACGCCAGCAGTTGCAGAATGTGCCCGAGCGGGCGCGACGGCCACTCGGTACCCTGCATCTCGGACTTGCCCAGTTCGGCGGCGATCGCGTCCAGCGCGGTGCGCAAGTCGTAGGACTTGGTGATCAGGTTTTCTTCGAGCCGGCCGTGTGAGAGCCGGGTCACGTAGAATACGCGGGTCAAAGACTCCAGGCGTTCTTCCAGATAGGCGAGGCTGGCGTTGGCCTCGATCAACCGGCTGCGGGAGTGACTGGCATACAGGCCGGCAAGATAGGTGGCGATCAAGCCGCCAACAATCTCCCCACCGGGCTGCGTGTGCGCCACGCCGAGAAACCAGATTTCGATGAAATAGCCGACGATCAGCACCAGCCCCGAACCGATGCCGTACGCCACGCCATAGCGCAACGCGATCGCCAGCGGGGCCAGCCACCACCACGGGTAGTCGAAGTGCGCACCGGTCCATAGATACAGCAGCACCAGTGCCAGCAGGGGCAACAACACCGCTTCAAGCGATTTCTTGAGGATGCCGGACAGCTCTGAATCCATGAACGCCTTCAGGGTAACGTGCTTGCGTGCGCAGCAACCGGCCTGCGCGCTGCGTCAGGCGCACGCATGCGATGCGCCAACAGTGCGGCAGTCATCCGGTGCGAGTCAGGGTCCCGTTTCACTTGCCGAGCAGTCGGGTGACCAGGCGATCCAGCGTGTCCTGGGCCAGCACGGCAACCCCCTCGCGACTGCCGCCGCTGGCCGAGGCGGCACCGGTCCAGAGGGTTTTGCCGGAACCCAGATCGACCACCGTCACGGTAAAGCCCACGGCTGGCTGGCCGTCCAGGCCGATCTTGTAATGCCATTCGTCGACGCTGCCGGAAACCAGATAGCGGGCATTCTTGTCGACAGCGAAACGACGCGCGGCCTTTTCAGCGGCCTGGCCATTGTCGATCGGCAGGCCACTGGGGTCCGCGGAGGTCGGCGCGATCAGCACCTGGGTACCGGCACGCTGTGCCAGCAAAGCCTGGATCAGGCGTGCGGCACGCTGTCCGGCATACGGCGTGGCGGTGTTGTTGATCAGTGGCGCAACCACCCATGTCGCTGCCGGGTCGAGTGTCGGTGCCGGCGCCGCGTGGAAGCTGGTGCTGGCGCAGCCGCCGAGCAGGGCCAGCCCGGCAAGCAGCAGGCAAAGCCGGCCGAGTCGGAGCAACGGGAGACATCGTTTCATCGCGGTTCCTCGCAAGGATGGCCTTGCGGCCTTGGCGGAGTCATGGATCATGGGGTGAAATAGTAGCGGTAGTTGGCAGAAACACTCAGGCTGCGGCTGCGGGTGGCGCCGGTATTGTTGGTGAAGCCCAGTCCCAGGCTAAGGTGATCCGGCCCGAGGACCGGGATGGCCAGGCCGGCATCCACCGACGCTCCCGGGCCGCTGACCGAGTTGTCGCAGACGCTGGCGGTGCCGAACAGGCGCAACTGGCCGCTCCATTGATCGCGATAGTCCTCATTGAAGCCGGCGCCGACGCAAGCCTGCAGGTAGCTGCGCGGCACGAAGTAACCGATATCCGCGGTCTGGCCTGCCGGCACCAGGCGCAGCAGCCCGGCCGGTAGCGAGCCCGCGGCCTGGTAGCGTGCATCGGTGGCCGTCGCGATCAAGGTGAAGTCCGGCGGCGCAAGCCACAGCTTGTGACGGTAGTGCAGGTCCAGACTCTGCCGCTTGCCGAGCCGGCCGCCGCCCTGGGCACGCAAGCGGCTGACGGTGGCCGTCGCTGTCAGGCTGTCAGCGCTCGACCATTGATAGTCGGCGCGGATTCTCAGCCGGTCGGTCAGCCCCGCGAGAATCAAGGGTACGGTATCGTCGGCACGCGCGCCGTAGTCGAACGAGGCCGCCAGTTGCAGGTTGCGCCACCAGCGATAACGGTAGAACGCACCCAACTGCGCGTAGCCAGCCAGGTTGCGCCCACCGCCCAGCGACAGGCCGCGCTCGCCGCGGGCCAGATTTTCGACCAGGCGTATCGAGCCGTATTGGCCGTAACCGGGGATGCTGCCGAGCTGGCTGGTGTCGTAGCGCAGCTGGCGAAGGCGGTGGGCCTCGATGTCCAGATGCAGGGCCGGGGTGATCCAGTGACGCACATTCCATCCCAGGTCGAACGCGGCCAGTCCGCTGCGGCGCAATTGGTGCAGCGAACTGCCGACCGTATCCGCTTGCGCCAGCGCCAGCGTCCGGAACTGGCGCTGCAGCCGGCGATCATCCGGCTCACCTTCCAGCCCACGCCAGGCGAGGGTTGCCGCTTGCGAGTTGAAACCGAGTTTCCCGGCCGCGCTGACCCGGTCACGACGCGGCAGCCGGTCCGCCTCGGTATCCAGCAACCGCATGGTTGCCGTGTCGTCGTCGGTGGCCATGGCCTGTCCCAGCCGTGCCCAGCCCGGTGCCGGCGTCTTGAGATACTGGCGCCGCAACCACAGGGCAGTGGTCCCGGTGCTGCCCAGGCGGGTGGTCCAGGCCAGTACCTGCTCGCGTGCACGGGCGCTACCAGGGTGCGGGACCAGCGCGCGCATGGCGCGGCGCGCCGGGTCGCCGGGTGCCAGCTGGCTGGTCAGCGCGATCCGGTCCAGCTGATCTCTGCGGGCTGCCGCCTTGCCCCGTGCCGTCGCCGTCTGCTGCAGCAGCGGCTTGACGGCCTGGCGGCGGATCGCGTCGGCGGTATCGGATTGGTCGGTTTGATCGAGCAGATCGGCATATTGCATCAGCCAGTCCGGATCATTCTGCCGTGACGCCCGGACCGGCTGCATCAGGCGCAAGGCCCGACTTGGCTGGTCGAGCATGGTCAGTGCTGCGACCAGTCCTTCCCGTACCGTCTTGTCGTTCAACAGCCGATGTCCCCAGCGCCGGGTGAGGAGGCGCAGCCGCACGGTATCGCGACTGTCCGCCAGTAGCCACAGGTAGCCGCCGATGACGTTGACGTCCGTCGGTGCGCGCTGCAGTGCCTGGGCATAGCGGGTGCGGGCGAGTGGCTGGTTGCCCTGTTGATGCGCGAGTTGCGCCCACCGCATCCAGAACTGGGGCTGGCCTCCGAGCGCGGCGCGATCCTGTGGACCGACACTGTCGAACAAGGTCTGGCTCAAGGCCGCAAGCCCCAGTCGACTGGCGGCCGCGCTGGCCTGGAAAAACAGCGGGCTGGCATGGGTCTGGCGCCAGCCGATGAGAGCATAGGCATAGGCCACGGCAGGTCGATCGGTGGCATAGAACTGGTATAACCGCTCATAGTCAGCCGTTTGCGCCGTACCAGCGCGTACCAGGGTGCGGCTGGCCGCGGCTGCCTGCTCGAAATCCTGCAGCATCCAGGCCAGCGAGCCCAGTGTTTGCCAATAGACGGTATCAGCGGGGGTGGCGAGGGCCTGCCCCCGGCGCAGGGTGGCGAGCGCCTGCTCAAGATGTCCCTGGACGTATTCCAGCGAGGCCAGCTTCAGCACGGTGTCCGGCTCGGCGCCGTAGCGCGCGAGCATCCGGCGCAATATCGCGGCGCGGGCGCTTGGTCGTCCGGCCTGCAGCAGGACATTGGCCTGCTGGCGCAGGAAAAACTGCCGGGGCTGGCGCCGATCGGCTTGTTGCAGCGTGGTCAGTGCCTGATCGAACTGGCCGAGGTTGAGCATGGTATCGATCAGCGCCTGCCAATGCGTCGGGTTGAACGCTTCGTGCGTGGCGCGTTGCTGCATCAGGCGGATCGCGAGCTTGTCCTGCAGTGTCGCGGTGGACAGCGCGATGGCGCGTTCAAGCAGCTCGGGCTGATGACCGCGGGTAGCCAGCCAGGCGTAGTTGCGCGCGGCGACCGGTGCGTCATTGTTTTGCTGCGCGGCACTGGCCAGGCGGCGGTGCCACAACACGCTGTCCGGATAGGCTGCCAGCGCCCGTCGCGCCAGTGCCATCGCATCGTCCAGCTGGCCGGCGCCGAGGAACGCCTGCCAGGCCAGGTCGTAGTCGGACAGATTGACGGGCACAGGATGGTCCAGGCCAGGGGGCGCCTCTGCCGACGCCTGCGCCGTGCCGGCCAGCGGCAACGTGGCCATGGCCATGGCCATGCTCAGCGCCAGCCAACTGCGGAGGTGCGGGCGGCGCGCGGTGGCCACCGTCGTGGCGGTGGCGCGATCAATGGACATGGGGAGTGCCCAGGCCGACTAGGCGTCGCGCGTACTGCACCGACTTTCCGGCGTCGCCGGCTTGCATCGCGAGACGGGTCATGTTGCGCCAGAGCGCGGTGGATGGCGGTATCCAGTGCAGGTTGGCGACCGCCGCCGTCAGCGCCTGGCGCGGCTGACCGGCGGACAGGTAGGCCTGGATCATGGCCTGAAACGCGGTCCAGCGCGTGTTGTCGTCGCCGGCGATGGCCAGCCAGTGTTGCGCAAAATTGGCGGCCGCCGAGGGCCGATTGGCCCAGCTCGCGATCTGCATCAGCCGGGTCCAGTCCACCCGCGCCGGATCGAGGCTCGGCAAGTACTCTTGTGCGGCTTGCAGCGCCTCATCAGGCTGCCCCGCCGCCAGATGACTTTGCAGCAAGGCATCGAAGGCTTGCTGGTGGATATGCCGCGCCTCGATCGGCACGTGCGCGGTGTGGCCACCGGCGGCCCGGGACGCCCATACCAATCCAACCAGCCTTTCGGTGGTGTCGGTGAAGTCGTGGTGCAATGCGCTCCGCGACGTGCTGCCGCGTGGTTCAACCCGCATCGAGACCGCCGTGGCCCGGTCTGTGCCGTGCCGATCTTCCGCCGCGCCGGTTCGGGAGCGGGTCGGTGCCGTCATCAGCAGGTGCGTGGCCAGACGGGCTGCCGTGACGTAAAGGCCGGCATCGATGGCATGCCGGGTTTCTGCCAGTTGCCCGGCGGGTGACAGTCGCCTGCCGAGCCGCTCCAGCGCATGGGCATAGGCACGTCGAGCTTCCTCCCGGGCCGCCGACCCGGGTGGGATCGCGACAAACTGGGCGCGCCGCAGACTCAGCCACAACGACGCCACCTTCGCGCTTTCCAGGCCGGCGTGATGGGCCAGCGGTGCCAGCGCCACCTCGGCCTCGGCCAGCTGCCCGGCGCGCAGGCGTTCGTGGACCAGTTGCAGGCGGACGGTTTCATTGCTGGGTTGGGCGTTCACCAGCAACTGCAGGTAGGCGATGGTGGCGGCCTGTGGCGGCCCCTCCGCGCGCAGTTGCTGGTCGATGAATGCTCGGGGGAACAGCAGCACCGCAAGCACCAGCATCGCGCCGCACAGCGCGATGAGGTGCCCCGGCCCGACAAAATGGGTCTTCAGCTGCGGGGTGACGTATCGCCTGTAACGCGATGCCTTGGGCGCGGTGGAGCGGATGTCTATCGTATCGACGATCATCTAGGGTGCGACAACGCTACCAGTGGGACACGCCACCTCAAGACGGCCGCTGTCGAGCGAACTGTTGAACTGGCGAAGCCGGCCGCGGGCCGTGACCTTTGCGCGATGGCCCTGGAAGCGGATGCGGCAACCTTGCGACTGCGCCAAAGTCACCCGCAGTGGCACCTGACCCGCGAAGCTGAGGCTGAGCTTGCCGGGGCTTCGATCCAGCGCGTGAATCACCGCATTCGCACTCACCAGATACGGTTCGGTCGGCGGCTTGTCGGCAAGCACCAGTCGTGCACGATCGGGGCCAAGGCTGATGTAGCGCGACTGATTGGCGTCGTTGAAGCCGGCCACGTTGTGTGATCTGGCGAGATCCGGATAGCCGAGTTTGCGCGGGATGCGCACGGTCTGGTCGGCACCGTAGCCGCCCAGCAGGTAGGCGTTGCCGTCACGTGCGATACCGGCGTATTCGAAGCCCAGCGCGATTTTCGAGTAGTACGAGGGAAACACCGGCGTGGTCGGCTGCTTGAGCGCCCAGTCATAGACCGATTTCAGCGCATCGAGCGCGCAGGGCCGGGCACCGGAATACAGGTGGTAGTAGATGTTGATCGGCGCCAGTCGACGCGGTGACTCGGTCAGTCGAAAGGTCTGGATGACCCTGCGGTAGCCGCAATAGGGCGGCTTCCAGCCGTCGGTGAACTGGTCCTCGTTGGCATCCGGCGCGTAGACCTGGAAATACCGCCCTTTCCACACGCCGAGGCCTACCACGTTGGTCAGCGAGGGTGAGGCTTCGTCGATGGTGCTGTTGTTGCCGTTGATGTTGGCCAGGCCCGCCTGGTAGACCAGACCGACAACCTCCGCATCCGGGTTGGTGTCCCCCGACCACTGGAACAGGGTCACTTTCTTGCCTGCTGGTGCCAGCAGCGTGTTGATGATCGTGACCGATCCGTCGACCTCCTGCTGCGGGCTGAAGGTATAGCCCGGCACCGGCAGGTTGTAGCCGTATCGGAGGTTGGGTTCGGTGACATAGGCATCGCTGCCTTTTGCGGCCGCACCAGGTGTCTTGAGATGCAGCCCGGCGGACAATCGGGGGTCATGCTCCAGAGCGGACCAATCGAACGGATGCGAGTAGGTGTGAGAGCCGATTTCGACCCACGGCAAGGCAAACATCGCGCGGGCGATCGGCCGGTAGATGGCCAGCTGCTTTGGCCTGTAGAGGCCGCCATCGACGAATTCCGAAGCAATCACCGACGCTGCCGTCGGGATGTGATAACGCTGCAGGATGGCATCCAGGATCACCTTTGCCGCAGGCTGGCTTCGGTACGCGGCGATATACGACCCCGAGGCGAAACCGTCGCCGTCGAAATGGGCGAACAGCAGCCGGTTGCCGCTGGCGGTGGTGGTATCGAACGCGGGCAGCGTGTCCAGCCGCAGTGCCTGGCGGAAGAAGGTGAAGGGGTTGAGTATCCAGCGCGCACGCGACTGGTTCTTGTCCAGGGTGCCGCGCGGCAGATTGGCGAGCACATACGGTGACAGCGCATAGCCACCCCATGGGGTGATCGCCACAGCCGCTTCCTGCTGGCCATCGCGTGCCACGGTCAGTGCGGAGCGACCTTGTTGCAGTGCCAGCGGAATGAAGTTGCCGGGCGACGCCCGTGCCGGGTTCTCGAAGCCTGTCAGCGAAGCATCGGATGACGACACGCTGACAGTCTTCAGCCCGGGTGCCGGATCGGCGCCAAGCCCGATGCCCAGCGCGGACAGGTGTCCGGCATCGGCGGAAAAGCCGAACTCGCCGAGGATTGCGACCGGAACCCCGGACTTCATTTGTCGGCGCAACCATTGATAGACGCGTTCGCCGTGCTTCAGCCCGGGGCCGGAAAACCAGGTCACGACGCCGGCGATGCGGCCTCGCATCGGTACCGCTGGCAGTGCCTGCGTGTCGACATTCATGGCACGGGTGGCGTAGCCCATATGGTTGAGCACCATCGCCGCATACCAGTTCACGTTGGTGTCCATCGGTGAATCGGCATCGTCGTAAAGCATCAGGATTTCGCGTGGCTGGGCGATCCCCTTGCCCACGCCGACACGGTTGAGCTGGCCGTTGGTGACATAGGGCACGAAGCCGTCGGCGACGATGCGTCGCGCGGTCTGTGTGGCCATGGCGGGCTGGTCGTGCGCCACATAATCGATTGCGATAGGGACCAATCCCCGCGACCTGACCCGTTCGAGCTGTTGCTTCAGCCAGAGCGTGTCTTCCGGTTTCACCCCGACATAGCGCTTGTGGGCTTCGTCCCAGCCCCGGTAAAGCGATTCCGCAGCGACCCCAAGGACACCTTTGCCCTTGAGCGCGTCAAGCAGTTCGAAGCCGCGGTTGAGGATGAAGCCGGCTTGCGGCAGTCGGGCGTGGACGCGGTCGATCAAGGCCACGATGCCTTGCTGATAGGCGCGTTGTTGCTGCGGTGACGTCAGTGCCAGTTGGTAACTGTCCAGGGTGTCGAGAAAAAAATCATGGAAGCCGCGGGCGATCAGCGGTGCAAAGCGCTTGTCGACCAGCCAGTCCCGGCAGATGGCCGAACGCAGGTCGAGGATGCGCGCCTTCCACACACGGTTCTTGCCGATCACGCAGGCCGTCGGTGGTTGCCGGGCAGCGGCTGCCGATTCGGCGACCTCGCCGATCGAGACGTAGGCGAAATAGGTCGAGCCGTGTTGTCCCGGTCCGAGTCCCGAAACCGGTGTCGGCAGTCGGGCATTGCCGTCTACCACGATCCAGTCGAAGCCCTGCAGGGCATTGATCGGCGGATTCTGGCCGTAGTAGAAGGCCACCGAAGGCAGGGCGCTGTGGGGCGCGGCCTGGGCGCTGGTCAGGCCGGACCATGCACACACCATCAGCAATACGGCGAACAGCGTGCCGGCGCCCGATTTCCGGCCCGGCTGAAAGAGAGGGTGCGGGAATGTTCTGCTCATCAAGGCGATACGCCTGATCCTGTTGCTCGAATGCGTTTTCGTGGCAGCACGGACTACCCGACCCCCATATCTACAGTTCTTTCACATAATGGTAACGCAATGGCTTGCTCATACGTAATATTTTGCCATTCGCGCGGGTCTGATCCACGCGCCGTTGGAGCCGCTTGTCGCGACGATTGCAGCAGGCGGGCGATTTTTTCTCGGCCTTTCAGTTCGCGCTGAACGCCGCCGCCGTTCGGGCGGTTTCGATCAGCAGCTGGCGGAACCATGCATGTGCCTGGTCGTGGTTTTTCGACTGATGCCAATAGGTGAGAATCGGGATCGGCTTGAGCTTGATCGGCAGTGGCTGGATCGCGAGCGGCAGCAGCGGCGCAAAGTTGGCGGCGTACGAGCTCGGCATGGTTAGCAGCAAGTCGCTGCCGGCGGCCACTTGGCATGCCGAAAAATAGTGCTGGCAGACCAGGCGGATCTCGCGCGAACGCCCGTCCTGGTTCAGCAGCACGTCCAGCGGCGCCGCCTCCCCCGACGGCGAGACGGCCACATGCCGGGCGCCCAGGTAGTCGTTGCGCCGCAGTGCGGTCGAAGCCAGCGGGTGCTGGCGGCGCATCACCACCACCAGCGACTCGTCCAGCAGGTGCTCGCTGCACAGCCGCGGTCCGATCGGCAGGCGCCGGTCGATCACCAGGTCGAGGCTGCCCGAGCCCAGTTCGCGATCCATGTCGCTGGCGGCGATGCGTCGGCTGACCACGCGCACCCGCGGCGCCAGCGTGCCGAGCCGCGCCAGCAGCGGTGGAAAAGCGATCGATTCGAGCATGTCGCGGAAGCCCACGCTGAACTCGCGTTCCAGTTCGTCGGCGCGGAAAGCGGGCTGCATGCGGATGGTTGCCTGCAAGCCTTTGAGGTGCAGTTGCACCTCGGCCATCACGGTGCGGGCCTTGTCGGTGGGTATGACCCGATTGCCCTGGCGCACGAACAGCGGATCGTCGAACAGCTCGCGCAAACGGTTCAACGAGTGGGTGATCGCCGGCTGGGTCAGGTGCAGGGCACGCGCTGCCGCACTGATACCGCCCCGGGTGTAGATCGCATCCAGTACGCGAAACAGGTTCAGATCCATGCGCATGTCGGGCTGGGTCATGGCGGGTACGCTCGGCGCCGGAAGCAGGGGGTGTCGCCTAGGATATTAGCTGTATTTATAGGTGGGTATAAAACCTATTCATTTCAGCGATGGATGGGAATCGGCGTACGCTGGCGGTCTTGCCACTGTGCATGCCATGGAAATCTGCTTGTGGACTTCGCCCACTCCGAACGCAGTCAGCGCCTGATCGCGCGCCTCGAGGCCTTCATGCGCGAGGAGGTGATACCCGCCGAGTCCGTGCATGCGGCCGAACTGAGCGGCAGCAGCGACTGGCGACAATGGCGCCAGCCGCCGGTGATGGAGGCGCTGAAGGCGAAGGCGCGCGCCGCCGGGCTGTGGAACCTGTTCCTGCCCGAGCCGGAACACGGGGCCGGGCTGAGCAACGTGGACTACGCACCGTTGGCCGAGATCATGGGGCACTCCTTCATCGCGCCGGAAGTGTTCAACTGCAACGCGCCGGACAGCGGCAACATGGAAGTCCTCGTGCGTTACGGCTCAGCCGAGCAAAAGGCGCGCTGGCTGTTGCCCCTGCTGGCGGGTCGGCTCCGTTCGGCGTTCTGCATGACCGAGCCGGACGTGGCCTCGTCCGATGCCACCAATATGCAGGCCACCGCCAGCATCGAGGGCGACCAGGTGGTGCTCAACGGTCGCAAGTGGTGGTCGACCGGGATCGGTCATCCGCACTGCCGGGTAGTGATCTTCATGGGCCTGAGCGACCCGGATGCGCCGCCACACCAGCGCCACTCGATGGTGCTGTGCCCGCTGGATGCCCCGGGGGTGCGGATCGAGCGGATGTTGCCGGTGTTCCACGATCTCGACGAGCCATCCGGCCACGGCGAGGTCAGTTTCACCGACGTGCGACTGCCGGTCGAGCACGTGATCCTCGGGTCGGGGCGCGGTTTCGAGATCGCCCAGGGGCGGCTCGGTCCGGGGCGCATCCATCACTGCATGCGCGCGATCGGCGCTGCCGAGCGTGCGCTGGCGTTGTTGTGCGCGCGCGCCTCGGCACGCACCGCATTCGGCCAGCCGCTGATCCGGCTCGGTGGCAATGCCGATATCGTCGCCGACCTGCGGATGGCGATCGAACAGGCACGCCTGCTGACGCTGAAGGCCGCGTGGCTGATCGACACTCAGGGCGTGAAGGCGGCGATGAGCGAGATCTCGCAGATCAAGGTGATCGCCCCCGCGCTGGCCCAAAAGACTGCCGACGCGGCGATGCAGATCCACGGCGGTGCCGGTGTATCGGATGATTTTCCGCTGGCGGCGCTGTATGCCCATGCCCGGGTGCTGCGTCTCGCCGACGGTCCCGACGAGGTTCATCGCGCGCTGATCGCCAAGCTGGAAATGCGTGCACAACAGGCCGGATCGAGGCGTGACGCATGAGCGTGACGGCGGACGAAACCCGCGAGGTGCGCGAGGAAGACCGGCTGGATCTGGTCGCCGTCGATGCCTTCCTCAAGCAGCACATCGCCGACTTGCACGGTGCTCCGACCATCCGCCAGTTTCCCGGCGGTGCCTCCAACCTCACCTACCTGATCCGCTACGGCGAGCGCGAGCTGGTGCTGCGCCGCCCGCCGGCCGGGGTCAAGGCAAAGTCCGCCCACGACATGCTGCGCGAGGCACGGGTGATGGCGGCGCTGAAGCCCTGTTACCCGCATGTGCCATCGATCCTCGCGCGTTGCGATGACGCCGGCGTGCTGGGCAGCGATTTCTACGTGATGGAACGACTGCGCGGCATCATCCTGCGTCGCGAGCTGCCGCCGGCACTCGGCCTCGACCAGGCCGGAGTGCGCCAGTTGTGCCACGGTTTCATCGACCGCCTGGTCGAGCTGCATCAGGTCGATGCCAGTCGGCCGGAGCTGGCCGCGCTGGGCAAGGGCGAGGGTTATATCGCGCGTCAGGTTGCGGGCTGGAGCGAGCGCTGGCGCAAGGCGCTGACCGACGATTCCGTGGCCTGCGAGGACGTGCTGGCGTGGCTCGCGCAGCAACAGCCGGCCGGCGAAACGGCGATCTGCGTGATCCATAACGACTACCGCTTTGACAACGTGGTGCTCGACCCGGCCAATCCGCTGGACATTGTCGGCGTGCTGGACTGGGAGATGGCCACTCTGGGCGACCCGCTGATGGATCTTGGCGGCTCGCTGGCGTACTGGGTGCAGGCCGACGACGACGCGGTATTCCAGTCGTTCCGCCGCCAGCCGAGCCATGTGCCGGGCATGTTGAGTCGGCGCGAGGTGGTCGAGTACTACAGCGAGCGCAGCGGCTGGCGGGTCGACAGGTTCGATTTTTACGAGGTGTTCGGGCTGTTCCGGCTGATGGTCATCATCCAGCAGATCTACCGCCGCTTCGTGCTCGGCCAGACCCACAACCCGCAGTTTGCCGGTTTCGGCCAGGCAGCGGTTTACCTGGGTCAGCGTTGCCGGCGGTTGATCGCGGCGTCGAGGCTCTGAGATGGGCAGCGCGCTGCTGATCCGCCACGGCCAGGCCAGCTTCGGCGCCGCGGATTACGACAAGTTGTCCGCGCTCGGTGAGCTGCAATCGCGCCAGCTGGGTCAGTGGCTGAAACGGACCGGGCAAGTGCCCGACCTGATCGTGGTCGGCAGCATGCAACGGCACCTGCGCACCGCCGAGCTGTGCATCGAAGCGGCCGGCGTCGCGGCGCCACAGGTGACGCTGGATCAGCTGAACGAACTCGATCACGTCGAAATCGTGGCGCGACACCGTCCCGCGTTCACCTCCTTCGAGGACATGCGTGCCGAACTGGCGACCAGCGCCGATCCACAGCGTGCGTTCCAGCAACTGTTCGCCGCCGCGCTCGCGCGCTGGACCAGCGGCCAGCACGACAACGAGTACACGAGCAGCTGGCCGGCGTTCCGCACCCGCGTACTGCACGGCTTGCAGACGCTGGCCGCGCACCAGACGCGCACGATCTGGGCGTTCACCTCCGGCGGCCCGATCGCGGTGATCGCCAACGTGCTGGTCGGCGCACCGGCGGACAACCCGTTCGTGCTGAGCTGGCCGCTGGTCAACACCTCGCTGACCCGCGTAGCGTTCGGCGGCAAGCGCCACAGCCTGATCAGCTACAACAGCTGGCCGCATCTCGAACTGGCCGGCGATCCACGCCTGGTCACCCATCGCTGAATCCATTCGACGCATCGCAAGAGGAACCCTCATGAGCGCACCCGACCTGTTCGACCTCAGCGGCAAGATCGCCATCGTCACCGGCGCCAGTCGCGGCATCGGCGCCGAGATCGCCAAGCTGCTGGCGGCGCATGGCGCGCATATCGTCGTCTCCAGCCGCAAGCAGGCCGACTGCCAGCTGGTGGTGGACGAGATCGTCGCCGCTGGCGGCAGCGCCGAGGCGGTGGCCTGCCACATCGGCGAGATGACACAGATCGAGGCGCTGTTCGCCGGCATCACGCAGAAGCATGGCCGTCTGGACGTCCTTGTCAACAACGCCGCCACCAACCCCTACTTTGGCCCGATCACCGAAACCGACCCGGCGATCTTCCAGAAAACCGTGGACGTGAATATTCGCGGCTACTTCTACATGTCCAGTCACGGCGCCAGGCTGATGGCAAGGAACGGCGGCGGCGCGATCGTCAACGTGGCCTCGGTGAATGGTGTGGTGCCCGGCTTCCAGCAAGGCATCTACTCGATCACCAAGGCGGCGGTGATCTCGATGACCAAGGCGTTCGCAGTCGAATGCGCGGCATCCGGTGTGCGCTGCAATGCGCTGCTGCCCGGCCTCACCGACACCAAGTTCGCTTCGGTGCTGGTCAACACGCCGGCGATCCTCAAGCAGGCGTTGGCGCATGTGCCGATGCGCCGCGTGGCGCAGCCGTCCGAGATGGCCGGTGCGGTGCTGTACCTGGCCTCGCCCGCGTCGTCCTATACCACCGGCGCCGTGCTCAATGTGGATGGCGGATATCTGTCGGTCTGACGAGGCCCCCTCTCCCCCGAAGCGCTCCACCGTTTGGGGGAGAGGGCTGGGGTGATGGGCGCTCCTCGCGTAGTTGATCAATACCGGCACCAAAAAAATCATGTGACATCAGGAGATGCCCGATGACCCAAGTTTCCGCACAACGCGTCGCCGGCAAGAAGGCTCTCGTCACCGGCGCCGCCGGCGGCCTCGGTGCCGCCATCGCACGCATGCTGGCGCGGCACGGCGCGCAGGTGTTCCTCACCGACATCGACGAACCGACAGTGCGCGCGGTGGCCCACGCAATCAACACCGACCATGGCCGCACCGTGGCGCGGTCGGCACAGCAGAACGTGCGCGACGAGGAGCGCTGGCAGGCCGTGCTGGCCGAGGCCGCCGCCGCCATGGGCGGCCTCTCGGTGCTGGTCAACAACGCCGGCATCGGCGCAATCGGCGGCGTCGAAAGCCTTACGCCGAAGGAGTGGGCGCGGGTAATGGGCGTCAACGTCGATGCCATCTATCTCGGCTGCAAGTACGCGCTGCCCCTGCTCAAGCAAAACCCACCCGCCTCGATCATCAACATCTCCTCGCTGGCCGCGTTCAAGGTCGATCCCGACTTTACCGTCTACAACGCCTCCAAGGCCGCGGTCGCCGCGTTGAGCAAGTCGATCGCGATCGACTGCGCACGGCAGCAGGTCGACATCCGCTGCAACTCGATCCACCCCGCCTTCATCCGCACCGGCATCGTCGAGCCGTTCTTCGAACAGCTCGACGAGCAGGAGGCGCTGCGCAAACTCACCCGTGGCATTCCGTTGAAGCGCCTGGGTGAGGTCGACGATGTCGCCTACGCTGCGCTGTATCTCGCCTCCGATGAAAGCCGCTACATCACCGCCGCCGAGCTACGCGTCGACGGCGGCGCCTCGGCCGTCTAGCCCGTCACCGGCAACCACCCCGGCCGTCATCCCAGCGCAGGCTGGGATCCAGCGCCTTGAAGCTGCATGAAAGCCACTGGATTCCAGCCTGCGCTGGAATGACGATCCAAATCGTTCCCCGCTTGTCCCGTTCCCGGAGAAACACCATGTCCCAGATCAACCGCCAGCTGCGCCTCAAGACCCGCCCCGAAGGCCTGGTCCAGCGCGACAACTTCGACCTGATCGAGCAGCCCGTGCCCGAACTGAAGGATGGCGAGGTGCTGGTCAAGGTGCTGTACCTGTCGATGGACCCGACCCAGCGGGTGTGGATGCGCGACGTCCCGCAATACCTGCCGCCGGTGGCGATCGGCGAGGTGATGCGCGCACTGGGCCTGGGCCGCGTAGTGGCCTCGCGCTCGTCCAGGTACAGCGAAGGCGACCTGGTGCAGGGCGTTACCGGCTGGCAGGACTACCTGCTGCTGCAGGAGGACGCCAAGGGCTACGCGCGCCTGCCGTCCGACCCCGGCATCCCGTTGCCGACCTTGCTCGGTGCTGCCGGCATGAGCGGCGTCACCGCCTACTACGGCATGACCGACATCACCCCGGCCCAGCCCGGCGAGACCGTGGTGGTTTCCGCCGCCGCCGGCTCGGTCGGTTCGATCGCCGGCCAGATCGCGAAGATCCAGGGTGCCCGCGTGGTCGGCATCGCCGGCGGCGCCGACAAGTGTCGCTATCTGGTCGACGAACTGGGCTTCGACGCCGCGGTCGACTACAAGGCTGCCGACTTCAAGCAGCAACTCAAGGCCGCCACGCCCGATGGCGTGCACGTGAATTTCGAGAACGTCGGCGGCGCGGTGATGCGCGCGGTGCTGTCACGCATGGTGATCGGCGGGCGCGTCGCGCTGTGCGGCCTGATCTCGGGCTACAACAGCGACGAGAAGCCGAGCGACGATTTCGGTCCCTTCATCATGAAGCGGCTCAGCATGCGCGGGTTTCTTGTTCTCGATTACACCAGGACGAAGGAGGCGGTGGGGGCGATCGCGGGCTGGATTCGGCAGGGGAAGTTGAAGGCGGAGGAGACGGTGGCGGAGGGGCTGGAGAATGCACCCGTCGTACTCAATCGGTTGTTTGATGGGAGTCATCGGGGGAAGCTGGTGTTGCGGGTGGGTGCGCAGGCGTGATCTCGTCTTTCTGATCGTCAATTTCAAGCTATCTCGGCCGACGGCGTCTAAACTCGAAAACTCTGGAACCATTCATCGTCGAGAAAGCCAGGTTCTCAATGCCTCTGGTTGCCGCCACACAAACTCCGTCGTCCACTGATTATTCGGTCATAGGGACGGTAGTTCTAACGCAGTTCGTGACGCTGGCACTATTTTTTCTCAAAGATCATCTCGATCGGCGAAATGATCGCGACAAGCGCGCACGCGATATGAAGCGCGACGTTTTTCTCGAAGTCGCGCCAGCCATCCAACGTGTCTATGCGTCTCTTGCCGAAATGGCCAGTCCGTTGACGTCTGTCGAAAAAATTGCCGAGAAGTGGACGGGGGCTTTTGGGGCGGTCGCAAAGCTGCAGGCCGTTGCAAACGATGAAACCTTGGAGGCCGCTCGCAAACTTATGACTTCACTGGGCAGCATCATGCTGCGCATGATGGCAAAGCGTGCGGAGGTCGGTACTGACCTAGAAGCCACCAAGCAGCTCATTGCGTTTTGGCGGCAGGAGACCGAGGGCTACCCTGCTCTCATTGCAGATTTTGCCTCCAAAGCACGAAGCGAAATTCCCCTGCCGTTAGACAAAAATGCGTTTTTGGATGGTATTGAATTGTCGAACAAGGCGATGTTCGCTGAGATGGACAATCTCTTTGAGTCGCTTGCTAAGCAACAAAGCGGGGAGAGCAGGGAGTCTCAGGCGGGGCGCGTGACGGAAGATCGAGAGCAATCCACCAGAGACCGGTTGGCCACCAACGGCGGCGTGGATTCCATATGCATGGAGGCACAACTTACGCCGGATCAGGTTGCAAACATTTCTGCTGAAATTGTTGGTCTGCGCCAGCAGGTGGCATTCTGGGAGTATCGCTACCTTAATTATTTTCTCGTGCACCGCACGCAGCTGGTCCTCAACTGGCTTGTTGATCGGCAGGCAAAAGGGCAGTCAACGACACAGCACTATTGCGAGGCAGAATTGTCGGCTCGGGTGGTGTCTCCCGGAGAAGGTAAAGCTGTTCTTCAGGCGCTGGAAGCTCATGCCCTTATCAGCGCCGCTGGGGGGATGTTAGTCGTTACCCCCAAAGGTCTTGACTACGTGAACTGGAGAGGTCCGATCCCTCAGGGTGACGTTGCAAGCTGAGAGGACTAACTTGTCAAAGCAAGAGCTTTCGTGCGCCTTTGGCGCCCGAGTTACTTTCTCTTTGCGTGGCCAAAGAGAAAGATAACCAAAGAGAAAGGCCACCCCACTTGGCGCTTGCCGGGCATCCATGCCCGGCAAGTCCGTGAGCTGGGGCCGGGCTTTTCGACAGGGCATCCTGCCCTGACGAAAAGGAGTCGACATCCTTGTCGACTCCCCTGCGGGCCTGTCGTCTCCACCTCACCGCCGCACAGGGGCCCCGGGTAGAGCAGCAGGCCATCCTGGACCGCACTCCTCAAAAGAGCCGCGGACAGTGCCCGCCCTTGTATGTTGGCTTTGCCCGCTTTTTACGTTCCTCGACTAACCGAGAGAGAGTGCCGACGGGCATGTGTACGTGTTGAATCTTCCATGTGCCGGTTTCGTCATGGGTAGG
>SCSE01000024.1 GCA_004298015.1 Rhodanobacter sp.
AACTGACACCTCACGATGCCCGCCGCATGACTCGGGGCCGGAATGATTCGCCTGATCTTTTCCGTATCGAACTTTCATCGACTATCTCTTGCCAGCTTTGCTGGCGCTCTAAGCGTCCGCCCACCACATCTTCTCTCGTCCCAGCCTGACTGCTTCGATGCGCTCCAGTTTTCACAAGGAGCGCGGCGATGGGCAGGCGAGGCAAGATCGGCGGTTTCGGACCGGCGGTGTGGGTATGGTGGCTGGTCAGTGGCCCGGTGGACTTCCGCTGTGGCGCGGATCGACTCTTGGTGCATGTACGCGAAGTGCTGGAGCGCGAGCCGCTGGACGGTTCGGCGTTCATCTTTCGTAACCGTCGCGGTACGCGTCTGAAGGTGCTGGTGGTGGATGCGCAGGGCGTATGGTTGGCACAACGACGGCTGCATCGGGGTCGCTTCGTGCTGCCATCGACCCACGAGCCGTTGTGCTCGCTCAGCCGGGCGCAGTTTGCCTGGCTGTGCACGGGCGTGGACTGGCAGCGTTTGTCATGTGACATAAGCTCACTGGGAAACGAAGTTTAGACGGCCATAATAACGGCATGGATGAAGCCGCCCTCAATGCCATCACCGACACCGACGCGCTGCGCGCCTTGGTGCGCGAGCAGATGGTGAAGCTTGTTCGGCACCAAGAGGTCATCTCCCAGCACGAGCTGACCATCGCCCGCCGTGATCACGAGATTGCCTACAAGACGGCCAAGATCGACAAGCTCACCCATGAGCTGGCGCGCCTGCGACGGGTGCAGTTCTCGGCCAAGTCCGAGCGCATGAACCCCGAACAGCGCGAGCTGTTTGACGAGACCATGGTGGCAGATATTGCGGCGGTGGAAGCGAAGCTGGGCGCGCTGCAAGACAGCACATCGGCACCGTCACCCAAGCCGCCGCGTGCCAAGCCGGTACGCCGCGCGTTGCCGCCGGAGCTGCCGCGAGAAGTCACCGTCCACATGCCGGAACAGTGCGACTGCGCCAGCTGCGGCAGCGCGCTGACCCAGATCGGCACGCACGCCAGCGAGAAGCTGGACGTGAAGCCGCCGGTGTTCTTCGTGCGCCGTGACGAGTATCCGCAACTGGCCTGCCCGCACTGCGAAACCATCGTGGCCGAGCCGGTCGCCCCGGCCCTCATCGACCGCGGCCAGGCCGCGCCGGGCCTGCTGGCCCAGATCACTATCCAGAAGTACGCCGATCACCTGCCGCTGTACCGCCAGGAAGCGATCCTCGCCCGCCACGGCATCACGCTGGCGCGCAGCACCCTGGCCGAATGGCTCGGTCACGTCGGCCTGCGCTTGCAGCCCCTGGTCGATGCGCTGCGCGCCAAACTTCTCACCGTCGACATACTGCATGCCGACGAAACCCCGGTCGCCCAGCTCGATCCGGGTGCGGGCAAAACCAAACGCGCCTATCTGTTTGCGTACGCGGGCCACGGATGGCCGAGTGATGCGGGCGCAGGATGCGCCGGAGCGGCCCGAAGTCCCGAGCCACAACCCATCGTGATCTTCGACTATTGCCCCAGTCGGGCCGGCAAGCATGCCGCCGACTTCCTCGGTGAGTGGCAAGGTGCGCTGATGGTCGACGACTACGGCGGCTACAAGGCCTTGTTCGCCCACGGCATCACCGAGCTTGGCTGCTGGGCGCATGCGCGGCGAAAGTTCTTCGACGCCCACAAGGCCAGCGGCAGCCCGGTGGCCAAGGAAGCGTTACAGCACATCGGCGCGCTCTACGCCATCGAGGCCTCCTTGCGCGACCTCACGCCGGAAGCGCGTGGCCGTGAGCGGCGACGACGGCTCGTGCCAAAGCTCGACGCGCTCAAGCGCTGGCTCGATGAGCTGCAGCCCAAGGTGCTGGGCAACACCGGCCTGGACAAGGCGGTGAACTACACGCTGAAGCGCTGGAACGCGCTGGCCCGTGTCGCCGACGATGGTCGCTACCCGATCGACAACAACCCGATCGAAAACGCCATCCGGCCCATCGCCATCGGTCGCAATTATGCACAGCTCGGGATTATGCACAGTCCTACCGTCCGGGTTGCTGAGACGCAGGACCGACGCGGGCCACAGCGCCTGCGAGCGTAGCCGGACTTTGCATAAAAAATGAGATTTGCTGGGCGCTCCTCTACGCAAAGGAGCACACCATGGCTATTGATTCCTGTCTGGCCACCCTGGTCCGCCGCGACTGGCTGCTGAGCAGCCCGCTGGCGGATAGGGTGGGTCCGTATATCGCGACACTGCGCCGCGAGCAGTATGGCGAGCGTACGATCTGCGCTTACCTGGGGGGCCTCGCCCACTTCTGCTACTGGATGCGAAGCGAGTCCATTTCCTGGGCAAGGCCTGCGGCCGCAGCGATTGCAGAACGATTCCTGCGGCGTCATTTGCCTGCCTGCCGCTGTCCGCGCCCGTGCTACCCCTCGACTGCCAGTGCGGGTGCTGCGCTGCGGCACCTGCTCACGTGGCTTCGGGAAGAGGAGGAACCCGGAGCGACGACGGTCGCGGATCCACTTGCTGCGGAGCTGCAGCACTTTGGTGCGTATCTCGCCAATATCTGCGGGCTGGCGCCTTCCACCTGCGACGATCGCGTCCGCCACCTCGGCAGCTTTCTCACCCGGCAGGACGTCGCTCAAGGGCCGGTGCTACCGCAAATGACTGTGGCACGCTTGGAGTCATTCGTTGAAGGGCCTTGCTGCCAGCACCTGCGGCCTTCCTCACTACGGACCGTCTGCAACAGTTTGCGCAGCTACTTCCGGTACCGAACCGTGTGTGGAGACGGTGCGTCAGGCCGGATGTTGGCGGCCTCGCTGCCCCGGATCGCCGACTGGCGACGCACGATGCTGCCCACAACCCTCTCCGAGGCCGAGCTGGCGGCCTTCCTGGCTGCATTCGACCGTACCGATCCAGTACAGATGCGTGATTACGCCATCGCGCGCTGCCTGGTCGATCTGGGTCTGCGCGGTTGTGAGGCCACCTTCCTGACCTTGGAGTCCATCGATTGGCGACGATCGATACTGCGCCTGGACGGCACCAAGAGCGGGCGGGTTCAACAGCTGCCGATGCCCGCCGTGACCGCGTCCGCGATCGCCCAGTATCTGCGGCAAGGACGGCCCCGGCAGGGTACCAACCGGGCCTTGTTCGTGCGCCACCGAGCACCCTTCGATCGTCCGCTGGGGGTACCGGCGATCCGCCATGCAATGACCCGGGCTTTTACCCGTTGCGGATTGCGGGACCGGTTCTGCAACACCCATGTCCTGCGGCGCACGGCCGCGACCCGACTGCAACGTTCCGGCGCTTCGGTCAAGGAGATTGCCGACCTGCTGCGGCACCGGAGCCTCGACACGGCCAAGGTCTATGCGCGAGTCGATCTGGCTGGACTGCGCGCCGTCACGTTGCCGTGGCCGGGGAGTGCAACATGAACGCCGTCACTCCTTGGACTGCGCAGGTCGCGGCCTATCTGGTGTACCGGCGTCGCCACGGGTTTGCCCTGACCATTGCCCAGACCCAGCTTCGATCGTTTGCGTGCTTTGCGGACCACGCCGGGCCCGCCCAGCACCTGACTGTGTCCCTCGCTTGCGCCTGGGCCCGGACCGCCCGACAAGCTAACCCGTTCACTTGGGGCCGGCGCCTCGACGTGCTGCGCGGCTTTGCGCGCTACTGTCTGCGCACGGATCCCGCTACCGAACTCCTCCCGCGGGGACTGTTCGGCTCGACCCACCGGCGCCGGGTTCCGCATATTTTTACCGAGGCCGAGCTGGCCGCGCTGATCCGGGCGGCTGGCCGTCTATCGCCGGCCAATGGGTTGCGGCCGGCGACCTGCCAGTGCGTCTTGGGACTGCTGGCGGCGACTGGTTTACGCATCTCCGAAGCGTTGGGGCTGACCCGGGCGGATGTCGATCTGCAGGAAGGCGTGCTGCACATCCGGGAAGCGAAGTTCCACCAGGAACGCCTGGTGCCCTTGCACCCGCAGGTCACCGCTCACCTAAAAACCTACGCCGACCTGCGCGACGCGCATCTGCCTCACACCACCAACACCCGTTTCTTCCTGCGCGACGACGGTTGCGCCGCGAACCAGCCGGGGATGCTGTACGCGTTGCAGACGGTGTGCCGCCAGTTGGGCTGGCAGCCACGCGGCGATTATCCCTACCACCGCCTGCACGATCTTCGCCACACGTTCATCGTCCGCGCGCTGCTGCGCTTTTACCAGCAGGGCGCGGACGTTGACTGCAAGATCCTGGCGCTATCGACCTATGTGGGCCACGCCAAGGTGAGCGACACCTACTGGTACCTCACCGGTATTCCCGAACTGATGGCCATCGCGGCGGCGCGTTTTGAACGCTACGCCCAGGGGGAGGTGCAGCCATGAACGCGTCGCTGACCGATCCCGCGGTGTTCGCATCGTTGCTGCAGCGGTTCTTCACCGAGCGCCTGCTGCAGCAGCAGAACGCCAGTTCACGCACCGTGGCCGCGTATCGAGATGCCTTCCGGTTGCTGTTCGACTACACCACACGGGAACTCGGCAGACCGCCGGCCAAGCTGACACTGGAAGACTTCAACGCGGAACGGATCCTGGGTTTCCTGACTTGGCTGGAGACTGAACGCGGCAATAGCGTACGTACCCGCAACGCACGCCTGGCCGCGCTGCGGGCGTTTGCCCAATACGTCGCCCTGCGGTGCCCGCCCGCGCTCGAGCTGGCACAGGGGATCTTGGCGGTTCCCATGAAACGATTTGAGAAGCCGCTGCTCGGGTTCCTTGCGCGCGAGGAAGTTCAGGCGTTGCTGGCAGCCCCCCCGGCTTCGACGTGGTGTGGCCGCCGCGACCGCATCCTGCTCCGCCTGCTCTATAACACGGGGGCGCGGGTCTCGGAGCTGATCGGCATCCGGGTGTGTGACGTCACTCTGGCCGCGACGTCGTCGGTGCGCTTGCAGGGCAAGGGCCGTAAACAGCGCACTGTGCCGCTGTGGAAAGAAACGTCTGCTGACATCCGTCGCTGGCTGGTCTACGCGGGACTGCAGCCTGAACAGCGCTTGGTGCCGACCCGCAGCGGGTTGCCGATGACGCGTACGAATGTGGCGAACCGGCTGACGCTGGCGGTGGCCACCGCCGCGCAACAATGCCCACAGTTGCAGGGCCGCCACATCTCACCCCACACCTGGCGGCACACGACCGCGATGCATCTCCTGCAAGCCGGCGTCGACATCACCGTCATCGCCCTGTGGCTCGGCCATGCAAGCCCGGCGACCACCCATGGCTATGTGGAGGCGGATCTGGCCATGAAGGAGCGCGCCCTGGCCGCAGTTGCGCCGCCCGGGACCAAAACCGCACGCTACCGCCCCACCGACGCTGTCCTCCACTTCCTCGAAAACCTCTGACTATTATGCAAACTCGAACCCACGACCCGCCAGCCAGCGCGCCACTCTCAACCGGAACGTTTGCATAATCCCGAGCTGTGCATAATTGCGGTTATCGAAACGTTTCGATAAGCGAAAAAACTGGCTCTTCGCCGGCTCCGAAACCGCCGGCAAACGCGCGGCGGCCATCATGAGCCTTCTCGCCACCGCCAAGGCGAACGGCATTGAGCCACATGCCTGGCTCACCGACGTGCTCACCCGGCTGCCCACGACCAAAGATCGAGACATCGAAAGCCTCTTGCCAGTGACCGGATACTGCCCCTTACGCTAAGCCCAAGCTACCGCGCAACATGTGGTGAGCGGACGCTTAGAGCGCCAGCAAAGCTGGCAAGAGATAGTCGATGAAAGTTCGATACGGAAAAGATCAGGCGAATCATTCCGGCCCCGAGTCATGCGGCGGGCATCGTGAGGTGTCAGTT
>SCSE01000003.1 GCA_004298015.1 Rhodanobacter sp.
ACTTACTTAAGCTCGTCATTCTCGCGAAAGCGGGAATCCAGCGCCTTATGTAGCCTGCAAACGGCAGAAGTCACTGGATTCCTGCTTTCGCAGGAATGACGGAAAACGGGCCTCTCCGCTGTAAGTAAGTGCCATTCGGGACGGAGACAATTAATTTGGGTTAATTCCCTCCGTCCCCTCCGTCCTCCTGCCAAGTGCGGGAGGCGGCGACATGAGTCTTCGGGGACAATTTTCCGAGGGCGAGGGTGTACAGCTGCCGTCGGGATCGAAACGGCTTCAGCCATTGGTCGACGCCTGCGGTTTCGCAGACCATGCTGACCAGCCAGCTGGCGAACGCCGCCATCGTGTAGAGCAGCAACAACACTTCGATGCCCTTGCCCTTGCCCTTGCGGGTCAAACTTTCTCCGGATTCCCTCCATGTAGCATCCTTTCTTCCGCAGATCCTCATCAGATAGCGGTTTGCAGCTATGGCCATCGCAAGCCATTTTCTAAACGAGGGTGCGGCGGCAGATAGGTATCAGCGCTTCCGTAGCACCCCATGCATCGGCGTAGGGCGGATACCGTCCGCCGGTCCTGCCCAGACCGTCATGACGAAGATCGGCGGACGGTGTCCGCCCTACGCGGTGGAAGAAAACGTGCCTCCTGATTTCCCGCATGGTGAAGAAGCTAAGGGTCATGTCTTGTCTCGCCACATCGCCCTTGTCGACAGAGGCGGCGAAAGAATGCCCGAGGGTGGGTGCCCTGGCAGTTCGTCGCTCGCGTCAGTCAGCGGCGTCCTGCCGGCACGCGAAATAGCGACGGACAGTTGTCCTGCGCGATCGGCGCGTTCATCAACGAGCGCTTGTGTGGAAAGGCAGCCACGGCATTTGCATGCAGGGTTATCCACAGCTGACTGAGAACGACGCGGCCGGATGCGTCGGTATCGCAACGCAACTGCAGCGCATCGTGCCGATCTGTATCGAACCCATGCATGAAGGCGGCGATCACGTCCGAGCGCTGCACGGTGTGACCGCGTGCTTGCTGTAGCAGATAGCGGCCAAAGCGGCTGTGCACGATGCGTTGGCGCATGGCCAGTTCAGTGTCGAAAAAACGCTGCGTATCAAATCCGAAGCATTGCACGTGCTTGTCGTATTCATGCGTCAGCAGGCTGTGGCGCAGTTGTGGCATGACGGCGTGCAGCCGCTGCAGCGTCGTCGATGACAGCGCAGGCGCTTTGCCGGTGTGATGGAAGTAGTCACAGCCGCGATGCCACCATTGCGGCGCCGTGACGCCGGCATCGATCAACGACTGCGGCCGCGACGCCCACAACCCGTGCAGACCGATCAGCGCATGCTGCGGTGGATGATCCAGACACGATCCGGCCTTGCGGCAAAATCCTGGCTGCCAGGTCAGAGCGAACGTGTAGTGCGCAAAATCACCGTGTCGTGTCGGCGCCAACGGCGCGGAATCTGCTGCGGCGCGCGAAGGCAGCGCAATCATCAGCAGCAGGGTAAAACACAGCATGAATTTCACAGGCGCTGTCTCTGCAGGCGTAGGGCCATACTTTATCCGATCGTCAGCAATCGGGTCTGGGCTGACGCGTCATGCTGATGCAAGCGAGTCAGGTGTGGCCGTGCAGACGGCTGATACTGCAAGGGTCATGGAATTCAGGTTCATCGATCATGAGTCGAGACCCCTGTTCACGGGTGGGGTGGCATCTCGGGTGCCGCTATCGTGCAGGCTCGATCCTGCAGGGCTTCGGCATTGCCGCGGTCGAGTTGAGCCGGTTCGTAGCGACTGCTGAGCAGGATGAATCCGATCTCACCGGATGCCTTGCGTGCGCCGACTACTGCCAGACTGTGCAATGCCATGCGATCGCCGCGGGGTAGGGATGCCGCGAGCGACTTGAATACGTTGATCGACGGCGTGCTGCCGCTCATCCATCTCGCCTGGTAACGGCCGCCATGTGGGGGTAGCGGTTCGCCCAACGGCTGCCAGTGGTCGCTGATGCTCGGCAGCAGACGCCGCAGCACGTCGTGTACATCCGGACGGATGCAGTCGACGTGGATATGCAGTTGGTCCTGCGATCGGTTGTGCACCGCATTGACGACCAGGCTCATCGCTTCGCGGGGCAGCGTCTTGTGCAATGCCGCCTCCACGTACAGGCGTGCGGCCCAGGCATCGGCAAGATACTCGGGGGTGCCCTGGCGCTGCAGCACCGGACTCTCGATGCCGGCAATGCGGTTCAGCGGCAGCACCAGGTATTGATAACGTCCTGCGCGATCCTTCAGCACCGCGTAGCCACCGGCATCTGCGCCGGGCGGCGATACCTCGATGCAGGGAGCGGGTGGGTAAGCCTGGCGACGGGCTGCCGGCACGCAGAATTCGTGCACCATGTGCCACAGCGCGTTGCGGTCATGTCCGGGTTTTTGCGGCGGCTTCGGGGACAGCGCGCATGCCGACATGGCCGCGCATGCCAGTGTGATGCCAAGCAGGGACAGGCCGTGGCGTAGTGCTCCGGGGATCATGGGCATTCGATGGCAAAAACCCGTAAAAATAGAGAAAACAGCATCAGTGTGCACCTGTTTGAGGCCGACGCCCTGGAAAGTCGACTCTGAGGAGTCGTGTTTTCGCCTTTCGCGCGCGATGGTATGTGCGGGACCGGGACGTTTTGAGCAGAGGTGCGCGGACAGGGGGCATCAAGTCAGATTGCGCAGCCATCGACGTGCATTCCAGCAACAGCGTGCGGGCGGTCATGGATGGCGAGGGCAAGGCAGCGCAGCAGTGCCGAGGGTCCAGCGACCTTCCGCGTCGACTCCGTTTTCCCGTCACCTGTGCCGCGAGTGGGGTATCCATCGCCATTGCCCGCGTGTTCGAAAACCGTGTGAGCCGCGCACAAACCGGCGAGCGGTGCAGAAGCCGCAAGCGGGCGTCCCGTTTACTGGAAGTGCTGTATACGGTGACATACGTAGACTGGTGAGCACCTTGGGAGAACGCTGTGGATCCGACCCATTTCATTGAATTCATCGGGACCAGAAACCACGTCAACTGGTGGCAGATGACGATCCGTGCCGTCGTGGTCTTCCTGTACGGCCTGGTGTTGCTGCGCCTGACGGGTTCACGAATATTCGGCAAGGCCACCGCGCTGGACATCGTTCTCGCCATGCTGATTGGTTCCAACCTGAGCCGCACGCTTACCGCCGATGCACCTTTGCTGCCGACACTGGTTGCAACCACTGCACTGGTATTTTTGTATTGGCTGCTGCTGTATGGGGCGTTGCACCTGCCGGTCATCAGTTGGCTGGTCAAGGGGCGCTCCGTATTGCTGGTGCGGGACGGCAAGATGGACCGCGAAAAGATGAGCCGGATGGGTGTTGGCGAGCGCGATCTGGCAGAGGCGATGCGCGAAGCAGGTATTGACGATGTACGCCACATCAAGGAAGCGTGTCTTGAACGCGACGGCAGCATCAGCATGCTCGGTGCGACGGACGGCGAACAGAAAAAGAACGATTGAACGCCTTGCCGCGAAGGGTTTGCAGCAGCTGAGACCGGGACCGATCGATCAGCGGTATTCGGGATTTTCGAAATCGAAGCGGCATCCGGCGTCCCAGACCCGCCGTTGATTGCCATGGGCCGGAATGCCGCCGTGCTGCTTCAGCAGGCGTGCCAGGTGCATCAGGTTCCAGGTCATGAACGTGGTATTGCGATTGGTGAAGTCGTTCTCCGGACCGCCCGAGCCCGCGTCCAGATACGACGGCCCCGGGCCGGCCTCACCAAGCCAGCAGGCATCGGCCTGGGGTGGGATCGCATAGCCCAGATGCTGCAGCGAATACAGCACGTTCATCGCGCAATGCTTGGCGCCGTCTTCATTGCCAGTGACCAGACAGCCGCCGACGCGACCGTAGTAGGCGTATTGCCCTGCATCGTTGAGCAAGCCGGACGCGGCATACAGTCGCTCGATCACCCGGGTGCACACCGAGGATTTGTCGCCCAGCCAGATCGGCGTGCCAAGCACCAGGATATCGGCCTCCATGACATGCCGCAGCAGGTTCGGCCAGTCGTCATGGGTGGCGCCATGCTCGGTCATGTCCGGATAGACGCCCGGGGCCAGATCATGGTCGACCGGACGCACCAGGCGGGTGCGGACGCCGTGTTTTTCCATGATGCCGCGCGCGATGCCGATCAGTCCCTCGGTATGTGAAAGCGCTGGCGACGGTTTCAGGGTGCAATTGAGAAACAGCGCCGTCAAGCCAGTGAAGTCGAGGTCAATCGAAACGTCATCATTGCGGTCGGACATGCGCGTTCTCCAGTAAGCGACGGTGAAAGAGGCTGAAGCAGGACAAGGTAGCTGCCGCCTGATGCCGACAGTAGACGAATTTGCCCCCATTTTGTTGAGAGACGGGCAGGGTGGAAAGGACGACCATGCTCACCGTCGGCGCAGGTGTAGGCGGCTGCTCGCGGGTGGCGGCAAGTAACGGCAGGCTATCCTTGTCATCCTTGCGCCGTTCGCACAAGCTTCGATACTCACCTGCCAGTTACGCGAGTACTGCCATGTCCCATCCTCGCTGCTCCTGTCTCTTGTTGTTGGGCGCTGCCTTGCTGAGCCTGCCAGCTTTTGCCGCCACGCCACCACATGCCCGGCCCTGGCTGAACGCGTCGCTGACGCCGGACCGGCGCGCCGCTGCCTTGGTCAAGGCGATGACGCAAGATGAAAAATTTCGCCTGATCCGTTCCGACTACGGCTCCAATCTGGACGACAGCGGACCCCAACCGCCCGGTGGCCGGCACAACGCGGCATTTATCCCGGCCATGCCACGGCTGGGCCTGCCGGCGATCGAGGAAACCGATGCCGGTATGGGCGTGGCGCTGCAGCACGCCTGGGGTGACGGCGCCACGGCATTGCCGTCGGGCCTGGCTACCGCGGCCAGCTTCGATCCGCAGATCGCCGAGCAAGGTGGCGCGATGATTGGCAGCGAAGCCCACCGCATGGGCTTCAACGTGCTGCTGGCAGGCGGCCTGGACCTGGTGCGCGATCCACGCAACGGGCGCAATTTCGAATACGCCGGGGAGGATCCACTGCTGGCCGGCACCATGGTGGGTGCCGCCGTGCGCGGGATCGAGAGCCAGCACGTGGTCTCCACGATCAAGCACTACGCCCTCAACGATCAGGAAACCAACCGCAACGCGATCAGCGCGGAGCTCGATCACACGGCGGCGCGCGAGTCGGACCTGCTGGCTTTCCAGATCGCCATTGCCGAAGGCAAGCCAGGCGCCGTGATGTGCTCCTACAACCGCGTGGACGGCGAATACGCCTGCGAGAACGACTGGCTGCTCAACCAGGTGCTCAAGCGCGACTGGAAATATCCGGGCTTTGTGATGTCCGACTGGGGCGCCGTGCACAGCAGCGCGAAGGCGGCGCTGGCTGGGCTGGATCAGGAGTCGGCCGGCAACGCATTCGACAAGCAGGTCTATTTCGACCAGCCGCTCCGCGCGGCGGTGAAATCGGGCGAGGTACCGCAGGCGCGCATCGATGACATGGTGTATCGCATTGCCCGCAGCCTGTTCGCGGCAGGCGTGGTGGATCATCCGGCCAGGCAGGCACCGATCGACTTTGCGGCCGACGCCAGGGTGTCGCAGCGCGCGGCCGAGGCCGGCGCGGTGTTGCTGCGCAACCACGGTGCGCTGCTGCCGCTGTCACCGAAGACCGTGTCGATCGCCGTCATCGGCGCCCACGCCGACAAGGGCGTGACTACCGGCGGCGGTTCCTCAGCGGTGGTGCCGCGCGGCGGCAATGCGGTGCCCGGACTGGTGCCGGCTATCTGGCCGGGTCCGCGGATCTACCAGCGCTCGGCGCCGCTCGCGGCGATTGGCCGGCGCGTGGATGGACGGGTCGAATACGCTAGCGGTGACGACATCGCCGCGGCGGCGAAACTGGCGGCAACGTCCAGCGTCGCGGTGGTGTTCGTGCAGCAGTGGACGGCCGAATCCTTCGACGTGCCCACGATGGCGCTGCCCGGTAACCAGGATGCACTGGTCAGCGCCATAGCCAGGGTCAATCCGCACACCGTGGTGGTACTGGAAACCAACGGCCCGGTGAGCATGCCGTGGCTAAACCACGTGGACTCGGTGATGGAAGCGTGGTACCCGGGCGCCAACGGCGGCGAAGCCATCGCCCGCTTGCTGTTCGGCGAGGTGGCACCCTCCGGCCACCTGCCGGTGACCTGGCCACGCGATGATGGTCAGCTGCCACGCCCGACCATTCCCGGTGCCGGCCTGGCGGCGATCGGGATTCCGCCCCAGGGAACCCCGGCCGCCAGCGTGGACTACAACATCGAGGGCGCCGATGTCGGCTACCGCTGGTTCCAGCGCCAGCACCTTGCACCGCTGTATCCGTTCGGATTCGGGCTGACCTATACACACTTTCGCTACGGTACGCCCCGCGTAGCCATGCGCGATGGCCAGGTGGTGATGCAGGTGCGCGTGACCAACACCGGCGCTCGCGAAGGCGTCGCCTTGCCGCAGCTTTACGTGACACCGCCTGGCGCGAGGACGCGGCGCCTGGCCGGATGGCGCAGGGTCGAGCTGAAGCCGGGTCAAAGCCGGACCGTGCAGATCACTGCCAACCCCCTGCGACTGGCGCACTACGACACGGCGACGCACGGCTGGCGGCGTGATGCCGGCAGCTACCGGTTCCAGTTGGGGAGGTCGGCTGCCGACATGATCGGCGAAGCTACGCTGCAGCTTCCTGCAGCCGACGGCGCTTCGCACTATCGAGTCGGCCCTCGAAGAGCACCGGGCGATGTTCTTGACAGGTAGGCCGCGGAAGCAAGCTTCGACGTGGTGGGCCGTTACGGATCACGGCGATGGCTTTTTCCCGTGGCGGAACGACGTTGGTGGCTAGTTCCGAGGGGGCGTCCAACGAGACAAGGGAAACCTACGCCTTGGCTGTGCGCTCCACCGTGGTTCGGCCAGCAGAAGAGTATGCATCTTCGGGGCTATCGCAGTGATTGAAAAACGGGATTGAAAAACGGCGGACCTGAAGTCCGCCGTTTCATGGCGTTTGCTGATTTCGGGGTTATATGGACTTGCGGCGCCACGCCAGCCATGCCATCCCGATCAGGCCGAGTCCGAACATGGGGAGTACCGGCGGTTCCGGAACGTTTTGGGTGACGACCGGCAAGCTGGCGGTGGCAATCGGTTTTTCAAGGGAAAAATAGGTACTCGTCCCATTTGCCAGGCCACTCCAAAAGTTCACCGTGCCTGAATTCACGCCTGTAATATTGGTGAAGTAGGCCAAGGGACCGCCATACCCCGTGGTGTCGGGATTGCCGACAGCGTGGGGCGAGGTACCGCCGCTCATCGCTGCCACGTACGCATTGATGCCGTCTTGTTCGAAGCCGAAGATATTGGCGCCGCTGATATTAAACGAGGTCAAAGCGTGGCCGCTGTTGTTTATCACGCCGATCAGGGAATCGTCGGAAGACTCATAGGTTGACTGCGGCCCCGTTGAGGTGGAGATGCTTCCGCCCGGGCCGAAAGTGAGCAGCAGGTTGCAGTCGGTTGCGTTGCCGACCCCGCCGCCGCCCTGTGAAGGAACACCGACCACATTCGGGCAAACGCTGGTTTGAACCGCTGAGGCGTGAGCGGGCGCGAGGGCGGTACCGATCCAGCCCACTAGGGCGAGCGTCAGCGCGCGCGTCGCAAATTTTGTCAAGTATTTCATCGGAGTGGCTCCTTGGCCTTGGGAGGGTAGCGCGTGTCTCGTCGATTTTTTTGCGTAATCTGCCGGTACAAAAGATATCGAGCGCACCTCGTCATGCACATTTCACGCCATATGCCTGAAGTTAGTTTTTTCAAAAGGTTATGTTTATCGGATGCATCGCTTGAAACCATTCTTGTAAAGTTTTTCGACACTTTCATGAACTGCCCTCCAGTCCGGGCGGGGCCGGGTGTACTCGGCTCAGCCTGTGGCGAATTGTTTGGAGAGTTTTGGAAGGGTTGAAATCAACCGGCGGTGGTGTCACCTGTGGCGCCATGGCCAGGCTTCTCCGGCACGGCTGTGATCCGGACGGCTCGGTGCATCAGGCGATGCAAAACCCGCGGGTGGAATGAACATGCAAATCCAGGAGCCGGCCGAAGCGCCATCACTAGGCCGCGGCAGGTTGTTCGCCATGGCGCTGGCCACCGGCAGCGCGGTAGCCAACATCTATTACAACCAACCGATGCTGGGGATGATCGAGCGGAGCTTTCCACACAGTCCGGTGGCAGCGTTGGTGCCGACCTTGACCCAGGTCGGCTATGCGCTGGGTTTGCTGCTGTTGCTGCCGTTGGGCGATCTGCTGGAACGTCGGCGACTTGTGGTGGTGCAGTTTCTGGCGGTGGCTGCGGCGTCGGCACTGGCAGCGCTGGCTACAGGTGTGACGGGCCTGGTGGTCGCTTCGGTGCTGATCGGTGCGGCCGCGACGGTGGCGCAACAAATCGTGCCGTTCGTGGCCATCCTGGCGACGCCGGAGCGCCGCGGTCAGGCGATCGGGCTGGTGATGAGCGGCCTGCTCGCGGGAATCCTGTTCAGCCGCACTCTGGCGGGTTTCGTGGCCCGCTATGCCAGTTGGCAGGCGATGTTCTGGGTGGCCGTACCGATCGCCTTGTTCAGCGCCTTGCTGATGGCGTGGTGTCTGCCGCGCCACCCAACCGCGCACAAGATGCGCTACCGCGAATTGCTCGCCTCCACCGCTGCGTTGTGGTTGCACGAACCGGTATTGCGCCGTGCGAGCTTCACCCAGGCGATGCTGTTTGCCGCATTTAGCGCCTTCTGGACTGTGCTCGCCTTGCGTTTGCAACTGCCGGCCTTCCATCTGGGTGCGGATGTGGCGGGACTGTTCGGCCTGGTCGGCGCCGTCGGCGTCGCCATGGCGCCGTTGGCGGGTCGGGTGGCGGACCGGCGCGGGCCCTATCTGGTGATCGGTCTCGGTACGGCTGTCACGGTGCTGGCCTGGCTGGTATTTGGCGGGTGGGGTTCGCTGCCCGGGATGGTGGTCGGCGTGGTGCTGCTCGATTTTGGCGTGCAGGTCGCACTGGTATCCCATCAGCATCTGATCTACGGACTGCACCCGGAGTTCAAGAGCCGGCTCAATACCGTGTTCATGACCATCATGTTTCTGGGTGGCGCGCTGGGTTCGGCGGGCGCCGCACTGGCATGGCAGCATGGTGGCTGGTTCGCGGTGAGCCTGTTCGGAGGTGCGCTGGCACTGGTGGCGCTGCTGAGCCAGTTTCGGGCGCACCGGCTGCAGTACGTGAACGCAGGTATCTGATATTTTTTCGCGCCAAGGCTCGCCATCTGCGCGCGTCCCGCTGTCATTCCAGTCAAGGACCCATGACCATGATTCACACCTACAAGTATGTGCCGCACGTGCGTATTGCCCAGCGCAGGGAGCAGGGTCCGCCAACGGTAAAGCGCGCCGCGGCATTGCTGCACGGCGGGGCCGCGGTGGCGCGGCTCAACCGGCGTGTGGGGCTGGGTATCACCACGTCGGTCGGTACCATGTGGTGCGCCTATGCATTTGCAGCTATTGCACTGGTCAGTCTCCCGGCTGCGCTGGCGAGTGGCGATCCGATTGTGATCGTCGCGTGGATTGCGCAGACCTTTCTACAATTGGTGCTGCTACCGGTGATCATCGTGGGACAGAACATTCAGGCCGCGGCCGCGGATGCACGCTCGGCGGCAACCTATGAGGATGCCGGTGCCATTCTCGAGGAAGCCAGGGGTATCCAGGCGCATCTGGCCACCCAGGATGGGGCGATCGCAATGTTGCTCGACAAATTGGCCACCATGGAAACAGCGCTGGGGAAGGCGAAGTAGCGCGACAATGGATGGCGCTCGGGGCGGCGTTGCCAGCCAGAGAAACATGCCCTTTGGCGCTGTAAATGCGAGACAGAAAGTCATGGATACCACGTTGGACAACCCCTGCTGGGCTTCGCTGCATAGCCGGCACCGTGAGCTGGCGCAGGTGTGCGGCGAGGTCGCGCGCTACCCGACAGATCATGCACCCTTCCTCGGCGTGGCCAGCGCTGATGTAGACGTCTCAAAGGCTTTGCCAGCTCTGGTCGAAGCGGATGAAACAGTATGGCTCCTGGGTGTTGCACCGCGCGCGCCGCAAGCATGGTTGCTGCAACCCTACGACCCGCTGGCGCAGTTGGTTTGTCCGGCACCGATCCCACCGATCGATGGGCCACAAGTCATCGCCCTGTCGGCAGTGCACCTTGCCGATGTGCTGGCACTGACCGGCTTGGTGTACCCGCACTATTTCCGCCCGCGAACGATGGCGCTGGGCCGTTACTTCGGGATTTATCAGGACGGTCGGCTGGCGGCAATGATCGGCGAGCGCCTTGGCACCGAAACGACCCGCGAGATCAGTGCGGTATGCACTCATCCGGACTTCCATGGCCGCGGCTATGCACGGCGGCTGGTGGCACTGCTCTCGAACGACATCCGCGCGCACGGTGGCGTGCCGTTCCTGCACGTGAGCCACCAGAATCAGCGGGCCATGCGGATGTACCGCCAGCTCGGTTACCGCCACCGATGCGAGATCGGATTCTGGTCGCTGAAACGGGTGAACACTGCCACCTGAAATTCAATCGAGGAGGCCAATCTGCGGTTGGCCATGGCCACGCCGTGGCGGTTGCGGCTTACGGACCTTTCAGCAACGACTCGAAACGGGTACGCAGTTGTTCGACGCGGCGACGATTGACGCCGAAGTCGTAATAACCCAGGCGGGCGGACGACTGGACGTCGATGATGTCCTGCTGTGGCTGCAGGATGAACGTTACGTCGTCGACGAAACCCAGCACCGCGCTGCGAAAGGTGGCGTGGATGAAGCGGGGCTCTGCCCGCGCCATGATGGCGTGGTCGCTCGTGCGCAAGGTCTGCAGCAACACCTCGCGTGCATGCCGGATGCCGCCGGTGTACGTGAACGGCGCGACATAGTGTGAGCTTCCCGGTGCGGCCTGCGAGGACACGCAGTGCGGCGCGCCCGAACACGGGGTGAAACGATCCGGTGACTGCGCCTCGGTGAAATGTTTCGGCGCCGCGCCGGCGCAACCACTGAGCAATCCAAGCAAGGTCATGGTCAGTACCGGGGAGGGAAATGACAATGGGCGCATGACAGGTCCTGCAGGGCCGGGTCCGGCGTCTACTGTATGTGCCATGGCTACCCCGCCGTCAAGCGCCTTGTCGGTATTCGGTGGCGAGTCATTCACCCGAGCGTGATGCGCAATCGGGCAAGGTTTTTTCATTTTTGGAGCACGCGCGTGGACATCACCCAGCTGATACTCGACGACCACCATGAGCAACGTCGCCGGTTTGCGATGCTCGACCAAATTGATCGTGCCGATACCGCTGCGCTTGATGCCGTCTGGCAGCGACTGGCCACGTTTCTCGAGGTGCACGCCGCTGCCGAGGAAAAGTTCTTCTATCCCGCGTTGCTGGAGCTCGGCAAGGGGGCGGGTAGCAAGGATTCGGCGGACGCAGAAACCGAGGACGCGATTGGCGACCACAACGAAATTCGCGATGCCGTGGCGAAGGTCGCCAGCCACGCGGTGGGAGACGATGCCTGGTTTGACGCCATTGCGTTGGCGCGCAAAGCCAATAGCACCCACATGGGCGAGGAGGAGCGCGAAAGCCTGGCCGATTTTCGCCGTCACGCCGGTTCCGACAAGCTCCATCGGCTCGCGGTGGCCTTTGCGGCTTTTGAGGGACGCTGTCATGCCGGTGTCGACGTGCGTAACCGGGATGCCGAAAGCTATATCGAGCAGCACAAGGGGTGAGAGGTGACCGTGGGGCTGAACGAATGCCAACGCGACCGGAACCTGGCTGCAGTGACCCTTGAATCGTCTTTTGCCGTTCCTATTCCAGTGGGTGGGCGGACGATCAGTGCCGTCCGAATCGCTGACAACAGGAGACCTGATCATGAACAAGAGCATTCGTCATTCGGAGTGGCCAGGTCGGGGCCTGGCCCAGGATCCCTTCGCGCTGGTGTTCGACCGGCTGTTCGATGGCAACCTGTTCCAAAACGGCTCTGCCGATGAGTCGTCGGTGGTGACCAGCCAGTGGGTGCCACGGGTTGATATCAAGGAAGAAGCGGATCGCTTCGTGCTGTACGCCGACATTCCCGGTGTCGACCCGCAGCAGATCGAGGTACAGATGGACAAAGGCATGCTGACCATCAAGGGTGAGCGTCGCGAGGACGCACATGTCAAGGGCGACAATTTTTCGCGTATCGAGCGACGCCACGGCCGCTTTCATCGCCGCTTTGCCCTGCCGGACAGCGCGAACCCTGAAGGGATCTCCGCGTCGGGTCACAACGGCGTGCTGGAAATCACCATTCCCAAGCGTCCGGAGACTACGCCGCGACGGATTCAGGTAGGAACGACGCTTCATTCATGAGGATGTGGACAAGGCCGGCGCCAGCCGGCCTTGTCTTGCTTGCGGGTTGACATGCACGGATGGGCGTTCGCTGTGCGCGCCGCGGCATAGTCGCCGAACGCGATACTGCGCTTTTTGCGCCACAGGTCGTGCCTGAGATGGTGGCGCACGCGACCACCGGTGCAGATACATGCCCGAGCCGGCCAGGATAGCCGCGCCACCGTCGATCTTGGCGATCATCACGGAACTGCCGCGGCTTGCCCGACAGCTCCTCGCTGACGTGGTCGCCGATGTGCACCAGCTCGCCGCCGCACTGCCCGCAGATGCAGGCGCCCAGTGATGGTGCGCTCGCGACGCGTGATCACGGCCACCTGCCGCGATCTGCAGGTCGCGCTGGTCGATCACCTGTGTCTAATCGACACGTGAAGCGTTTAGACGTCCATATCCGCGGTAGTCTGCGTGTGACCGATGGCCATGCAGCGTAGCGATTTACACGCGTCTTGCAAGTCCATTTTGTGGACTCAATCGCTGCCAGTCCACCCCGACACACCGCCACGAAAACTGCTCAATCGAGGTGGTGGCGCCCCAATGTTTCACGCGCATGCACCAACCAGCGATCCATGCTGCAGCGCAAGTCCATCGCGGCGGTCGCCAAACACCGGCCGACGGGGCTCAAGATGCCATCATTGCAGCCATCAATGCCCGGATCATCGGCACCCACTGCGCTGCATCGCTACCGACCGACGGGTGCACGCCGGCTATTTGACAGGGCCACCGTCGTCCGGTCCGTCGACGCCGGCGTAGGCGCAGGCGAAGAGAGACGAGCGGCGACAACGCGCTGGCCGATGGTGAGGGCAGCGCGCTCAACTTGCCACGCCGGTAACCAAAGCACGGCAGGCTCACGTCCTGTTGCCGGTAATAGGACGCCTGGCTCAGACCCCTGTCGCTGCTAGGAGCATGAGCCGTAGAAATCTTCGGGCTGCGATTGTGCTCTCATCCATAGGCTGAGTCTCTCGTCAGGCTTGCATAGAATCACTATGCGCTCCTTCCGATACACCCATCCTATGGCGATAGCGCAATCTCGCTATCCAAAGGTTCTACGGCCCAAGCTGCTAGGCTCTCTTTTCCTCAACCATGCCGAAATACGCTCTGCGCACCACGTCGGAGGACTTGAGCTCGTCGGCACTTCCGTGGGCGAGCATCCTTCCACCCTCCAGTACATAGCCCTGGTCGGCCAGTTCAAGGAACAGCACATTCTGTTCTGCGATGAGGAGGCTGAGCCCCTCGCCGTGTGCCACCTTGAGGATATCGATGACTTCCTTGACGTACTTGGGCGACAGCCCGGCAGACGGTTCGTCCATCACCAGTAACCGTGGCTGGCTCATCAATGCCTTGGCTACTCCCAGCATCTTGCGTTGCCCACCGGAGAGCGATCCGCCGAGACTGCGTCGCAGGCGGGCGAGGTCAGGAAACAGCGCGTACATCTTGCTGATCCGGTCTGCCGTCCCGCTACGGCTGAGGAAGTAGCCGCCCATGCGTAAATTGTCGAGCACGCTCAAATCCGGGAACACGCCCAGTTCCGACATGAAGGCGAGCCCCGAACGTACCCGCTTCTCGGTGGGGAGCAGCGTGATGTCGTTGTCGTCAAACTCGATATGCCCGGACCAGGCGGGCAGGAGCCCGACCAGGGTGCGCAGCAAGGTGGTCTTGCCTGCACCGTTGGGTCCTAGCAGCACCACCGTCTGTCCTCGCGGTATGTCGAGATCCACACCCCACAGAATCTGGACTCCCTCGTAGCCGGATGTAATGTTTTTTGCACGCAGGATCATGCTGGTCTCAGCCTCCCAGGAACGCTTCGATAACGCGTGGATCTTGCGTTGCCTGTTGCAACTTGCCGGTAAACAGGGTGTTTCCGGCATCCATGACGATCAGTCGATCCGTGACCCGGTCGAGAAAATCCATCAAGTGCTCGACGACGAGGATGGCCATGCCCTGGGCGGCGTAACTACGCAGACGTGCCGCCATGCCGGACAGTTCCTCCGGATTGAGCCCGGCGCCTATCTCGTCCACCAGTAACAACTGCGGACTGGTCGCCAGGGCACTGGCCAGCCCCAGCATTTTTTGTTGGCTGCTGTTGAGTGATTTGGCTGGCCGGTCGGCGTGTTCGGCAAGACCGAGATCCTCGAGGATCCGATGAGGGTCGCTTTTGCGTTCGCTGCGATAGGTGCCGGCCACCATCACGTTTTCAAGTACCGTGAGCGCCGGAAACGGACGCGGCACCTGAAAGGTCCGGTTGATGCCGTGCCTGACGCGGCGAAACGTTGGCAGGCGGTGGATCGCGTTTCCGCCGAAGTGGATCTCCCCGCCATCGATCGGGAATACGCCAGTGATCGCATTGATGGTCGTGGTCTTGCCGGAACCGTTCGGGCCGGCGAGGCCGAGAATTTCCCCGGCGTGAATATCGAAGGAAACACCATCGAGCGCCTTCAGGCCACCAAAATGCTTCTTCAGTCCTTCCACTTTCAGGATCGGGGCGTCAGGCGACATTCAGACCTCGCTTCCTCGCAAGAGAGACCAGTCCATTCGGCAGAAACAGCACCAGGATCATGATCAACAAGCCGTAGGCGAGCTGAAAGTACTCGGGGGTGGAAATCCCGATGTAGTTGTAGACGCCGTACAGAATGAGCGTGCCGATCATCGGCCCGAGTACAGTCCCTATGCCGCCGAACAGGACGAACACAATGGTGAATACACCGATACCCAGGCCGAATACGGTTTCCGGATAGAAGACGGAGATGTACCAGCCGAACGCCGCGCCTGCGAGCCCGGCAATCAGCGCCGAAAGCAGCCACGAAATCGAGCGCAGCTTCACGACATTGACACCCGACATCGATGCGCTCAGGGGGCTCTCACGGATGGCGGAGAGAGCGAGTCCGAACCGGGAGCGGCGAATGACACCGGAGATGATCAGTGAGAACAACAGAATCGCCAGCATCGTCCAGTAGGCCCCGTTGGGGTCATATACCTGAGGCAGGCTGATGCCATACGGCCCCTGGGTGAGCGGTTCCAGGCCCGGGTTGGCGACGACGTAATACAGGGCCTCTGCGGCGGCCAGGCTCGCGATGGAAAAATAGGCACCGGAGAGTCTGAACAGCGGTATCAGGATCATCCCGAGCAGCACCGCGGCGCCACCGCCGGCCAGCACCGCCAGGTAGGGTGACCAATGCAGAAACGTGATCGCCAACGCACCGCCGTAGGCGCCGGCTCCGAAAAAGCCCACATAGCCGAACGGCAGGTACCCGGTGTATCCGTAAATGATGTTCAGCCCCTGCGCCAGCGCCATGTACATCATCATGTTGAACAGCAGGAACTGATTGTTGTACAGATGTGGGAGCACGGCGAACGCCAGCAGCGTGATCACCGGGATGAGTGTGGTACTACGCCATCCCTTAGGCACTTCGCACCGCCTTGCCCAACAGTCCGGTGGGTTTGACCAGCAGCACCAGTATCAACAACGCATAGGGGAACATTTCAGCCCACGACGTCAGAAACGTTTGCATCAACATAAGCGCTTCTCCGTAAAGCAGGCCGCCCAGCACTGTGCCCAGTGGATTGCCAAGCGAGCCGATGACGATAATCGTGAATGAGGTCACGGTGATCCCCATTCCCAACGACGGGGCAATGGCCCCGATCATGAACGGGCTGAAAATGCCGGCCAGTGCCGCTGTGGCGATACCGATACCGAAAGCCACCGCCGAGACGCGGTGCACCGAAATCCCGGTGACCACGGCCTCCGAGCGCTCGGTCATGATCGCGCGGGTCGCCCGCCCGATCCGCGTATGGTAGAGATACAGGTAGATCAGCGTAATTCCGGCCATCCCTACGGCTGCGCTTACGACCCACGACGCCGGGTAGACCTGGCCGGCAATCGTGACTGGCGATCCGCCAAATACCGAGGCCGGAATGGAACGCTGGTCATTGCCGAAAGCGAATACCGCCAACGCCTCAATTACCTGCGACAAACCGAAGAACAGGATGAAGGACAGCATTTCGGGATCGCCGGACTTCTGCAGTCTTGGAACCAGCAGATAGTACAGCGGCAGGCTGAGTCCAAAGAACACCACCAGTTCGATCGGAATGGCCCAGAGCGGGTTCCAACCGAACAGATGGAAGACGTAGAACGCGCCGTAGGCACCGAGGATGAGAAAATCGCCATGCGCAAGATTGATAATACGCATGACACCGAAAATGAGGTTGAGGCCGACCCCGACCAGGGCAAAATAGAGCCCGTAAAAAATGCCGGCCAGGACGGCGTATTCGAGCAAACTCATGAATTACTTGCCTGGGGTCGGGTAGACGTACTTGGCAACCGCGCTCTTCAACGGAAATACCGGCAGCAATTGCAGACCATGGGGCGTCGGCAGAACCTGACCTACCGGCAGGGACTCGCCGGTTTGTGCCCCCTCGTGGTTGACCTGGAACAGGCCATCCAGAGTGAAGATCTTGCCGGAGAACGTGTCGACGGCGTTGCGCATCGCTTCCTGGGTAAAGGTCGCCGATGTTGCCAGGGTTTTCTGCACGATCAGCCCGGTGTTGTAGCCGGCGACGGTGGAAAGATCCACGTTTTTACCGCCCGATTTGGCATACGCTGCTTCGAATGCATCCAGGGTGGGCCCGTAGTTCACTTCCTTGTTGTAGCGAATCAGCGGCGGCGCAACGTATGAGAAGACGTGGCGAATCGCCTGGTCGCCGACAGCCTTGCGTACCACTTCATAGTGCAGCGCCGGGTTGGGAACGAACACCATCGGGAAATACAGGCCTGAGCTCTCATAGTTCTGCAGGAATGCAATGTCGTTGTTGCTGTAGCCGAATTCCGCGACGACTTCGGGCTTGCTTGCAGCGATGCGGTGCAGGATGGTGGAGTAGCTGGATGTGCTGTTCGGCACTGACTCGTAGAACACCACGTTGGCACCGAGCGCCTTCAGGGAAGTCTTCAAGGTCTCCGCCTGCGAACCTGACCAGTCGTTGGCGGCATACAGGATGGCGATCCGCTTGGAGCCGACCGTATGCAAGAAATTGGCAAGCACCTTGGGCCATTGGGAAGAAGTCGGCAGGCCGGTCAACACGATGTAGCGGTTCTTGTCCTCGGGCTTGAAGAATTTGCCCGAGGTGCCGGTTTCATCGAACAGTACGATATGGTGTTCGAGGGCCAGCGGGATCGCTACCGAAGTGAGTACGGAACCGTAGTCCGCAACCAGGATGTTGACCTGGTCCTGCGTGATCAATCGGTTGTAAAGACTCGCGGCGAGCGTGGTGGAACTCTGATCGTTGTACGCGACCAACTGCACCGGAATGCGCTTGCCATAGGCTTTGACAAACAGGCCTCCCTCAGCGTTGATCTGCTTGGCCCAGAACTTCAGCCCGTCGTATTGACGCGTTGAAGCCTGTGCGAAATTGCCGGACCCGGCATACAGGGTGCCGATCTTTATGGTGCTGGGGGAGGACGCCCATGCACCCAGTGAAAAAGCCAAGGCCGCTGTTCCCAGCGTCATTCGTGCAAGAGTTTTGCGCAACATGATGGCGTGTCTCCTTAAGTTGGGTATCGGCTTGAAAGCACGATGCTGTGTCATGCAAATGGATGAAAATCCATGCGTGGAGTGACGCTCGGCGAAAAGTGCGTCAAGTCGAGGTAGGGCTTGTGTGCGAATACGCGTTGCATGAATTCCGATGAAACAGGAACCGAGTGATGTCGAGCCTGATGTAGCCACTTGGGCGACCAGTCCACAGGCGCACGGTCCGTCCTCCGACCCCTCGAGTACAGGTAGTCTCACGGACATCGTGTCCTGACGTCTATGTAGACCATGGTCGCACTTCGCTACCGTGGCGACCCGGGAAACCGGAGTGCCGCACTCTCGCTGGCCGATGCGCACAGCGCGATCGGCGGCAGCGATCGCCGATCGGAATTCATGCGCAGGAGTGCTGCGCGGAGCTTCGGACTTGCGGGCCAGCAGGGGCGTGCCGATTCGCCATCGTTGCCGTCAGGTTCATCACCATCGTGTAGTGAATGCTCGCCGCCTGGTGGCGGCGAGCATGGGTGGCGGAGTCGAATTACCCCAGGGTACCGACGTTGTTCGGCGCAACACGACTGAAATCGGGTACTACAAACCCTTTGGTGCGGGATAGCGTGCCTTGGCAGTGCTCACCGCCGAGGGAAAAACAATCTGCATGCCGAGCTTTCCATGCATCGGCTGGATCTGCCCCACAGGTAGAGTTTCCCCGATCTGTGCTCCATCGGCGTTGACTCTGAACATGCCGTCGATGGTACGGAGTTTTCCGGAAAATCCCGCGATGGCCCGACGCATTGCGAGAGGATCCAGGCTGGTCGATGTTTCCAGGGTTTTCTGCATGATCAGCCCGGCGTTGTATCCCGCAATCGTCAGAAAATTGACTTCGCGGTGATTCTGCTGCTGGTACTCCTTCAGGAATTCGCCGGCGGTTGGGCCGTAGTTGATGTTTTTGTGTACCAGAAGCGGGGGCGTAGGGTAGGTGTATGTCCACGCGAGTCCCTCTGGCCCCACGTTTTTCTCCATCAGCTTCAGGAGCTGACCCGGAAAGACGGTAAAGACCATGGGGAAATGCATGCCGCTTGCCATGATGCCCTGAAGGAAAGCGATGTCATTGTTGGGATAACCGAACTCAAAGACGGAATCCGCTTTGCTCGCCATGATTTGGTGGATCAAAACCGTGTAGTTTGACGTGCCGGACGGCACACCCTGGTCGAAAACCGGATGGATGCCTGCGGCCGCAAGCTTCGTGCGCAGAGTCTTTGCCTGGGATCCGTCGAAATCGTTGGTGCTGTAAAGGATCGCGACGCGCCGCATGTGCTGTGCAACCACGAAATTCGCAAGTGTCGTCGGCCAGACCCCGGAGGTCGGGAGACTGGTAAGCACGACGTAGGGATTGTCAGGCGTAAAGAAACCTGCAGAAGTACCCGTCACATCGAAGAGCAGTGTCTTGTGTTCGCGGGCGAGCGGTACCGCAACCGAGGTCAGGACAGAGCCGAAGTCCGAGGCGAGAAGATGCACGTGGTCGCGGGTGATGAGCTGGCTATAGAGCGTCCCCGCCAGGCTTGTTTTACTCTGGTCGTCGTAGGCGACGAGCTTCACCGGAATGCGTTTGCCATAGGCCTTGACGAAGACGCCGCCTTTTGCGTTCACCTGATGGACCCAGAATTGAAGTCCGTGGAATTGGGGTGTCGATGAGCTCGCGAACGGGCCGGAACTCGCATACAGGGCGCCGATACGGATCTCATGGGGAGCGGCGGGGGCTGCCAGGGCACAGGCCGGAACAAGAGCCAGCAGTAAAATGCACAAAAACCGTTTGATTTGCACGTTGGTTTCCCGTTGAAAGTTCATTTCAGATAAACGAGGTAGCCCGGCATTTGCAACATCGTATGGCGGATGTTCTCAAAGGCGGTGCCAGACACCCCGGGTTCGACACCACCTCAGGAAGCCGAAAGCCATACGGAACCCGACATGGTCAGGCCTGCATGTGCCGGCTGAGCCTCACCATCGCATTACCCGCGACGGAGGCCCGAAAGATCCGTTGTCCGGAAAAGTCGTGCGACACCTGGCAAACCTTTTTATCCTTCGGAAGATCCAAAAAAGCTGATCGCTGATAATGACTTCCAATGATGATGCGGGAAAGTCGCTGTACGGCTGGCAGGGTGATACGCATGAACTCGACCATCCATGAAACACACACCGGTAATGACCGCCCGAGATCGCCAAGTTTGGCGACAAGCACGCTGCCAGGCACGTAAGTAAATGACGTTGCCGCAGTGTCAGGTAGATGGCGTCCAGGCGTCAATGTAGACCTTGGTCACACCCTGCAACAGCCGTGGACGTGGCGTGGTGGGTGAGGGCGCCAGGCGCCAAGGGTTCGGGGTCGCCATGCGGCGGATGTGGGCCGATCAGCTATCGACGGTCTTGTCCTTGTAGCGGCACAGGTCGCGGATCACGCAATGCGGGCAATCCGGCTTGCGTGCCTTGCACACGTAGCGACCATGCAGGATCAGCCAGTGGTGCGCGTCCTGCTTGAATTCGGCCGGTATCACCTTGACCAGCTTGTCCTCGACCGTGCGCACGTCCTTGCCCGGTGCCAGTCCGGTGCGATTGGAAACGCGGAAAATATGCGTGTCGACCGCGATCGTCGGTTCGCCAAAGGCGGTGTTGAGTACCACGTTGGCGGTCTTGCGACCGACGCCGGGCAGGGCTTCCAGCGCCGTGCGCTCGCGCGGGACTTCCCCGGCGTGGTGATCGAGCAGTCGCTGGCACAGGCCGATCACGTTTTTCGCCTTGGCGTTGAACAGGCCGATCGTGCTGATGTAGCGCTTCAACCCCTCCTCACCGAGATCCAGCATGGCCTGCGGGGTATTGGCGACGGGATACAGCTTTTTCGTCGCCTTGTTGACGCCCACGTCGGTGGCCTGTGCCGACAACACCACCGCGACCAGCAGTTCGAACGGACTGGTGTAGTGGAGTTCGGTGGTCGGATGTGGATCGAGTTCGCGCAGCCGGCTGAACAGCTCGATCACCTCGCTGCGCTTCACGGCTTCGGCTCCTGCTGCCGGGCCTTGGCCCGGGCGAGCGCTTCCTGGACCGGATTGCGTCGGGTCGCACCGTCGACGGCGGCCTTGCGAGCGGCCAGTTCAGCATCGTGTTCCGCCCGCAGCCGCTGCAGCCGCGCCTCGCGTCGTTGAAAATGCTTGCGGGCGGCGTCGGCGTGTGGCGGGTCGAGCTGTCCGGCCGGCATCGGCTCCAGCACGATGCAGTCGACCGGGCACGCCGGCACGCACAGCTCGCAGCCGGTACAGTCATCGGCGATCACCGTGTGCATCAATTTCGCGGCGCCGACGATCGCGTCCACCGGACAGGCCTGGATGCACTTGGTACAACCGATGCAGTCCGCCTCGACGATGCGTGCCAGCATGCGCGGCTTTTCGATGCCGTGTTCCGGATTCAATGGCAGCACTGGCCGTCGCAACAGCGCGGCCAGTTGTTCGATGCCAGCGGCGCCGCCGGGCGGGCACTGATTGATCTCGGCCTCGCCACGGGCGATGGCTTCGGCATAGGGCCGGCAGCCATGGTAGCCACACTGCTCGCATTGCGTCTGCGGCAGCAGCGCGTCGATGCGGTCGGCGAGCACGCTGGCGGAAGCATTCTGGGTGGGTGATGGCGTCATTTCGCGTCCATTGTCGCGCAAACCATCCAACAGCCGCACGTGAAGCAGGGCCGGCCACTGTCAAATTTCATGGGAGACCGGGCGACGCGTTGACAAGTCCTTGCAGCGCTAGCATCGTCGGCATCGATCGGCTCAGTTCACCTCTCAAGGAACCATGCATGCACTCCATCGACTACTCCCCGGCCATGTCAGGCAAGGAATCGGAAGCTGAAACCGTGACGCCCGAGAAGCGGCCACCGCAAATCGAGGAACGCCTGTTCAAGGCCCGCACGCTGCTGATCTACGGCGGCATCGACCAGAAACTGGCGGAACGCGTGACCGCGCGCTTGCTGGCGTTGCAGTACGAGAGCGACGACCCGATCACCATCTTCATCAACAGTCAGGGTGGGCACGTCGAGTCCGGCGATACCATCTACGACATGATCAAGTTCGTGAAGCCGGATGTCCGCATCGTCGGGACCGGTTGGGTGGCCAGCGCCGGTGCGCTGATCTACGCCGCCGCCCGGCGTGAAAACCGCTTCAGCCTGCCGAATACCCGTTTTCTGCTGCATCAACCCTCGGGCGGTGCCGGCGGTTCGGCCAGCGAGATCGAGATTCACGCACGCGAAATCATTCGCATGCGAAAGCGTCTGAATGAACTGTTTGCCCGCGAGACCGGCCAGTCCGTGGAGCGCGTCACCACCGATACCGAGCGCGACTACTGGATGTCGGCGGAAGACGCCGCGACGTATGGCCTGGTCGGCAAAATCATCGCCAGTGCCGCCGAGCTGGTCTGAGAGGCTGTGAAATTCGCCCGCCTACTCCGATCGCCGTCAGATGCCCGTGCCGGCGGCGCGCTGCGGGAAAATCCGGGTCATTTGGTTCACCAAACTCCCCGAATTTCCCCACAACTCACCTTGTCACGCACCCCTGGCGACGCTCTCGCTACGGCATTCGATATTTTCACAAGCTCTGAGTCTGGCGAATGATGGACCAGGAGCCTGCCGGCTCGCCGCGGTAGGCTGTTGGCCGGACGAACCCGTTTATTTGACCGTGGCGCCGGGGCTCGCGCCCTGGTCGGCATCGAGCAGGAACAGCTCGCTGCCGCCGTCGCCGGCCGACAGGATCATGCCTTCGGACAGCCCGAAGCGCATCTTGCGCGGTGCCAGGTTGGCGACGAAGACCACGTTGCGGCCGACCAGCTTCTCCGGTTCGCCGTAGGCGAACCGGATGCCGGAGAAGATCTGCCGCGTGCCCAGTGCGCCGGCGTCGAGTTCGAAGCGCAGCAGCTTGTCCGAGCCCTCGACGAACTCGCAGACGGTGACCTTGCCGATACGCAGGTCGAGCCTGGCGAAGTCGTCGATGCTGACGATATCGGGCGTCGTACTGGATAGCTTGGCGCTGTCGTTCATGGGTTTTTTCTTCGGGGTTGCGGGTGCCTCGGGTGTGACGCCGAGCGATTCCTTCGAGGCTTCGACCATCGCCTCGATGCGTTTGGGGTCGATGCGCGCAAGCAGCGGCTCGAACGCGTTGACGGTGTGACCGTGCAGCTCGCGGCGGGCATCGTCGAAGTCGGCAATCGGCGCGGCGAGAAATTGCTCGGCGGCCGCGACCGTGGTTGGCAGTACCGGCTTGAGCAGGCCGGACAGCAGGCGGAATACTGTCAATGACAGGCTGCAGACTTGCTGCAGCTCGTTGCGGCGAGTCTCGTCCTTGGCGATCAGCCATGGCGCCTTGGCGGCGATGTAGCCATTGACGCTGTCGGCGATGGCGACGAAGCGCCGGGTCACCTCGGCGAACTCGCCGCTTTCGTAGAGCTGGGGGACGCCGTCATAGTGCGATAGCGCGGCTTGCCACAACGCGTCCTCTTCGGCATCGAAGCGGTCGGCCAGTTTGCCATCGAAGAACTTGTGCACGAAGCCGGCGGTGCGGCTGGCGATGTTCACCCACTTGCCGATCAGATGCGAGTTGACGCGTTCCTCGAACGCCTTCAGGTCCAGGTCCAGGTCGACCGGTGCGTCGCTGAGCATGGTGGCGAAGTAGTAGCGCAGGAATTCCGGATGGATGCCCGTGTCCAGGTAGGTGCGTGCCTGGATGAAGGTGCCGCGTGATTTGGACATCTTGGCGCCGTTCACCGTCAGGTAGCCGTTGACATGCAGCGCGGTTGGCGTGCGGAAACCCGCGCCGTGCAGCATCGCCGGCCAGAACAGGCCGTGGAAATTGATGATGTCCTTGCCGATGAAATGATGCATCTCGGCGCGGCTGTCGGCACCGAGGAAGTCGTCGAACTTCAGCCCGGTGCGATCGCACAAGGCCTTGAAGCTGGCCAGGTAGCCGACCGGTGCGTCCAGCCATACGTAGAAGAACTTGCCGGGTGCATCGGGGATCGGAAAGCCGAAATAGGGCGCGTCGCGCGAGATGTCCCAGTCCCTCAGGCCGCCGTCCAGCCATTCGCGCAGCTTGGCCGCCACGCCGGCATTGGCGACCGCCTTGCCGGCGGTGAATTTGCCACCGAACCAGTCGCGCAGCAGCGCCTCGAACTTGCCCAGCTCGAAGAAGTAATGCTCTGAATCGCGCAGCACCGGGGTGGCCCCGGACATCACCGAGGTGGGGTCGATGAGGTCGGTCGGCGCATAGGTGGCGCCGCAGTTTTCGCAGTTGTCGCCGTACTGGTCCGGCGTGCCGCAGTTGGGGCAGGCGCCCTTGATGTAGCGGTCCGGCAGAAACATCTGCTTCTCCGGATCGTACAACTGCTGGATGCTGCGCCTGGCAATCGACCCGCCGTCGCGCAGGCGGGTATAGATCAGCGAGGCCAGCTCCCGATTTTCGTCCGAATGGGTGGTGTGATAGTGGTCGTAGCTGAAGTGGAAGTCGGCGAAGTCTGCCTCGTGGCCGGCGCGCATCTGCGCGATGAACGTCTCCGGCGAGACGCCGGCCTTTTCCGCGGCCAGCATGATCGGCGTGCCGTGGGCGTCGTCCGCGGCGACAAAATGCACCTCGTTGCCCATCATGCGCTGCGCGCGCACCCAGATGTCGGTCTGGATATAGCCCAGCATGTGACCCAGATGCAGCGGGCCATTGGCATAGGGCAGGGCATGGGTGACAAGCAGGCGACGGCGCATGGCAGACAACATTCCGGAATGACTGCGCATTATGGCATGGCCGTCCATTCCCATGGCCGCGTCACGGCCGGCTGACAGTACGGAAAAAGCGCGCCGAAGCGCGCCTTTTCCGTCTCCGTGTCAGGCTGGCTCAGGGCTCGCGATCCCACACCTGCGAGCGACCGAACAGCGAGAAACCGATGTACCCGCGTACCTTCAGCTTCTGGCCGCCGTCCTTCATCGACAGCTTCACCTTGTAGATCTTGCCGCTCTTCGGGTCGAGGATCTTGCCGCCGTCCCACGTATCGCCGTCCCGGGTCACGCCCCACATGATCGTCATGCCCTCGATCGGCTGGTTTTTGCGCTTGCCGTCGCATTGCGTACACAACGGGTGCTCCCCGTCCCTGGCGATGGCTGCCGGGGTGCGATTCAGCAGCTTGAGGATCTTTGCCTGGTACTCGCCGTTGTTCTCGGTGATCTGCACGATCGACTTCGCCTGGTGGGTGCTGTCGTCGATGGTTTTCCAGGTGCCAACCGGGGTGTCGTTGGCGGCGATGGCGGAGCCGGCAGCCAGCATCAGGCCGGCAGCGAGGGTGAGACGAAACACATGCTTCATGGCGATCCTCCCGTACGAAAGCGTATGGAGGGAAGACTGGCGAGGTTCTGCAGCGGCGTCAAGCTGCATTGCGCCACGTCCGGGGCCTGGCAGCGGGGCCATCCGGCACTGATCTGCGTCAGGTGGAGGAGGCTGCTGGCTGGCATAATCGACAGTCTCCCCCTAGCGACCCGAGCCGACATGACACAGGCGAATGAAGCCGTTGTACGCCAGATTCTTGGCGAGATGATTGACACCCACAGCGGCGCGCCGTTGCTCGACAGCGTCCGCGCGGTCGGCGTGGACGGGGCCAGGGTCTCGGTGGACCTGCAGCTCGGTTATCCGGCGGCGGGTGCCATCGAGGCCCTCACCCGGCAGGTGCGCCAGGCGCTGGAAGCCGATCCGGCCATTGCCGCCGCCGCGGTGTCGATCACCAGTCGCACCCAGGTACACAAGGTGCAGGGGACGCTGGCGCCGCTGCCGAACGTAAAGAACATCATCGTGGTGGCATCGGGCAAGGGGGGGGTGGGCAAGTCCACGGTGTCGGCCAACCTGGCGCTGGCCTTGCTCGCCGAGGGTGCGACGGTCGGGGTGCTGGACGCCGACATCTACGGCCCCAGCCAGCCACGCATGCTCGGGGTCAGTGGCAAGCCGGGTTCGCCGGATGGCAAGACCATCATCCCGATGCAGGCGCACGGCTTGTCGGTGATGTCGATAGGCTTTCTGGTCGAGGAGGAGACCCCGATGATCTGGCGTGGCCCGATGGTTACCCAGGCGATGATGCAATTGCTCACCGACACCCGCTGGGAGCAGCTCGATTACCTGATCATCGACTTGCCCCCCGGTACCGGCGACATCCAGCTCACCCTGTCGCAGAAGGTGCCGGTAGCCGGTGCGGTGATCGTCACCACGCCGCAGGACATCGCCCTGCTGGATGCGCGCAAGGCACTGAAGATGTTCGAGAAGGTCGATGTTCCAGTGCTGGGCGTGGTGGAAAACATGGCGACCCATGTGTGCTCGAACTGCGGCCATGAGGAGCACATCTTCGGCGAGGGCGGTGGTGCGCGGATGGCAAACCAATACAGCGTGCCGTATCTGGGCTCGTTGCCGCTGGATATCCGCATCCGCGAGCAGGCCGACGGCGGTACCCCCACGGTGGTGGCGATGCCGGATTCCGATCTGACCGTGCGCTACCGCGAGATCGCCCGCAACGTCGCCGGGCGCCTGTCGCGCCAGCCGCGCAACAAGTCGCTGGGGCTGGGCAAGATCGTGGTGCAGGGTACGCCGGCGGCATGATGTCGAGGTATCCGATGCGCTGGACCTGCCCATGCAGGAGCCCGCGCCGTGGGCGAATGGCTTTCGCTCGACGAACGGACAAAGGCATCGCGTCCAAGGTGCGCTGCTGTCGGCGGCGCTGGCGCGGCGAGGCCATCACCATGTATTTTTGCCGGTCTGCCGCGCGAGTGCCGTGGTCGGCATCGCTACGAATGGAGGTCGTGTGAGTATCAAATCCGACAAGTGGATCCGCCGCATGGCGCAGAGCCATGGCATGATCGAGCCGTTCGAGCCGGGCCAGGTCAAGGTGCGTGACGGCCAGAAGCTGGTCTCGTATGGAACCTCCAGTTACGGCTATGACGTGCGCTGCGCACGCGAGTTCAAGATTTTCACCAATATCAACTCGACGATTGTCGATCCGAAGGCGTTCGATCCGTCGAGCTTCGTCGACGTCGAGGCGGACGTGTGCATCATCCCGCCGAATTCGTTCGCGCTGGCGCGGACGGTGGAGTTGTTCCGCATCCCGCGTCAGGTGTTGACGATCTGCCTGGGCAAGAGCACCTATGCGCGCTGCGGCATTATCGTCAACGTGACCCCGCTGGAACCGGAGTGGGAAGGCCACGTGACGCTGGAATTCTCCAACACCACGCCGCTGCCGGCCAAAATCTATGCCAACGAAGGCGTGGCGCAGATGCTGTTCCTCGAGTCCGATGAGGAATGCGAGACCAGCTACAAGGATCGTGGCGGCAAGTACCAGGGCCAGCAGGGCGTCACCTTGCCACGAACCTGAGCCTGCGTCTGAAGGGCGACGGCTACGGATCGCTGCCTTGGCTGCGAACCGGCGCTACACTGCAGATCTGATCCCATCGATTCATCCCCAGGAGACCCGCATGATCCGTTTTTCCACACTGCTGACGCGTGCCACGGCTGCGATCATGCTGGGCAGCATGTTGCTGCTGGCCGGCTGCCACTTCGGTGGCGTCAAGGACAAGGCCGCCGTCGCCTCGATGGAAAAGAAGTTCGACATGACCATCAAGGCCTACAAGTCAGGCCAGTTCGTGGTCGATGGCGCGGTACTTTCGGCGATCGATACCGGCAGTCACTTCGCCTACCTGAAGGATCAGGGCAAGCTGCCGAAGACCGTCCTGCTGGTGCCCAGTGACAAATCGAAGGTACGCAAGCAACATTTGCAGTATCTGGCGCGCATGCAGCTGGATTACGGCTTCAAGGCCTACTACGACGACGGCGGCACCTTGAAGGAGATCAATCCGGTGACCACCAAGGCACGTGCGCTGCAGGACACCCGCGCACCGGTCAAGATGGACGAGCACATGAAAGGCAAGGATGCTGCCGGCCACGGGTTCGATCCCAGCCAGCAACAATAACGGCGTTCGGTCCCTGCCACGAAAAAGCCCGCGAAATGTTTCGCGGGCTTTTTCGTGCGCGTCTGCGGGGCGCATGGATTCGGCCTGCCGCGACTGCAGGCACCGGAGAAGATGTCGGTCATGTCGCCACCCGGGGCTGGTCCGGTTGCAACGACGAGCCAGCTGATTCATCGGTGGGGCAGGCGCACCGTGATCTCCCGCTGGAACAGCACCTGATTGTCCTCGTCGCTGAAGCGCAGCCGGTATGTTCCCGGTCGCAGGTAAAGATCACTGCCTGGCGCAACCCGCCCGTTGCTGATGCGATCGATGCTGGCCGGATTCGGTGGCAGCGTGTTCAGCACCAGGCGATCCGCCGGGATCGCGTCCGCACCTTCATCGGCATAGCGCGCTTCAACCAGGCAGGGGTAGCTGCGTCGACAGCGTTCGCCGCTGACGAAATACGGGCGGCGCAGGCCACCAAGATCCAGCCAGGTGGGGCGCCCGCGCTGCCGCCTCGTACGCGGAAAAAACACGCTCACGTCATAGCCCGGCCGCAGCGACCACGGCTTGCCGGCCTTGTCCACGAACACGATCGGCACCTTCGGATGCAACTGTTGCATGACGGCGGTATAGACCGGGTGGTCGTCGCTGCGCGTGGCATGTCCGGACAGCATGGTCTGCTCCACCGTCAGCGCGTCGATGCCGGTGATCCGGCGCAGGTGCTCGGCCATCGACGAGCCGCCCAGGAAACGGCCTTGTTCCACGATGTGGCCATAACCGGCGTCGACCACCAGCCGGGCCTGCGGATCGTGCTTGAACACCTGGCGATAGATGTTGCGTGCCTGTGCCGCCTCGCGCTGATCGGGACTGCCTGCCGACTCGTCCTCGTAGGCAATGACCTTGTAGCCGAGCTTCAGCGCGCTACGCACCATTTCCGCATAAATCGGTTCTTCGGTGTAGAAGCCACTGTCGCGGGTCGGATAGCCACGCGATGACAGCTTGGTGTCGCTCTGATACAGCGTTTCGGCCGCGAAGTAATCAAAGCCTTCCGCGCGCAGTTTCGCCAGCAATTGCACGGTGAGCGTACGGGTCAGCGCCACGTTGTGGGCTTCATTGAAAAACACCGCGCGGTAGGGGCGCGCCAGTTCGGCTATCGCCTGCAATGCAGGCCGTGCGGTGTAGTTTTCGTCGGTCAGCGGCGACGGACGGTCATCGGGCAGTGCAACCTGCTTGATCGAGAAGGTCGCGGCGGCGGCGGGGTAATCGCCGATATAGGTCTGGTACCAGCTCAGATATTGCCCAAAGATGACCCGGAATGCCGGATCGTCATCGTCGACATAGGCGCGGCGCATCACCTTGTACTGGGCCAGCAGACCCTTGTGCGTGTTGGCCTCGCGCATGATCCGCTCGGACTTGCGCATGGCCTCGACCTGGCTGGCAGGCCAGCGTGCCCGTTGTGCCGTGGCCGCTGCCGGCGGTAGTGCCAGCAGCGTGCCAAGCGTTGCAATCCACAAGTGGCGAGACGCCATCGGCTTCTCCTGCAACCAGCTCCGGGGGAGGCTGTCACCTCAGTTTTACCAGCCTGGCGCGGTGTTGTCGCTTGTGTCGGGCGACATGCAGCCATTTCGGTGAATCGGGTGCACAATCGGCAGACCTCATGTTCTTGCGGAGTACGTCATGCGTGCCATGGTCCTGAGTCTGTTGATCGCGGTTTTCCTGCCAGGCGCGGCGTTGGCCTCGCCGCCACCGCCTGCCCGGGCGGTGATCTCTGTGATGGTGGCCAAGGCGATCAATGATCCCGCGCGCCAGGCCGACAGGCACGCCGACGCCCGTCGCAAGATCGGCGCGGTGATGCGCTTTGCCGAGGTCAAGCCAGGCCAGAAAGTGCTCGAGTTGATTCCGGGCAGCGGTTATTTCACCCGCGTGTTCAGCGCGATCGTCGGGCCGACCGGCCATGTGTATGCGCTGTGGCCCAACGAATACGCCAGGGAAGATGCCTCCGGCGTGGCCGGTTCACGCAAGCTGGCGGCACAGCCGCACTACGCCAATGTCAGCGTGCTGACCCAGCCGGCCGATCAGCTGAGTGCGCCCGCGCCGGTCGACCTCGTGTTCACTTCGCAGAACTACCACGACTATCCCGACAAGTTCATGGGGAAGGTTGATCCGGCGGTGCTCAACCGGCAGGTGTTCAAGGCGCTCAAGCCCGGCGGCCTGTGGGTGATCATCGATCATGTGGCGCCTGCCGGCTCCGGCATGGCCGACACCGATACCTTGCATCGCATCGACCCGGCGATCGTCAGGAAACAGGTGGAGGCGGCTGGCTTCGTCTTTGCCGGCCAGAGCCAGGCACTGCGCAATCCGGCCGATCCGCACACCATCAAAGTGTTCGACAAGTCGATACGTGGCCATACCGACCAGTTCATGTACCGTTTCCGCAAACCGGCGAAATAGCCGCCGCCTGGCCACGCCGGTTGTGTGCATCGACCAGGCGTCCGGCTTGAGCTGTAGCGGCGACTGGCGGCACCATCGGAACCTTCGAGGCGGTTCGTCCGCCAGTTCCGCCAACGCATGATCCGGAGGATCTCTTGAGCCCGACCGATCCCGCGCCACCGCCCGATGACGCCGCTGACCTGGCGCCGCAGCGGCCACCCGAGCCCGACCCGATGGACTGCTGCGGAGAAGGCTGCCCCCGCTGCGTGTATGACGTCCACGAAGATGCGCTGGAGCGCTATCACGTGGCGTTGGCCGCGTGGCGTGAGCGACATCCGGGTGCTTGAAGCTGGTCGCGATCTTCAGCCTTCAGGTGCGCGGCATGGTGTGGTGATCACGCGGGATCTCGATCGGCAGCTCGCCGAACTCGCCTTTGAGCGTCTTGCCGCTGCATCCGCTACGCGTCTTGCCGGCCGCGTTGGCGACTGGCTGGTGCTTGTCGTGGCCGAGGTGCTCGGCCATCTCCGCATCCAGCGCCCGCTCTACCAGCAACTGGCTCAGCCGTTTGAGCACACCGTTTTTTTCACCGATAGGTCTTCGGGCTTCTTGTCGTTAACCAACAGGCTGCAGAGCAGCTCGTCAGCGACTTCGTGCTTGCGCGGGCTCATGGTGTCTCCGCGTCAAAGGGGCGGTGTCCTGCCTGTGGCCCGCTTACACAAAATCCAGGACATCCCCCGTCGTGGTCACCCCGGTACCCACCGATGTTACCAAGGCCGGGCTGAGGATCGAATCCACGGTCACCATACTTGCGCATAAGCTGCGGGTCGCGCTGGCAGCTCCGCCGGGCAGGTCGCGTGCGACCTGGAACGCCACGTGCGTGGCCGATATGGGGGACCGTTTCGCCACCGCCGTCAGGGAGATTGCTCCGTCAACGCGGGGATGAAGCGACAGACTTCTCGATCGAAACCTCTCGATCGCGCGGCTTGATGTTGCCGGTCATCGGGCCAGAAGCAGCGGCAGCGTCGCGTTTTCCAGCATCCAGCGGGTGGCGCCACCCAACATCAGTTCCCTGAGCCGCGATCGCCCCCACGCTCCCATCACCATCAGATCGGTATTCAGGGTCTTCGCCTGGTGGTGAAGCGCGCGACCGGCATCGTGCTCGCTCGGGAAGGCGTGCCACTGCGTCTCGATGTCATGCCGCTCAAACCATTCTCGCAGTGGCAGCCGGGGCGGGCTGATGCCTGACAGCGCCACGCGCTCGCCGTCGAGAACCTGCACGGTGCGAGCCTGCTTCAGTAGCGGCAGGGCGGCTTTCACCGCATGGGCGGCTTCGCCGGACCCGTTCCAGGCGACCAGTATCCGTTTGGCGGCCAGCTCGCCGTGCCAGACATCGGGTACCAGCAGCATTGCCGACGACTGGGCGAACAGCGTGCGGGTGACTTCGTCGAACCCGGCCGGGGCATCCGGGTCGCTGATCGGCAGCTCGCCGATCACCAGATCGGCGAGCCGCGAGCGTCTGGCCAGTGCGTCCGCAGGGTCCCCGCGAAGTACTTCCCAGTTGCCGGTAACGCCTGCCGCGCGGCACGTTTCAAGCCACCATGCCCGACGCGCCGTGGCACTGTCCTCGGCTGCTGCCAGTTCGGCCATCGAGTCATTTTCCTCCAACAGTGAGGGATACGCCGGCACCAGTTGCAAGCCCGTGAGGAAGGATGGGTGCTGGGATGCAAGCCGTAGTGCGCCGCGAACCAGCTCCGAGTCGCCCTTGGCCTTTCCAACGTTTACGATGAAATCGAGCATGGTGATGGCCAGTCCTGGATGACGGCTTGATCGTGCCCGAGCGGGAATTCGCACGAATTGACCGAGGTCAATTGATGTCCATTGTTGCGTGCCGCTCCCATGTTGCCGATTGCGCTCGAACCGGGTCGGCGGAGGGGTGATGCACTTGACTCGGATCAACAGGCGGCCGCATGCACGAGCGCATACTGCCCGCCACGGTGAAGCGCGCGTTTGTCGGGCCGCTTCCCGTCATCCGGGAGCCATGCCATGTTCAAACACATCCTGCTGCCAACCGACGGATCCGAGCTGTCGTTGCGCGCCGCTGATACTGGCATCGCACTGGCCACCAAACTCGGTGCCAGAGTTCACGCCTTCCATGTGGTGGCTCCCTTTCCTTCGCTCGCCTATCTGGTCGACATTATCCAGGCCAACCAGGAATTTTACCTGGCTGATGCGGTGGAGCGTGCCGAGGGCTACCTGAAGGAGGTAAAACAACGTGCCGCTGCTGCCGGCGTTCCTTGCGAAAGCAGTCACAAGATCAATGACCAACCCTATGCGGCAATTGTCAAGACTGCCGTCGACCGGCAATGCGACCTGATCGTGATGGCCTCGCACGGCTGGCGCGGTCTGAACCGTCTGTTGCTGGGCAGCGAGACCCACAAGGTACTCCTTCACGGCGATGTGCCGGTGCTGGTTTGTCACTGACCGGACTGCGTCACTGGTTGAACAGGGGGCTGCTTGGTCTCACCGTGCTTGCACTGCTCGGTGGTATCGCGCTGCATGGGTCCGGGGACATTGAGGCCGCCGCGCTGACATGGAGCTCAAGCGCTCTGCTGATGGCGGGCCTGCTGCTGGTCGAGATCGTGATTCGACTGCGTCGTCGCGAGCTCGGCGTGGACCTGATTGCGTTGATGGCGATCAGCGGTGCGGTGCTGTTGGGACAGGCGCTGGTGGCGGCGGTGATTGCGTTGATGCTGGCCGGTGGCCGGGCCCTGGAGGAGTACACCACGCATCGCGCAGAGCGTGAGCTGCGGCGCCTGATTGAACGCGCGCCGCGTACGGCCTGGCGCTACTGCGGACAGACGCTGGAGCAAGTGCCTGTGGAGCGCGTGCAGCCGGGGGATCGACTGCTGCTGCGCATGGGCGAGGTGGTGCCGGTCGATGGCAAGGTGCTGGATGGGACGGTGACCCTGGACGAATCGGCGCTGACGGGTGAGTCGTTGCCGGTGCGCCGTCAGGTTGGCGAGGCGATACGCAGCGGTGTCGTCAACGCGGGGGCGCCGTTCGACATGGCCGCCAGCCAGTCGTCGTCGCGCAGTACCTACGCCGGCATCGTGCGCATGGTCGAAGCGGCGCGGCAGTCGCGCGCGCCGTTCGTGCGTCTGGCGGATCGCTATGCGCTGGCCTTGATTCCGTTGACCCTGCTACTGGCCGGTGCCGCGTGGTTGCTCAGCGGCGACCCCGTGCGCGCCCTGGCCGTGTTGGTGGTGGCCACGCCGTGTCCACTGATCCTGGCCGTGCCGGTGGCGATCGTGGCTGGTATCTCGCGCAGTGCCCGCCGCGGCATCCTGGTCAAGGACGGCGCCACGCTGGAAGCGCTGGCGCGTGGACAAATCCTCTTTCTGGACAAGACCGGTACGCTTACCGCTGGTCAGGTGAGTGTGTTGGCGGTGGAGAGCGTCGGTCTCCATACGCCAGCACAGTTGTTGCGGCTGGCCGCGTCGCTGGGGCAGGCATCGCCGCATGTGGTGGCGCAGGCGATCGTGCGGGCGGGGCAGGCACAGGGCCTGTCACTGGTTGTCCCGCGAGAGGTTGGTGAGGAGCCGGGTGCGGGCCTGCATGGCGTGGTCGATGGGCATCAGGTGATCTTCGGTGGCCACCATTACGTGGCTGCCGCGACGCCGCCGCAGCCATGGGCGGACGCCCTGCTGCGGCGGATGGTCTATGAAGATATCGGCGGCAGCTTCATCGCCATCGACGGGGTGCTGGCCGGCGCAGTGCTGTTTGCCGACCGGCTGCGGCTGGAGTCCCCGCGCGCGTTGCGCCTGCTGCGTCAAGCCGGCATCGGACACATCGTGATGCTCACCGGAGACCGTCAGGAGGTGGCTCAGGCGATCGGCCTGGCGGCGGGCGTGGACGAGGTGCGTGCAGGGCTCTCGCCGGGCGACAAACTGCTGGCGATCAAGCGGGGCCATGCCCAGGGCATCACCCTGATGGTCGGCGACGGCATCAACGACGCACCGGCACTGGCGGCGGCTGACGTCGGCATCGCGATGGGTGCGCGCGGGGCCACCGCATCGTCCGAGGCGGCGGGGGTGGTGGTACTGGTCGATCGGTTGGATCGCATCGCAGAAGCACTGCAGATTGCCCGTCGTACCAGGCGCATCGCGGTGCAGGGCGTGGTGGCCGGCATGGGGTTGTCGTTGCTGGCCATGTTGTTGGCGGCGATCGGTCAATTGCCACCGTTGCCCGGCGCGATCGTGCAGGAGGCCATCGATGTGGCAGTGATCCTCAACGCGTTGCGTGCCGTGACGGGAGGCTGGGGCAACCGGTCGCCAAGGCTCCGTGATATCGGGCAGGGTGAACGCCTTCGCGACGAGCATGTCGGCTTGTCTCCCGTGCTGGAGCGGGTACATGCATTGGCCGAGGGGTTCGCCGGTCTGGCGCCGACGGCCGCACGCGATGAGCTGGCAGCACTGGTCGAGTTGCTGGAGCGCGAGCTGGTCCCTCACGAACAGGCGGATGAGCGCAAGCTGTATCCGCAGCTGGCTATCCAGTTGCAAGGCGACGATCCGTTGGCGGCAATGAGCCATACCCATCGTGAGATTTTTCGTCTGACCCGATTGCTGGCACGCATGAGCGATGACCTGCAGGCCGACGACGGTGCGCCGGCGTTGTCCGCTACGGAGATACACCGCGTTGTGCAGCAGTTGGATACCATTTTGAGCCTGCATTTTTCGCAGGAAGATGAGCTGTACCATAATCTCGCCGGTCATTGAGCGCTTGCCTTGCTTCCGATTTCGTCCGATTCGGCGGCTCGGGTTCGTTGGCGCACTGCAGCACAATGCGATAACCTCTCAATTGCAATAGTTCCACAACCCCGTGGGGCTGTTATCCGCGTAGCGATGAAAATGCCTCAAAACGCAACGGTTGTGGCTGATCTGGACACGGTACGACGCAGCTGCGGCTATTGCGCCATGCATGACCTGTGCTTGCCAGTAGGCCTCAGCGACAGTGAATTGGTGAAACTGGATGCCAGCGTGCGGGACAAGCGTCCGCTTGATCGCGGCGATGTACTTTTCCATCAGGGGGGGTCCTTCACGGCGTTGTATGTCGTGCGCTCTGGCTCCCTGAAGACCTTCGTCGAAGGTTCCGACGGCGATTTGCAGATTCTCGGTTTCCATCTTCCGGGTGAAATCCTCGGTATCGGTGGCCTGACCAGCGATCACTATTCGTCCAGCGCGCAGGCACTCGAGCGCTCCAGTATCTGTGAGCTGCCCTACATCCAGTTGCGGACCGTCAGCAGCGCGGTGCCCGCATTGCATGATCAGCTGATGCGGGTGATCAGCCGTGAGGTCGTCGCCGAGCAGGGACACATGGTGATGATCGGCAAGCAGAACGCCCAGCGGCGACTTGCCATTTTTCTGCGCGGTCTGGCGGATCGCTACGGTCGACTTTCACGGGATCCATCGGCGTTGATGTTGCCGATGTCCCGCTACGAAATCGCCAACTATCTGGGTCTGGTGATCGAGACGGTCAGCCGATTGTTCAGCCGCCTGGAGGCGGCAGGGATCCTCGCCGTGAATCGCAAGTCGGTGCGCATCCTGCGGCCGGACCTGCTGGAGCAGCTGTGTGGCGGTGAATCCGGCGTCCAGAGTGCCGCCGGGACACGTTGAGCGACAGATTTTTCCTGTCGGGTAGTCGTGAACCGGCGGTGACGGAATTCGATGCGTATCCGGGTGAATGTTGCAGGACTTCGCGTGCGCGGAATACCCACATGAAGGGTCGCGTTGGTGCTGGCAATCAGGCGCCGGGCTTTGCGCACCAGCATGCCGACGTCCCGATTCCCCTGCGGGGATTGACGCAACGAGCATCCACAAGTCACGGCAACATGACGCCCGTTCGCGGATCATGGAATTTGAGTGGTGCAAGCCCGTGGAGCATGTGCGGGTCGCTGCGTCGCCGACCCGTCGGCCGCGAGCAGCAGACCGCCCGCTCGCTCCGCCCGCTCGCTCCGGTAGACGGCTGGGGCAGCGCATGCGATCCAGCGCCTTTCGTCCATTTTCTTCGCTTTCAGAGGAGTCTTTCGTGAACTTCAGAGATATCAAAAACAGTGTGGCCGTGATCACCGGTGCTTCCAGCGGCATTGGTCAGGCTACGGCTCGGGCACTCGTGGAGGAGGGTGTGCACGTGGTGCTGGTCGCGCGCAGCAGGGACAAACTGGAGGCGCTGGCCAGCGAGCTCGGGGAGCGTGCGGTGGTCAAGGCAGCTGACGTTGCCGATGTCGACGCGGTGGCACGGGTGTTCGGCGAGGTCAAGCAGGCCTTCGGTGGCCTCGACCTGCTGTTCAACAACGCAGGTGTCGGCTACCACAATGCGTTCGAACACAGCACGCGCGATGAGTGGACGGCCACCATCGATGCCAACCTGTATGGCGTGCTCAACTGCACGCAGCAGGCGATCCCGCTGCTGCGTGGGCGGCACGGTGCGATGATCAGCACCGTATCCAGTGTCGGTGGCCGTTACGGTATTGCCGGATGGTCGGTATACAACGCGACCAAGTTTGCGGTGGTCGGTTTCCACGACGCCTTGCGCAAGGAGTTGGGTGAGGAAGGCATCCGGGTATCGCTGGTCGAGCCCGGCGCGGTGCATACGAACTGGGGGCACAATGTACCGGCGGACCAGATGAAGCAGCGACGGGATGCGCTGGACGCGTTGCACGCCGAGGATATTGCCAATGCCCTGGTGTATGCATTTGCCCAGCCCGCCCACGTCAATATCCAGGAGGCATTGATCATGCCGACCCGACAGATTTCGCCATAATCGCCCCGACCAGACACGACTGGACAGAATGCGCGATACCACCAGGAGGATCAGACAACATGCATTACAAACAACTGGGCGATACCGGGCTTTTCGTCTCCGAGCTGTGCCTTGGCACGATGACGTTCGGTGGCAAGGGCGAGATGTGGAGCAAGATCGGCGACCTGCAGCAGAACGATGCGGAGCGCTTGATCGGGCGGGCACGTGACGCCGGCATCAACTTCATCGACACCGCCGATGTGTACTCCGAAGGCCAGTCCGAGATCATCACCGGGCAGGCGCTGAAAAACCTGAAGGTGCCGCGCGAGGACGTGGTGGTGGCGACCAAGGTGTTTGGTGAAACCGGCACCAAGTCACCCAACTCGCGCGGGCTGTCACGTCATCACATCATGGACGGGGTCAAGGCTAGCCTGAAGCGGTTGCAGCTGGACCACATCGACTTGTACCAGGTGCATGGTTTCGACCCGGCCACGCCTATCGAGGAAACCGTACGGGCCCTCGACACCCTGGTGCGGCATGGTCATGTGCGCTATGTCGGGGTATCCAACTGGGCCGCCTGGCAGATCGTCAAGGCGACAGGCCTCGCCGCGCAACATGGGCTGGAACGGTTCCAGTCGCTGCAGGCGTATTACACGATCGCCGGCCGGGATCTGGAGCGCGAGATCATCCCGGCGCTGCAGAGCGAGCAGCTCGGCCTGATGGTCTGGAGTCCGCTCGCTGGCGGCCTGCTGAGCGGCAAATACGGGCGTGACGTGGAGGCTGGCAAGGACAGCCGACGTGCCAGCTTCGACTTTCCGCCGGTGGACCGCGAGCGCGCCTACGACTGCATCGAGGTGATGCGTGGCATCGCCGACAAGAAAGGTGTGTCCGTCGCGCAGATTGCTCTTGCCTGGTTGTTGCATCAGCCAGCGGTCACCAGCGTCATTGTCGGCGCCAGGCGCATGGATCAGCTCGACGACAACCTTGCTGCCACAGCGGTCAGCCTCGGCAACGACGAGCTGGCGGCGCTGGACAAGGTCAGCGCGCTGCCACCTGAATATCCGGGCTGGATGATCGAACACCAGGGCAAGCACCGACGCGAGCAACTGGAGGAATCCATCCGGCGCCATTGAAATTTTTTGGCGCGTGCATGACGACCGGCCTATGTGGACATTGATCGGCAGGACTATTGTCGGCCATTGAAATCCCCGACGGAGAGGCCCTATGCCGCGCCAACGCTCATGGCTGCCAGCCATTGTGTTTTTGTCTGTCGTGTGCAGCGCGAACGCGCGGCAGGCGACTGCCCCTGCCTACCCGCAAGCGTATCGTGACCATACGGTCGACAACTACTTCGGCCACAGGGTGCCCGCACCGTATCGTTGGATGGAGCAACTGGACAGTCCCCGGCTGCACGCATGGGTGGCGAAGGAAAACGCGTTCACCGCCAGCCGCCTCCAGGCCATCGCCTCGCGCTCGTGGATCCACCACCGACTGACGCAGTTGCAGGATGTGCCGCACGAAAGCGTGCCGTATCAGGCCGGCAACATGCTTTTCTACAGCCACAATACCGGCCTGCAGAACCAGGGTGTGCTGTTCGTCAAGGCGGATCCGGACGCGCCAGCGCGGATCCTGCTCGATCCCAACACACTGTCGAAGGATGGCAGCATCGCGCTGCTCGACTGGCGCCCATCGGATCACGGCAAGCACGTGGTGTATGGCCTGTCCCAGGGCGGTTCGGACTGGGAAACCCTGCACGTGCTGGACACCGCCAGCGGCAAACCGACCGACGACGTCATCCACTGGGTCAAGTTTTCCGGCTTGTCCTGGACCGCCGACGGCAAGGGTTTTTTCTATTCGCGCTATCCCGCACCCGCCAAGGGTCAGGCGATTGCCGACAAGGTTTCTGTGCAGTCGCTGTACTACCACCGGCTTGGCAGCCCCCAAGGCGACGACACCCTGATCTACAGCAATCCGAAGTTGCCCGAGTGGGTGGTTGGCGGCCAGGTGTCAGAGGACGGGCGTTTTCTGTTCGTTACCCTCAATCACGGCACTTCAAGCAACAACCGCCTGTACATTGCCGACCTCGGCGATGGCGCGCACCCCGACGTGAATGCGACTCTGCAACCGGTATACACCGATGACAAGGCCGAATATCAGCCCGTCGGTCACCTCGGCGACACCATCTTTTTGCTGACCACGCGGGACGCCAAACGCGGGCGTGTCGTCGCCTTCGACGTGCGCAAGCCGGCGTTTGCCCACTGGAAGGTGATCGTTCCGGAGGGTGCCAGCGTGATCCAAAATGCCCAACTGGCCGGCGGCAAGCTGCTGGTCAACCGGCTGGTCGACGTCAAGAGCGATGTCAGCGTGTACACGCCCAATGGCCGCAAGGTCGGCTCGCTGCCGACGCCCACCGTGGGTACGGTGTATGGCATCCAGTCTCGCAAAGACCGCGACACAGTGTACTTCGGGTTTACCTCGTTTTTGTACCCGGGCACGGTTTACCGCTACGACGTGGCCAGCGGCAAGGCCAGTACGTTCTTCAAGCCGGACGTACCCTTCAATGCCACCAAGTACGCGACCAAACAGGTGTTCTACCATTCCAAGGACGGTACCCGCGTGCCGATGTTCATCACCTACCGCAAGGGTATCAAGCTGGACGGTGCCAATCCGACCCTGCTGTATGCCTACGGCGGTTTCGACATCAGCATCACGCCCAGCTTCTCCAACACCTTGCCGACCTGGCTGGACATGGGAGGTATCTACGCCGTGGCCAACATCCGCGGCGGCGGTGAGTATGGCCAGGCGTGGCACCACGCCGGCATGCTGGGCAACAAGCAGAATGTGTTCGACGATTTTGCCTGGGCGGCGAAATACCTGATCAGTCATCACTACACCAGCACGCCGCACCTGGGCATCGAGGGCTACTCCAACGGCGGGCTGCTGGTGGGCGCCTCGATCACCGAGCACCCGGAACTGTTCGGCGCCGCCTACGCTGGCGCCGGGGTGCAGGACATGCTGCGCTATCAGAAATTCTCCGGCGGCGCGCTGTGGTCCCCCGAGTACGGCACGTCCGACAAGAAGAAGGACTTCGACTGGCTGATCAAGTATTCCCCAGTGCAGAACGTCAAGCCCGGCACCTGTTACCCGCCGACCATCCTGACCACGGCAGATCATGACGACCGCGTGGTTCCCAGCCATACCTACAAGTTCGCGGCGAGCCTGCAGCACGCGCAGGATTGTGCCAACCCGATCCTGCTGCGCGTGGACACCCAGACCAGCCACAACTACATGCCCACCAACAAGCGGATTGACCGCGCCGCCGATGTGCTCGCCTTCATGGCGCAGCATCTTGGTGCGTCAGCGCCGCTGAAGACCGGCGATGGAAAATAGTTGATGCCGAATCTGATCACCCATCTGCTGCATCCTCGCTTGGAGAATGGCTTGAGATGGCCATCCTCGATCGGTGGGGTCGAGCAAAACGTGGCAGACCGGCCATTCCTGAGGGATGTTGGTCACGTATATTTTTGCTGACCGCAACTGCAGACGGTCACCTGATACGGGGCTGCGGAAGTGAGGATGCAACATGTGGGGAATCAGGGCACATCATTCGCTTGTCATCACGATATGGTAAAAAATTGCCCAATTCCCCCAATACGCATGCCGCCATGAGCCGTCGAATCCTGCAACCCGCCCTGATCATGCTGTTTGCCGTGGCTACGGCTGTTTTCAGCACGGGCGCGCTGGCGTGGGGGCCGGAGGGGCATGCCATCGTCGCCGACATCGCGACCTTGCATCTGACGCCACGCACCCTCGCTCAGGTGCGCAAGTTGCTGGCGCTGGAAGGGCACCGCAGCCTGGATCAGGTCGCCTCGTGGCCGGATGAGATCCGCCGCGATCAGCCAGAAACAGGACCCTGGCATTACGTCGACATCCCGTTGGCGGCCACGCAGTACAGCCCGCGACGCGATTGTCGCCATGGCGATTGCGTGGTTTCGCGGATACCGCATTTCGCGAAAATTCTCGGCAATCGGGCCGCCACGCCGAAGCAGCGGCTGCGCGCGCTGAAGTTCCTGGTGCACTTCGTCGGTGACATCCACCAGCCTTTGCATACCGAGGATCACCACGACAAAGGTGGCAATGAGGTGCCGGTGATCTATTTCGGCCATCGCACCAGCCTTCATGCGATCTGGGACAGCGCCATCCTGGAACAGGCACTGCACCTGCATACCGGCCCCGACTACAGCTTCGACCATGCGCTGGTATGGAAATCGGCGCGCCGACTCAACCGGCAGATCGGCGCTGCCGAGCGGGCTCGCTGGGCGCCACCGATGTTGGCGCGGCACTTGCTGCAGTCCACGGTGCAATGGGCCGAACAGTCCCATGCACTGGCGCGCCAGGTGGCCTATCCGGCGCTACCGGCGCATCCGGTCTATGGCTGGTCCGATACCTATCAGGCGAAGGCCTGGCCGGTAGTCGAGCGCCAGCTTGAGCGCGCCGGCATCCGTCTCGCAGCCGTGTTGAACGGCGAGTTGGGCTGATTCGCTCGCAGGCAGGCCGGAAAACCATCGGCAGCAGTCCCCAGGCGCGCGTCGGCATCATGGATCTTCCTACTTCCGAAGGGCGGAACGCCCGGCGGTTCAGTGAGCTGTGAAGCCGGGCCCGCTTGAAACGTCGAGACTGACCGGCAGCTCGATGGGCTTTGGCGGTTTCAGGGTGGTCGTCATCAGAGTACAGTTTCCGCGGGGATGCGGCATACGCTTGTTTTGTCGTGACGTTTTGTCACGCACATGAACTTTGGGAGGGGAACATGACGATACGCAGAGTAAGAGTCTTGCTGGGCTGGGTCGGGATGGTGGCTTTCGGTGCGTTCGGCGCAGCCCATGCCAGTGTGTTGCCCGGACCGGTGGTGACGCCACAATGGCTGCACGCGCATGCCGATGATGTGCAGATTGTCGACATCCGCGATGACTTGAATTCACTCACGGACAAGTCGACGTTCAGTACGGTCAATGGCAAGAAGATGCTCGACCGGGTCGGCGGCCACATTTTCGATGCGTTGTCGGTGAACTTCTGGGCCCTCCGCGAAAAGCGTGAGATCGACGGCAAGAAAGTGGACTTCCTGCTGCCGACGGCGGAGGAGTTTCAGGCGGTGATGCAGGCCTCCCAGTTGGAGCATGGCAAACCGATCGTGCTGGTGCCGACGGGTGACGATGCCACATCTCTTCAGGAGGCGGCATTTCTCGCCTACGAGCTGCAGCTGTTCGGCGAGCCGGCAGACCATGTCGCCATCCTGGACGGCGGTACCCACGCCTGGATCATGGCCGGCTACGAAGTGGATATCGACGCGATCGCACCGATGGATTCGGGGCACTGGACCGCCAAGCCGCCTCGTGCGGACATGCTGGCGGACATTGCCCAGGTACAGGCAGCACAACGCAGCCACAAGCTGTTGCTGGATGCACGCCCGCTGGCCCAGTTTGCCGGCCTGGACCGCACGCCGGTGATACCGGTCAAGGGTCGCATCGCCGGCTCCAGCCCGCTACCGGCGGAGCTGTTGTACAGCCAGGCCGCCGATGGCTCGTGGCGTTTCCTGAAAGCCGCGCAATACAAGAAGGTACTCGCACTCGGCGGTATTCGTCATGTGGCGCCGGCGATTGTCTACTGCAACACCGGGCAATATGCGTCCGGTGCCTGGTTCGTGCTCGATCGCATCATGGGCCTGAAGGGCCTGCGGGAGTACCAGGGCGGGATGAACGAATGGGTCAACCGCAAGTTGCCGGTGGTGACGCTCTGATCACCTCGCGAGTGTAGTCGGCGAGCCGGATTCGATGAATCGACCCGGCTCGCCTTCACCGCGCTGGTGCGCCAGTGAGCCATCACGCCGATGCGGACGGGGTCATCCGCCGGGGTGGTACACCCGTTCGACATGACCTTTGAGCTGGTCGGGCCAGAAGTAGACCGGGCGCAGATTGCCGGTGGTGTAGCGCTCGGCTTCGTCGTTGAAGTGCGGCGAGCCGGGGTGGCCGCTCTCGCCACCGGCGGTGACGGCGCGGGCCCGGACCCTGGGGCCGAACTCGACCACCGCGACGAAACTGTTGCCGCTGGTGCCGTAATAGCGTTTGGTGCCCGGCCAGCGGTGTGCACCGAAGGAGGCCAGCGAACCCCAGCGCGAGGAGACGAACGGCACCGGGATGCTTGGCTGGCTGTCATCGAAGTGCGGTCGGATGGCGTCGTCCAGGCGCTGGAAGCGGTTGATCTGCCCCCACGCCGTGCCCCAGCTGCCGAAGTCGTGCCGCAAGCGATCGACGGCCTGCGACAGCGCCACGAGCCGCGTGTGCGCGCCGGCTTTTGCGGCCATGGCGTCATAGATGGAGAGGCCTTCGGCGGCATCGGACTGGCTGACCTTGTCCCACAGCGTGTCACCCCAGAACACTGCCAGCGAGGTTGGCATCGAGGTGATGCCCCAACGGTAGTCCCAGTGCCGCAGCAAGTCGATCGGGCCGGCCAGCTTTTTCTTCATCGGGTCGCTGGCCGGCAGGGCGTCGTAGTCGGCGACCAGGATCGGGATCTGCCGCGCGAATGCGGGCAGATAGGGATCGAAGGCGTCGCTGATCAGCTTGGGTAGGGTGAAGTTCCTTGCCCCTGTCAGCAGCCGGGTCGCGTGGATGCCGCGTGGGTTTTCGCCGAACGTGTCCATGTAACGGGGGAAGTCGGACTTCTTCGGGCTGTATCTTCCGGCGGCCGAGTAAGGCCAGTCATTGGTGTTGAAGACCCAGCCATTGGGTGGATTGAGCACATGCGGGATCTTGTCCAGCGGCGTCAGGCCATGCCAGTCGGTAGCCGGATCGCTGCCATCCACCGGGCGGGTGTAGTCGAAGCGGTTGTCGCGCTCGGGTACGAACTGCGGCAGCAGAAAGGCGATCTCGCCCCGGTCGTCGGCGAAGATCGTGTTGTTGGATGAGTTGGCCTTGAGTTCGGCCACCTTCATGTAGCTGGCGTAGTCATGGGTTTTGGTACGCAGCCAGCTCTGCTCCAGCGCCGGGATCGGCCTGTTCATCAACGCCTCGGCGACCCACTTGCCAGCGGCAGCGCGCACGATCGGGCCATGATGGGTGAAATAGGCGGTGAAACGGCGTGTGCCCATCGTGCCGTCGCGCTGGCGAAAGCGAATAGCGATGACCCGCGAGGTCACCGGCCGCAGCTGCCTGCCATAGCGGTAGTAGCGTTTGCCGCCCTTGAGCACGATGGTCTCGGTAAAGGCGTCGACGACATCGGCGCCAGTTGAGGTGTGCATCCAGCCGACGTGCTTGTTGAAGCCCTGGTAGACGAAAAACTGGCCCCAGGTGACCGCCCCGTAGGCATCCAGCCCCTGCTCGGACGACATCTGCAGTTCGGAGCGGAAGTAGAACGAGGTGTGGGGGTTGATCAGCAGCAGGGCGTGGCCGTTGACGGTCAGTCCGGGCGCGATGGCGATACCGTTGGAGCCGGTCGGCTCGCTCCAGCTGGGGCGGGTTTTTGCCACGGCCACCGGTACATCACCTGGCTGGCCGTAGAACGCCGCCAGAGCCTTCAGGTTCACCCGTTCGATGTCGCCGCCGATGCTGCCTTCGGTGAAGCTCAGCGCCATCCATGGTTCGAAATGGGTGATTGCCTGCGGATGGACTTGCGGATGCATGGCGAGGAAGTAGTTGAGGCCATCGGCCCATGCGTTCATCAGCTGCTTCAACCAGTCCGGACTCTGCGCATATTGGCGTTTGAGTTCAGCCGGATATACAAACAGGCGCTGGCGCAGATCCTGCCAGATCGCGCCTTTGCCGTGGGCCTCGGCCATCAGGCCCACACTGGTGAGGTAGTTGGTCTCGACCCGGTTGAAGTCGTCCTCGGCCTGCGCGTAGATCATGCCAAATACCGCATCGGCATCGGTCTTGCCGTGCACATGGGCGATGCCCCAGTCATCGCGGGTGATAGTCACCGCTTGCGCCTCGCGTTGCCAGCGGGTGGCCTCCGGAGTGTGCGCCTGGGCGATCGTTGGCCACAGCAGCACCGCTATCACGGGCGTCGCGCTGCGCAAGATGCTCATGACGTCAACGCGACGCGAGCGGCGGCACAATCCTTTCATGCTGCGTGCGAACATCGTTTTCCCCTGTGGTCCGATACCGGTTGTCGCCAGGCGTGGTGAGTGCTCCACTGCGGGCTGTCGTCCGGGCCTCGCGATCCGGATTTTCGTAGAAAAGGCCCATGGACGGCCGGCAGCAATATAGCCATTGCAAGAGCCACATGCTCAGTGTGACGTATCCGTTCAGGGAATCTTGTCAAATGTTTAATGTTGTCGTCTCATGTCTGGTCGTCACGGCGTTGATGGCCTATCTCAACCACCGTTTTGTGCATCTGCCGACAAGCATCGGTGTGCTGGCGATTGCGTTGCTGCTTTCGCTGGGCCTGGTGGTTCTGAAATCCTGGGGATTCAGCGGCCTGCATGCCTACGAAACGGCATTTTTGCGCAAGATCGATTTTTCCGAGGTGGTTCTCAAAGGCATGCTTTCAGTGTTGCTGTTTGCCGCCGCGTTGGAAATCGATTTCGACGAGTTGCGATCGCACCGTTGGTATATCGCCGGCCTGGCGATAGTCGGGACGGTCGCATCGACGGTGCTGATCGGCGGGGTCCTGTGGTGGGTGCTGCCATGGGCCGGCTTACAGCTGTCGCTGGCATATTGCCTGATTTTCGGTGCGTTGATTTCGCCCACCGATCCGATCGCTGTGGCCGGCATCATCCGCTCGGCGGGTGCGCCGCGAAGTCTCACCGTGGTGATCGGCGGCGAGTCGCTGTTCAATGACGGTATCGGCGTGGTGTTGTTTGCCCTTTTGCTGGGCATGGTCACCGGAGGCCATGGCCCGAACCTGACGCAAGGTGCGATATTGCTGGCACAGGAGGCCGGCGGTGGCCTGGCATTCGGCTTGTTGCTGGGTTATTTGACCTACCGCCTGCTGCGCAGCATCGACAACTATCAGGTGGAGGTGTTGATTACCTTGTCGGCGGTGCTCGGAGGGTATGCGCTGGCGCGCCATCTGCATGTTTCGGGGCCGCTCGCCATGGTGGTGGCGGGACTGGTGGTGGGCAACCGCGGACGTGCGCTCGGCATGTCCGATCTCACCCGCACGCATCACGATCACTTCTGGGAATTGCTGGACTGGATGCTCAACTCGGTCCTGTTCGTGCTGATCGGCCTGGAGTTCGCCGCGGTCTCGTTTTCGCCGCAGGTATTGCTGGTCTCGGCCGGGATGATCGTGGTGACTCTGGTGGCACGATTGCTGTGCGCAGGCCTGCCGGTGGCCTTGTTTTCCCGCTTCTTCGGCCTGCCACGTGGTGGCTGGCAGGTATTGACCTGGGGCGGGCTGCGCGGGGCGATTTCGGTGGCGCTCGCGTTGTCGCTTCCGGCCGGTGCACCGCGTGACCTGATTCTGGCGATGACGTACTACATCGTGGTGTTCTCGATCCTGGTGCAGGGCCTGAGCATCGGTAAGGTCGTGCGTTGGTTCACCGCCGCCGAGGCCCGACCGGAGGGGTGAATTCAAATTTACCGCACATGTCGGTCGATGAATCATCGGCAGACCGGCATGGGCGCATTTGTGGCGGTGGCTTCGCCGGGACCATGCAGAGCTTCGCAAATGATCTCTGGAGGTTTCGCGGTCGAGGCTCAAGCATAATCACGCTCTCGACGTCGCTTGTGGCTGCCGCTGGCCGTGATGCGACTGGCGTGCGATACCCGGAGGACGCGGTGACTCGAGACACTTCAGCGTCGGTTTCCACGGCCGGGATCCTGAGGGGTGCTCAACAATTCGGCGCAGGCATCGGCTGAAACGGGGCGGCTGTAGTAATAGCCCTGCATGTCTGCGCAGCCGTAGGCTCGCAGCACGTCGGCTTCTTCCAGGGTTTCCACACCTTCGGCGATCAGGCGGTATCCGAGTGCACCTGCCATGCCGATGATGGCCTGCACGATAGCTTGATGCTTGGGACGGGATGGCAGCTCGCTGACGAAGCTCCGGTCGATCTTGATGGTGTCGAACTCATATTGGCTCAGGTAGTTCAGGCTGGAGTAGCCGGTGCCAAAGTCGTCGACGATCAGACCCACCCCCATCTTTCTGAGTTCGGCGAGCAAGGCGCGGGTCTGATCCTGCTGGGCGAACATCTGGCTCTCGGTGAACTCGATTTCAAGCATGTCCGGTTGCAGCCCGGATATCGCCAACGCATCGCGTGTGCTCTGCAGCAGGCGTTGAACGTCGAGCCGCGCCAGCGATACATTGACCGAGACCGGCACGATTCTCTTGCCGGCGTCTTGCCAGGCACGCATTTGCCGGCACGCCTCGAGCATCACCCAGGCGTCAATCTGGGCGATGAGTCCGATCTCTTCGGCCAATGCGATGAACTGGTCAGGTTGGCTGACTTCGCCTTCGGGCCTCTGCCAGCGGACAAGCGCCTCCGTTCCGATGATGTGGCCCGCTGGTGTTCGGTACTTGGGCTGGTAAACCAGGAATAGTTCGTTGTCGTGAAGGCTGCGCCGAAGGGCATGTTCAAGCATGAGTCGTTGTTCTGCACGCTGGCTCATTTTTTGCGTGAAGTAACTGTAGCGCCCTCGTCCGCTCTGTTTTGCATGGTAAAGCGCCGTGTCTGCCTGCTTCATGAGGGTCCTGGTGTCGCTTGAGTCCTCCGGGAAAATCGCGATACCGATGCTGGCGGAAACATGCAGTTCTCGGCCATCGAAGATGATGTCGCGCTCGATCGCCGCGATGATTTCTTCGCTCACCCGCGCCGCGTCACGCAAGTCGTTCAGGCGGTTGAGAAGAACCATGAACTCGTCACCACCCTGACGGCTGACGGTGTCATCCATCCTGATGACACGGCGCAGACGGATGGCTATTTCCCCCAGCACATGGTCGCCTGCAGGATGCCCGAGCGAATCGTTGATATTTTTGAAATGATCGAGATCGATGAACAGTAGCGCACCCTGGTCGCCTGGGTGCAGGCTGGCAAGGGCATGCGACAGGCGATCATGGAGCAATACCTGGTTGGGCAGGTCGGTAAGGCGGTCGTGCTGGGCCAGGTGGGACATCTTCAGTGCCATGGCACGCGATTCGCTTACGTCACGCAATACCAGAATGCCGCCGATGACCAGGCCCTCCCGATTGTGAATGGGAGCAGCCGAATCTTCCACGGGAAGCTCGGTGCCGTCGCGACGAATGAGCTTGCTGTCCAATTGCAGCGCGACATTTCGGCCATCCCTGATGGCGATTTCGAGTGGATTGATCGAAGCATGGCCGGACTGCATGTCCATCAGCTTCACCACCTCGGCAAAAGACCTACCAAGTGCCGAGCCTTCATGCCAACCGGTCATTCTTTCGGCGACGGGATTCATCATGGTGATGCAAAGGGCTACATCGCAGGCAATCACGGCATCGCCGATCGAATCAAGCATCATTTGCGACTTGCTCATTGCCTCGAAGAGCCTTGCCTCCGCCTGCTTGCGGGCGGTGATGTCGATTCCCAGCTTGTAGATCCCGCGTACTTTGGCGTTGATCACATGAGGGACGTACGTCATCTCGAACGTGCGGCCATCATCGAGCTGGAGGTCAAGTTCGACGCGCTCGCCCTTCAGGCACGCCTGCTGCCTTGGACGCAGCAAAGGTGTATAGCGCTCGCCGGCAACCTCTGCGGAGGACCGGCCGAGGAGCATGGATGGAGGCATGCCCCACAAATCGACATAGCGTTCGTTGGCGAAGCGGTAAATCAGCCGGTCATCGAGATAGGCGATCAGCGCGGGTACGTTGTCGGTGATTTCCTTCAGCCGTGACTCCAGTTCCACGCGGTCGCTGATATCCTGGGCGAGGACAAAAAAACCGACAGTGGCGTCCTGTCGGTCTGTTTGCGGTTCGAGGTTAACCTCCAGCCGGCGTCCCAGCGGAGTGGTAATGGCAAATTGTTGCGGGTTCCCCTGCAGTACCTGCTGAATGCGTGGTTCAATCGTCTGCCCGAGCGCCTTTCCGAAAATCTCTCGCGGCGTCTTGCCGAGAATTTTTTCCACCGGCAACCCGTAGAAAGCCTCGAACTTGCGGTTGACGAAGCGATAGCGTTGCCCGGCATCGAGTTGGCCGATCAGGGCGGGCACATTGTCAGTGACAATACGCAGCTGGTCGGTGATGCCTTCAAGCTCACGGCCCATGCGCTTTCGCTGGGCGATTACGATGCTGATCAGCAACGGTCCGATCACGGTCATGGCCGAATAGAACGCAATGCCCTCGGCGTGGGTGTGCGCGAGCCCAGCCAATGGCGGCACCCACGCCTTTGCTTCGGCCATCGCCAGTATGAATATGGTGATAATGTTGATGGTGCAGGCAAGGCTGGTGCCAAACACCCCCAGGCGGTACGCCGCGAAGAGCAGCGGTATCGACAAGATGATGAAGGGTTCCTGGAAGTAGACAATCGTCAGTATGGTCAGGCCGACCGACAGCAGCAAGGTGCTCCAGAACACATAGGCGTGCCGGCCAAAAGACAGGGCGTACAGGCGTTGTGAGCTGTAGGCGATCAGGGGCGGTGCGAGGATAAGCATGCCCATGGCGTCGCCCACCCACCACTTCCTGAATTCGTGCGGCCAGTGCGTACCAAAGGCTGCGTTGATCACGAAGGCACCGACAAGAGCACCGGTAGCGGGGGCGATCAAGACAAGTGAAATCAGACCTTTGAGAAAAAATCGATCGTCCGGGTGACGGTCCAGCCGAAGGTTCAACAAGCGAGCCCCGGTCACGGCTACAGCCACTTCGGTCATGTTGGCGACACCGATACCCAGCGATGGAATCCATGGCGCGCTCATCAACACGTTGGCGATGGCTGATCCCGACAAGGCCAACAACATCGCCAGCGGCAGGGACTGCATAACGCTGCGCAAAAGCAGTGCCACCAGCATGGCATTCGCGAACCAGACCTCGGCCACGTTCACGGCATGACGCGACCAGAAGATCATCGCCAGTGACAGCAGGAGATATGCAGCGAAGATCCTGACGACGGACGAGGGGGTGCCCCAGTCCTTGGCCGGAAGCACGCGCGAATCCTCCATCATCAGAGCTTTGCCGGGTTCATGCTATGAATCTATCACGGGAAAAGCTGCCACCGTCGGACAAGACTTGCTTGCCGTCGGCTGCTGTCGATAGCGGTACTCTGCTACATACGCTCCAGCGTCTCCAGTCCCAGCAACTGCAACCCCAGTGTGAGCGTGCGGCCGGTCAGTGCTGACAGGCGCAGGCGGCTTTGCCGCGTGGTTTCGTCTGCGGCAGACAGCACCGGGCAGTGCTCGTAGAAGCTGGAGAACAGACCGGCCAGTTCATACAGATACGCACACAGCATGTGCGGCGTGCCCTTGTCGCCGACACCGACCAGTACCTCGGCGAACTGGGCGAGTTTGCTGGCCAGCTCCTGCTCTTGCGGTGCATCGATGCGGATCGCGCCGGGCAGTGCATCGGCACTCTGGCCGAGCTTGCGGAAGATACTGGTGACGCGGGTGCTGGCGTACAGCAGGTAGGGCGCGGTGTTGCCCTCGAAGCTGAGCATCTGTTCGAAGTTGAAGCTGTAATCGCTGCTGCGGTGCTTGCTCAGGTCGGCATATTTCACCGAGCCGATACCGACCACACGGGCTATCGTGCGCAGTTCGTCCTCGGCCAGCTCCGGGTTCTTTTCGCGGACCAGGGTATAGGCACGTGCCTCGGCTTCGTCGAGCAGGTCAATCAGTTTGACCGTCCCGCCGTCGCGGGTCTTGAACGGCTTGCCGTCGGCACCGTTCATAGTGCCGAAGCCCATGTGTTCAAGCTGCATGCCTTCATGCACGAAACCGGCGCGACGGGCGACTTCGAAAACCTGCTGGAAATGCAGTGCCTGACGCTGGTCGACGAAATACAGCGCGCGGTCGGCGTGCAGCACCCGGCTGCGGTAGCGCACGGCGGCCAGATCGGTACTTGCATAGAGGTAACCGCCGCCGGCCTTCTGTACGATCACTGGCAGCGGGTTGCCCTCGGCATTCTTGAATTCGTCGAGAAACACGCACTGGGCACCCTGGCTCTCGACCAGCAGGCCAGCCTTGTCGAGATCAGCGACGACGTTGGCCAGGTCCCCGTTGTAGGCGCTTTCACCCTTGACGTCGGCCGCGCTCAGCTTGACGTTGAGGCGATCGTAGGCTTGCTGGCAATGGGCCAGTGAAATGCTGTTGAAGCGCCGCCACAGGGCGAGGCAATCCGGATCGCCTGCCTGCAACTTCACCACCAGCGCGCGCGCGCGCGCGGCGAACTCGGTCGAGGCGTCGAAACGCTGCTTGGCGGCACGGTAGAACCCTTCGAGGTCGGACAGCCCGGTTTCGCCGGTTTCCGGCTGCTCCTGCAGGTAGGCCAGCAGCATGCCGAACTGGGTACCCCAATCGCCGACATGATTCTGGCGTATCACCGTGTCGCCGAGGTATTCCAGCACCCGGGCGACGGCATCGCCGATGATGGTAGAGCGCAGGTGGCCGACGTGCATTTCCTTGGCCAGGTTCGGCGAGGACAGGTCGATTACGACCCTCTGCGGCGCACGATCCCGGTGCACGCCGAGCCGCACATCGTCGAGTGCGGCGTCGAGACGTCGCGCCAGTGCCTGGTGGTCCTGGTAGAAGTTGAGGAAGCCGGGTCCGGCGATCTCCACCTTGCTCAGTTGCGGGTTGGCCGGCAGCGCATCGCGCAGCTTTTCGGCGAGGTCGCGTGGCTTCGATCCGGCGGGCTTTGCCAGCATCATCGCGATATTGCTGGCAAAGTCGCCGTGGCTCTTGTCGCGGGCATGCTCGACCTGGATCGCCACGTCGAGTCCACTCGGCAGCACGCCGTCGTCGACCAGGCGGACAAGGGCTTGCTGGATCAGTTCACGGATGAGGTCTTTCATTGGTTTTTTGCTCTCGCGGCCAGCAACGGAACTTGGGGTGTCCCGGCGCCATGGGCTAAAACCCGTCAGTATCCGTGACCGTCGCCGACTTGCCAACTTTGTGACAGGTTCACCACCGGGCGTGTTGGTGGTAGTAACGGAACATCGACGGCGGACCCCGATCCGTTCGGGGCAGAACGAATAAGGTGCAAGGCCGGCAGGCAGCCGGTGTTCGATCCCGACGTGCCTGCTATCCGACATGCGGATTTCTGGCGCGAGAATAGCAGGGGGCGTATCGCAACAACCCCTGAGCCGGTCGATGCCGGGCCGCGTTCAGTGTGGCGTGGTGCCGCGCCCTACCATGCCTTGGCGCTGCATCCAGGCGAGGGTATCGGCCAGCAGCGAGTCAAGTGGTGTTTCGCGGTAGTCCAGCTCGCGCCGGGCCTTGCTCGAGTCCACCTGCAGGTGATGCGAGGTCAGCGCCGCCGCCTCCGGCGTGATCTGCGGTTCTCTGCCGCTGACCCGTGACCACGCATCGGAGAGACGGCCGAAGGCCATCAAGGCCCAGGCCGGGGTAGCGCGGCGTGGGGTGCGCCGGCCAAGCGCGGCGCCGATGCGATGCACGAAATCGACGAAGCTGGCGTGCTCACCGCCGAGCAGGTACGACTGGCCGAAGTGCGATTGCTGCCACGCGCGTACCTGGGCGCGGGCGATCTCGCGTACATCGGCAAAGGCACCGACGCCGGGCGGGATGCCGGGCAGCGTCTCGCGGTCCACCATCATGATCAGGCGCGCCCAGTTATGACGATCGCCGGGGCCGAGAATGTGCGAGGGGTTGAACACGATCCATGGCACGCCGGCGCGGCGTACGGCTTGTTCGCCGAGGAATTTGCTGCGCTCGTAGTTGACCCAGCTGTCGCCGCCGCGTTGTGGTACGGACTCATCGATGGCCACGTGGACGCGGTGTGACCAGGCGGACACCGACGAGGTGTGCAGAAACGCTTTCACCCCGGCGGATTCGGCGGCATGCAGCAGGTTTTCGGTCCCCTGGATATTGGTCGCCGATTGCGCCGTGGCCTGTTGTCGCCACAAGCTGGTGTCCGCGGCGGCATGAAATACCGCCGCGCATCCGCGCAGTGCCGACGTCAGCGCGGCCCGATCGTCGAGCTCGACGCGCACCGGCAGTGCACCGTACGCTGCGATGGCGGCATCGCTCTCGGCGCGGCGTGACATGGCGTGTACCTCGCAGCCGGCTTCGCGCAGTTCACGCAATAAATGGCCGCCCAGGAAGCCACTGGCGCCGGTCAGGAATACAGTAGTCATGGCAGGTCCTCGTGACAGGTTTCGTGGGGCATGGGCGTCACCCCGGCAAGCCACGATATCCGATAGGTGCCAGCGACAGTGTCGGGTGGCTGCGGTCTGCCAAATTTTGCGTGATCCCGCCGATCAGGGATGACGATCTCAAGACTTCCGTGGCAACCCCGTGTATCGGCGTAGGGCGGGCACGGTCCGCCGCTCTTCGTCATGACGATCTGGGCGGGGCCGGCGGACGGTGTCCGCCCTACGTGGTGGACGAAAACGTGCTTGCCGATACCTCGCATGGTGCATCCACAAGGTCGCGAATCCGTATCAGGTAGCCCTTGGCGTCTGCGGTCTGCGAACCGCTGAGCGTGGCCACATGATGGAGCCCGTGGATGGCCGGCTGTGCCGGGTAGCGGTTTTGTCATACAGTGCGCCCGGCTGCCGTGCGCGGCTTTTCTGCGGCCCTCCCATCGCCTCCATTGCCACACATGCCCGCCATGAAAGAACTCTTTGCACTGGTCGCCGACCTTGTCCCCCTGCTGGGCACGGCGGCAGGCGTATTCCTCGCGTTGTACGGCATGTACTGGCTGCTGCTGGGCCGGCGCCGGGATCTCGGCAACGAACGGCGGCTGCCGCGGCAGTTGATCATGCTGGTGGCGATGATTGCCGGCACGGTAGCGATCGCCCTTGCGCTGCCGGTCAGTGACAGCACGCGCAATCAGGTCATTTCGCTGATCGGCCTGCTACTTTCGGGTGTGATTGCGTTCTCCTCAACGACCATCGTTTCCAACCTGATGGCCGGTTTGATGTTGCACATGACCAAAGCGTTCCGTACCGGAGACTTCATCCGCGTCGGTGATCATTTCGGCCGGGTCGCGGAGCGTGGCCTGTTCGATACCGAGATCCAGACCGAACAGCGCGAGCTGGTGTCGTTGGCCAATACCTACCTGATCACCCATCCGCTCACAGTGGTGCGTTCGTCGGGTACGATCATTTCCGCCAACCTGTCGCTGGGTTATGACCTTCATCATTCGAGAATCAGGAATCTGCTGGTTGCGGCGGCATTGGATAGCGGGTTGGAGGAGCCATTCGTGCAGGTGATCGAACTGGGGGATTACTCGATTACCTACCGCATCAGCGGGTTGCTCACCAACATCAAGAGCATGATCACGGCACGCTCCAACCTGCACAAAAGCATTCTTGACACGCTGCACGCCGACGGCGTCGAAATCGTCTCGCCCAGCTTCATGAACCAGCGTCGCCTGGCGCAGAACGAGCTCATCGTGCCGACCCCGACCGTCGAGGTGCGCTCGGGGGATGAATCCAATCCCGAGGATATTCTGTTCGACAAGGCCGAACAGGCCGAGCAACAGGAGCGGGCCCGATTCGACCTGGTCGAGGAGATTCGCAAGCTGGAGGCCCAGGTGAAGGCGGCGGACGGTGAGGAAAAGCAGCGTCTCTCCGAACTCGCTGGCGAAAAGCGTGACCAATTGGCTGAGCTTGGACGTCCCGTGGGAGAGGACAGTGCCGACGCCGACGCCGACGCTGCGGATGCTGCTGCCGCGATTACCTCCGCGACACGGGGCGCCTGACCCCCGGGCTGCGCCGCTCCTCGATCAGGCATCCTCGTTGAAGTGGGGTGGGTTATCCCGTCTGTCGGCGTGGCCTGCCTGCAGGGAAAATCGCAGGCAGGCTGGTGGAACCACTAGGAGCTTGGGCCGTAGAACCTTTGGATAGCGAGATTGCGCTATCGCCAAGGGTGGGTCTATCGGAAGGAGCGCATAGTGGTTCCATGCAAGCCTGACGAGAGACTCAGCCTATGGATGAGAGCACAATCGCAGCCCGAAGATTTCTACGGCCCAAGCTGCTAGGCATCATCGGGAAGACGTTGCCGTTATGGACAGCTTGTGGGTGGCGATGTTCTCGCGGCTGCGGTAAAGCACAAAAGTGCACACCAGGCTGAGTATTCCGAGCACGACGAAAACGATATTGCCGCGCGCATAGCCGATGCGTCCGAGTGACTGTGCGATGGCGCCGAGAATGGGTGGAACCGCAAAGCCACCGAGCGCGCCCAGTCCACCGACCCAGCCGGCGGCACCGCCTACCGCGTCCGGGACGTATTGCGGAACAAGCTTGAAGACGGCTGCGTTTGCAATACCCATGCCGGCGGCGACCAGTATCTCTCCCACCACGGTCAACGTGAAGTTTGTTGATAGCGTCATGAAAATGGCGCCGAGGAGTAACACGATGTAAGCGAATGCAGCGACCCTCTCGCCTCCGAAATGGTCGGCCCAACTTCCGCCGGGCACCCTGATCAGCGAGGAAAACAGCGAAAACCCCGCTGTCAGTGCCAGTGCCACCCAACGTGGAGAGGCATAGAAATCCATCCAGAAGGTCGGCAACCAGGCCGTGAGTGCGAGGAACCCTCCAAACGAGGTGAAATAGAGCACCACCAATGCCCAGGTTCGCCATTTGGCGGCGGAATCCAGCAGCGTCTGCAGCATGCTCCCAGCCGGGTATAGTTCTTGTCCGTGTGCCTGCGCAGCTGTGGCGGCACGCGTGGGTGGGAGTCCTTGGTTGCGGAGCTGAAAGTATGGTGCGTTGAATCCAAGCACCACGTAGAGCACGATGCCTGCGATCACGATGCCGACCGAGACGAGGTAGCCGAACCACAGGCCACCACCGGCGATGATCATCGGCAACACGATGGCCACCAGTCCGGGGGAGGTATTGCCCAGGCCGGCGTAGATTGCCAGCGCCTTTCCCTGCTGGCTCTTCGGATACCAGTATGAAACCTGTCCGATACCGACGGAAAATGTCGCGATTCCACAGCCCCCGAGTCCTCCGAACAGCAGCAGTAAAGGGTAGTAAGCGGCGGTCAGCCTGTCCGGATACAGCGTCAACAACATGAACCACAGTCCGACGATGCCTACGAGGGAGGCCAGAAGCAGTATGAGGAACGGGAGCTTTCCACCGTTGCGGTCTACCCAGGCACCAAACGGAATGCGCAGCAGCGAACCGGTCAACATAGGGATGGCCACCAGGAAGCCGACCTGCGTCGGGGTCAGTTTCATGGCGAGCATGAAACTGTGTGCGGTCGGTCCGAACAGGGAAACGCCACCGAAGCCTATAAAGAAGCCAATGGTGGCTCCCAGCAAAGCCTTGGTGGGGGTTCCACGCACAGGAAATTGCGCCGAAGAGGGAGTTGTCATGTCGAATGAGCCTTCCAAGTTGTCGATGGGGAGTGCACTGAGAAACGCCGGTACCGGCTGCGGTCTTTGGCGTTGGAGCCAACGAGGGCGTGTCAGGCGGTTGCGAGTGCTTCGACCCCGCGCACCACCGAGGCACGGGCGGCATCGGCGCAGGAGCGTTCCGGCGTGATGGCGCGGTGATACTGCATCTCCTGTGCGATCAGCGCTTCGCTGATCGGCGTATCGCCGACGAACAGGTAGCACGATGCGGGTTGCCCCAGTGTGCGCGGACCCTCGCCCTTGGCGTCTTGGTCCCGTTGTAGCGCGCTTCGGTAAGAAAATGTGCATCGGGCGTACGCGTCTGCGGGACGTTGGAGCCCCACGCAATGATGTAGCGGCTGTTGTACCAGTCCGCCGGTTCGGGCACGTCGGTCTGCTCCCCCCCACACCTGCGGCGAGGCCGGCGGCAGGTCGCAATACCAGTCGTAGAACGACAGGTTCGTACCGCCCAGCAACGACAGGTACCGTGCGCCGGCGGCATAGGACACCATCGACATCGCCGGAATCGGCGAGAAGCCGACCACCCGGTCGGGACCGAACTTCTTCGTGGTG
>SCSE01000025.1 GCA_004298015.1 Rhodanobacter sp.
ATAAACAGCCGCGTTTTCAGGATAGCGGATAATATCGGCCCCAAAAATTTCCAACCCATCGCGCAACTCTGGATACATGGCAAAGCCATCGCGAGCCAGATTCAAGGCTGGAGTGACTGCATCTTCAAACGAGATCGTGCCGAATTCGCGCAAGGCCTGCAAATGCGTGGCCGGCGCGGCAGGCACTACTTGACGCAGGATGCCATCGGGGACGGTGCCGCCGCCCTCTTCGATCAGCCGCGACACGTCGGTGGCCTTGGGCCAGTTCCCAAGTCCCGCAAGACTCACGACCTTGCGCTCAGATTTTATATAGATCAACGTCGGGGCTACACCCGCGAATGACACGATATCCGGCTGCAATACGGCCATCGCCATGGCCATCGTGACACCCGCATCGACCGCGTTACCACCGCGAGCAAGGACATGCGATGCCGCGACCGCGGCCAACGGGTGCCCGCACGCTACCGCATAATGGCCTCCCACGACAGTTGGCCGCCAGGCAATTGATTGCGGTACGCGTGCATCAGCCATAATTCGTTCCTTTAGAGCGTCGTTGCCACGTCAGGCATCGCGACCGCTTTGTTGAGCGTTACGCTCAACTGCTTGGCCACTTCGGCTTTGATACCGGCGATCGTCACGAGGCCAATCCTCTTATACACCGATCGCATGTCCGCGCGGACGCGAGCCGTACCCCGACGCCAAATTGGATCAATTCAGCGTGGCGCCCGACTCTTTGACAACCTTCGCCCACTTCTGATGCTCTGCCTTCATGTAGGTCTCGAATTCGCTTGCCGGGGCAGCGAACGGCGTAAGTCCAATCCTGACGATGTAGTCTCGACCTTCCTGGCTGTTCGCAATCTTGAGCAGGTCTGCACCGACCTTGTCGACGATCGCGGACGGCACCTGCGCCGGTGCGGCAACACCGACCCACGATACGAAGCCGGCGTCTGCATAGCCCGCTTCCGCCATGGTCGGTGTTTCCGGCAACTTCGCCGAGCGGGTTTTACTCGAGATGACAAGCGCCCGCAGCTTCCCCGCCTCAACCTGCGGGATGGCGCTGGACTCGACGACGTATCCGGCTTGCACTTGGCCGCCGATCAGGTCAGCGGTTGCCTGAGCCCCTCCTCTGTAGGGTATGTGAACCAAGTTTGCTCCCGACATCTTCTTGAACATTTCCATCCCCAAGTGCCCGGGCGACCCATTACCGGGTGACGAATAGTTAAACTTCCCCGGATGCCGCTTCGAAAGCTCAACGAGCTCAGCCACTGTTTTCACGGGCATCGAAGGATTAACGCAAAGCGCGAAAGCCGCGTTTGCGATTCGGGCAATGGCGCGGAAATCCTTTAGATCGTCATACGGAAGATTCTTGTAAAGGCTGGTGTTAACTACATGATTGGCAGCAATCATGATGAGCGTGTAGCCATCAGGCGCCGCCCGTGCCACGCCCGCGGTGGCGATTGTGCCGTTGGCGCCCGGCTGATTTTGTACAATCACCGACTGACCCCACTCCGCCGACAGCTTATTCGCCAACATGCGTGCCAAGCTGTCGGTAGCTGTACCGGCCGAATAAGGGACAACCAAATTCACCGGCCGTGTCGGGTAGGTCCGTAAGTCGGCTGCCGAGGCGGGGACTCCAAAGGCGATAAACCATACAAATAGCAATTTCAGCGATTTAAGCAAGATCGTATTCATGTTGTGTCTCCTTTTATCTTAGTCATTGAAGAGAATGATTGTGGTGGTGTAAGGCTGTGGGCATGCGGTCGAGGGCGGCCGAGGTGAGTACCCCGGTAGATTTGTCCATGGCGGGGCGCCGGGGCGCCAGAGGCTGGATCGTGCAACTCATTTTGTCTCCAAGGACTGGCCGGTGCGCCAACAAGCCCGCACGCCTTGATGCATGTTGTTTTATTCCGGACGGTTCCCCCAAACAGTTGGTTTCCGCGCTTCGCCAACTCCCGATCGATGCTTTGCGAAAGAACGACCTGTAATAATTTTTCCGGGTATCCCTAAGCCACGCGCCGAACGTGCAAAAAGAAACCACAACCGATGCTATTCAAACTTGGCAACGCCCCCACATATCCGATAAGTCGTGCAGATCACTCCATGCGAAACATCTTCGGCCCCTCCACCGGGACCTCCATGCAGTCCTCGCCCCACACGATGTGACCGTGATAGGTCTTCCCGATCTCACGCACAATGTGCTCGCGCAGTCCCGGCTGATCTATCTGTTCCAGGAAGTGCGTAAGCACCAGCGTTTTAACGTTGGCCTCCGTGGCCACGCGCGCGACATCCTCGTGGTTTCCGCAGACTGCCCGATATATGGCGGTCGGTTCGGTACCGCTGTAATAGTGGTTCATATGGATCAAAACATCGCAGTCCTTTGCAAGCGCGATCAGCGCCGGAGTTGCGCCGCCGCTATCACCTGAGTAGCAAATTGATCCTTCCGGGCTGTCGATGCGATAGGCATAACAATCGAGGTACGGTTGGACGTGCGACGCGTGCCCGACTGTCAGTGTCCAGCCATCTCCGTCAATCCTGTCCCGTGGTCCGAGTTCGGTAACGGTAGGCTGGGGCCACCTTCTCGGCGGGATACCGCCGCGTGCCACAAAAATATCGATGGAACCCTGATGCTTGATGCGAGCGTTGAGGTCTGGCGCAAACGCTCCGTTTTCGCCGAAAAGCTGTTCGGTCATTCGCCGGATCGGCTGCGGCCCATAGACCTTCAGCTCTGGAATTCGACCTGCGCCTTGATCCCAGTGAGTCAAGAGCAGTCGAATGTAGTCGGAACAATGGTCGTAGTGCAAGTGGCTGAAGAATACGTGCGTTATATCCACTGCGCGCTTGCCTATCTGCAGCAATCGCTCGTGGGAGCCAGGCCCGTGATCGATGAGAATCACATCGCTACCCACTTCAACGAGATAGCTTGAACTCGCACGCTTCAAGGAAGGCGTCGGTGTGCCGGTTCCAAGCAAGGTTAGTTTCATTGTCCACTCCGAATCGACACGTTGATGTAGCAGTGTCTTTTATTGCATAAAGTGCTTTTTACTGTACATTTTTTCCATTATGATGGATATTTTGCACTTGGTCAATAGACGAAAGCA
>SCSE01000026.1 GCA_004298015.1 Rhodanobacter sp.
TTCGCCTGCATGAGATGCTGCCGCGACTGGCACGCGCCATGATGCTGTGCAGGCCCCATGCAGAGCCCGTCTTGCGCAGGGCGACCAATTTTTCTGGCTGAGCGATAGGGCTAATCAGGTTTAAATTTAGGGTTGAAATTAAAATATTCACGATGCAGGAACCTGGCGGTCAGCTGCTCTCCGCCTGTGATCCGTTTTACCAAATCTTCATCGAGTCGTGCGCCTTCTGGCCCTTCGGACGCCACGACAAGCCTTACTTTGTCCAGTCTTGCGATATCGTTTCTGATGGCGTCGACGCCCTTGTCTTTGACCGTAAATGTGCCGAAATCGGCCGACAGGGAATAGCTGCCCAAGAGCTTGCGAATGGTCTCGGTGAAGACTGTTTTGCCGTTAGCTCCGATTCCATGAAAAACCGTGAAGGACTGCTCTGTAGTGTGCCCGGTTAACCAGTACCCCACTAGCCGCCGAAGCCACATTTGCACATCACGATCCGGCTGGACTTGTCTGAGAAAGCAGTCCCATGTGGGACATGATGAAGTTGGATCGAATGCGCAGGCAGCCTGCAGGGTGTTCAGGTCGGAGGGTGTGCCTGGGCGGTGCACAATCGGCGTCGCGTCCAGCTCAATCACACCGTTCCGCACGCAGAGCGCCCTGTCGTTGGCGTCGAACATTGTTCGACTCACTGCGATCCCCGGATCGGTGGCTGCTAGCGCGATCATTGCGTCCAAGCGAGGCTTCTTGTGGATCGCTAGCGACGCTGCCGAAAGCTTTTCGGCCTCCTCTTTCAGGTGCTTCTGTTCCATCTGATTTCGCGCGCGCGCAGCCCGCAAGAGCATCTCGGAGGCATCGATTAGCAGCTCTTGTGAAACAGCGAGGCCATGCTGTGAAATACGGCCAAGCTCATCCTTCGCCCATCGCACACCGTCGAACTCAAGCCACGTGCCGCTGCTGTGATCGTAGAGCAGCCGTCCATCGTGCAGACGTACAAACGCCTGTGCCGCACCGGCATCGGCGGTCAAGGCGGCGTTGATCGACGTCTTTACCGAATTAAGGGGCACCATCGGAATGTTGGCGGAATTATTCGCTTCCATTACGTGCCCCAATTGCTGCTCGGCCGGACGCAGATTTGGCGATTTTACGCGGACGTCCTCGGCGACGGCCTGCTGGTGTGCCCAAATCGAAGGGTTGGACCAAAGGTGTGGGCTCACCATTTCGCTGAGCCACAATCCATTGGTCAATGTCAGCGGCGAGGTAGCGGAGTTGGCGCCCGACCTTGATCGGAGCTGGAAATTGTTTCGGTGCAGGCCGGTGGCCATAGCTCCAGTGCGTGACTGTCACTGAGGACAGAGCGAGGAGGAGCGCAACTTGCTTGATCGTGAGGAGCTGCTGCATTGAGAGAAACCCAATTGCAGCTGGGCGTAGCGGGAACCACGGGCAAGCGCGGCCGTGATTTATTGTGACGGCGGCATATCACAACGCTCCTAGCCTACCTGCTATTTCTGTTATATGTCTACATCTTAAAGTTCGCCGCCGAACCCCGCATCGCGCAGCTGTGCGCATGCGAGGTAGTTGCCATTCCAGCAACTAGTAAGAAAGGTGCGGCGCCGTAGCGGCGTGCTCGGGGCTGCCTCCTAGCTTAGGCGTGGGCTCGAGATACTGCAGACACAGCAACGGCGGGACCGAACTGTCCCCCGAACTTTGTAGGCCACAAACGTAGTCATGGACTGGCTTGTGTCGCCTGATGCAAACCGCCAGCCACCTGCCCACCGTCGCCACAGCAATTGACCAGCTTCGCCTGCGAAACTGACCATGGCCGGCAGCCAAACTGCCCACCGTCGCCAACGAGCTGCCCGTTTCCGGCATCGAGCCTGACCTCCATCGCCATTGGAACTGGTAAGGCTCGCCAGCGGAGTCTACGGGCAGCCATCGGCTGAACTCGGTCATTCTTGGTGATGGCGGGGGAGGCTGAAATCTCATGTCGGCGCTTTCCACTTCTCCGCCGCAACAACGTACTGCGCTGAGCTTCGCCAAATGGAGAGTGAGGCGGTGGGCTGTGTTTTAACTCGCAAGAAGGTGCAAATGTCAATACAATTAAAAATTGAGTGCACTGATGCATGGGGGCTAAATGGACACAAGCGTGCTGCAGGAATTCCTGAATCTGCGACTGTTGAACATTGGTGCAGATGACTCTCGCTTGGAGAAATTGGACGAGGTCTGCCTCGATCTGGCGCAGCAGTACGCAGTGGAGCCCGCTATTGCTATAGCGCCGCTGCTCGCAGCTTGGGACCCCGCCGCTGGATCGGACCCAGCACTCGTCGCCATTGGCGAGCTATTGCAGAAATACTGGCCTACTTTCCGTGGAGCATTCCAGGGCGAGCCGCTCACCTTGTACCGCGCCATTATTCTTGAAGCATTCATGCGCGCAATGGAGCGGCAAGGCACCTTGGCCGTTGTCGTCGGCCTCGTGGGAGCAAACATCCTGCCCCACCTTAATGTGGGCCAGGAAGAGCGCATCTTGTCGAAGATTTTGGAGCGGGCTCAGAGCATCACATCCGACCGCCTCACGAAGCTCTGGCCAGCACAAACCGAGCCCGAACCTGTCGCCTCTTTTAATATTCCGTCCCTTCCTGCTCTGAAAAATACGGAACCGAACGCATGGTTTCCCCAGGTCGCCGCCGCGGCGGGACCGGGTACGAACAAGGCGGATGTGTCGCTGAACACTCCCAACCCGCATTGGAGTAACCAACCGCAGAACTGGTCGTATGAGTTTGCTGACCGCATGGCGACAATTCTGGCAGATGTCCACGATAAGGCAGCCAACGCTGCGGTGAAGGCAAGCGCGCCAGCGCTGAAAGCGCTGGGCGACTCCGTCATAATCAAGTTGAATGATTTTCTCCGCGCTGAACAGGCACGCAGCAACCAGCGGAACACATCGAGCCGCTTGCTCTGGTGGCGGCAAGCACTGTACTCGGAGAGCGCGGCCGCGCCTTACCGCAAACTAGATGCACCGCTCGTGGCATTTCACATGGCATTCGACATGGCGAATCTGTTGCCAGAGGTCTACCCGTCGGCCGTCGAGTCTCTCCTGTTCGAAGCAGTTCGCGCCACCGCAGGTACGCAGGCCGAAGAGCAAGTCACGATGAGCGAGTTGCTGGATGCTCAGAGGAAATCTGCGCGAATCGCAGGCAGTTTGTGGCTGCAGGAACAGCGGACCATGGCAGGCTGTCGGAGCCTATTCGTTCAGGCACTGGCGAACTCGTGTGCCTCAGGGAAAGCTGAACTCCCACAGCTTGGCGTCGACCTGAAGACGAAGATGTCGCTCGGCGACTGGACGATTTGGCTGTTGAGAGAGGTCAAGGCACTGGACGCGTTGTCTTTGCCGGACGAGGTCGAGCAGCTTGAGGAGCAAGCGTGAGTGGGCGTTGCTCACAAGCTGCCTGCATCGCTCCCGACGAGGTTGGATGCCTTGTCGGCGAGGCCTCGCCACATTACTGCAAGCATTGGCAGCAAAAGGCTGACACCGAGTCGCCGGGCACAATGGGATCGGCGGAGGGAGGCGCCAGGCTTCCTTGGACCGGTAATGCACTGGGCTCATTGGATATCGGGTTCTTGGCAGGTAAAGCACGAGCACGGCTTGTAGGCCTGTTTGGCGCTGCGGACAGCGGAAAAACCTCACTGCTAGGCGCTTGGTACTTGCTCCTTGGACGCGACATTGGACCCAATGGTGTGTCGTTCGCCGGCTCTCTGACGCTGGAGGGCTGGGAGAACATTGCAGGTAGCCTGCGCTGGAATGCTATGCGTGGCCCCGCATTCCCGCCGCACACATCAAGCGGAACAGGCCGACATCCGGGCTTGCTGCATCTGGACCTGCAGATGCACGAAGTCAGGCACGACCTCCTTTTCGCGGATGCGCCTGGTGAATGGTTCAGCCGCTGGGCAGTGCGGCGCGATGCTGAGGAAGCTACTGGTGCTCTTTGGCTTTCCGAGACGTCGGATGTACTCATTATTTTGGCGGACTCGGACGCACTCGCCGGACCCTGCCTAGGTGTCGCTAGGACGAATTTTGTCACGCTGCTTCGCCGAGTTGGCGCTGAGCGGCGCGGCCGGCCGGTTGCACTCGTCTGGACCAAGTGTGACGTGAAGGTCGACGACCAGATGCGGCAGGCAGTGACTCAAGCCGCAGACCTAGCCCTTGGCAGCTATTGCACCTTCAGCGTCAGCTTGCATTCTGCTCCGGGTCAGGAACCTCACAACAGAGGTCAAGGGCTCATTGAGCTCTTCGAGTGGGCCTTGTCAGTACCGGACCTCCCCTTTTTCAGGCCAGCAGGGCAGGAGCCTGAGCGGGCACTGCTGCGTCTGGTCGGGGGTGTCCATGTCTGAAAAGACTCTTCAGATTGCCGTCTTCGGCGAATCCAACGTAGGCAAGAGCCACTACGGTGCGCAGCTCATAGGAAGGTTGAATGCGGAGACAGGTTCCATGCGCATGCGTGGCGCAGCCCCTGACTTGGCAGCGTTCGATGATGTGGCCCAGTCGCTCAGCGGGGGCGTTCCTGGCGCGCATACGGCTGCTGGCACCTACACCGAGACTCTGTTGCCTGTGCTGACCGAAGGCAACGTTGCGATTGACCTGAATTGGCCAGACTATGCCGGCGAGCAGGTCAGCCAGCTCCTTGAGGAGCGACGCATCCCCACGTCCTGGCAGCAGCGTGTCGAGACCGCAGACGGCTGGATTTTGATGGTCAGGCCCAAGCGCGCGCCCTTGGCAGAAGACATTTTTTCTAGGCCACTTGGCGACCTGCAGTCCTCCCGGCCTGAGGGGGGTGTTATCGAGCGCTCGTCACAAGCACGGCTTGTGGAGCTGCTGCAGATGCTGCTCTACACGACTTACGCGCGCACTGGTAAGGGCAAGCCGGCCCTAGCGGTGGTTCTTTCGTGCTGGGACGAACTTCAAGTGCCTGAAGGCACGACTCCAGAGCAGGTGCTGCGCCGAAATCTGCCACTGGTGGCAGCCTTTGTGCTCAACAACTGGGGTGAGCGCCACAGACTTGTACTTGGCCTCTCTGCAACCGGAGTCGAGCTTTCCAAAGATTCTCCAAATAAGGACTTCATCTACAACGGCGCAGAACAGATGGGGTGGGTGGTCACCACAGACGGAGCACACACGCCGGACCTGACTTTTCCTATCACGCAGCTCGCAAAGGCAATCGAGAGCTAATGCGCATACACAAGGCTTGGTATGGGCCCAAAGGAGGGCATTCCTTGCTGTCCTCAACAGATCCTGGCTTGCAGGCTGTTTTCCGCCAGGCAGCCTGGCTCACCGACCTTCCCGGAACTGTACCGACTGGCCTGCAGTGGCAGCCCTACTTCCGAACTGGCATCTATGACGGCTACTTCGTTCTTGTCCACACGCGCAGCAGCCGCGAAACGACTCGCGCGGGCATGGTCAATTCAGTCGCCGCCTTCATCCCGCTGGCTGAGCTGCCCCTTGTCCCTGACATGCGCGAGCTGGCTGACAACCTGATTGAGTCGCACTATAGCGAAGACTGCACGCCTTTTGTGTCCGGTGCTCAAGCGGCTGTGGCGCCAGCCAGCGCGCGCCACCCACTCCTGCTTGGGATCGCAAATGCGCTTGTATCTATGAAGCCGCGACCCGTCATACACATCGGGCAAGAGGGGTTCGACGACATCATGCTCGACCTGCTGCAGGTCGTTCCGAAGCAACTTCGCCACGAAGTTCTCTTCAGCTTGAGCTTTTCGCCGGAGGACACTGGTGCCTCTGTTGCAGTTGCAGTCCCTAAAGAGATGGCGTCCCGCCACCCACAAGGGCAGCTGCTTTTACCATTGAACGAGCCGCCCAGCACCGGTGTAGCAGCCCTGCTGAACATGCCGGAAGGCCGGCCGTTGCTGGATTTCGGCGAGGTCGCTGCTTTCGACTTGCATTCAGCGAACTCCCTCATTCTTTTAGAGCAAGCGTTTCGTCTGTGGGAAAGCCCTAGCGGGGCCGGCGACGCAATCAGGCTTATGCGCCTGCTGGCGGCCAAGTCAGGCGACTCGCACCGAGCAAGCGATGTCCGCAAGGTTGCGCTAGAGAGGCTCACCTCCATGCCTGAGCAGTGGACCCCGGCCGATGTGCTTTCGATGCGCAACCTGCCTCTAGAGCGTTTCGGCACCAACACTTTGCCCGCGTCCGTGGAGGCTTGGGTTCGCAAGCGCACCGACCAAGCTGCAAAGACGGAGGACGATCGCCACCTCTTTGACCAGGCAGTCCGCAGCGCGGCGCAACAGAGCTGGTGGAACACTCGCGTGCATGACGGGTATGCGTCCGCAACCAACGCCAATAGCCCGGATATCGGCAATCTAGCTTGGGAGACTATCGAGAAAATGCCCGGAAGCCTTGAGCCAGTCATGGCGTTTTTTGATGCGAAAGGTCAGCTCCAGGCATTGGCGAGTTCTGTGCCCTCTGTACTGTCCTCGTCCGTCGCTGACGCAGTTGCTCAAGAGAGCGCAAAGCTTGGAGCATGGCAGCTTTGCGGCGTGGCTTTGGCCGCGTCGCGTCCCGCACCTCAAGCCTTGTCAACAATTTTGAAGCTTACTCCTGCCAAGGGCTCTCGGCGTGTTGCCATCAAGTCTGCACTCTCGAGGGCTTCGCCCAGCGAATGCATCGTCATCGCAGTGCGCGAGGATATTGAAGAAGTCACGGCTATTGCAGCGGATGTCGTCACTGGCGATCCGGATCTTCTGCGTAAGTTTGATTGGGTTTCGCCAGTATGGTTCGACATTCTGGACAAAGCAGTCGCAAGGAGCCGGAACGCAGCCACCGAGGTGCCAGACAGACTACAAAGGCTGCAGACGCTCATTCAGCGCGGTGAGCGATCGGAACGAATCTGGGGGCCACTCGCCAGAGCAGGACTGGCAGACCTCTCGCAGGTGGCAAACAGGGCCGATGCTTGGAAGCTCATTCCTCAGGCGTTGACTGCTGCTGTCCTCGGGTTGACTGTAAAGGGCTGGTTAGCAGGGGTGCTGGACGGGACTTTAAGTGTTGGAGGGCTCGAAGAGCCTCTGCGCAGCGAAGCGAGGTCTGTGCTTAAGGGCGACGTGTCGATGGCAACTCTGGCGCAGAAATCCACCTCGCTGTTCGTCAATGTTATCAATGAGCTTCACCCTCAGAATGACTATGACTGCGTTGCTCTGCTCGATTCACTGGCGCACGCTCCTGGTTATGTCCTAGCACCTGCGCCCGCAACGGCTCTAGGCAAACTGATCCATGACCGCAACTGGAAATCTGCCGCAGCACGGGCCGCCAAGCATGCTCACTCGCGCGACGACTTCCTGCCCTTGTGCAGAGAGTGTCTAAGCAGTATGGCTTGGTGGGACAGCATTCCCCTGGGCTTTCGCATGGGCAAGCCGGTTCGGATCCCCGCCGTTGAAGCTTGGCAGATGTTCGAGGCGACGCTGGCGGAACTCTATCCGCACGGGCCGACGGACAATGAAATTTGGAGCCGTAGCGGCGGCAAGGACGAACTGCTAAGTTCAGAAGGCAATGGCGTTGCGCAGTGGCATCGCTGCATCAAGCATGTGCGTGCAGGGCGTGGCCCAGTCGCACCAGATCTACTGCGCACTGCGCTACGGGACTTCAGTGGAAATCTCAATCTGCAGATTCTGCGTGACAACTGCGAGATAAACTGAGCAGATGAGCAAAACCTTTCAGTCTGGCCGAGCTCTCGTCATCGGCGTCGGTGAATATGACTCGCTCAGCCCCCTCGGCTTGGCGCCTGTCTACGACGCCGACGATGTTGCCGATCTCCTGACCGGCGCCAATTACTGCGGGTATCCTGCAGAAAACATGCAGGTCCTGCGCAACGCCGATGCTTCTCGGACCGCTATCATCGACGGGCTCAAGAGGCTAGCCGCAGACGCCCGAGCTGGCGACACAGTCGTCGTCTACTTCTCCGGTCATGGCGCGCAGCGACTGTCAGGACCAGACATTGGTACGTATCTATGTCCTCCTGAGTTCGACAGTTGTCGGCCTCGCGAGACGGGTATAGAGGCGGAAGAGCTTTCCGAATTACTCAAGCAGATTCCCGCGGAACGCCTGTTAGTTCTCGTGGACGCCTGCCATTCAGGTGCCGCAGCACGTATCAAGGGACCCGCCGAGGACATCACCAAGTGGGCGTTCGGTGGGCCGAAGCTCGAGGCTCTCGCGCAAGGAAAGGGTCGCGTCATCCTTTCGGCCAGCGCGGCTCAAGAATACTCGTTAATCCTGGGGCGTCATCGCAATAGCCTGTTCACTCACTTCCTGCTGAAAGGATTACAAGGGGCTGTGGGCGATCGTTCGGACGGTCTCATCAGAGTCCTGGATCTTTTCCACTATCTAGCGGAGGAAATCCCGACTGCTCACAGCGCTCAGAACCCCGTGCTAACGACGCACACACAAGACAACTTCCCTGTTGCATTGCGCAAGGGAGGACGCCTCAAGTCTGAGGAGGACACCGCAGCTGTTGCCTCCGCAGAAAGCATCGCAAGTCCCCGTGAGCTGGAAGACTTGCTGGTTGCTCTCTATCCGCAGGGTCCACTCGACCGGGAAATCTGGTCTCGCGCTGGCGGTGAAGTCGCGACCTTGAGTATAGGTAACACCGGGCGGGCGGCTTGGCACGGGGCCCTTCGCCTGCTGGCCCAAGGTGGTGGCGGAGCCAATATCACCATGCGCAGTCTTCTGACAGAAGCATCAAGTGAGTACGGGGCAAACGCCGACCTCAGGCGCTTCCTCGGCGCTGCCTAAGCGGCCGTAAGCGTGCGCGCGACGGCTCACAACAGCTATTTGTCGCTGAGGGCATTTGGTTAGGTAAGCTAGCCTTTGATGCCATGGATGTGAACGCAGCTGGGTCGAACAACTGCCAGCGCTTAACAGCCGCTGGTCGTCAGGCGGGAGTCAAGTCAGAAGGCAAGGGTGCTCCACTGCTGACATTCGCGCGGGCATCGGGCTCCAAGCTCAGCAGCTGCTTGTGGCTAGTCTGCCTGAGTAGACCCACCGTCGCCAAGGGTTCTACCCCGTTTTCGCGGGCAGGTCCAACTATCAGATGTCTACGAAATCAGGGGCATACGATCTAGTGGCCGGCTTGGGCCAGCAACGCGAGTCCTGGTGGTGCTTTTTCAAATGCGGATTTTGGCCGTCAAAGTTAGCACTCATGATAAGCACAGTTATCATCAGTCCAAACTTCGCATACGTGTAGCTAGGAGGCATGATGACAATAGATACCGATGAGCTCGGCGAGGTCGATCCCGCTTCGGCCGTTCTCTTTCTTGGCTCAGGTTTTAGTCTCGGTTCGACAAACATCGATGGCAAGAATCCACCCAACGGGACAGGACTGCGACAGCATTTCATCAAGCAGCTCGGACTACCGACCGACACTACCTATGACCTGCAGGTCCTGAGCGAGGAATTCGCAGAGCGCAGCGCCCAGGCTCTTCGTGACGAGCTTTACAAAATCTTCCGAGTGACCAAATTGGACGATGCGCAGACGGCCGTACTAGGTGAGCCTTGGCGTCGGATTTACACCACTAACTACGACGATGCCGTAGAGATGCACCGACTAGGTACCAAGTCGAAGCCCAACGCATTCGACGTCTCAGCGCCTGTGCCGAACAAGCTGCCGCACGGCGCCGTGATCCATCTTCACGGCAGCATAAGGCTGATTACTCCCGAGAATGTGTTGAACAGCCTTGTCCTAGGCGAGTCGTCATATGTTAACCAGTATGTGGTGCGATCGCCTTGGTACGACCAGTTTCAACGCGATATCGCGTTCGCTAGCGCGCTGTACATCGTGGGATACAGCCTAGCGGACTACCACATTGCGGGCCTCCTCCTGGCGAATCCCACGCTAGCGACCCGGACTGTCTTCATTCAGGGGCCCAAACCAGATCCCATCTTCATTAGGCGCACAGCGCAATATGGCCGGACGTTGTTCATCGGAACAGAGGGCTTCGCCACGGCCCTTGCACACGCGCCGCGACCAACTGCGGCAAGGCCAGTTAATCTCCGGTCATTCCGGTCGCTGGCGCCCACTAGGGATAGGTGGTCAAGCGCCCGGCCCACCGCAGCCGAGGTTTATGATCTATTGGTATATGGCGATTTTGACGCTGGGAGATTGGCGCGGTCTCAACCTAGTGAAGATTACGCGATCGCGCGAGCCGACACTGTTCGTGCTGCAGCAGACGCCATAGAACATAAGCATGCGTTGGTGGTCGACGGCCGCCTCGGAAATGGCAAGACCATCTTCCTCCATCTCCTCGCCTTTGAGCTTTCCGCACGTAATTGGACATGTCTCCTTTTCAAACCAGGGAATCCCGAGATCGCGCAGGAGATCGCCGCACTGGCTAACGTCGAGCGGCTCGTCCTCTTCATCGAACAGTATTCTGCGGCGCAGGACGAGCTCAGGGGACTGCGGGAGGCGTTGCCAAATGCCCGACTAGTTGTTGAGGTGCGTACCGGGACCTTCGAAGTTCGATTCCACGAGTTGGTCAAACTGTTGCCGCGGCCGTTCGACAGAGTCAGCCTGAACGCGCTTTCGAAAGCGGATATCAGAGCATTTGGCGGCCTTTGCGAGAGCGCCGGCCTTCGTGTGCCAAGAGCTGGCCAAACGAGTGACCTGCGAGACGTGCTTCTTGATCTTTTCAACAATCAGGCCATCCGCGATCGAGTTCGCGCCACACTTGCGCCTTTGTTTGAGAAGCGATCAACGAATCGCGTCCTCATCATGACGATGCTGATCGCGATTCATCAGGGCTCCGTTAGCGCAGCCTTCGTCCGTTCCGTCGCTGGGGAAGATCCGTTTGCCGCCTTGAAGCCGATGGAGGATCTAGCTAACGAAATTTTCGATATTTCAGCAGATGGGTTCCGAGCGCGATCAGCCGTCTTCTCGTCGTTTGTCATCAATGCGTTCTCCGACGCCGATGATATCGCTGACGCGATAGTGGGACTGACCCTGGCGGCCGCGAAGCGGCGAACAGAGCGGCCTTATCGGGTTCTGATGTCCAGCATGATGGCCTACGGAAGTCTGCGTCGGACACTGCGTGGCAAGGGCGACGCGGAAACGATCATTATCGGCATCTACGAGCGGCTTCGCTACGATGAGCGGGTTGGCGGGGAGCCCCTTTTCTGGCTCCAATACGCCATTGCGATGGTCGAGCTTCATAAACTCGATGTCGCCGACGAGTTCATTGGCACGGCCTATCGCAAGGCCACTGAGCTGAAGGGATTCCAAACTTACCAGATCGACACGCAGGCCTTTCGGATTGCCCTTATGCGCGCCATCGCTGAGCCTAAAGGCAGCGATGTGTCTAATATCGAGCAGATCCTCCATGGGATTGAGCGCATTGAGGCCATGTTGGCGGATGACAGTCATCGCGCCTACGCGATTCGCGTGCTCGATGGTGTTCAAGCATTTGTAGCCGCACGACAGAGCGACCTTGACAATGGAGAAAGAGTCGCGCTCCAGTTCTGGCTTCTCAAGGTTGCCAAATCACTCGCGGCGCTCCCTGCTGACTTCAAGGCTGCTACTGACTCGGAATTGATACGCAGCCAGATCGAGAAGTCTGCCGCCTCATTCGTAGCGTAGAAGCTTCATGTTTGCCCTCTGACCGGAGCGAGCCCGGCGTTTGGAGGGGCGTAAAAGTAGACTCAGAATGCCAATGTCGAGCCCCTCAATAAGCGATCGTGTCAGGGGGGCTAAACATTCAATGGATTTTTAAAATCTCGCACTCGGCGCCAACTTCCGGGCGTCCACGCCATGGAATCATCATCCGCTTCTACTTTCGGACGGATGAGTTGAAAAGAAGACGTTTTCATGGCCAGCGCGAGCTCGGGGACACTCTCGGGACAGAACGGGCGGTGCACAAGCGGTACGCTCCGGGACAAAACGGGGACACAGCCAAAAAAAAAGGCCCAACTCTGAGAGTAGGGCCTTTCGCTAAGTCATTGATATTGGTGCCGGAAATAGGAATCGAACCTACGACCTACGCATTACGAATGCGCCGCTCTACCAACTGAGCTATTCCGGCAATCAGCCGCCAATTTTACGGTGCGGCGTCACACGGCGCAAGCAACGGCGCAAGGGCGCGGTCGCAGTGGTGCGCGCTCGGTACATCAGGTTAGAAGTTGACCGAGCTGTTGCTGCCCACCGTGCGCAACTCCTTCGGCAGTGCGAAGGTGATGTTTTCCGGTTCGCCGTCCAGTTCACGCACATCGCCCGCACCGCATGCCTGCAGCCGGATGATCACATCGCGTACCAGCTTCTCCGGCGCAGACGCGCCAGCGGTGAGGCCGATCCGCGTGACGCCATCGAGCCAACCCGCCTCGATGTGCTCGGCGTTGTCGATCAGGAACGAGCGTACACCCTGCTTTTCAGCCAGTTCACGCAGACGGTTGGAATTGGAGCTGTTGATCGAACCGACCACCAGCATCAGGTCGACCGCATCCGCCAGGCGACGCACCGCATCCTGACGGTTCTGCGTGGCGTAGCAGATGTCATCCTTGCGCGGGCCTTCGATGTCGGGAAACCGGGCGCGCAACGCGTCGATGATGGCCTTGGTATCATCCACCGACAAGGTCGTCTGCGTCACATAGGCCAGCTTGTGCAAGTACCGCGGCGTCAGTCGTGCGACGCAATCCAGTGATTCGACCAGCAGGATCTCGCCGGCATTGGCCGGGTTCCACTGCCCCATCGTACCTTCCACTTCGGGGTGGCCGGCATGGCCGATCAGCACCACGCTGTGGCCAATACGGCCAAGCCGGGCAACCTCCATGTGCACCTTGGTAACCAGCGGACAGGTCGCGTCGAACACCTTGAGGTCGCGCTGCTCGGCTTCCTCGCGGACTGCCTGCGACACACCATGCGCGCTGAAGATGACCGTGGCCCCATCGGGTACCTCGTGCAGCTCGTCGACGAAAACCGCGCCGTCGGCGCGCAACTTGTCGACCACGTAGCGGTTATGCACCACTTCGTGCCGCACGTAGATCGGCGCGCCGTACGATTCGAGCGCACGCTCGACAATGGCGATGGCGCGATCGACGCCGGCACAAAATCCACGGGGGTTGGCGAGCAGGATGTCCATGAAGTCTCAGGTAAGTCGGGCCTGTGCAGAAGCGCACCCTGTGCGCGATGTTCTTGCCTGGGTAATTATCGCACGCTGCCGGTGGACTTGCCGCTGAACATGCCGAAGGCAATCAGCATCACTGCGCCGACGGTGATGCTGGAGTCCGCCAGGTTGAATACCGGGTAGCTCCATTGGTGGAAGTACACCTGGATGAAATCGGTGACCTGGCCGGCGTGCAGGCGATCGACCAGATTGCCCATGGCACCGCCGACGATCAGCGCCAACGGCATCGCGGTGCGCCAGTCCCGCCGCGCCGTACGCGCCAGCCACACGACCAGCACCGTACTGATGAGCACCGCCAACACCACGAAAAACCAGCGCTGCCAACCGGAACCGTCGGCAAGGAAGCTGAAAGCGGCACCACGATTGAATGCCAGCGTCCAGTTCAGAAAACCGGGGATCACCGGATGCGGCAAACCCGCCGGTGCCAGCGCGTGCAACGCCCACCACTTGCTGAGCTGGTCGAGCGCGATGACAGTGGCCGACAGCCACAGCCAGGCCAGTGCATTGGGTTTGGAAGTCATGGGATGAAGCACCTGCATAGCTAATGGGAACCATGGCGGCGGTAGGAGCGCACCCTGTGCGCGAAAGCTCTTCGCAGGCAGGCAAAAGGATCGCGCACAGGGTGCGCTCCTACACGGGGTCGATCAGAACCAGCGACGGTCCTCACCGGATCCTTCGATATTGTCGATGCAACGCCCGCACAGCTCCGGGTGTTCGGCATGGCGGCCGACATCGTCGCGGCGGTGCCAGCAGCGCACGCATTTCGCCGCGCTGCTGACACTGGCGGAAACCCATACCTCGGCACTGTCCAGCTCCCATTTCACCGCATCGTCCGGGCGCGGGGTCAGCGGCGCCAGTTGCAACTCGGACGTGATGAAGAAGAAGCGAAGTTCGTCGCCCACCTCGGCATAGCGCGCGCAGGTCGCGTCGTCGGCGTGGATCGCCAACCGGGCCTCCAGCGCCGCACCGATCCGATCCGCCTTGCGCATGCCTTCGAGCACACGCGAGGCGGTCTCGCGCATGGCCAGCAGGCCCGCCCACCATTCGCGCTGCGCCGGCGAGGACTGGGTCGCCGCCAACCCCTCGTACCAGGTTTCGAACAATACGCTCTCGCCGCGCGGGCCAGGCAACGCCTGCCAGATCTCCTCGGCGGTAAAGCTGAGCACCGGGGCCAGCCAGCGCACCAGTGCTTCGGCAATGCGGTACATCGCGCTCTGCGCGCTGCGCCGGCCGCGGCTGTCGGTCGGCATGGTGTACAGGCGGTCCTTGGTGATGTCGAGATACAACGCGCCGAGCTCATTGGTGCAGAAGTTCTGTACCCGCGCTACGATCTCCGGGAAGTCGTAGCGCTCATACGCGGCGAGCACCGCTTGTTGCACATCGAAGGCCTGCTGCACCGCCCACTGATCCAGCAACAGGCTGTCCTCGACCGGCAGCAGGTGCTGTGCCGGATCGAAGCCGTGCAGGTTGCCGAGCAGGAACTTCGCCGTGTTGCGGATGCGCCGATAGGTGTCGGAAACGCGCTTGAGGATTTCGTCGGAGACGGTCATCTCGTTGCGATAGTCGGCCGACGCGACCCACAGCCTCAGCACATCCGCGCCAAGGGTATCCATCACCTTCTGCGGTGCCACCACGTTGCCCAGCGACTTGGACATCTTGCGGCCGTTGGCATCGACCGCGAAGCCATGGGTGAGCACGTCCTGATAGGGCGCGCGTCCGAAGATCGCCGACGAGGTCAGCAACGAGGACTGGAACCAGCCACGATGCTGGTCCGAACCCTCCAGATACATCACCTTGTAGTGGGTTGCCCGGCCCTGCTGCAGCTCGGGCCGCTCACCGATCACCGCGTAGTGGGTCACCCCGGAGTCGAACCACACATCCAGTACGTCGGTGACTTTTTCGTAATCCTTCGCCTCATCGCCGAGCAGCTCCACCGGATCCAGCGCGAACCACGCATCGATGCCACCCTGCTCCACTTTTTGTGCGATCTGCTCCAGCAGTTCGACCGAATGCGGATGCGGCTCCTGCGTCGCCTTGTGCACGAACAGCGCAATCGGCACGCCCCAGGTCCGCTGCCGCGAGATGCACCAGTCAGGCCGTCCGGCGACCATGCCGGCAATGCGCTCCTCGCCCCAGCCCGGTACCCAGCGGACCCGCTTGATCGCACTGAGCGCGGTGTCCCGCAACGTCGCCTGCTCCATCGAGATAAACCACTGCGGCGTGGTGCGGTAGATCACCGGCGTCTTGTGCCGCCAGCAATGCGGATAACTGTGTTCGATTTTCACGAAGGCCAGCAGCACGCCACGCGCGCGCAGCAGGTCGACCAGGGCATCGTTGGCCTTCCAGATGTGTTGCCCGGCCAGTGCCGTGTCACCGACCGCCGGCGTATCGGCGCGAAAGGTGCCGCGGCTCTCCACCAGGTTCAGCGTCTCGATACCGTATTCGCGGGAAACGGCAAAATCTTCCACACCGTGGTCGGGCGAGGTATGCACGGCACCGGTGCCGTCCTCGGACGAGACATGCTCACCGAGAATCACCGGCACCTCGCGCGGATAGAACGGGTGGCGCAGCGCCATCCCCTCCAGCGCACTGCCCACGGCATGACCGAGCACGGTTGCCGGCTCCATGCCGTAGCGTTGTGCCACCGGCTCGACCAGCGCACTGGCGACCACCAGCAGCACGCGGCGGTCGTTGCGCGACGGGCCTTCGATCAGCGCGTACTCCAGGTCGGCACCGAGCGACACCGCCTGGCTTTCCGGCAGCGTCCACGGCGTGGTGGTCCAGATCGGCACCGCGACAATCGCCTCGCCGGCGTCGACATCGAAGCAGGCCGCCAACGCCTTCGGATCGACCGCGTCGTATGCCACATCGACCGCCGGCGAGTGCTTGTCCGCATACTCGATTTCCGCCTCGGCCAGCGCGGAACCGCAATCGAAGCACCAGAACACCGGCTTCGCACCGCGCACCACATGCCCGTTGGACACTACCCGTGCCAGCGCGCGCAGCATGTCGGCCTCGTAGCTGAAATCCATCGTGCGGTACGGCCGCTGCCAGTCGCCAAGCACACCCAACCGCTTGAAGTCGGCGCGCTGCGTATCCACTTGTCCGGCGGCGTACTCACGGCATTTCTGGCGGAACGCGGCGGCATCGAGCTTGTCGCCCGGCTTGCCGAACTTCTTCTCCACCGCGATCTCGATCGGCAGGCCGTGGCAGTCCCAACCGGGGACATAGGGCGCGCGATGTCCGGCCAGCAGCTTCGACTTGACCGTGATGTCCTTGAGGATCTTGTTGACCGCATGACCGATATGGATCGCCCCGTTGGCATACGGCGGGCCGTCGTGCAACACGAACACCTTGTCGCGATCGGCGCTGTGCTGCTGGATCTGCGCATAGCGGTCGACCCGCTCCCACTCGGCCAGCCAGCCCGGCTCGCGCTTTGGCAGGTCGCCGCGCATCGGGAAGCTGGTCTGCGGCAGGTTGATCGTGCTTTTGTAGTCGTGGGTCATTGCGTCATGCCATTGCGGATCTGTTGATGCCTGCCAGCGGCCGGCTAAAGAGGGTGCAAGTTAGTGGATTGCCGAGCAAACTGAAATGCCGGGCGTATCTCATTCCTGAGCCAGCCGTGGATTCATGCCGAGCAACTCACGCGCCATGCGGGCATCGGCTGCCATCTGGGTTTTCAGCGCTTCCAGCCCGTCGAACTTCTGCTCGTCACGCAACTTGGCGACAAACTCCACCGCCATGCGCTGACCGTACAAGTCACCGTCGAAGTCGAACAGGTGAACTTCCAGCAGCGGCGCGCTGACTTCGTTGACCGTGGGACGCACACCGAGGCTGGCGACTCCCGGCCAGCTGCATTCGCCCTCGCCCAGGCCCACACGCACCGCAAAAACGCCATGCACCGGGCTGACACGCTGCTGCAAGTGGATATTTGCCGTCGGATAGCCCAAGGCACGACCCAGCTGCTTGCCATAGTCAACCTTGCCCTCGATGACGAAGGGCCGCCCGAGCAGCGGCTCGGCACCGGCGAACTCACCGGCAGCCAGCAACAGGCGCACCCGACTGGCCGAGACGCGGGCACCGTCCAACTGCACGGCTGGCATGGTGCAGGCCGCAAAGCCGAGCTGCGCGCCCATCTGCTCCAGCAACGCCATGTCGCCTGCGCGCTTGTGGCCGAAGCGAAAATCCGCGCCTACCCAGACCTCGCGCGCCGCCAGGCGCTCGACCAGCACCCGGCGCACGAAATCCTCCGCCGACATCGCCGTCAGGGCCTTGTTGAAGCGCAGCAGCAAGGTGTGCTCCATCCCAGCTGCCGCAAAACCACGAAGCTTTTCACGCACGCTTGACAGCCGCGGCAGCGGATCGCGGGAAAAAAAAGCGCGCGGCAGCGGCTCGAAACTCACCACCAGCGGCGAGCAGTCAAGCTGCTTGGCGCGTTCGCGCACTTGCGTCAACAGCGCCTGATGACCCCGGTGCAGGCCATCGAAGGCGCCAATCGCCATCACACTGCCGCACGGGGCCAGGCAAGGACCCGCGACATCCCGGGAAAGTCTCATCATGCGCTGAGTATAACGGTCGCGCGCGCACCGTTGAGGCTGACAGCATGTCGGGCATTGCCTGGCCGACCCGCGAATTCGCTCAGATCCCGCGCAATTCGCGCAAGCGGAATCCGCTGAGATACAGCGTGCCCAGATACGCCGACGCTCCAGCCGCCACCAGTACGGCAAGATGCCAGACCCGGGTAATTACTCGTGCCTCGGTCCAGTCCGGCCACAGCCAGCGACCCAGCAGCAGCACCATCACCATCACCGCACACGATATCGACAGCCGCACCCAGTGGCGCGACCAGCCCGGTTGCCGGTCATACACACCGGCACGCTTCAACCAGTGCCACAGCAAGGCGAGGTTGAGGTAGCTCGATACTGCGCTGGCCATGCCCAACGCCAGGTGCAACCCAGGCAGGTGGGCGATGCCGTCCAGCCAGCTCTGCTGCTTCAGCGCCGGCGATGCCCACAACTCGAACAGCAGCACCAGGAACACGGCGTTCAGCAACATGTTGGCGATCATCGCAATCACCCCGGCGCGCACCGGCGTGCGGGTGTCCTGGCGGGCATAGAACGCCGGCAGCAATACCTTGACCATGGCGTACGCAGGCAAGCCGCAGCACAACGCCAGGATCGACAAGGTGGTCATGCGGGTGTCAAAGGCGTTGAAGCGTCCGTTCTGGAACAGCGTGGACACCACCGGCTCGGCCAGCAGCAACAACGCGAGCATCGCCGGCACCGAAATCAGCAATGAGATCCGCATGCCCCAGTCCAGCGCCCGGGAGAATCCGTCGCGATCCGTGCCGACGTGATGTCGCGACAATGACGGCAGGATCACCGTACCCAGCGCCACCCCGAACACGCCCAGTGGCAACTCCAGAAAGCGCGTCGACAACGACAACCAGCTTTGCGAACCGGTCACCAGCAGCGAGGCCACCACCGTATCCAGCAACAGGTTGACCTGGGCCACCGAGGAGCCGAACAGGGTCGGCACCATCAGCCGCATGATCCGGCGCACCAGCGGGTGGCGCCAGCCCCAGCGCGGCAGCGACAACAGGTCCAGGCGCCGTAACGCCGGCAGCAGGAACAACAACTGCAGTACGCCAGCCACCAGTACGGCCCAGCCCAGCGCCATGATCGGCACGTGCAGGTGCGGCGCCAGCCAGAGCGCTCCGCTGATCATGCACAGGTTGAGGATGACCGGCGCCAGCGCCGGCAGCGCAAAGCGGTGAAAACTGTTCAGCGCGCCGGCAGCCAGGGCGGTCAACGAGACAAACAGCAAAAACGGAAAGGTCAACCGCAGCAGGTCGACGGTGAGGCCGAACTTGTGCGGCTCGTCGATCGCCCCCGGCTCGAACATCGCCGCCACCTGTGGCGCAAAAATCAGTCCCAGCGCGGTGATCAGCAACAACACGCTGCCCAACGTGCCCGAGACCCGCGCCATCAGCCGCTTCAGGTCCTCATGCGTACCGGTCTCCTTCACCTCGGTGAAAACCGGCACGAAGGCAGTCGAAAACGAGCCCTCGGCAAACAGTCGCCGCATGAAGTTGGGGACCCGAAACGCCACCCAGAACGCGTCGGTGGCGGCATTGGCGCCGAACACATGGCTTATCGAGATGTCGCGAACCAGCCCGAGCACCCGCGAAACCATCGTCATGCTGCTGAACGAGAGCAGGCCGCGTAACATGCTGGGGGACTTCATGCGCCTTGGGAAACCTTGCGATAGCCTGGAAACGTGTCACGCCCCTTGTCGATCCGCCTGATCGATCCTTTGGACGCATGGTGTCTAGCAGCCTGCCGGACTTTGGTCGAGCGGTCGGCGAATCCGCTGGGCGGTCCCTGTTTCCGCCTCGACCAGCAGAGCCCGACAGGCTGCTAGTTTGACAGCCGTCAGAGGCAAGATGACAGAGTGGACATGGCAAAACGCGGGCGCGGACTCCCGATTGGCCGGCCAACGTGCCTCTGGCGGGTCGACTGCATGGTGTAACATGGATTGACGCCATACCGGATACACCGCATAATCAGCGTCTTTTTCCAACCCTGCACACCGGAGTTCTACCTTGGCCAACATCAAGTCCGCGAAGAAGCGCGCGCGCCAGTCCGAACAGCGCCGCCTGCGCAACATCAGCGCCCGCTCCATGGTCCGCACCGCCTTGCGAAAGGTCGTCAAGGCCATCGAGGCCAAGGACAAGGCCGGTGCTGTCGCCGCGTTCACCGTCGCCCAGCCGGTGATGGATCGTTACGCTGCCCGCGGCCTGATCCACAAGAACAAGGCTGCTCGGCACAAGAGCCGCCTCAACGCAAAGATCCGCGAACTGGCGTAAGCCGGCTCGGCGAACGCGCGTTGCAAGGAAAAGGTCGGCGCAAGCCGGCCTTTTTCGTGCCCGTCTGCAGGCGTGGCCCGGCCACCGATCGCCCGACGACGAGCCGATAGCACAACTGCTTCCCCACCGAAGTCGCTCCAATCCGATGGGGTGGTGCCAGACCTTATCGCCGCGGGCGGAATGTCAGCGGCATCGGCTCGATCTTGGCCCCTGCCGGCGGCTTCGTTCCGCAAGCGCCGCAGGTGCTGCAGCCGTCGCTGCAGTCACCGGTAGCCTGTTTCGGTTGCAGGTGCCGGCCGATGGCACGCAGCCATGCTGCGCGTCCGGGCCGGTTGCAGCGGATCGCTGCCGCGGCCAGCCAGCGGTTGCTCAGCTGCGGCGCCAGCTTGCGCCATACCAGCAGCGCGCTGGCCAGCACAGCCGCGCCGATCACCAGATATTGCACCAGCAGGCCGGTACTCATGTCAGCATCCTGGTGACCTGATAGACGATGAACGACGCCGCGTAGGCCAGCACGAACATGTAGCCGAATGAGATCGCCACGTTGCGCCACGAGTTGGTCTCGCGACGGATGATCGCCAGCGTGGACATGCACTGCGGCGCATAGGCGAACCACACCAGCAGCGACAGTGCGCTGGCCAGCGAGAGTTGGCCGGCCAGCGCATGTCCAAGCCCACCTACCGCGTCACCACCGACCAGGTAGACCGTGGCCAGCGCCGCCACCGCGGTCTCGCGCGCGGCAAAGGCGGGAATCAGCGCCAGGCTGACCTGCCAGTTGAAGCCGATCGGCGCAAAGATGTATTGCAGCCCGTGGCCGAGGTAGCCGGCAAAACTGTAATTGATCGCCGGACCGGTGGCGCCGGCCGGTGGCGCCGGGAAGGTGGAAATGAACCACATCAGCACCGTCAGCCCGAGAATCACCCCGGTCAGCCGTTTCATGAAAATGCCACCGCGCTCGTAAAGGCCGATCGCCACGTCGCGAATCTTTGGCATCCGGTAGGACGGCAACTCCATCAGCAGAGCATGCTCGTTCTTGTCGCGGCGAATGTGCTTCATCACCCAGCCCACCGCCATCGCACCGAGAATGCCGGCCAGATACAGCGCAAACAGTACGATGCCCTGCAGGTTGAACACGCCAAACACGAGGTGCACGGGAATGAACGCACCGATCAGCAAGGCATACACCGGCAGGCGGGCCGAGCAGGTCATCAGTGGAGCGATCAGAATGGTGGCGAGGCGGTCCCGCGGATCCTGGATGCTGCGCGTGCCCATGATGCCCGGGATCGCGCAGGCAAAGCTCGACAGCAGCGGGATGAACGAGCGCCCGGTCAGGCCCACCGACAGCATCAGCCGATCCAGCAGGAACGCGGCACGCGGCAGATAGCCCGACTCCTCCAGCGTGAGGATGAACAAAAACAGCACCAGGATCACCGGGAGAAAGCCGATCACCGTGCCCAGACCTCCGAACAGGCCATTGACGACCAGGCTTTGCAGCGGTCCGGCCGGCATCAGCACGGCCACATGCTCACCCATCCAGCCGAAGCCAGCACCGATCAGGTCGCTCATCGGCTTGCCGGCCGCATACACCACCTGGAATACCAGGAACATCACCACCGCCAGGATCGCCAGTCCGAACACCGGATGCAGCGCCCAGCGATCCAGCGCATCGTCGAGTGCTGCCGTAGTGCGCGGCATGGTCACCGTGGCCGCCAGCAAGTCGCGCACCTGCGCATGCAGATCGGAACGGCTGGCCGCGTCGTCCGGTTGTGCCGGTACCGCCACCGGAACCTCGCCGTCCACGCGCTCGATCAGCCCACGCGCGCCACCACGCTTCACCGCCACCGTCTCCACCACCGGAAGCCCCAGCCGGCGCTGCAGTTCGGGCACGTCGATGACGATGCCCCGTTGGCGTGCCGTGTCCATCATGTTCAGCGCCAGCACGACTGGCCGACCGAGGCGCTTGACCTCAAGCACGAAACGCAGGTGCAGGCGCAGGTTGGTGGCGTCGGCCACGCAGACGATCAGATCCGGCACCGCCTCGCCGGGGAAACTGCCGGCACAGACGTCGCGGGTGATCTGCTCGTCCGGACTGTTCGCCTCAAGACTGTAGGTGCCCGGCAAATCGAGGATCTGCAGCATCCGGCCCGACGGCGCAGTAAACCGGCCTTCCTTGCGTTCCACCGTGACGCCAGCATAGTTCGCCACCTTCTGCCGACCACCGGTGAGCTGGTTGAACAGCGCGGTCTTGCCGCAGTTCGGGTTGCCCACCAGCGCAATGCGTAAGGGGTGTCCAGACCTACTCAGCACAGGCGTCACCGGTTCTGTCTGTTCGCAGATTCGTGGTGCGTGGACGAAGGCAGGCGTCCGCCTGACGGGGAGGCGCGCCGCGAAGATGCGGACAGACAGAGCCGGCCCCAACGACCATAAAAAAATGATGGGGTGGTATCCAGAAGGCTCGCAGGTGGGAGTGCGTGGCGCAGGCAAGGCTGGCCGTCTTGGCAAGCCGCGCGCTGCCGCCTGCGGGCCTTCTGGATATCATGCCGCCTGCACTGAGTAGATCAGGCCATCCCTTGGTCGAGGCGCTCATGCCGCCTCCTCGCGCACCGCAACCCGCGCCGCCTCGGCACGCCGCAGGGCAAATCGGGTAAAGCCGATCTGCACCAGCAACGGGTCGCCACCCATCGGCCCTACCGCCACCACCCGCACCGGCTCTCCGTCGACAAAACCGAGATCGCGCAGGCGTTGTGCGATCGGGTCGGCCTGATGCGCGTCGTCCACGCGGTCGACCACGGCAGGCGCACCTTTGGGCAAGTCGGACAGACGCACGTAATGATGTCTCGAATAAGAATTGTTCGCATTGTAGACCCAATGCCCGCCTGTCGCATCCGGCGTCATGTCGCAGCAGCCCAGCGTTTATGATGGCGTCATTTGAGGGTGTGAGCGATGAGCGACGCGATCCGGCAGGAGTGCTGTGGAAGTACGGCCTGGCTGACGTTGAACCGACCCGAAGTGCATAACGCATTCGATGACGCCCTGATCGCCGGGCTTACCGCGGCGCTGGAGCAGGTCGAGGCGGATCCAGCCATCCGCACGGTGGTGCTGACCGGCCACGGCCGCAGCTTTTCCGCTGGCGCCGACCTTCACTGGATGCGCGGCATGGCGGCCGCCAGCGAAGCGGAAAATCGTGCCGACTCGCTGCGACTGGCCCGGCTGATGCGCACCTTGCAGTTCCTCGGCAAACCCACCATCGCCCGGGTCAATGGCGCAACCTACGGCGGCGGCGTCGGCCTGGTCGCCTGCTGCGACATCGCGATCGGCGCCGACGAGGCGAAATTCGCGCTCTCCGAGGTCAAGCTCGGACTGGTACCGGCGGTGATCTCACCCTACGTGGTGGCTGCTATCGGCCTGCGCCAGGCGCGGCGACTGTTTGTTACCGGCGAAGTATTCGACGCCGCCAGCGCGGTGCGTATGGGCTTGCTGCACGCCAGCGTCCCGGCCAGCGAACTCGATCAGGCGATCGAGCAGCAACTGCAGCTGCTGGCCAGGGCAGGTCCGCTGGCCCAACGCGAAGCCAAGCAACTGGCGCTGCGTAGCGGCGGCGCCGAGCCGGCCCAGGCCGAGCGCATCGATATCGACAACGCCGCGTTGATTGCCCGCTTGCGGGTGTCCGAGGAAGGGCAACACGGTCTCGGCGCTTTTCTCGACAAACGCGCACCGGCATGGGTAGCACACTCGTAGGAGCCCACCCTGTGCGCGATGCTTTTCGTGATGTACCGAAGAGCTTCGCGCACAGGGTGCGCTCCTACACCGTTCGCAGCGATCTGCTAATTTTGCAGGCTGCGTGCCAACCCGACTGTTTCAAGGATTCTGCATGTTCGAGCGCGTACTGATAGCCAACCGCGGTGAGATCGCCTGCCGCGTGATCCGCACCTGCCGCCGCCTCGGCATCCACACCATCGCGGTGTACTCCGAGGCTGATGCCAGTGCCCAACACGTGCGCCTCGCCGATGAGGCGTGGCCGATCGGTGGCCCGCGTCCGACCGACTCTTACCTGCGCGGCGAAGCGATTCTCGAGGTGGCGAAAAAGGCCGGTGCGCAGGCAATCCATCCGGGTTACGGCTTTCTGTCCGAAAACACCGGCTTTGCCCGCGCCTGCACCGAGGCCGGCATCGCCTTTATCGGCCCGAAGCCGGAAAGTATCGATGCCATGGGCTCCAAGGCCGCCGCCAAGGCGCTGATGGAAAAGCACGCCGTACCGCTGGTGCCCGGTTACCACGGCGACAACCAGAATCCCGACGTTCTCGCCGCACAAGCCCGCAAGACCGGCTTCCCGCTGATGATCAAGGCCGCCTCAGGCGGTGGCGGCAAGGGTATGCGCATCGTGCGCAGCGAAACGGAATTCACCGACGCGCTGGCCTCGGCCCAGCGCGAAGCGGCCAGCGCGTTCGGCGATACCCGTGTCATCCTGGAGCGCTACGTCGAGCACCCCCGGCATATCGAATTCCAGGTTTTCGGCGACACGTCCGGTCACGTGATCCACCTCAACGAGCGCGAATGCTCGGCCCAGCGGCGCTACCAGAAAGTGCTGGAGGAAACCCCTTCGCCGTTCCTCGACGAAGCTCGCCGGGCGGCGATGGGTGACGCGGCCGTAGCAGCCGCCAAAGCGGTCGATTACGTCGGTGCCGGCACGGTTGAATTCATCGTCGCGCAGAGCGGCGAATTCTTTTTCATGGAGATGAACACCCGGCTGCAGGTCGAGCATCCCGTCACCGAACTGACCCTCGGCCTGGACCTGGTCGAATGGCAGTTGCGCATCGCTGCCGGTGAACCGTTGCCGCTCAGCCAGGATCAGGTCAAGGCGCATGGCCACGCGATCGAGGTGCGCTTGTACGCCGAGGACCCGGATCAGAACTTTCTGCCCAGCTCCGGCAGGCTGCAGACGCTGCGACTGCCGACCCGCTCGACGCATGTGCGTATCGACGGCGGCGTGGTCGAAGGCGACACGGTGACGATCTTCTACGACCCGATGATCGCCAAGCTGATCGTGTTCGACAGCAGCCGCAGCCAGGCACTGCAGCGCCTGCGGGAGGCCCTGGCCGCCTGCGAAATCATCGGACCGAAATCCAATATCGGCTTCCTCGAACGACTGGCCAGGCATCCGGCGGTGGTCGAGGGCCGGATCGACACCGGCTACCTCGATCGGCACCTGGATGAGTTCCTGACCGGAGACGCAGCGCCTGCCGATCGCGTGCTGTTTGCCGCCACCGTGGCAGCGCTGATGCACGACGAACACGCGGCACGCGGTGAGGTCGCTGCCAGCAGCGATCCGCATTCGCCCTGGGCAAAAGGCGATGCCTGGCGCATCGGCCATCACGGCAAGCGCATCGTGGCACTGTCGTGGCGCGAGCAGCGTTTCGAGATCGAGGCGCGCGGCCACGATGGCGACTATCAGTTGCGTCACGGCGAAGCCAGCTGCACGGTTCACGGCGCTCGCCACGACGGTGCGACGTTGAGCGCCCGCTACGATGACGAGGCACAACGCCTGGACGTGCGCAGCGATGCGCAACATCTCCTCATCCACGACGCTGACGGTCAGCGTTACAGCTTCGCCCGCGCCCCTGCGTTTGCCTGGGAGTCGACGGAAAGCAGTGGCGGCAACCAGATCATCGCGCCGATGCCCGGCCGCATTGTGCTGGTCAAGGCCAGCACCGGCGATCACGTCGAGCAGGGCCAGGAGCTGCTGGTGATGGAGGCAATGAAAATGGAGCTGGCCTTGAAGGCACCACGCGCCGGCACCATCGAAAGCGTAAGCGCCAGCCAGGGTGAATTCGTCGAGGCCGACGCCGTGCTGGTACGTTTCGCTGACTGATTGCCACCACCGCATTTGTAGGAGCGCACCCGGTGCGCGATGCGCTTGACCTGGACGAAAGACATCGCGCACAGGGTGCGCTCCTACACGTTCAATACCGGAGCATCTGATGAACACCTCCAACCATGTACGCCTGGTCGAAGTCGGCGCCCGCGACGGCCTGCAGAACGAAAAAACCCTGTTGCCCGCCGCGGTGAAGATCGCGCTGATCGACCGGCTGTCCGGGACCGGCTTGAGCACCATCGAGGCCACCAGCTTTGTCAGCCCGAAATGGGTACCGCAACTGGCCGATGCCGCGGAGGTATTCCGTGGCATCCGCAAGGTGCCTGGAGTGAGCTATCCGGTCCTGGTGCCCAACGCGCAGGGTTATACGCGTGCCCGCGAGGTCGGGGCGAGCGAGATTGCCATCTTCACCGCCGCATCGGAGGCGTTCAACCGCAAGAACATCAATGCCTCGATCGACGAATCCATCACCCGCTTCGCACCGGTGATCGAGCAGGCCCGCGCCGATGGCGTCAAGGTGCGCGGCTATGTCTCCACCGTGCTCGGTTGTCCGTATCAGGGTGAGGTGCCGACAAGCGACGTGGTCCGCGTGGCGAAACGCCTGCACGCCCTGGGCTGCTACGAAATCTCGCTCGGCGACACCATCGGCGTCGGCACGCCCGCCAAGGCACGCGCAATGCTGCATGCGGTCGCCCGGGAAGTGCCGATGTCTGCACTGGCCGTGCACTTCCACGATACCTACGGTCAGGCGCTGGCGAACATCCTGGCTTGCCTGGAGGAAGGCGTGCGGGTGGTCGACAGCGCGGTGTCCGGCACCGGCGGCTGTCCGTACGCCAAGGGTGCCACCGGCAACGTCGCCAGCGAGGATGTGGTCTACATGCTGCACGGCATGGGCATGACCACCGGCATCGACCTCGACCTGCTGATCGCCAGCGGCGCCTGGCTGTCCGCGCAACTGCACAAGGACACTGCCAGCCGGGTGACCCGCGCCCACCTGGCTCACTGAACACCTTCATCCACCCCACCATGCAAGATCACTCATGTCCGCAACCTTCACGATCCGCCCCATCACCCTTGACGACAACCCGACCATGGCCGCCGTCATCCGGCGCGTGATGCCTGAATTCGGTGCCGACGGCCCTGGTTTCGCCATCCACGATGCCGAGGTCGATACCTTGTATCAGGCCTATGCACAACCTCGCAGCGCCTATTTCGTGGTCGAGCGCGACGGGCAAATCCTCGGTGGCGGCGGCGTGGCGGCACTGGAAAACGCCGAACCGGAGGTGTGCGAATTGCGCAAGATGTACTTCCTGCCGCAGGCCCGGGGCATCGGCGCAGGCAGCGCGATGATGAAGCGCTGCCTGGAGGCCGCCCGGAGCTTCGGCTTCCGGCGCTGCTACCTGGAGACACTGACCGGCATGGACGCCGCCAGGGCGCTGTACCGACGCAGCGGCTTCACCCCGCTGGATGCGCCGATGGGCGGGACCGGTCACTTCAGTTGCGATCAGTTCTACATCCTCGACCTGTGAGCGCGCCGATGCCAACCCCAACCATTCGTATCGCCGCCGCCGCCGATGCCGAAGCGATCCATGCCATCTATGCGCCCTCGGTCAGTGCCGGCACCGCGACATTCGAAACCGTGCTGCCCGGTGTCGGGATCATGCGCGAACGCATCCGTGCGCGACTGCAACACTATCCGTGGCTGGTGTGGGAGGAGGCAGGCAAGGTGCTGGCGTATGCCTATGCCGGACGTTTCCGCGAGCGCGCAGCCTATGACTGGATTGCCGAAACTTCGATCTACGTGGATGCCGATGCACATCGCCGCGGCATCGCTCGCCGGCTCTACGCCTGCCTGTTGGAGGTGATGTGCCTGCAGGGCATCAACCAGGCTGTCGGCGTTATCACCCTGCCGGGTACGGTCAGCGTGGCACTGCACGAAAGCATGGGCTTCAGCCCGGCCGGTGTCTGGCGCAGCGCCGGCTACAAGCTGCAGCGCTGGTGGGATGTCGGGGTATGGCAGAAGGCGCTGCAACCGGTGGCAGACAGCCCACAGCCGCTGATCCCCTTCGCTGAAATGATCGACTCGCCGTCGCTGCATCGCCTGCTTGGCGATCAGTCGCAGCCGGGCTGATTCGACAAACAGACAGGCCCGCCGATCGGCGGGCCTGTCGGTTCTGAACATGCAGCGGCACAGTCGCCGGTGTTGTTACCTCAATGATGCAAGAGGATGTTCAGGATGACACCGGTGCTGATCGCGACCAGCAGGAAATCACCGTTGTCACCGCGGACCCAGTGATAGCCGCGTCGCGGCCGGCTCAGATGCTCTCGCTGCCAGTCGTTCACCACATAAGACCCGCCGCGATACTCGGAGGGCACACGGCCACCGCGCCGGTACCAACCTTCGCGACGACCGCGCTCGTACATCGGGTGATGGTCCTCGCGACCGGCGCGATAATTCCGGTCTTGGCGGTCCTGGCGATCATGCCCGCGCCCCCGATCCTGATGATCCCGGCCCTGGTCTTGATGATGCCGACCGCGGTCGTGATGATCCTGGTGATCGTTCTGCCCCTGATCGTCCTGACCCACGGGCCGGGCTACGGCCGCAACGGTGGAACACATCAGAAACGCACCGCAGATCGCCCACAGCATCCATGGCTTTTTCATGAGTAACGCACCCCTCTTGTGATGGCCAATGAATCTTGAAGCAAGATGGCTCGAAAACGTCTCTCTGCTGCCTGGATCAGCGAGGAACGAGGATCCGCCCCATCGTTCCTGCACGATCACCGTTCCTCCCGCAACGTAAGGTGAATGTTTCAATGCGGCCGCCTTCGCGTTCAGCGGGCAGCGACTTCGCCGTCACCATGCCACTCGGCTACCATTCACGTTCAAGGCTTAAGGAACCCTCTATGCAGCTCAATCAGGTCAAGGCGATCATTACCGGCGGCGCCTCCGGTCTCGGCCACGCGGTGGCAGCGCACTTCGTGGCGCACGGCGGCAAGGTCGCGCTGTTCGATGTCAATCAGGACAAAGGCCGGCAGGCCGCGCTGCAGTTGGGCGAGGCCGCGCGCTTTTACCGCACCGATGTCACCGCCGAGGATGACGTATCCGCCAACGTGGCTGCCGCGAAGGATGCGATGGGTGGCCTGACGGTGCTGATCAATTGCGCCGGCATTCTCGGTGCGGGTCGCGTACTCGGCAGGGAAGGCCCGATGCCGTTGGCGAACTTCGCCAGCACGGTGATGGTGAACCTGGTCGGCAGCTTCAACGTGGCCAAGGCCGCCGCCGCGCTGATGCAGGACAACGAGGCCGGCGAAGACGGCGAACGCGGGGTGATCATCAACACCGCCAGCGTGGCCGCCTACGAGGGGCAGATCGGCCAGGCAGCCTACGCGGCGTCCAAGGGCGGTGTGGTCGGCATGACCTTGCCGATGGCGCGCGAACTGGCGCGCTTCGGCATCCGCGTGGCGACCATCGCCCCAGGCATCTTCTGGACCCCGATGGTCGACGGCATGCCCGAGGCGGTGCAGCAGTCGCTGAGTGCCTCGATTCCGTTTCCGTCGCGCCTCGGGCAACCGACGGAATACGCCGATACGGTCGCCTTCATCCTCGGCAACCGCTACATCAACGGCGAGACGATCCGCCTCGATGGCGCGGTACGCCTGCAGCCCAAGTAGCGAGGAGTGAGTGAAGAGGAGTGAGAAGCGAGTAAAGGCTCGCCTCACTCCGATTGCACCGCTTCTCTCCCACTTCTCTCTTCTCTCAACTCACTTCTGGCCCTATGAAAGCTTCCGACGTCAAGAAAGGCAACGTGGTCGAACACGACGGCACCGTCTACCAGGTGCGCGACATCGAGCGCAGTTCACCGAGTGCGCGTGGTGGCAACGTCACCTTCCGCTTCACCCTGTATTCGATCCCGGGCGCACGCAAGTTCGACCTCAGCCTGCGCGCCGACGATGACCTGCGCGAGATGGACCTGATCCGGCGCGCGGCGAATTTCTCCTACATGGATGGCGAGGTATTCGTGTTCATGGATGCCGAGGACTACACCCAGTACCTGCTGTCGCCCGAGCTGGTCGGTGACAGCGCCGGTTACGTGGTGGAAGGCGTCGAGGGTTATTACGTGCAGCTGATCGACGACGCACCGGTCGGCCTGCAGGTACCGACCAGCGTCACGCTGACCGTAGTCGACACCGCGCCGGAAATGAAAGGCTCCAGCGCGACCAAGCGCAACAAGCCAGCCAGGCTCAATACCGGGGTGGAGATCCAGGTCCCCGAATACATCAGCAACGACGAGAAGGTGTGGGTGAACACCCTGACCGGCGAGTTCGCCGGTCGCGCGTGACCCCGGCAGCACCGGCACCGGCAAACGGTGCGCCGCAGCGCGACGTTGCCTGATTCAGGTTTTACACTGCGTGGATGCTCAAGATCGACACCCACGCGCACATCCTGCCCGGTGACTGGCCGAACCTGGCGGCCAAGTACGGTGACGACCGCTTCCCGGTGATGACGCATACCGATGGACGGCACCGCATCTACAAGGACCGCCGGTTTTTTCGCGAGGTCTGGGATACCGCCTTCGACCCGCAGCATCGCATCGATGACTATGCCCGCTTCGATGTCGACGTGCAGGTGATCTCCACCGTGCCGGTGCTGATGTCGTACTGGGCACCCGGCCATCAGGCGCTGGAGCTGCACCGGCATCTCAACAATCACATGGCCGGCTTGTGCCGCGACTACCCGCGCCACTACGCCGGCCTGGGCACGGTGCCGCTGCAAGCGCCGAAACTGGCGATCCGTGAACTGGAACGCTGCATCGACGAACTCGGCCTGCAAGGTGTGCAGGTTGGCTCGCACTGCGGTGACTGGAACCTCGACGCGCCCGAGCTGTTTCCATTTTTCGAGGCCGCTGCCGACCTCGATGCTGCCGTGCTGGTGCATCCGTGGGACATGATGGGTGCCGCCAGCATGCCGAAGTACTGGATGCCATGGCTGGTCGGCATGCCCGCCGAGCAGTCGCGCGCGGCCTGCTGCCTGGCCTTTGGCGGCGTGCTGGAGCGGCTACCAAAATTGCGCGTGATGCTGGCCCATGGCGGCGGCAGCTTTCCGGCCACGATCGGGCGCATCGAGCATGGCTTTCGCATGCGCCCCGACCTGGTCGCCACCGACAACCCGCGCAATCCGCGCGAGTACCTCAAGCGCTTCTACTTCGACTCCTGCGTGCACGACCAGCAGGCCTTGCGCTATCTGCTGGATGTGACCGGCGTCGAGCAGGTCATGCTCGGTACCGACTATCCTTTCCCGCTGGGGGAGCAGCAACCCGGCAGCGGCATCGAGGCACTTGGCCTGGACGAAAGGGCGCGTGCCAGACTGTTCCACGGAACCGCACTGGAGTGGCTTGGCTTGCCCCGACATCGTTTTGCCCCCGACCTCAACGTCCCGGAGTCAGCATGAGTTTTTCGCGTATCACCGCATTGTTCACCGCCTCCCTGGTCATCGCCATGCTGCTGCCTGGCAGCGCCCACGCCACCGACATCAGCATGGCCAACGGTAGTGTCAACTTCAGCACGCCGGACACCTGGCTCGGCATCATGGAAACCCACGGCGACCCCGAAGTGCGCGTGTTCCAGGTACCCGACCCCTCGCCCACCGGCAAAACCAGCCTGGCGCGCGTCACCGTCACGATAAAACCGGCCAGCAGCATCAGCGATTTCCACCAGTACATGGCCGAGGCGACCGCCAAGGCACTGGAACTGCCTGGCTACAAGGCGGCAGCGGTCGCGCCAAGTCCCAACAGCGAGGTCTACACGGCACAGGAAACTGGCGTGCAGTTCAGCTACACGGAGCACTACTGGTTCAAGGACGGCCATGAAATCCAGCTGCGCTGCGTGCGTCCCAGCCACAGTCTCGCAGGGGCGGCGTGGACGCGGGCGTTTGATCGTGGCTGTGAAGCGATCGCGGCACGGCTGAAGTAATCCGGGGCGTTTGAAGCCCTCCGTCGACAAGCCCACAGGACATCCCCATGCACGACTACCAGGCCACCGCCGACTGGGCCGCTGCCCGAGACGCAGCCGATCCACTGCGCACCTTCCGCGACGAATTCCTGATCCCACCACACCGCGACCGCCAGGATCAGTCGCACGAGGGCGTCTACTTCTGCGGCAACTCGCTGGGCCTGCAGCCGCGGGCAGTCCGCGACGCGGTCACGGCGGAACTGGACTACTGGGGCGAGCTGGGGGTCGAGGGGCACTTCAAGGGTCGCCTGCCGTGGATGGATTACCACGAAAACCTGCGCGACGACCTCGCCAGCCTGCTGGGCGCGGAAGCCGACGAAGTGGTGGCGATGAATACGCTGGGCGTGAATCTGCACCTGATGATGGTGAGTTTCTACCGCCCCACCGACGCGCGCCCGACGATCCTGATCGAAGCCGGCGCATTTCCGACCGACCGCTACGCGGTGGAATCGCAGATCCGCTTTCACGGCTTCGACCCGGCCAGTTGCCTGATCGAGCTGGAGGCGGACGAACCCAACGGCATTCTGTCGACCGCCGCGATCGAACGCGCGCTGGCCGAACACGGCTCACGGATCGCCCTGGTGATGTTGCCTGGTGTGCAATACCGCACCGGCCAGGCCTTCGACCTCAAGACCATCACCGCGCTGGCGCACCGGCATGGCTGTACCGTGGGATTCGATCTTGCCCATGCGGTCGGCAACCTGCCACTGCAACTGCACGACAGCGGTGCGGACTTCGCCATCTGGTGCAGCTACAAATACCTCAACGGCGGTCCCGGTGCGGTCGGCGGCGCCTTCATCCACCAGCGCCACGCGCGGGGCGACCTGCCGCGCTTCGCCGGCTGGTGGGGGCACGACAAGGCCACCCGCTTCCAGATGGGACCGCAGTTCGACCCCACGCCCGGTGCGGAAGGCTGGCAGCTTTCCAATCCGCCGATCCTTGCGCTGGCACCGCTGCGGATTTCGCTGGAGATGTTCCGTCGCGCCGGCATGCCCGCACTGCGCGAAAAATCGTTGCAGCTCACCGGCTACCTGGAATGGCTGGTCCGTTCCGAGCTGGCCGACCTGCTGGAGGTGGTGACACCCACCGACCCGCAGCGCCGCGGTGCGCAACTCTCGATCCGGGTCATCGCCGGTCGGGCTGCCGGCCGCGCCCTGTTCGACCACCTGGTCGCGCACGGCATCATCGGCGACTGGCGCGAACCCGATGTGATCCGCATCTCGCCGACACCGCTGTACAACCGCTTCGCCGACTGCCTTGCCTTCGCCGACGCCGTACGCGCCTGGGATCGCACTCGCCGATAGCGCGCCAAACCGCCCGGCGACCAGTTGGGCGGCACAACGCGGCAGGTGACCTCACCCGCGCCGGCGACCACAACGCAGACTGTGTCCCCAGAGCCCACGCACGCGCTTTGGCCGGCGCGCCAGCGGGATGTCGGAGGCTGATCGACCGGTCAGCGACACCGACTGCAGATGCCGATCAGACCCGCCAGCAGGAGCCGACACCTCCTGTACGTTGGCGATGCCTTTGGCATTGACGCAATGTTGGCGAGAGGCTGGTGCGAAGGGCGGACATCGGCCAGTTTCTGCCACTCAACAAAGGTACTCTGCTCGAGTTTCGTCGAACTACCCTCCTCCATCTCGTCATCCCTGCGAAGGCGGGGATCCAGTGACTGCACCGCCCCTAGTTTCGTGGAGGCCGTTTGGTTTAAGTCAGGCCACCACGGTAACGGGCTGACTGGCGAGTTGTCGGTTTCTTGCCGAACCCTGCCTACCTCGCTAAATTGAGAAAGCCGGAACCCAAGAAAATTTAGTTCCAACGACTTTCTTCTAAGGAATGCCATATGCGTTTTTTGATTGCTTTGCTTCTGCCATGGTTGACGTTCTTCACCATTGGTCGGCCGATTGCCGGTGTGATCTGCCTGTTGCTCCAACTCACCCTGCTCGGATGGCTGCCGGCTACCATCTGGGCTGTCTACGCCTTAAGCCAGTACAAAACCGACAAAAAGATCGAAAAAGCTTTGGCACAAAAAGCCTGAATCAACGGTCCAGTGATGGCCCACGCCGTGGCCGCTCCAATGGACGTGGCAGTACCACCGACATCAACACGGCGCACTTAGCATCACCCCTCGATAGACAGGGTCGCAATCGCCAGCACCGTCACTAATATCTGCTGTAGCTCGACAAACGACCTTCAATCGGATGGTCAACTGGCGGGCGGCGCTGATCAAGCGGCCCGGCGAGCCGGGTCAACTGTGCTGCAATCTGCAGATACCCGTTCTACGGTTCCCACACGGCAATTTCGTAACCCAGCCACCGCGGAAATCCGAAGATCGTGACTCGCCGGCCAACATCCTAGACGACTGGTCTAATTGTATGTATCATGCGTCGCCATGAGCACTGAACATCACGACATCCGGCAGTCGATCCTCGACACCGCCAAACCGATCATCCTGGGCAAGGGATTCTCGGCAGTGGGTCTGAACGAGATCCTGTGCGCCGCCGATGTGCCGAAGGGCTCGTTCTACCACTATTTCAAGTCCAAGGAGTTGTTTGGCGAAGCCTTGCTGGACAGCTACTTCACCGACTACCTGAGCCAGCTCGACGCCTTGTTGTCACGCCCGGGTTTGTCTGCTGCCGATCGCCTGATGAGCTACTGGCGCGAATGGCTGGAAACCCAGGCCAGCGGCGACATCGATGGCAAGTGCCTGGCGGTGAAACTCGGCGGCGAGGTGTCCGACCTGTCCGAGCCTATGCGCAGTGCCCTGCAACGTGGCACCCACCGGGTCATCGAGCGGCTGGCCCAGTGCATCGCCGAAGGTATTGCCGACGGCTCGCTGTCGGCCGAACTGGATGTGCCACGCAGTGCACAGACGCTTTATGAAATGTGGCTTGGCGCCACCTTGCTGACCAAGATCCGGCGTGATCGCAGCGCCCTCGACGGCGCCATGGCGGCCACGCTGCAATGGCTGCGGCTTCCCGCCACGGCACCCGACTCCCCCTGATCCCACTCCCCGGGCACCCGTGGCCACCCCGCCACCGCCTGTGCCCAGTAACTAGACGACCAGTCTAATCAAAGGACCATCATGAACAACTTCGAGTTCTACAACCCTACCCGTATCGTTTTTGGCACTGACACCACTGCCAAGCTGGACACCCTGGTGCCGGCGTCGGCGCAGGTGCTGATCCTGTTCGGTGGTGCCAGTGCGAAAACCAACGGCACCCTGGCCGAGGTCAGGACCGCCCTCGGCAACCGGGTCATCCAGGAATTCGGCGGCATCGAACCGAACCCGAGCTACGACACCCTGACCCGCGCGGTCGAACAAGTACGCAAGGAAAAGCTGGACTTCCTGCTGGCCGTCGGCGGCGGCTCGGTGATCGACGGCACCAAATTCGTCGCCGCGGCGGTACCGTTCGAGGGCGACACCTGGAGCATCCTGGAACAGCACGGTCGCAACATCACCGCGGCGATGCCGTTCGGCAGCGTGCTCACCCTGCCCGCCACCGGTTCGGAAATGAACAGTGGCGGCGTGGTCACGCGCCCGGCGATCCGCGCCAAGCTGGCCTTCCAGAGCCCGCATACCTACCCGCAATTCTCGATTCTCGACCCGACCAAGACCTTTACCTTGCCGCCGCGCCAGATCGCCAACGGCGTGGTCGATGCGTTCGTGCACATCATCGAGCAGTACCTCACCTACCCGAGCCAGGCGCAGGTGCAGGACCGTTTCGCCGAGGGCCTGCTGCAAAGCCTGATCGAAACCGGCCCCAAGGCCCTGGCCAACCCGCGGGACTACGACACCCGCGCCAACCTGATGTGGATCGCCACGTTGGCCCTGAACGGCCTGATCGGCGCCGGCGTGCCGCAGGACTGGAGCACCCACATGATCGGCCACGAGCTGACCGCCCTGCATGGCATCGACCACGCCCGCACGCTCGCCATCGTGCTGCCGGCCAGCCTGCAGGTGCGCCGCGAGAGCAAGCGCGAGAAGTTGCTGCAGTACGCCGAACGGGTGTGGCAAATCCGCGAAGGCAGCGACGAGCAGCGCATCGACCAGGCGATCAGCCGGACCCGGGCGTTTTTCCAGGACATGGGTATTCCCACCCAGCTGCCGGACTACGACCTCGCCGCCGACGCGATCGACCCGATCATCGCCCAACTCGAAGCGCACGGCATGACTCAGCTCGGCGAACACCGCGACGTCACGCTGGAAACCAGCCGGCGCATCCTCGAAACCGCGCTCTGATTTCGCCCGCGCCGTCCCCCTCCCACCAACTCCCCGCAGGCCACCACCATGTCATCAAGCCAGATCATCCAGCGCAAGATCGTGCTCGCCAGCCGCCCGATCGGCGCGCCGACCGCGGACAACTTCCGCCTTACCGAAACCCCGTTGCCGGCCTTGGCCGAAGGCCAGTTGCTGCTGCGCACCTTGTACCTGTCGCTTGACCCGTACATGCGCGGACGGATGAGCGACGCGCCGTCCTACGCCGCGCCGGTGGCTGTCGGTGAGGTGATGGTCGGCGGCACGGTGTCGAAGGTCGTCACCTCGCAGCACCCGGATTTCAAGGCGGGTGACCTCGTCCTCGGCATGAGCGGCTGGCAGGACCATGCCGTATCCGACGGCAGCGGGCTGACCCGGTTGGGCGCACTGGAGCAACCGTCGCTGGCGTTGGGCGTGCTCGGCATGCCCGGCTTCACCGCCTACATGGGCTTGCTCGACATCGGCCAGCCGAAAGCCGGTGAAACCGTCGTCGTTGCCGCCGCCAGCGGCGCGGTGGGTTCGGTGGTGGGACAGATCGCCAAACTCCAGGGTTGTCGCGTGGTCGGCATTGCCGGCGGCGCGGAGAAGTGCCGCTATGTGGTCGACCAGCTTGGTTTCGACGCCTGCATCGACCATCGCGCTGCCGATTTCGCCGCACAACTCGGCGCGGCGTGTGCCCAGGGCATCGACGTCTATTTCGAAAATGTCGGCGGCGCCGTATTCGACGCCGTGCTGCCCTTGCTCAATGTCGGTGCACGGGTACCGGTGTGCGGCCTGATTGCCAACTACAACGATACCGCGCTGCCGCCCGGACCTGATCGTCTCGGCCTGCTTGCCCGTACCCTGCTGACCCGTCGCATCAAGATGCAGGGCTTCATCATCTTCGACGACTACGGCCATCGCTACGGCGAATTCTTCCAGCAGATGAGCCAGTGGCTGAAGGAAGGCAAGATCCGTTTTCGCGAAGACATGGTCGAAGGTCTCGACAACGCACCGCAGGCCTTCATTGGCCTGCTGCAAGGCAAGAACTTCGGCAAGCTGGTGGTGCGCATCGCCAACGACTGAATCGCGTGATCGCTCACCCGGTCCTGACACCTCATCCCCGACAATCGATCCAACCCCGCGACACCACCCCAAGGAGTCCTGATGAAAATTCTTATGGTTCTGACCTCACACGACAAGCTCGGCGACAGCGGCGAAAAAACCGGTTTCTGGCTGGAGGAGTTTGCCGCCCCTTACTATGTCTTCAAGGATGCCGGCGCGGAAGTCACCCTGGTCAGCCCGCTCGGCGGCCAGCCGCCGCTGGACCCAAAGAGCGACGACCCGTCGGCGCAGACCGATGCCACCGGACGCTTCAAGAAGGACAGCGCGGCCCAGGCTGCACTCGCCAGCACCGGCAAGCTGAAAGACGTCTCCGCCGCCGATTTCGACGCGGTGTTTTATCCCGGCGGACACGGTCCGCTGTGGGACCTGGCCGAAGACAAGAACTCGATCACGTTGATCGAGGGCATGCTGGCAGCCGGCAAGCCGGTAGCGGCGGTGTGTCACGCACCTGCCGTGCTGCGCCACCCCAAGGCAGCGGACGGCAGTGCCGTGGTCAAGGGCAAGTCGGTCACCGGCTTCACCAACACCGAAGAAGAGGCGGTCGGCCTGACCAAGATCGTGCCGTTCCTGGTCGAGGACATGCTCAAGAGCAACGGCGGCAGCTACTCCAAGGGTGCCGACTGGCAGCCGCATGTGGTCACCGACGGCTTGCTGATCACCGGGCAGAATCCCGCGTCGTCTGGCCCGGCCGCGAGTGAGCTGCTGAAACAGCTCGGTTGATGGCCCGTGCCCGGGACCACGACACGCGTATCGTCCCGGGCGCGTTTCATGACGCCTTCAGCTGCAGCAAGTCCCACCCATTGCCATACAGATCCTCGAACACCGCGACGGTGCCGTAGGCCTCCTCGCGCGGCGCTTCGCGGAAGTGCACCCCTTGATCGCGCATGCGCTGCCAGTCACGCCGGAAATCGTCGGTATGCAGCAGCAGGAATACCCGGCCACCGGTCTGATTGCCAATACGCGAGGCCTGTTCATCGTCGTTCGCCCTGGCCAGCAGCAGCCGGGTCTCACGGGACCCGGGCGGCGCCAGCAACACCCAGCGTTTGCCGCCACCCATGTCGGTATCTTCGATGAGCTCGAAACCCAACGCACGGGTATACCAGGCAATCGCCTCGTCGTAATCGGGGACCAGCAGCGCCAAGGCGCCAAGATATTGTTTCATCTCGTGATGTTTCCAGATATCGCCGACGGATCGCGATCCGCCGGGCGTTTTCAACAGCCCCATGCCATCCAGCCCAGCTTGCGGTTGAAGCCGCTTGGCGCGCATTCTGCCGGCCACAGGCCCGGCGCGGCGATGATAGTGCCAAGCGCGAGAGGCTGATCGGCTACTGTCCGCGCGACAACCACCATAGTGCCGGACAAGGCCCATGGTGCTGCGACATAAAGCCGCCTTCCATGCAGACATGAGCGGGCGCATATTCATGTTGCGACGCACAAGATACGCTAGAGTATGGACATGTTCCCGATCTCCGCCACCGGCCTTCCCGCCTCGTTGCCAGGCAGCCGCCCGCCGCAACAGAGCCCAGCCCGCTTTCTACCCCGGCTGATCCCTGCCGCTGAGGGTGAGCGTGTGACCACGCGCGATCAGCGCACGCTGACGCTGCGAAGCATCGAGCCGGCGGACCGGGCCGCGATCCAGCGTTGCTTCAGCCGGCTTTCGCCGCAAGACATTCGCCGCCGCTTCCTGCACGCGATGGCCGAGTTGCCCGACCCGATGGCCCAACGCTTGTGCCGCATCGATCCGGCATGGGAAACCGCGCTGGTGCTGGAAGACCTCGCCGTGATGCCGAGCGAGATCCGCGGTGTCGGCCGCATTTATGTGGACGAGGTCGTCAATAGCGCCGAATTCTCGGTCCTGGTCGAGCACGACTGGGCGCGGCGCGGCCTCGGTGCGCTGCTGATGCAGCGGCTGGTCGATGACAGCCGCCGCCGCGGCCTGACGGAAATATGGGGTTACGTGCTGCAGGAGAACCGGCCGATGCTCGAACTGTGCAAGGAGCTGGGCTTCGAGCGCCGCCTGCTGGTCGACGAACCGGGCACCGCACAGATTTCGCTGCAGCTCTGATCACCGGCAAACGGTGTCTTTCCAGGCTGGAGCATGACGCCCGACCCCTGCGGTGTTCGCCTGCAGGCCGACTCCATCATGGATAGTGAACACATCAAACGACCCGACTCGCGGGAGCGTCGCGTTACACTTGGCCGCTTTCCCCGCGCGGCTTGACGACTGCGCCCCGAGTTTGCGTTGCCCATGCCCAGCCCGATACCGCATCCAGCCCTGCCCACCACACCCAGGCAACGCCGTTACTGGACTCCGCCGCACGGCTCCGCACGCGCCTTGCTGATCGCCGAGGCCGCGCGCTCGCATCCGGGGCTGTTGGTGGTCGTCACCCGCGATACCCAGCGCGCCCAGGCGCTGGAAGCGGAGTTGAAGATCTTCGCCGGCGCCCTGCCGGTGCTGCATTTCCCCGACTGGGAAACCCTGCCCTACGACGTGTTCAGCCCGCTGCCGGAAATCGTCTCGCAGCGTATCGCCACCCTGTACCGGTTGCCCAGCGTGACCCGCGGCGTGCTGGTGGTGCCGGTGGCCACGCTGATGCAGCGCATCGCACCGCGTTCGCACATCACCGCGACCGGCCTGGTCATGGCGCGCGGCCAGAAGCTGGACCTGGGCCACGAACAGCGGCGCCTGGAGGCGTCCGGCTACCGCCACGTGCCCCAGGTCGGCGAACCCGGAGATTTTGCCGTACGCGGCGCCCTGCTCGACATCTTCCCGATGGGCACCGCCGAGCCGTACCGCATCGAATTGTTCGACGACGAGGTGGAATCGATCCGCAGCTTCGATCCGGAAACCCAGCGCTCGCAGCAACAGGTCGAGCGGATCGAGCTGCTGCCGGCTCGAGAGTTTCCGCTCACCGACGAGGCCGCCAGGACCTTCCGTGGCAACCTGCGTGAGCGCTTTCCGATCGACGTGCGTCGCTGCACCTTGTACCAGGACATGAAGGAAGGCGTGACCCCCGGCGGCATCGAGTACTACCTGCCACTGTTCTTCACCCAGACCACCACCTTGTTCGAGTACCTCGCCGACGACGCCCTGTTTCTGCTTGGCGAGGGCGCCGGCGATGCTGCCGACCTGTTCTGGACCCAGACCTCCGAACGATACGACCAGCGCGCACACGACATCGAACGCCCGGTGTTGCCCCCCGCCGAGTTGTACCTCAGCCCCGAACAATGGCGCGAGCAGCTCAACAAGCGACTGCGGGTGGAAGTGGTTGCTGCGGACCACGCCCATGCGCTGAGCAGCGGCACCCAGCCCGCGCCTGAGCTGCCGCTCAACCGCAAGGGCGAGGAACCTGTCAGCGCGCTGCGGCACTTTCTGGACAACTACCCCGGCCGCGTACTGATCGCCGCCGATTCGGCCGGCCGGCGCGAGGCGCTAATCGAGACGCTGGCCGCTGCAGGTATCAAACCGGACAACCTGGACGACTGGATCGCGTTCGCACAGCCGGCCTCGACGGCAGAGGCAAGCCGCTTCGCCATCACCATCGCGCCGCTGGAGCAGGGCTTCGCGCTGAACAAGCCGGCCATCACTGTGCTTACCGAGCGCGAACTGTATGGCGAACGGGTGCGCAGCGAGCGGGATCGCAAGCGCCGCCGTGGCAGCGCACGCGATCCGGAAACCATCATCCGCGATCTCACGGAACTCACCATCGGTGCGCCGATCGTGCACGTCGATCATGGCGTGGGCCGGTATCAGGGCCTGGTTTCGATGGACGTCGGCGGCATGGATGGCGAGTTCCTCACCATCGAATACGCCAAGGGTGACAAGCTGTACGTGCCGGTGGCGCAACTGGGCCTGGTCAGCCGCTATTCGGGCACGGCGCCGGAACTCGCGCCCCTGCATTCGCTGGGCGGCGACGCGTGGGAACGGGCACGCCGGAAGGCCGCCGAAAAGGTCCGCGATGTCGCTGCCGAACTGCTGGCGATCTATGCCCAACGGCAGGCACGCGGTGGCGAATCGATGGCGGTGGATCATCAACTGGTGGAGGAATTCGGCCGCAGCTTCCCGTTCGAGGAAACCCCCGATCAGGAGAGCGCAATCGAGGCTGTGCTCGCTGATCTGGCCGCGCCGCGGGCAATGGACCGGGTGATCTGCGGCGATGTCGGCTTCGGCAAGACCGAGGTCGCCTTGCGCGCCGCCTTCGCTGCCGCCACTGCCGGCAAGCAGGTCGCCGTGCTGGTGCCGACCACCTTGCTGGCGCAACAGCATTACCGCAACTTCGCCGACCGCTTCGCCGACTGGCCGGTGCGCGTGGACGTGTTGTCGCGTTTCAAGTCCACCAAGGAGGTCAACGATGCACTGAAGCGCCTCGCCAACGGCCAGATCGACGTGATCGTGGGCACCCACAAGCTGCTGATGCCGGATATCAAGTTCAGCAACCTCGGCCTGGTGATCGTCGACGAAGAACAGCGCTTCGGCGTGCGCCAGAAGGAGCAACTGAAAAAACTTCGCGCCGAAGTCGACCTGCTCACGATGACCGCCACGCCGATCCCGCGCACGCTGAACATGGCGATGGCCGGCCTGCGCGACCTGTCGCTGATCGCCACGCCACCGGCGCATCGCACCGCGGTACAGACCTTCATCTCCGCGTGGGACCCGGCGACCATCCGCGAGGCGCTGCAACGCGAGCTGTCGCGCGGCGGTCAGGTGTACTTCCTGCACAACCAGGTCGAAAGCATCGAGCGCACCGTGCGCGAACTTCAGGAGCTGGTGCCGGACGCCCACATCCGCATCGCCCACGGCCAGATGCCCGAGCGCGAGCTGGAACAGGTGATGGCGGACTTCCACCGTCAGCGCTTCAACGTGCTGGTCTGCACCACCATCATCGAAACCGGCATCGACATTCCCACTGCCAACACCATCATCATCGACCGCGCCGACCGTTTCGGGCTGGCCCAGCTGCACCAACTGCGCGGCCGCGTCGGGCGTTCGCACCATCGTGCCTACGCCTACCTGGTGGTGCCCGACCGCAAGTCGATCACCGCCGATGCGCAGAAACGCCTGGAAGCCCTGGCTTCGCTGGAGGAACTCGGCGCTGGGTTCACCCTGGCCACCCACGACCTGGAAATCCGCGGTGCCGGCGAACTGCTCGGCGACGAACAGTCCGGGCAGATCCAGGAGATCGGCTTCGGCCTCTACACCGAACTTCTCGACCGCGCGGTACGTGCCTTGAAGTCGGGAAAAATCCCCGACTTCGACCTCAACAGCGAACACGAGACCGACGTCGAACTGCACCTGCCTGCGTTGATTCCCGATGACTACCTCGGCGACGTGCATGCACGCCTGACCTTGTACAAGCGCATCGCCAGTGCCCGCAGCGAGGATGCCCTGCGCGACCTGCAAGTGGAAATGATCGACCGTTTCGGGCTGCTTCCAGAGAGTGCCAAACAGCTGTTCGCGGTGGCCAGCCTCAAGCTCATGGCCACGCCACTGGGCATCCGCAAACTGGATTTCGGTGCCAATGGCGGTCGCATCACCTTCCGCGAGAAACCCGAGGTCGAGCCGATGGCCATCATCAAGCTGATCCAGAGCCTGCCCCGCGTCTACAAGCTGGATGGCCAGGACAAGCTCAAGATCACCCTCGACCTGCCCGGCGCCACCGAACGCATCCGCAGCGCCCAGGAAGTGCTGATCCTGCTCGGTGCGCGTCGACCGGGCTGAGCTTCTCGGCGGCATCCCGATCGAGGGGAGCCATCGCCACAGCCTCGCGACGCCTTCAGGATCGAAGATGACTCGTCGCTGCCTTGTACCGCGAGGGTTCCGACCGGAGGTCACTGGCGCAGTGTGCCAGCTGGCTGCCGCGCCCCGGTATCCCATAGTGCGATGCACATCACACTTTGCCATGTCTCGATGGCCCGGATTCTGCAGCTACCTCGGTGAGCCACCAGGGTTCATCGCAGATACCGGACAGCATGAAAAGCACACGCCCACGCCACGCCGACAACAAGCCGCGACCCGCACGGGTTCGCAGTTTTCGACGGATGAAGGGCGACTTCGACCGGAATCGTGCGTGGATGCGGATGGCACGGCGTCCGATGATTTTTCAGGGCGGCATCGGCCCAAAAGCGTCCATTGTGACCGCCGTCACGACATCAGCTGCCGCTATGCGTCAGTCCACGGGCAAAACCCGCTACGAAACATGCCGCTTGTTCACACACCCCCTCACCCGCTGGAGTTCATCCCCATGACTACCACACCGCAATTAAGGGCATCGCTCATCTATGTCGTGCTGGCGTCTGCATGGATCGGGCTTTCCGACCGTGCGCTGGAGGCCATGCTGAATGGAAGCAGCCTGCTGGTCCTGGCAATGACTATCAAGGGTTTCGTGTTTGTCGTCGGCACCGGACTGGTACTTTACTGGCTGCTCGGTCGTGGCCTGAAGAATCTGCTGGCTGCCAACCATGACCTGCGCGGCGACAACGAGCGGGTGATGCGGGTGCTGCTGTCGGCGATGAAGCTCTCGCGCAAGGACGCAGGCAGCTCGTCCGACCGCGTGGTGCCGATGGTCGAGGGCCTTGCCAGACTCGCCGGCCTGCACGGCGATACACTTCGTGAGATCAAGGTGGGTGCACTGCTGCGCGACGTCGGCAATCTGGCGATTCCGGAAGCTGGTCCGGCCACACAGGCACGTTTGAGCACCAAGGAAATGGCGCAGATTCGACGCCATACCCAGACCGGTCGCGATCTGCTGGAGCAGGCCGACTTTCCCGCCACGGTAGTGGATGTCGCACATGCCCACCACGAGCGCTGGGATGGTTTCGGGTATCCGCGCGGACTGGCCGCTGAAGCGATTCCACTGGCGGCACGCATCGTCAGTATTGTCGATGTCTGGGATGCTCTCAGCTCGGATCGCGGCTATCGCAGGAAATGGCCGGAGGGCAAGGTGCTGGAGTACATGCGCCATGGCGCCGGCAGCCAGTTCGACCCGGCATTGACCGAGCTGTTCATTGCCCACTACGAACAGCTGAAAGGCGACGCGAAAACAGCCCGCCAGTCGGCCACAAACAGCGAAATTCCGGCATTTCAGGTGATCGAAACCAAGGCGGCCTAGGAGCGTGGGCCGTAGAAACCTTCGGGCTGCGATTGTGCTCTCATCCATAGGCTGAGTCTCTCGTCAGGCTTGCATAGAACCACTATGCGCTCCTTCCGATAGACCCATCCTATGG
>SCSE01000027.1 GCA_004298015.1 Rhodanobacter sp.
CCATAGGATGGGTGTATCGGAAGGAGCGCATAGTGGTTCTATGCAAGCCTGACGAGAGACGCAGTCTATGGATGAGAGCACAATCGCAGCCCGAAGATTTCTACGGCCCACGCTCCTAGGGGCCAGGAATCGACAAAAATGGGGATCGCGCAAGCGGATTTCACAGGCCGGCCGAGCAAAGCACGACAGCCTCCTGGGCAGGCGATACCCTCTGCAAACCAGCCGCCGAGGCGAGTGACCCGGAGCGCCGCACCGTTGTCCAATACCGCCCTGTCAGTGGGTACGCGAATGCACCTCGGCTGCCGTACCTGCTGCCGCAGAAGAGGCCTCCTCCGGCGCCGGGTTGGGTCGCAATGGGTGTTCGAGCGCAATATCAAGCACCTCGTCGATCCAGCGTACCGGGTGGATCTTCAGTGACGAGGTGATATTTGCAGGCATGTCCGCCAGGTCTTTCTTGTTGTCGTCGGGAATGATCACCGTGGTGATGCCGCCGCGGTGCGCTGCCAGCAGTTTTTCCTTGAGACCACCGATTGGCAGCACGCGCCCGCGCAGGGTGATTTCACCGGTCATGGCCACTTCGGATCGTACCGGCACTTTGGCCAGCACCGAAACCAGCGCCGTGCACATCGCGATGCCCGCACTGGGACCGTCCTTGGGAGTGGCACCCTCCGGCACATGGATATGCATGTCGAGCTTCTGGTGAAACTCCGGATCGATACCCAGCTGATCGGCACGTGCACGCACCACCGACAACGCCGCCTGGATCGACTCCTTCATCACGTCGCCCAGCTGGCCGGTATGGACCAGCCGGCCTTTGCCGGGGACGACCGAACCCTCAATGCTCAGCAGCTCGCCACCGACCTGGGTCCACGCCAGCCCCGTGACCAACCCAATTTCGTTCTGCAGCTCCTTGCGGCCAAAATCAAATCGACGCACCCCGAGGTAGTGATCGAGATTGTCCGAGTTGACCTCGACCGCACCGGCGCTCGCCTTCGAGCGTGGCTTGGCTTTCGCGGCCTTGGCAGTGGTCGTGGGCCGCCGGGCCTTGGCCTTCTTTACCTCGCCCAGCGTCAGCTCCTTGACCACCTTGCGACAAATCTTGGAGATCTCACGCTCCAGGTTTCGCACACCCGATTCACGGGTGTAATAGCGCACGATGTCACGCAGCGCTTCCTCGTCGACGCTCAGTTCTTCCGGCTTCAGGCCATTGGCCTTGAGCTGCTTCGCAATCAGGTACTTCTGCGCGATGCCGAGTTTTTCATCCTCGGTGTAGCCCGGAATGCGAATGACCTCCATGCGATCAAGCAGCGGACCGGGGATATTCAGCGAATTGGCGGTGGCAATCCACATCACCTCGGAGAGGTCCAGATCCACTTCCAGGTAGTGATCGTTGAATGTGTGATTCTGCTCGGGATCGAGGACTTCCAGCAATGCCGACGATGGGTCACCACGGAAATCCATCGACATCTTGTCGATTTCATCCAGCACGAACAGCGGGTTTCTGGCCGCGACCTTGTTGATGTTCTGCACGATGCGCCCGGGCATCGAGCCGATATAGGTACGGCGGTGCCCACGGATTTCCGCTTCATCGCGAACGCCGCCGAGACTCATGCGGACGAACTTCCGGTTGGTCGCCTTGGCGATCGATTGCCCCAGCGAGGTCTTGCCCACGCCGGGCGGACCGACCAGACACAGGATCGGCCCCTTCATCACACTCACGCGTTGCTGCACGGCCAGGTACTCAAGGATCCGCTCCTTGACCTTTTCAAGCCCGAAATGATCGGCGTCGAGAACCTCCTGCGCCACCTGCAGGTCCTTGCGCACCTTGCTGCGCTTTTTCCAGGGCACCCCGACCAGCCAGTCCAGGTAGTTGCGTACCACCGTCGCTTCGGCCGACATCGGCGACATCTGCTTGAGCTTGTTGAACTCCTGCTTTGCCTTTGACAAGACCGCCTTGGGCATACCTGCCTTGTCGATCTTTTTCTGCAGTTCCTCGATCTCGCTGACACCGTCCTCGCCGTCACCCAGTTCCTTCTGGATCGCCTTCATCTGCTCGTTGAGGTAGTACTCGCGCTGGCTCTTTTCCATCTGCGACTTGACACGGCCACGGATACGCTTTTCCACCTGCTGCAGGTCCATCTCGCCGTCGACCAGGCCGATCAGCAGCTCCAGGCGCTGCCCCACATCGGCTGTCTCGAGCACTTTCTGCTTGTCGTCCATGCGAACCGACAGGTGGGCCGCGATCGAATCGGCCACCCGCGAGGGATCGTCGATGCCGGACAGGCTCGCCAGAACCTCCGGCGGCAACTTGCGGCTTTGCTTCACCAACTGCTCGAACAGTGAAATCAGGGTGTTCGAAACCACATCCAGCTCGCGCTCCTTGACGTTGTAGACCGACTCGATCACCCGCGAACGGGCGGTCATCATGCCATCGGCATCTTCGCAGCTCTCGATCGTCACGCGTGAGTGTCCCTCGACCAGCACCTTGACCGTGCCATCGGGCAACTTCAGAAGCTGCAGTACGCCGGCCAGCGTACCGATCGGGTGCAGGTCATCGATCGCCGGATCGTCGATATCCGGGCTTTTCTGGGCGACCAGGAGAATCTGACGCTCACCCTCCATCGCACGCTCCAGCGCGCGCATGGACTTGTCACGCCCGACGAACAAGGGAATGACCATGTGTGGGTAGACCACGACGTCACGCAATGGCAGTACCGGCAAAGCGTCCAGCAGGTCGGGAAGGGAGGCGGTTTTAGCCATCTGAAGAAGGTTCCCTCGGGAAAACGGATCAAGGTTCAACCCGACACTGCGCCGGGTCTCTCAACAGGTCAAGTGGAGGCAAATCGCTGCCCACTCAAGGTCTGTGGTGCTTTAAGCAGAACGGCCCCGGTGAAACCACCGGAGCCGCCGTCAACGCCACATGTCAAACGGGTCAGGCCGCGTCACTGCCATCGCTGGCCACGCGCTGCTGCAGGTTGCCCCGGTAGATCAGATAGGGCTCTGCCTGGCCGTCGATCACGGCGTCGTCGACCACCACCTTGCTGACATGCTCCAGGGAAGGCAGCTCATACATGGTTTCCAGCAGGACCTGCTCGATGATGGTGCGCAATCCTCGAGCGCCGGTTTTGCGCTTGAGCGCCTTCCGGGCAATGGCCTGAAGTGCCTCGGGGCGGAACTCCAGTTCGGCCTCCTCCATCTCGAACAGCTTCTTGAACTGTTTGGTCACGGCGTTCTTGGGCTCGGTGAGAATCTTCACCAGCGCCGCCTCGTCCAGTTCGTCGAGTGTTGCCACCACGGGAAGACGACCGACAAATTCGGGAATCAGACCAAATCTCACCAGGTCAGAGGGCTCGACATCGGCGAGCACCTTGCCCAGGTTTTCGGTACGTTCCTTGCTGCGCACTTCAGCGGAAAACCCGATGCTGGTGTTTTCCGAGCGCTGCTGAATAACCTTTTCAAGACCGGCAAACGCGCCGCCGCAGATGAACAGGATATTCTTGGTATCCACCTGCAGGAACTCTTGCTGCGGGTGCTTGCGCCCGCCCTGGGGTGGCACCGAAGCCAAGGTGCCTTCGATCAGCTTGAGCAAGGCCTGCTGCACACCTTCGCCGGACACGTCGCGGGTGATCGAGGGGTTCTCGCTCTTGCGCGAAATCTTGTCGATTTCATCGATGTAGACAATACCCGACTGCGCCTTCTCGACATCGTAGTCGCACTTCTGCAGCAGCTTCTGGATGATGTTCTCCACGTCCTCACCGACATAGCCCGCTTCGGTCAGCGTGGTCGCGTCGGCGATGGTGAACGGTACATTGAGCAAGCGAGCCAGCGTTTCGGCCAGCAGGGTCTTGCCCGAACCGGTCGGCCCGATCAGCAGAATGTTGGATTTGCCGAGCTCGATATCGTCACTCTTTTGACGCGACTCGATCCGCTTGTAGTGGTTGTAGACCGCGACCGAAAGCGCCTTCTTGGCGCGGGTCTGACCCACGACATACTGGTCCAGTGACTCCCGGATCTCGCGCGGCTTGGGCAGCTGCGTTCGTCCGGATGCCGCTTTCTCCTCCAGCTCTTCACGGATAATGTCGTTGCAGAGCTCTACGCACTCGTCACAGATGAACACGGACGGGCCCGCGATCAGCTTGCGTACTTCATGCTGGCTCTTGCCACAGAAGGAGCAATAGAGAATCTTGCCGCTGTCGCTGGAACGCCCCTGCCGGTCGTCGCTCATACTTTGAATTCCACTGCTAAAACGGAGTGCGTCGCGAGAATAACACAGCCCACCACGCCTGCCTGCAGGCATGGTGCACAAATCGCGGCCGCGGGGGAAAGCCCTGGAATCAGGCGGATTTCACTGATTCGCCGGCCCGTTTGTCGAGTACCTCGTCGATCAGGCCGTAAGTCTTGGCATCGACTGCGTTCATGAAGCGATCACGCTCCATGTCCAGTTCGATCTTCTCCAGCGGCTGACCGGTGTGTTCGACGTACAGCTTGTTCAGACGCTCGCGGATGTACAGGATTTCCCGCGCCTGAATCTCGATATCGGTGGCCTGGCCCTGCGCACCGCCCGAAGGCTGGTGGATCATGATCCGCGAGTTGGGCAGCGCGAAACGCTTGCCCTTGGTGCCGGCCATCAGCAGAAACGAGCCCATGCTGCACGCCTGCCCGATGCACATCGTGCTCACATCGGGCTTGATGAACTGCATGGTGTCGTAGATTGCCAGGCCTGCCGTCACCGCCCCACCGGGGCTGTTGATATAGAAATGGATATCCTTGTCCGGGTTTTCCGACTCAAGGAACAGCATCTGGGCGACGATCAGATTGGAAACCTGATCGTTCACCTCGCCCACCAGAAAGATCACACGCTCTTTCAGCAACCGCGAGTAGATGTCGTAGGAGCGCTCGCCGCGAGCTGTCTGCTCGACGACCATCGGCACCAAATTGAGGTTCTGGATCTGATCCATGGCCATTGTGCAGCTCTCCGGTAGGTAAACCTTGCAGGTGCCTCAGGTATTGGCAGGTCGCATCACGTCATCGAAGCTCATGTCCAGCCGGGTGGTTTTGGCATGCTCTGCCACCCATTCTGCCACCTGATCTTCCATCACGCGATTCTGCAGTCCGGACATCAACTTGGGGTCGCCATTGTAGAGTTCAATGACCTTTTCCGGCTCCTCGTAGGTCGAGGCAATCGCCGCTAGCTGCTCGGCGATGCGCTTGCGATCCGCTTTCAGATCCTGCTTGCGCGCAATCTCACCCATCAACAGACCGGCGATGACCCGCTTGCGCGCGAACGGTAACGCCGCTTCCACAAGTTCCGGCGGCGGCTGTTGCCCCTCCGGCACATTACCCGCGGCCAGACCCTGGGCCTCTGACTGCACCATCTGCCTGGGCACGTCCAGCTCGCCATGGGCATCGGCGAGTTTCTCGGCCACCTCGGACTTCAACCGGGTCATGAGCGCTGCCTTGAGTTCGCGCTCAAGATTCGCCCGAATCTCCTTCCTGAAATTCTCCATGTCGCCGTCGACGATGCCGAACAACTTGGCGAATTCTCCATCGATCTCAGGCAGCTTCGGTTCCTGCACCTTGATGATGCTGAAGTGGACCTGGGCGGTCTGCCCTGCCAGCTTCTCGTTGCGAAAATCCTCCGGGAACGCAATCTCGACATCGAAGCTGTCACCAGCAGTCCGCCCTACCAGTGCTTCGTCAAGCGCCTTGAACAAGGTACCCGAGCCAATCACGCTGCCGGCACGCTCCAGTGCTTCAGCGGGGAACCGGTAGTCCGCCGTCTTGGCCGAGTACTCGAACATCACGAAATCACCCTCGACCGAAGCCCGTGCGACCTCATCGAAGCTGCGACGCTGCTGACGCAGGGTCTCCAGCATCTTGTCGATATCGGCGTCTGTCACTTCGGCCACCGCACGCTGGATTTCGAGCTCGCCGACATCGACCTCGGGAAATTCCGGCATCACCTCGAACGTCGCGGTATAGGCGATCTCGCCGTTCTCAGGCTGACCCGTGGTGTCGATCGCCGGGCTCGCTATCGGCTGCAGTTTTTCCTGCTGCACCGCTTCACGCAGCGTGCTGCCAATCAGGTCCGACAGCACCTCACCGCGCACCTGATCGCCAAACCGCTGCTTGATCACCGTCGCCGGGACCTTGCCCGGACGAAAGCCCTTCAGCCTGACGGTACGCCCCATCTCCGCGATCCGCGCGCTGACCTGCGTCTCATAACGCTCTGCGGGAAATTTCACCGTGAGCTTGCGCTCAAGCGTGCCAATGTTCTCAACCGAAACCTGCATGACGTCTCCTGCTACTACCTGTGTTGTGGGCCCGGCACAGGCACCATGGCGGCAATCACCGCCTGCAAAACCAAAGAAAACCACGGAACATGGTGCGAAAGGGGGGACTCGAACCCCCACGGGGTTAACCGCCAGAACCTAAATCTGGTGCGTCTACCAATTCCGCCACTCTCGCTTGCCACGCCCATCGAACTCGTGCAATCACTTTTCGCGCCAAGGGGTTGCCGGCCCACAACACCCGAACCACATGCATCGGGCACACGCCACGCCAGCCTAAGTCGATGATTCCCTTGTCCGAAAGCGGACCATTTTACGATTGCATCGCCTTGTAGCACAAGCACGGAGAGGCCGAATCCCAAGACAACCTGCCAGCGCCAGCCACGACGCATGATGGCCGGGAATACGAAAACGCCGGCCGCACAAGCGACCGGCGTTTTGCTTTATTGGTGGGCCGTGAAGGATTCGAACCTTCGACCAATTGATTAAGAGTCAACTGCTCTACCAACTGAGCTAACGGCCCATTGACTGGGTTGTATGTACCCGACCAGCGGGTTTGTAACTGGGGTGGATGATGGGATTCGAACCCACGACAACCGGAATCACAATCCGGGACTCTAACCAGCTGAGCTACACCCACCATAAATCTTGAAACTGGTGCGCCCGACAGGACTCGAACCTGCAACCGTCGGCTTAGAAGGCCGATGCTCTATCCGGTTGAGCTACAAGCGCAGTCACCGACTTCAGAGCGCGTACTGGTCGGGGCAGAGGGATTCGAACCCCCGACTTTTGCGTCCCAAACGCAACGCTCTACCAGACTGAGCTATACCCCGCATTTAATCATCGAACACTTCAGTTCATCGAAGCCTGCGAATGTTACGGGCGACGCCCAGTCCAGTCAATCCGTACGAAGCACACCGTGTATCTGAATCACTGTTTCCACCGAACCGGAAACGCGTTTCCGGTGAAAACAAAACGGGGTGCAAGCACCCCGCCTCGCCTTATAAAATGGTGCGCCCGGAGAGATTCGAACTCCCGACCACCTAGTTCGTAGCCAGGTACTCTATCCTACTGAGCTACGGGCGCACTGAAAACTTTTTGCCTTTCACCAGGACGCCGAGACATCGAAGGTGGTCAAGCAAGAAGCGGAATTATTCAGACTCCGGCCTCGTGCGTCAACACCTTTCGTGAAAAAATCTGTGCGTCGATCAATTCTTCCGTTCAAACACTGACCGCTTCGCACCGCCTGGTCGCGGCATAAGGTCAGTCCCGACATGAAGACCTGCCGCCGTACCACGTACCTGTGCTCGCCACACCGCGCAAGCGCGACCATGAGGGCCCCAGGGCGAATTCGTCCACAGAGCGCAGGGGGAACCCAAGCCCGGGACCCCGCAAGCAAGTCACAGGCCTCCACGCCAAACCGCCAGACGCGCGATCAATCGCGGGTCACAGTACCTACACGGTTCTGCGCGGCGGGGTCTCCGACCTTGCCGACGGTCGAGCCGGCATCGCTTTTCGGCGGTGGCGGGGGCGGTGTGCTGCCTGTCGTCGCGTTCTTGGTCCAGTCCGCAGGCGGCCCCGGTTCACGTCCGGCCATGATGTCGTCGATCTGGTGCGCATCGATGGTTTCATACTGCAGCAGCAATTCCGCCATCGTGTGCAGCTTGCCGATATTCGTGGTCAGCAATTCCCTGCTGCGTGCATACGCGCGATCGAGGATGCCCCGCACCACCTCGTCGATCTTGCTGGCGGTTTCATTCGAAATGCTCTTGTGCTGGGTTACCGAGCGTCCGAGGAATACCTCGTCCTCGTCCTCGCCGTAGGTGATCGGCCCAAGCTCGTCAGACAAGCCCCACTTCGTCGCCATGTTGCGCGCCATCTTGGTGGCCCGCTCGATATCGTTGGAAGCCCCCGTGGTGACCTTGTCCGCGCCGAAGATCAGCTCCTCGGCCACCCGGCCACCATACAGCGAGCACAACTGCGACTGGATCGCCACCCGGTTGATACTGTACTTGTCGCCCTCCGGCAGATACATGGTCACGCCCAGCGCACGTCCACGCGGGATGATGGTCACCTTGTAGACCGGGTCATGCTCGGGCACCAGGCGTCCGACGATGGCATGCCCCGCCTCGTGGTAGGCCGTCAGTTTCTTTTCATCCTCGCTCATCGCCATCGAGCGACGCTCGGCACCCATCAGGATCTTGTCACGTGCCTTGTCCAGATGAACCATGCGCACTTCACGTGCATTTTCGCGGGCAGCGAACAGCGCGGCCTCGTTGACCAGATTCGCCAGGTCAGCACCTGAAAAGCCGGGGGTGCCGCGGGCAATCGTCATCGCATTGACGTCGGTTGACGTCGGCACCTTGCGCATGTGTACCTTGAGAATCTGCTCACGACCGCGCACATCAGGCAGTCCGACGACCACCTGGCGATCGAACCGCCCGGGGCGAAGCAATGCCGGATCGAGCACGTCGGGGCGGTTGGTCGCGGCGATCACAATGACCCCTTCCGTTCCCTCGAAGCCATCCATCTCGACCAACAACTGATTGAGGGTCTGCTCACGTTCGTCGTGACCACCCCCCAGACCGGCGCCGCGGTGGCGGCCCACCGCATCGATCTCGTCGATGAAAATGATGCATGGCGCGTGTTTCTTGGCCTGCTCGAACATGTCGCGCACGCGGCTGGCACCGACACCGACGAACATCTCGACGAAATCGGAACCGGAAATGGCGAAAAACGGCACCTTGGCCTCGCCGGCAATGGCTTTCGCCAGCAAGGTCTTGCCGGTACCCGGCTGGCCGACCATCAGCACGCCGCGCGGAATCTTGCCACCCAACGCCTGGAACCGCCCCGGGTCCCGCAGGAACTCGACCAGTTCGCCGACCTCCTCCTTGGCCTCGTCACAACCGGCGACGTCGCTGAAGTTGACCTTGACCTGGTCCTCGCCCTGCAACTTCGCCCGCGAGCGACCGAAACTCATCGCGCCACGACCGCCGCCACCGGACTGCATCTGGCGCATGAACCAGATGAACACCCCGACGATCAGCAACACCGGGAGCCAGCTGACCAGCAAGCCGATCAACGAGAAGCCCGCCGAAGGATCCTGGCGGACCTCGACACCCTTGTCCTGCATCTGCTTGACCACCGCATTGGTGGAGAAGCCCAGCATCGGCGCAACGGTGTGGAATGCGCTGCCGTCCTTCAACTTGCCGCTGATCGTGGCGGGTTGATCGGCACCGATAGTGGCCGTGGCCACGTTGCCGCTGTCCACGCTTTGCACAAAGGAGCTGTACGGCAGACTCGACGAGGAGGTGCCATGCGGATTCAGGCTCTGGAACACGGTGAAAAGAACCACCGCAATGATCACCCAGAGCAATACGTTTTTCGCTGTCTCATTCATGCACGGTTCTCGCCCGGTTTCACCGCGGAGGGTTTGCGCCCTGCCGCCAGTGCGTACACCTCACGCGAACGCGCGCGCGAAGCCTTAGGTTTACGCATGGTTACGCGGGAAAAGTCCGCACGCAAGCTGCGCAGGTATTCATCAAAGCCCACTCCCTGAAACAACTTGATCAGGAGCGAGCCACCCGGTTTCAGCCATTGTCGGCTGAAATCCAGTGCCAACTCGGCCAGATCCATCGCGCGAATCTGGTCGGCCAGTGCCACACCACTCATATTGGGGGCCAGATCGCACAGCACAAGATCCAGCCGGCATCCCTCCAATCGTTGTTCCAGCTCACGCAACACCGACTCCTCGCGAAAGTCGCCCTGCAGAAAGTCGACCCCGGCAATACTCTGCATGGGCAGGATATCCAGCGCAAAGACCTTGCCGCTGTCGCCCATCCGTTGGCGTACCAGCTGCGACCAGCTGCCAGGGGCCGCGCCCAGATCCACCACGTTGATGCCCGGCTTGAGCAGACGATCGCGTTCGATCAACTCTTCCAGCTTGTATACCGCACGCGAACGCAAGCCATCGGCCTGCGCCTTCTTGACGTAGACATCATTGAAGTGTTCACGCAGCCAGCCGGCGCTGCTTTTGCTGCGGCTCATGATCGGTAACAACCAGACAGGTAGGGGAATCGGGGCATTGAGCAAGCAACCTCAACATCGCCGTCTCGACGGCCAGAATCGCTGCCTGTCCGTGAAATCGGGATGTTTTCGAACTGTCGCCAGGGGGCCATGATACCCTTGTCGGTCCCCTCATCGCGAATCGAGCACGCAGCGCATGTCCCTCTCATCCTCGCAAATCCGCTATTTGCGCAGCCTCGCCCACGACCTGAAACCCGTCGTCATGCTCGGCGCAAAGGGCGCTACGGCAGCCGTGGCCAAGGAACTCGGGCTGGCGCTGAGCCAACATGAGCTGGTCAAGGTCAAGCTGTCCGGTGCCGACAAAGATGAACGGCAGCGGCAGATCGACGTGTTGCTCGAAGGCACCCAGGCCGACAAGATCCACCAGATCGGCCACGTCGTGGTGTTGTACCGCCGCAACGAAGACGAGCCCAAGCTCGCCCTGCCACGCTAGGAGCCTGTCGGACTTATGAAGAATCGACTGCAAATCTGCCTGCGCGGTCCATATTTCCGCCGTTTCTTGGCCGATAGAACGACTATCGGCCGGCGAATCGTCGAAAATCTGTTCTCGCTCAGGCAAATTTTCGCTTTCGATTCCATAAGTCCGACAGGCTCCTAGGGGCGCGGGCCGATGGACCTGTCGCTGGATCGTCCCGAGGGTTACTTTTTCGTGCGTCGTGTCGACGCGGACCATATCGTGGTGGTCGATCGGAAATTGCATCAGAGTTTTCTGCTGTCACCGGAAGGGGCCATCGAAAACTGGCCGATCGACGATGCCCGAACGCTTGCAGCCAGTCATGTCGCAGCACTGCTGGCGCTGCAACCGGAACTGGTGATCCTGGGCACCGGGCAACGGCAAGTATTTCCTGCCGCCGCGTTCATGGCCGGTTTTTTGCGCCAGCAGATCGGCATCGAAGTGATGGACAACGCTGCGGCCGCGCGCACCTACAACCTGCTCGCAGGCGAAGGCCGCCGGGTAGTCGCCGGCTTCATCTTGCCGTCAAAAACCAAAGACAACCCGTGAGGATGAAACGTCCTGGCGGGTTGCATGCTCAGCGTGAGGGCAGATAGTCCAGCGGATCCACCGGATTGCCATTTTTGCGGATCTGAAATTCCAGCTCGTTGCGCGAAGCACCGGTAGAACCCATTTCGGCGATTTCCTGGCCCGCCTTGACCCGCTGCCCCTCCTTCACCAGTCGCTTGCGATTGTGGCCGTAGGCCGACAGAAAGCTGTCGTTGTGTTTGATGATCACCAGTTCACCGTAGCCGACCAGGCCGTTGCCACTGTAAACCACCACGCCGTCGGCCGCCGCCCGCACCGGATCACCGGATTTCCCCGCAATTTCAATGCCGGGAATCGCATCACCGCCCTTGAAGCCTTTGATCACGCTGCCCTCCGCCGGCCAGCGCCAGGTCACGCCGCCGATCGAGCGGGAAAGACCCGTCGCGCCGCGAGGCGACCGTGCCATGGCTGTTGCAGCAGCTTGCCCTGTCCCGGACGGCGGGATAACGGCCGAGGGCACCCTGGTTGGCATCGTTTTCGGGACCGCCTTCGGCACCGGCTTGAATGCGGAAGGCGCGACGGTGGCGACCGGCGAGGACGAAGCGCCTGCCGGCGCGGAAAGCCGCAGCCGCTGCCCGGGCCATATCGTGTAAGGCGGCTGGATACCGTTCCAGCGCGCGAGATCGCGAAAATCAGAGCCGCTGCGAAAGGCAATCGAATACAGCGTGTCGCCCTTGACCACGGCATACGTGCCCGCGGTGATAGGCGCACGATAGCGCGTCCCGAGATTGCCGGAATTCGCCTGACGGCCAGGCGACGCCGGCTCCACGGTTACCGCACTGCGCATGGTGCCGCAAGCGACCAGCAGCAGGGTGGTAGCGATCAGTACGGGCCGGAAAAATGGGTTCATGCCTCGCAGAATACCGGGGTGGCCGTGCATTTTCATGTGATGCAACATCGTCCTGGCGACACTCATCGCAGCCACAACCAGAGCAACAGCAAGCCCATCAGTCCCAGTACGGCCCAACCGATCCACTCGATGTACTTGTGCAGCATCTGCTCGGCCCGTTCACCGAACCAGCGAATCAGCAGCGCCAGCAGCCAGACCCGCTTGCCGCGACCTACCGCGATGCAGGCGAGAAAAGGCAGCAGCGGAACACCGACGATACCTGCCGCCCAGGTGACAAACTTCATCGGGATCACCGGCTGCAACGCGGCCAGCATCAGTGCACCCAGCATCGCCAGCCAATGCTGGTTCATGTCGGCTCGCAGGTTTTCCACCCATACCGTGATGACCTGCTGCATGCCGTCACTGAACAACGGCTTCACCGCTTCATACGCCCAATGCCCCAGGGCGTAGCCGACCAAGGCCCCGATCAGCGAAAACAGCAACGAAATATTGGCGTAGAAGAACGCTCGGTGGCGCTTGCCCATCATCATCGGCGCCAACATCACTTCCGGCATGATCGGAAAAATGAACGCCTCGACGAAACTCAACCCGCACAGGTAATAGACCGCGCGTGGATGGCGTGCCCACATCAGGACGCGCGCGTAGAGGCTACCGAAAAGCCGCATCAACCAATACCGCCGAGCAATGGCACGAAACTGACCGCGCCCAGCTCCTCCTGGATAAAGTCGCCATGACCGTCGCCGCGCATCCGGATCAGCGTCTGCCGACTCGGCGAGCCGACCGGCGCAACCAACACCCCATCCGGACTCAACTGATCCAGGATCCGGCTTGGTATGGTGTCACCGGCGGCGGTCAGGATGATCGCATCGAACGGCGCCTCATCGGGCCAGCCGAGCTTGCCGTCATCATGTTTGGTGCGCAGGGTGGTCAATCCCAGTTGACGGAAACGACGGCGCGCCTGACGCAGCAGCTCCTCGATTCGCTCCACCGTGAACAGCTGTGGTACCAGTGCCGCCAGCACCGCGGCCTGATACCCCGAGCCGGTGCCGATCTCCAGCACTTTTTGCGGCAGCCCCGGGCGACCGTCGACCTGCTCCAGCAAGGCCTCGGTCATCCGGGCGACGACCCACGGCTGCGAAATGGTCTGGCCATGGCCAATCGGCAATGCGGTATTTTCATAGGCCCGTGAGTGCAGCGCCTGGTCGATGAAGTGATGACGCGGGGTATTGCGGATCACTTCGATCACCCGCAGATCACGAATGCCACCCTCCTGCAGGCTTGCAGCAAGACGGTCGCGGGCGCGCTGCGACGTCATGCCTTCGCCTTTGAGTTCGGCGCTGGGCAACGGATAGACATTCATCGCTCAGGCCGCCTCGTCACTGCTGGTACGGCCGGCCAGCATGTCTGCGCTCAACGCCTGCATCCAGCTGCTGACCTTGTCCAGCGCCTGAAACCGGGTCAGATCGACATGGATCGGCGTAACCGAGACAAAGCCATGGCGCACCGCGTGGAAATCGGTGCCGGGACCGGCATCATCCACCTCGCCAGCCGGACCGATCCACCAGATCGGTCGCCCGCGAGGATCGGTCTGGGCGATGCACGGCGCCGAGCGGTGACGACGCCCCAGGCGTGTCACCTCGAACCCCGCGATATCCTCCCACGGTCGATCCGGCACATTGACGTTGAGGATCGTGTCAGCCGGCAGCGGATCGACCAGCAGCCGCTGCATCAGCAACAACACCGCCTTGGCGGCCGAATCGTAGTGCCTGCCCTTGTGGTCCACGGTGACCAGCGACACCGCGATGGCCGGCAGGCCCAGAAATCGGCCTTCCATCGCGGCCGAGACGGTACCCGAATAGATCACGTCGTCACCGAGATTGGCCGAATTGTTGATGCCGGACACCACGATGTCCGGCTCTTCGTCGAGCAGCCCGGCCAGCGCCAGATGCACGCAATCGGTCGGCGTACCGGCTACCCGGTAATAGTCACCACCCATGGGCAGGACGCGCAACGGCGCATCCAGGGTCAGCGAGTTGCTGGCGCCGGAGCGGTCCCGATCGGGCGCCACCACCGTCACCTTGCCGACCGCACCCAGACATTCGGCGAGTACACGGATGCCCGGGGCATCCACGCCATCATCGTTGCTTACCAGAACTCGCATGATGCTCCGTCGAAGATTGACTGCGAACCGCAGGCCCAAGCCTGCGTTCGATCTTCGAAGTCTACCCGAGCGTCACCGCGGTTTCATGCCGGATGGTGCAGATGTGACGGATCGACCTGTATCCACGCCCATTGGTAGCATGACCGCATGAGACGCAAACTGCCCGAGCCGGTCAACGAGGACGATAGTCGCCTGTTCCGCGACGCGATCGGCGAGGTACGCCGGCTTGAACCAACCGAAGCTCCACCCGCCCGCCCCCCGCTCGCACCGCACCCGCACATGCTGGATGCCGACGAAGCCGCGGTACCGGGCGAACTGCTCACCCTGCAATTCGATCCGGCGTGGATGGAGGTCGGTGAAGAACTCAGTTACCTGCGCCAGGGCTACCCGCCGCGATTGCTGCGCCAGCTCAAGCGGGGCCATTTCAGCGTGCAGGACGACCTCGATCTGCACCAGATGAACCTCGCCGCCGCGCAAACCAGCATCGTCAGTTTCCTGGCCGAGGCCAAACAGCGCGGCCGGCACTGCGTACGCATTGTGCACGGCAAGGGCTTGCGCTCACGCGCGGCCGGACCGGTATTGAAGGGGCTGACGGATCGCCTGCTGCGTCACCGCGATGACGTCATCGCGTTCGCCTCGGCGCGACCGGCGCAGGGCGGTACCGGCGCCGTCATCGTTCTGCTGAAGGGTTGACCCAGACGCCCGGCGACGGCGCTACGACGTCTGTGCCAGCTCGCGCACGACCACCGTGGCGTAGGCACCGGCGGGCAACTCGAAGACGAGCTCCAATGCATCGTCAGCAAGCCAGCGCCACTTCAGCTCCCGCGGCATCAAACGCAACGCACGGCGCTCCTGATCCATGCGCGCCGCCTCGATGCCTTCGACCAGGTCATGGCAAAGCGTGCCGATCTCACGCTCAAGCGCCCCGGCCTGGCCCTGGCTGGGTGGCTCGCCACGCCCCCACAACGGCCCGGAAGGGTGGATGTCGGCTTTTGCCAGGCGTTCAGCCAGTACCGCGCTGAAGGGTTCCGGACCGAACCACGACCGCGAACCGGCGAGTGCCCATATTTCGCCGTCCAGCGGGCTATCCCACGCCCCGCGCTCGATCCGTGCCGCCAGTACCTGGTTGAATATCTGCGAACGCGCTGCCGACAACAGCATGGAACGCTTGTCGCGCTCGACCCGGCGTCCGGCAAACATCGCCCGCGCCTGGGCGAGATTGCCACCTTCGCGTCCAAACCGCTGTTCGCCATAGTAGTTGGGCACGCCACGGGTCGCGATCTGCGCCAGCACGTTTTCGGCAGCGGCACGATCGCCCGTGACCTCGCGCAACACCAGTATGAATCTGTTACCACGCAGCGCACCGCGCTTGAGTTTGCGCGAATGGCGGGTTGCCGCCAGCACGTTCACCTCGGCATGCGGAAAGGTCGACCAGTCCAGGTCAGGCCGGCCCGCCATCTGTACCGAGAACGTCTGGCGGGTCACCGCATGGCGATCCTTCATCCCCGCGTAGCCGACGGCAACCGCGGGAACACCGGCAAATTTTGCCAGTTCGCGCGCCACCCAGTCGGTGTTGGCACCGCGTTTTTCCACCCACAGCAACACATGCTCGCCCTTGCCGTCGGCATCGTAGCCAAGGATTTCCTCGACCCGGAAGTCCTCGGGAACCTGACGCAGTCGCGCCCGCAACGGCGGGTTGCCAAAGGCATACGGCAGCAAGGTGGGTTGGGTATCGGATTCGGACATCACACTCCACCGGCCGTGCCGGCTTTCAGGTTGCTTGAAACCACATCAGATCAGAAACACTGTCGCCAGACCGAGAAAAATCAGGAAGCCGCCACTGTCGGTCATCGCCGTGATCAACACGCTGGAACCTAGCGCCGGGTCGCGGCCAAGCCTGGTCATCAGCACCGGTATGCCCACGCCGCACAGGGCAGCCAGCAGCAGGTTCAACGTCATCGCCACCATCATCACCAGGCCCAGCGCCCAGTTGTCGTAAAGCCACCAGGCCACGCAACCGATCACCCCGCCCCAGACCACGCCGTTGAACAAGGCCACCACCAGCTCCTTGCGCCAAAGTCGCCGCGCGCTTTCGGCGGTTATCTGCTTGAGCGCGAGCGCGCGCACAATCATGGTGGTGGTCTGATTTCCGGAGTTGCCACCGATGCCCGCCACGATCGGCATCAGAGCCGCCAGCGCCACCAGCTGTCGGATCGAACCTTCGAACAAGCCGATGACCCGCGAAGCGATAAATGCAGTCATCAGGTTGATCGCCAGCCAGGCCCAGCGGTTCTGTACCGATTTCCACACCGAGGCGAAGATGTCCTCCTCCTCGCGCAGGCCGCCACGACTGAGCACCTCGCTGTCGCTCTCCTCACGGATCACGTCGACCATCGCGTCGACCGCGATGCGGCCGATCAGGTAGCCGCGTTCATCCACCACCGGCGCGGTCACCAGATCGTAGCGTTCGAACGCCTGCGCCACGTCGTAGGCATCGTCCGCGGGATGGAAGGTATTGACGTCCGGCGCCATCACGGCGCTGACCATTCGCTCCGGCGGATTGACCAGCAGCCAGTGCAGCGGCAGCACCCCGGTGAGCAGGTTGTCGTGGTTCACCACAAACAGTTTGTCGGTCTGGGTCGGCAATTCGTCGAAGCGGCGCAGATAGCGCAACACGGTCTCAAGGCTTATGTCCTCGCGGATCGTGACCATCTCGAAATCCATCAGCGCGCCAAGCTGATCGTCCTTCCATGACAGTGCGGACTGCACCCGCTCGCGCTGCTGGGCACCGAGGCTGGCCATCAGCTCGGGCAGCACCTCGGATGGCAAGTCCTCGACCAGGTCAGCCAGCTCGTCGGCATCCAGTGGCTCGACGGCAGCCATGATCTCGCGCTGATCCATGTCCGCGATCAGCGATTCGCGCACCGCATCGGAGACTTCCAGCAGGATGTCACCGTCGCGATCGGGACTTACCCGCTGCCAGATCGCGAGGCGCTCATCCAGCGGCAAGGATTCGAGGATGAAGGCCATATCGGCCGGATGCAGTTGCTGCAGTCGCTGCTGCAACACGACCTCGACCGGCGCACCCGCTTCATGCCGATGCAGCAGCGCGGCGATTTCTTCGAGCTGTTCGTGCAGCCGGCTGGCCGAGCCGCGAAGCTCGCTGTCGCTCACGCGCGTTCCAGCAGCACGCAGGCCTGTGCCGCAAGGCCTTCACCGCGCCCGCTGAAACCGAGTTTCTCGGTGGTCGTGGCCTTGACGCTGATCCGATCGATGCCGCAAGCCAGCTCGACAGCCAGGCACTCACGCATCGCCTGCACATGCGGGCCGACCTTGGGAGCCTCGCAGATCACCGTGATGTCGGCATTGCCAAGCACATAGCCCTGTTGCGCCATCAACCCTGCCGCATGCCGCAAAAACTGCCGGCTGTCGGCGTCGCGCCAACGCGCCTCGGACGGCGGAAAATGCCGACCGATATCACCCACAGCCAGCGCGCCGAAAATGGCATCGCACAGCGCATGGATTGCCACGTCGCCATCCGAGTGCGCCTTCACCCCGCGGTGATACGGTACCCGCACGCCACCGAGCATGACGTGGTCGCCCTCGCCAAACGCATGCACATCGAAACCCTGGCCAATTCTCATCGCACTCTCCCCCAACCTGGCCGCGTCACCCGGCGGTCCTGCCCAACAGGAACTCGGCCAGCGCGAAATCCGCCGCCGTGGTCACCTTGATATTGTCCTCGGCCCCCTCGACCAGCAGCGGTGCGAAGCCAGCCTGCTCCATCGCCATCGCCTCGTCGCTGACCTGTACTCCACGTCGCGTCGCGTCGCGCAAGGCCGCCGCGAGCTGGCCGCGCCGGAACATCTGCGGCGTAAAGGCGCGCCAACGATGGTCGCGAGGCTCGGTCAGCTCACTGCGGGAGGCAGCGTCCGCTCGCTTGAGCGTGTCACGCAGCGGTGCACCGAGCAGCCCCCCATCCAGCGCGCCGGCAGCCTCGATCAGGCGGTCGATATCTGCCAGGCGCACGCATGGACGGGCGGCATCGTGCACCAGCACGAACGCATCGGCGCTCACCGTATCGGGCAACGCCTCCACCCCGGCCAGTACCGAGTCACTGCGTTGCGCGCCACCGACCGCCAGACGTACCGGCTTGCCGTTGATCGTCCGATAGCCCGGCCAGCGGCGGTCGTCCGCACCCAGCGTCACCAGCAAGCCGGCAATCCGCGGATGCGCCGCCAGTCGCTCCAGGGTGTGCTGGATCATCGGCTGGCCGGCCAGTGGCAGATATTGCTTGGGACAGTCACCACCGACCCGGGCGCCACGCCCGGCAGCGGGTATCACGCACCACAGTGCCGGCGCCATCAGGGCGAGCCCAGCAACGGCGTGCCAGGGGCTGGCTTGGCCGGAAGGAGTGGCGGCAATGTGGTGCTGGCGCCAGCCGGCTTTTCGACCACCTGGTAGAAGATCTCTCCAGGCTTGATCAGGCCAAGCTCGGTGCGTGCTCGGGCCTCGACCGCCTGGTCACCATGCTTGAGATCCACCACATCGGCACCCAGCGCCTCGTTGCGCGCGCGCAGCCGGGCATTTTCGTCCGACTGCTTTTTCACCGCCACGCGCAAGGCATCCACCTCATGCATGCTGCCGTTGCCAACCCACAGCCTCAGCTGCAGGCCGATCAGGATCACGATCAGGACCAGGGCGATCCAGCGCAGCATGATGGCCTGCCGCTCAGCCCGGAAGACCGGTCAGGTTGGGAAACGCGTCACGACCGGCGTAGCGCGCCGCCCCGCCCAGCTGCTCCTCGATACGCAGCAGTTGGTTGTACTTGGCAACCCGGTCGCTGCGGCACAGCGAGCCGGTCTTGATCTGGGTCGCGGTCGTGGCCACGGCAATATCGGCGATGGTGGTGTCCTCGGTTTCACCGGAGCGATGCGAGATCACCGCCGAATATTTCGCCGCATCCGCCATCGCGATCGCTTCCAGCGTTTCGGACAAGGTGCCGATCTGGTTCACCTTGATCAGGATCGAGTTGGCAATGTGCTTCTCGATGCCTTCGCGGAAGATCGCCGGATTGGTCACGAACAGGTCATCGCCCACGATCTGGATGCGGTCACCGATCTTGTCGGTCAGCAGCTTCCAGCCGTCCCAGTCGCCTTCGGCCAGGCCGTCTTCAATGCTCACGATCGGGTACTGGTCGGCCCAACTGGCGAGTACGTCGACAAACTCGGCGGAGGAATACTTCTTGCCCTCACCGGCCAGGTCGTACTTGCCGTCCTTGTAGAACTCGGAGGCGGCGGCATCGAGGCCGAGCAGGATCTCACTGCCGATCTTGTAGCCGGTCTTGTTGATCGCCTCGAGAATGGTATCCATCGCTTCGATGTTGGAACGCAGGTTCGGCGCAAAGCCGCCTTCGTCACCCACCGACGTACTCAGGCCCTTGCCCTTCAGCACGCTCTTCAGCGCGTGGAAGATCTCCGCACCGGCGCGCAGCGCCTCGGCGAAGTTCGGCAGGCCGACCGGCAGTACCATGAACTCCTGCACATCGATGTTGTTGTCCGCATGTTCGCCACCGTTGATGATGTTCATCATCGGCACTGGCAGCGCGCCGGGCTTGCCATGCGAAAGGTAACTCCACAACGGTTCGTCACGTGAATTGGCGACGGCATGGGCAGCGGCCATGGACACAGCGAGCAACGCGTTCGCTCCCAGCTTGCCCTTGTTCGGTGTACCGTCCAGCGCGATCAGCCTGGTATCCAGACCGTGCTGGTCGACCGCATCGAAACCCTTCAGCGCATCGGCGATCGTACCGTTGACGTTCACCACCGCGTTTTTCACACCCTTGCCGCCGTAACGCGACTTGTCGCCATCGCGCAACTCCACCGCCTCGCGCGAACCGGTGGAGGCGCCACTCGGCACGGCGGCGCGACCGAAGCCACCGCCGGACAGGGTGACCTCGGCTTCCAACGTGGGATTGCCACGCGAATCGAGGATTTCACGTGCGTGGATACGGGTGATCTGTGTGCTCATGGTTGTCCGTCGTTTGAGTGATTGACATCGATTTTTGCGGTAGGAGCGCACCCTGTGCGCGAATGCTTGCTCATGGCTGCTGCAAGAGCCATCGCACACAGGGTGCGCTCCTACGGGTTACAAGTCATGTTCGATAAATCCATGTCGCTTGGTCACGGCATCCAGTTCCAGCAAGGTTTCCAGCAGCGCCGCCATCTTGTGCAGTGGCCACGCGTTCGGGCCGTCAGACAACGCCTTGGCCGGATCAGGATGGGTCTCGGCGAAAAGTCCAGCCACACCGACCGCCACCGCGGCGCGCGCCAATACCGGCACGAATTCGCGCTGACCGCCGGAACTGGCGCCCTGCCCTCCCGGCAACTGCACCGAATGGGTAGCGTCGAAGACCACCGGACAGTCGGTTTCACGCATCACGCTGAGCGAGCGCATGTCCGAGACCAGATTGTTGTAACCGAAGCTGGCGCCGCGCTCGCAAACCATGATCTGCTGATTGCCGACAGCCTTGGCCTTGGCCACCACGTGTTTCATGTCCCATGGCGCCAGGAACTGACCCTTCTTGATGTTCACCGGCCTGCCGGCACGCGCCACATTCTGGATGAAATCGGTTTGCCGGCACAGGAAGGCCGGCGTCTGCAACACGTCGACCACCGCGGCGACCTCACCCAGCGGCGAGTATTCGTGCACATCGGTCAGCAGCGGCACACCGATCTGCCGCTTCACTTCGGCAAGGATGCGCAAACCCTCCTCCATGCCCGGCCCGCGAAAGCTCTCGGCGGACGAACGGTTGGCCTTGTCGAAGCTGGACTTGAAGATAAAATTGATGCCGAGCCGCGTGGTGATTTCCTTCAGCGTGCCGGCGGTGTCCAGTTGCAGCTGCTCGGACTCGACCACGCAGGGGCCGGCGATCAGGAACAGGGGGCGATCCAGCCCGACCTCGAAACCGCATAATTTCATGGGTATTCACCTCGCATGTAGGAGCGCACCCTGTGCGCGATGCTCCGCCGCCGGCCACCGCAATCGCGCACAGGGTGCGCTCCCACAAAGAATCCTCGGCTTGCGGGCTCTGCGCTCATGCCATGGCCTGCTTGCCAGCCAACCGTTCACCACCGCGCACCGCCTTGTATTCGCGCGCAGCCCGGACAAAGCCGATGAACAAGGGATGGCCATCGCGCGGCGTCGAGGTGAATTCCGGGTGCGCCTGGCAACCGAGAAACCACGGATGCTGCTGCTGTGGCAGTTCGACGATTTCCACCAGCAGGTCATCCATCGACTTGCCGGAAACCACCAGCCCCAGATCCTCGAACGACTGGCGGTAGCGGTTGTTGAACTCGTAGCGATGCCGATGACGCTCGCGCACCACCTCCTGGCCGTACAGCTCACGTGCCAGCGTGCCGGTCTTGAGGCGGCACTCCTGCGCACCCAGGCGCATGGTGCCGCCCAGATCGGAACGCTCGGAGCGCTGCTCGATCTCGCCGGCGGCGGTGGTCCACTCGGTAATCAGCGCGATCACCGGATCGGGCGTATTGCGGTTATTTTCACTGGAGTCGGCGCCGGGCAGGCCCGCCACGTTGCGGGCAAAATCGATCACCGCCGCGTGCATGCCGTAGCAGATACCGAAATACGGCACACCGTGTTCGCGCGCATACCGCGCTGCGAGCACCTTGCCCTCGAAACCACGCTTGCCGAAGCCTCCCGGCACCAGGATCGCATCCGCTGCACCGAGCACCTTGGCAGCACCCTCCGCCTCGACCTGCTCGGAGTCGACCCAGGCCAGGTTGACCCGGGTTTGCTGCTTGATGCCACCGTGACGCAGCGCCTCGCCAAGCGATTTGTAGGCATCCTTGTGCTCGACATACTTGCCGACGATGGCGACCGTGATTTCATCCGTCGGGTTCTCCACCGCGTCCACCGTGCGCTGCCATGCCGACAGGTCCGCGGGCTTCGCATCGAGCGCAAGACGCTTGACCACGATATCGTCCAGCCCCTGCTGGTGCAGCCACAGCGGCTGCTTGTAGATCACATCCACGTCGGCCGCGCTGATGACGGCCTGCTCCGGCACGTTGGTGAACAGGGCGATCTTGCGTCGTTCGCCGTCGGGCAAAGGTTGTTCGCAGCGACACAGCAGGATGTCCGGCTGGATGCCGATCGAGCGCAGCTCCTTGACCGAATGCTGGGTCGGCTTGGTCTTGATCTCGCCCGCCGCCTTGATATACGGCACCAGCGTCAGGTGCATGAACACCACCTTCTCCGGCCCGTGTTCGATCCGCAACTGACGGATCGCCTCGAGGAACGGCAGCGATTCGATGTCGCCCACCGTGCCGCCGATTTCTACCAGCGCGACGTCGTAGCCCCGGGTCGCCTCATGGATGCAGTGCTTGATCTCGTCGGTGATATGCGGAATCACCTGCACGGTGGCACCCAGGTAGTCGCCGCGACGCTCCTTGCGGATCACGCTCTCGTAGATCTTGCCGGTAGTGATGGAGTTCTTGCCGGCGAGACGCGTGCGCACGAAACGTTCGTAATGCCCGAGGTCGAGGTCGGTTTCGGCGCCGTCGTCGGTCACATAGACCTCGCCGTGCTGGAAAGGACTCATGGTGCCCGGATCCACATTGATATAGGGATCGAGCTTCATCATGGTGACCGAGAGCCCGCGCGCTTCAAGAATGGAAGCGAGCGACGCCGCAGCAATGCCCTTGCCAAGCGAGGACACCACACCGCCGGTGACGAAAATCAGGGGGGTCATGGAAAGCAGCCGTGCTGGAAATCAGCATTTTAGCGGGAGAACGCCCCAGCCGCGAGATGCAAACCGCTTTTTTCGCACCTTCATTCAGACTCCCGGCTCCGCAAGACGTGTGAAAAGGCCACTACAGCGGTCCTGGACAAGCGCCATCAAGCCACCTGGTGCCATCGCCGGTCGACCGAAAGTCCAGCCACCCGACCAGGGCCCCGCGGTCACCCGCGGCACACCTTCCACGGCCGGCAGGACACCGGCAACGTGTCGGACGCCTGCTAACATATGCTGATGAAAAACGTTATTGCTGATCGTATCGCCGCCCTGCGCCACGCCATGCAGAAGCACGCCGTGGCCGCCTGCCTGGTACCCTCCGCCGATCCCCACCTGTCGGAATACCTCCCTGCCCACTGGGCGGCGCGTGAATGGTTGTCCGGTTTCACCGGCTCTGCCGGCACCTTGCTGGTCACCGCCGAAGATGCCGGCGTATGGACCGACTCACGCTATTTCGCCCAAGCCGAACAGCAGCTCGCCGGTACCGGTATCGTGCTGATGAAGCAACGCGTGTCCCATGCACCCGAGCACCTGACCTGGTTGCAGCAGCATTTGCATGACGGTGACATCGTCGCGGTAGCCGGTGACAGCGTGGCGCTGGCCACCGAGCGACGGATTGCCGTCCTGCTGGATGAAGTCGGTGCGCGGCTGCGCACCGATCTGGACCTGGTGGCCGCCATCTGGAGCGATCGTCCCGCGCTGCCCAGGGCTCCGATAACCGAACACCCGATCGAATTCGCCTGCACCGCGCGGGCGGACAAGCTGTCAAGGCTGCGAACCCGCTTGCGCAAGCTGGGCGCTACCCACCATTTGCTGTCCAGCCTGGATGACATCGCCTGGCTGACCAACCTGCGCGGCTCGGACGTGGAGTGCAACCCGGTCTTCCTCGCCCACCTGCTGGTCGCCAGCGAAGGAGCAGCGACGTTGTTTGTCGATCGCGGCAAGCTCGATGACACCGTGGTTCAGGCACTGGCCCGGGATGACGTGCGCGTGGCTGATTACGCTACGGTGACCGACGCACTGGCCGAGCTTGGCGCCGGCGATGCGCTGCTGTTCGACAGTGCCCGCGTGGTCGGTGCCGTAGCCGCCGCGATCGGGCCCAAGGTGCGGCGCATCGAAGCGCCCAATCCCTCGACGGCGTTCAAGGCACGCAAGACCACCGACGAACTGGCGCATATCCGCGAAGTCATGCGCCACGATGGCGCCGCCCTGGTGCGCGGTTTCCGGCGGCTGGAAGATCGGCTGGCGGCAGGCATGACCCAGACCGAGCTGGACGTCGACGCATTGCTGCACGAAGAGCGCTCCGCCCAGCCCGGCCATGTCGGCGAAAGCTTCGCCACCATCGCCGGCTATCAGGCCAACGGTGCGCTGCCGCATTACCGCGCCACAGCTCAGGCGCACAGCACGTTGCAGCGCAAGGGTCTGTTGCTGGTCGACTCCGGCGGGCAATACCTCGGTGGCACCACCGACATCACCCGGGTGCTGGCGTTGGGCGAAACCACGGCCGAGCAGCGGCGCGATGCCACCCTGGTCATGAAAGGCATGATCGCGCTGTCCCGGGCACGCTTTCCGAAAGGTGCCAGCGGCCCGCAGCTCGATGCGCTGGCGCGGGCACCGTTGTGGGCCTCGGGGATGGATTATGGCCACGGCACGGGTCATGGCGTGGGCTATTTTCTCAATGTGCACGAAGGTCCGCATGGCATTCGCCCCCCCGTTCCGGGTGGTGCCCTGGTAGTGCTGGAGCCAGGCATGATCAGTTCGATAGAACCCGGCCTCTACAAGCCGGCACGACATGGTATCCGGCATGAAAACCTGGCGGTGGTGGTCGAAGCCGAGCAAACCGAATTCGGTGAATTCCTCGCCTTCGAGACCCTGACCCTGTGCCCGTTCGATCGCCGCGCCCTAGACGCCGGTTTGCTCAATCCCGAGGAGCGCGTCTGGCTTGACGATTACCATGCCAGCGTACGCGCTGCGCTAAGTCCGCTGCTCGACGGCGCCGACCTCGAATGGCTGCACCGACACTGCGCGCCGCTGTAGATGCCCCGGCCGGCGTCCGGAGCAGGCCGGCAGCAGGCTATCTCAAGCCCCCGACATCATGGCCCGGGTATCGCAACAGATGACCCGGCGCACGAGCGTGCCTGCGAGCTCGGGCAGGCCCTAACGGCTACTGTCAACCGCTGAAAGGGCCCGGGTTTCATCGACGCCTGGGCGGCACCACGGTAAGTTTCGCTGAGGCATGCGGGTAACTGGGACACAACATGCGTTCAATCTCCAGCGCCTCCAAGGGATACGAATACAGATAGCCCTGCCCTTCGATACAGCCTGCACGCAGCAGAAACTCATGTTGTGCTTCGGTTTCGATGCCTTCGGCGATGGTCTTCAGGCCCAGGCTCCTGGACATCGCCAGCATCGCTTCGGCGATGGCCGCATCGTTCGTACTGCCTGGCAGACCGGTAATGAAGGTGCGATCGATTTTCAGATAGGCCACCGCCGGCAACTTCAGGTAGGCCATGGACGAATAGCCGGTGCCAAAGTCGTCGATGGCCACTTCGATGCCCAGCACATGCAGCGCTTGCATCGTCCGCTGGGTTTCCTCGCCCAGCCGCAGCATAGCGCTTTCGGTGATCTCCAGCAGCAACCGATCGGCAGGCAGATCCCTCGCCTGCAGGGTCCGGCTGACTGCCTCGACAAAGGCCGGATGTCCGAACCAGCGGGCCGACACATTCACCGCCACGCGAATCCGCGGCATGCTGGTCTGGTCCCAGGCCTCGATCTGAGCGCAAGCCGTCTGCATCACCCATTCGTCGATACGGCGAATCAGGCCGAGGCTCTCAGCCACCGGGATGAACTCGGCGGGCATGATTTCGCCACGCTCGGGATGACGCCAGCGCAATAGCGCCTCGACCGCAATGACACGCCCGGTGGACAGCTCCACGCTGGGTTGGTAAACCAGTCGAAACTCCTCATTGACCAGCGCCTGACGCAGCTCGGCTACCAATTGCAATCGCCGACTTGTATGTGCCTGCATCAGCGGGGTGTAGAAGCGGATCGTGTTGCGCTCTTCGGTCTTCGCCGCATACATCGCCGCATCGGCATTGGCAATCAGCGTGACCGCATCCTCGCCATCCAGCGGGTAGCCGGCCACCCCGATACTGGCGCTCAACACCACTTCGTAATCATCCACCATGAACGGTTCTGCCATGCTCGCCAGCAGGCGACTGGCAACCGCATTGGCGTCCTCGCGCAAACCGAGCCGCCGGATCAGCACCGTAAACTCGTCGCCACCGATACGCCCTGCCAGACCGGTGTCGTCCAGTTGCCGATTGATGCGCTCGGCTACCTTGACCAGCAGGCGATCACCGACGGCATGGCTGTAGCTGTCATTGACGATCTTGAACGCGTCCAGATCGATGAACAACACCGCAACTGCCATCCGCTCGCGCGCTGCTGCCGCTACCGCCCCGGCGCATTGCCGTTCGAACTCGGCGCGATTGACAAGACCTGTCAAGGGGTCATGCCGCGCCATGAATTCCAGTCGGCGCTGATTGGCCTTGCTGGCAAAAATATTGGTGAATACCGCCACGTAGTACAGCACCTGATTGTCGGCATCGCGCAAGGCGCTGATGCTCAGTTGCTCGGGATAACGGTTACCGTCGCGACGCGTACTCTGCACCTCCCCGATCCAGTTGCGACCGGCAGCGATACTGTCCCAGATCGATTGTGGCAGCGGCGTGCCATCAGGCAGGCATCGGGTCGTATCGAAACGGCGCTCCTGCAGGTCGCGCAAGCTGAATCCGGTGATTTCCTCATGCGCAGCGTTGGTAGAAATGACCCGTCGATCCGCGTCGGCAATGATCACGCCTTCGGCAATGCTGGCCAGCGCTTCGGCTGCCACCTTGCGCTCCTGCTCCATCGCGACCCGCTCGGAAATATCGCGAATGATCGCCTGCCGCACGGTCCGTTCACCCCAGGCAACCAGGTTCGACTGGGTCTCCACGGGCCTGCCACTGCCGTCCACATCCAGCAAGGTATTGGTCGCGGCACGATCGATCCGCTGCGACACCGACTGCGTGAACAAATGCACGAAACGATCACCAACCAGCTCCTCAACCCTGCGACCGGTCCACGCCGCCGCCGTGCGATTGGCATCAATAATCCGTCCGTTGTCCTCGTCCACCATGACGATCGCATCGGCCGCACTGTCAAACAGCAAACTGTAGCGCTCCTCCGTACCGCGGATACTGGCGAGAATGCGGCGGGCCATGCGCAGCCACAGTACACTCGCCAGAATTGCAGCCAAAAAAACCGCATAAAAAAGAACATGGCCTAGCCATACAGCACCATTAGCAACTTCAATGGAAAATAAATCTGCACTTGGCTCCATCAAACCGTTACTTCGGTTTATACGCTGACGTTGAAAATTAATAAATTCCGCTGTTACTGAATTATCAGCATATGCTTTCTGTAAAGCCACAGATATGGCATGCAACTCTGCAATATGTTCATCGGTAGAGCGCCAAGCCAGCAAAGCCTCTTTCATATGAGGCGCATCGCTAAAATACCTCATCATGAAAACCATGCCGGATTTCGCCGATGGCATGACATTACCGCGAGAAAATGCTTTGCTAATCAGCGATTTACTTTGCGTACCTCGTGATATCGCATCTCTTGCGAGGCGATCGGAATTCAGTAGGTCATAATTGTTATCAAACCTATCTAGAAATCCCTTAGAGCCACTCATTGCGTAATTATCAAGATCAATGACCGCTTGTTTTTGCGCCTTTGACCAAATGCTCTCGCTGTTTAGGAAACCAGCGAGAGTTACCTGGACTTGAAGCGCCCCCCATGTCAACGCCAGGATGATAGCCACAATGGCTACCAAAGCGTAGGCTAGAGGCATCAGACGCTGCCTTAGTGGCTTGTGTAAAAGCCGCTGCGAGCCAATTTGAGATTTACGCATCGCTCTTTACATCTCGCTATTGGCGGCCGACGGAACTGGTATGCCAGTCAAACCCGAGTTTAACTTACACCAACTTCCGAAAAGAGTTACGCAGCAGCCTCATCAAATCCATTGACAGCTTGACGCGACTGCATACACCTGTCCCCAAGCATACACATACTTTTATAGCTGCGCTTCACACATTCCGTGAGATGTATAATTTCGCCCGCCGCAGGCTCGAGACCCATGAGAGTGCACACTATGTCCAACGCCTCCCAAGGATGGACGTCGTCATATGCTGCATGAAGGTGAAGCCAACGCAAACTGGAAGCCCGCACAGAGGGCTCGAAACTCTCTCTGTATTTCACACTGTCATGAACGAACTGAGACCAATCACCGGTAACGCCCTCAATTGCATAGTTAGTGGCAATCATGCCTGCGGCTAGCGTGCCATGCGTACTAATTTCTTCACACCATGCAGCTAGACCACCAGTTCCGTGAAGCGCTTTACGATGCAGAATCGTGCTCCTTGGTATTCCAGCGCCCTCTGCCCAGTTGATCCAGTATTCCGCGTGGTTCTGCTCAACCCTGATATTTCGCACAAGCCAGCGTCGCGCTTTGTCATCCCCAGCACTTCGTCCGTACTGTGTCTTGAGGAGATTCAGCGCCATGTATCCGGGAAAGCGTTCTATGAATGGCCAAATTCCAACCATGAAGTTCGTGGTCGCAACGTCTCCCAAGGTGCATTCTCTCATCATTGCCCACAACTCATGCTCCATGACGCTCTGCTTCGTGCTCTCACAATCAGCCACCATGTCCTGAGCCCACTGCGGGTAGCTGGTCAGTTCGGTCAGCGGGCCAGTCCGCTCGAAATGGTTGTTCATTGCCAATTTCTCCAGTGTCTTATTTCGATCAATAAACTGCCACTCGCGCATGCGGCGACAGCAAGACGTCGGTCTGACGCCTCCCCCTATAATGGCCATGTCGGGCAGTTGTTGCGATAGTGACGTGGTTCACGGAATCTGCTTCAATGTCGTGCTAGGCGCTTCGGGTCGGTTATTCACGTGAGTCGGCGCCCCGTGTTGGGTCCGGACAACCGGCGCGCGACTCTCCGTAACCTACCTTCAGAAACTCGCGTCGTCCGGGTCCTGGGTCACGGGAGCGGGGATCTCCTCCAACATGCTCACACCTTCGTGTCGAACACCGGGGGTGGAGGATGCCCTGGATATTGTGCGGTCCGGCCACGCAGGCAGGAGACTGCCATCGGGCCCGGAGACCCCATGAGCTGCCACGCAATCACCAGGAACACGCCGAACTGCCCGGCCGAACGACACCAAGCCTGACGGCTTGATCGGCGGGAATGGCGTCCCTGGATCGGCGCCATGGGCAAGCGACCTGTACGCATCCTCCCGCCGCCAACGCGTCACGGCAGGGCACAAGCCAAGCGTTACAGCGTCTCGCGTCGGTCGCCGTACCTGTAAATCTACGCCAGCATCGCCCACCGCCAGGCTTCCACGACAGGCACAGGCCCCCACCATCGGACAACTTTTCGGGGTGACTCCGGGCTTGGTTTTACGTATGGCGGCTTCGACCAGCATGATCGGCATCTCC
>SCSE01000028.1 GCA_004298015.1 Rhodanobacter sp.
AGGTTTCTGCTCCAACGGCGTCCAAGCGGTGAACGCGGTGCGACCCCGATCCGCCTTCGCTATCCGCTCCCGAGTCCATTTGGCGCTCACCACGTAATGTCGTCGAGGCCTTGACATGCGGGGTACTCGGCACCCGCCGCTGGACTTCCGGCGCTACCCCATCCATCTGCAAAGAGAGAATTTCATGCTCGCAGGAAAAACCGCACTGATTACAGGATCGACCAGCGGCATCGGTCTGGGAATTGCCGAACAATTCGCCCGTGCCGGCGCCAACGCCGTTCTCAATGGCATGGGGGACGCGGTCGAGATCGAGGCGACGCGCAAGCGTCTGGGCGAAACGCATGGCGTTGTGGTGCGCTTTCAGGGTGCCGACATGAGCCGACCCGGGGCGATCGAGGCGATGTTTCGCGCAATCGGCGACGAATTCGGCGGTGTGGACATCCTGGTCAACAACGCCGGCATCCAGCATGTCGCGCCGATTGATGCGTTCCCCCCTGAAAAATGGGACGCCATCATCGCCATCAACCTGACCGCAGCGTTCCACACCATACGCCACGCGCTTCCGGCCATGAGGCAGAAAAGGTGGGGGCGCATCATCCAGATTGCCTCGGCCCACGCGCTGGTGGCCTCGCCTTTCAAGTCGGCCTACGTCGCCGCCAAGCATGGTATCGCCGGGCTGACCAAAACGGTCGCGTTGGAGGTGGCCGAGCAGGGCATCACGGTCAATGCCATCTGCCCTAGCTACGTCTGGACGCCGCTGGTGGAAAAGCAGGTACCGGAAACCGCCAAGGCCCGTGGCATCAGCGAGACCGAGGTGATCAACAACGTTCTGCTTGCCGCGCAACCCACCAAACAGTTCGTCACCATCGAGCAGGTCGCAGCACTCGCCGATTTCCTGGCCAGCGACGCGGCCGCATCGATCACCGGGGCGGTGCTTCCAGTCGATGGCGGCTGGACGGCACACTAATGGATATGACATGAAGACCCACGAGATTCTCCAGCTGTCGTCGATGCCGCCGGCTTCGCCCTCTTACCCCAGAGGCCCCTATCGCTTTATCGATCGCGAATATCTGATCATTGCCTATGCGTCGGATCCACAGGCGATCCGGGAAGCGTTGCCGGAACCGCTGGAACCTGACGGCAGCAACACGGTGCTGTTCGAGTTCATCCGGATGCCCGACTCGGCCGGCTTCGGCTGCTATACCGAATCCGGCCTGGTCATCCCCGCGCTGTATCTGGGGGAAAAGGTGAACTTCACCGCGCAGATGTATCTCGACGATGAGCCGCCGATTGCCGGTGGGCGGGAAATATGGGGTTTCCCCAAGAAACATGGCCAACCGAAACTTGGCGTCATGCATGACACGCTGACCGGCACACTCGACTATGCCGGGGTGCGGGTGGCCGTGGGCACCATGGGCTACAAACATCAACACCTGCTCTATGACATGACGGGCCAACGGCAGTGTTCGCCAGCATCCATCGTCGAAAAAATGTGCAAGACCCAAGTCAATCTCAAGCTCATTCCCGATGTGGCGGGTGAGCCGGCGATTGCACAGCTGGTGGCCTACAACCTGGTCGACATCACGGTAAAAGGTGCCTGGTCAGGCCCGGCGCGTCTGCACCTGGTGCCGCATGTGAATGCGCCGGTGGCTGATCTGCCTGTGCTGAAGGCTCTCGGCGGGCTGCATTTCATTGCCGACCTGACGCTGCCCTACGGGCGCGTGCTGCACGACTATCTTGCCGAGCAGCCGGCGTCCATCCAAGGAAACCTTTCATGACGCATTCCACAACCAAGCCTGCGGCACCCAAGGCCACGGACAAACTGAAAAGAACACCGATCCCACTTCCCGGCCAGGTGGTTCTGACCATGCAGGGCGGTGGCGCGCTGGGAGCCTTTCAGGCTGGCGTGTACGAGGCGATGCACGAGGCTGGCATCGAGCCGGACTGGGTGGTGGGAACCTCGATTGGCGCCATCAACGGCGCGATCATCGCCGGCAACGCGCCACAGGATCGAGTCGACCGCCTCAGGGCATTCTGGTCGCTAGTCGCCAAAAGCAAGACCTCCGCCGGAGCATGGCCATGGCATGTCCCCGGTTTCGACAAGATGATGAACGACCTGGGTACCGTGACACAGGGAATCCCCGGATTTTTCACGCCGAACCTGCGTTCGTGGTCCGGCATGGACACCCCGCTTGGGGTGGAAAATGCCAGTTATTACAGCACGGCGGCGTTGCGTCGAACACTTGCAGCGTTGGTCGATTTCGGGCAGCTCGACAACAGCAAGGTGCGTTTGACGCTCGGTGCCGTGAACGTCCGCTCAGGTCGCATGCGTTACTTCGACAGCCGCGATGGGCATCTGAATGCCGACCATGTGATGGCCTCAGGGGCGCTGCCGCCCGCGTTCCCGGCCGTCATGATCGATGACGAACCGTATTGGGATGGTGGCATCTACTCCAACACGCCGATTGAGGTCGTGATGGACGACGATCCGCGCCGCGACTCCGTGATTTTCTCTGCCCAATTGTGGCGGCAGGAAGACGACGCCCCGGACTCGGTTGGGCAGGTGCTGAGTCGCCTGAAAGACATCCAGTATTCCAGCCGGGCTGAGAGTCACACCACGCGTCAACAGCAGATCCACCAACTTCGTCATGCAGTACACAAACTCGGCAACCTGTTGCCGGAAAGCCTGCGCGCCAAGCCGGGGGTTAATAACCTGCTCGACCAGGGTTGTGGCACCGTGATGCACCTGCTGACACTGTACGCGCCCGCTCTGGAAGGCGAAGACCGCACCAAGGATATCGATTTCATGCGTGCCAGCATCGATGCGCGTTGGAGCGCCGGCCGCGAGTTGGCGCGTGTCCGGATCGCGGCAGCGCCCTGGAATGACGCCGTCAGCCCCGACGCGTGCATCGTGGTGCATGATCGACCACCTGCTTGATTATCGGGGTCTCCAGCAGCTTGACGGCGGTTGGAAGCAGTTATCGGCTGACGCCCTGAACCTACGCAACGGCTGCGCGCGTGACATGCTAACCTATGTACGTACGTTAGTACGGAGTCAGAGGATATGAACAAGGCGTCAAAAAGTTTCACCATCGGCGCGCTCGCAAAATCGGCGTTGGTCAGCGTCGAGACCATCCGTTTCTACCAGCGTAAACGGCTGCTGGCCGAGCCGGATCGGGTTTACGGCAGTATCCGCCGTTATAGTGAGGCCGATGTCGCGCGAGTGCGCTTTGTGAAATCGGCGCAGCGGCTCGGTTTCAGCCTGAATGAGGTCGCCGACCTGCTCAGGTTGGAGGACAGTGTGCACTGTGAGGAAGCAAGTCACCTGGCTGAGCACAAGTTGGCCAGCGTTCGCGAGAAACTGTCAGATCTCAAGCGCATGGAAACGGTGTTGTCTCAACTTGTGAATGCATGCCATACCCATACGGGCAATGTTTCCTGTCCGCTGATTGCCTCGTTGCAGGAAGCGGATACTGGACCGCATCAAGGGTTTCAACCAACTGAAACTGGTTGTCAACAACGTCAAGTCCCGGAACGGAAGCCTAATTGACCGAGCATCCAGGCCGGATCGCGGTCTGGCTCGCACACACCAGATCCGAGCTTGGTTCGTGTGGCGGCGATGGGATGCGAGATCGCGTGTTGACCTGGTCATAAGCCAGAGCTTGAACCCGTACCATGGTCCGGGTTCAGGCTGTCTCGCAGATTGAAGCTCAGGAGTCGTTCGATGAACGAAGACAAGACGGGCTGGCTTATGATGATCGCCGCTGGCGGGGCGCTGTCGCTGTGTTGTGGCCTACCATTACTGGCGACAGTGTTCGGCATCGGTACCATCGTTGCCATGGCCGAATACGGACTGGCCGGTTTGTTGATCGCAGGCGTGTTGGGTGGTGGCGCGTACTGGCTGCTTCGAACCCGACGTCGTCGCGACGGCGAGCAGTGTGGGGACGCCGTTCCGTCGGACCTCCATGGGTGTATCACGCCGACGCCTCCGTATAATCCGTATAAAAGGCCATAGCCATGCGATTCACGAAATACCGTAGCCGCGCATGCTCGCTGGTCGTCGGACTGGCCATGGTGGTGTCGCTGGCCAACGTTTCCGCGATCGCCGCTACCCCGCCGCTGGCACCAATCGTGCCCTATACCACGGCCGGCGGTCGCACGCTGTCGACGGCACAATTCAAAGGTCATCGGACCATGTTATGGCTGCTGTCCACCTGGTGCGGGAGCTGCGCGGCCGGTCTGCAAACAATGGCCGACAAG
>SCSE01000029.1 GCA_004298015.1 Rhodanobacter sp.
CTGCGGGCAAATTCGGGGAGTTTGGTGAACCAAATGACCAGGATTTGCCCGTAGTGCGCCGCCGACACGAGCGTCCGGCGGCGATCGCAGTAGGTGGGCGATTTTTTCACAGCCTCTCAGTTGAATTGCCACGACTCGATCGACAGCCTGACCTTGTACGGTGGCCGTTCGGCATACACCTTGACCGGCAACGGTGGCTGGCGGCTCATGTCCCATGCTCGATAATCCACGCTCCAGCCATCCTGTCGCAACAACGAGGGCAATCGATTCTCACCAAAGCTCAATGCAGCCGGGCCACTGTCGGCGCGCAGGCCGAGTACCCATGCCTGCAGATCGTGCAACGGGACCTCCCAGCCCATCGCCTTGCGCATCAGCGCCTCGGCATCCGGACCATGTAACGGGCCACCGTCCAGACCCGCCAACGTGGCGCCCGCCGGCCCACCGCTGAGACGGAAACTCCTGCCGGTGATCGGCGCCCGCAACACGAACGCATAGTGATCGCCATCCTGGGTCCAGCTGAAGCTGCCACTGCCGCCATGCTGGCCGTCGGAAACCCCCAGCCGGCCCTTCAAGATCCAGTGGTCCGCACCGGCCAGAAGCTGTTCCCGAGCGGTCTGAGCCTGCAGCAAACCCGCCGTGGGCTTGATCCGGACCGCCGGCGCGCACGCTGCCAGCAGCAACAGCGGCAGGATCGTTACCGCAAGTCGTCGCAGTGGCCGGATCATGGCTTCAGGCGCTTCAAGGCGGCCTGCAGACTGCGGCTACGGGGAGCGATCTTGCGTACCTCACCGAAGATCCGTTCGGCAGCCTGTCGATGCCCCTGCTTCCACAACACCTCGCCCAGATGCACGCCGACGTCGGGGTCCTTGCGCGCCAGCCACGCACCACGCAGCGTCTGTACCGCCTGGTTCAGATGCCCCAGTCGGTACTGCAGCCAGCCCCAGGAATCGGCGATCGCCGGATCGTCCGGCTTGGCGGCCCGTGCCGCCTGCAGCAGCCGTTCAGCCTCGGGAAGGTCGCGGTCGGCGTCGGCAAGGGTGAATCCAAGCGCATTGCTGGCGTCCACGTCGTCGGGCTTGATCTTCAGCAGATGGCGGAAGTCCTTCACGGCCAGATCGATCCGGCCCGCTTCGGCATACGCCAGGCCGCGGCCATACAGCAACCCCGGGTCGTCAGGCATCAGCTGCAGCGCGTGGCTGAACGCCACCTCGGCCTGGGCGTATTGCTGGTCGCGCAAGTACAGCTCGGCATCCACCTGATAAGCCTGTCGCAATCGTTTCGGCTGATCCAGGTAGTCCAGCTGCAACTGCCCGAGCACCTGGTGGGCTTCTGCTTCTTTGCCCTGGGACTGCAGGATCACCGCACTGCGCAGATCCGCATCGAACGCGTGCGGGTCGTTGTCGCCAACCTGGTGATACCAGTCCAGTGCCTCGGTATCGCGATGCTGCATCTCGGCCAGTTGCCCGAGCAGGTAGGCACTCTGCCGACGCACCTTCGACGGCGCGTGCTGAATCTGCCGGTACAGCGCCGCCAGTGCCTTGCCGTCATGTTGTCCGGCGGCCAAGGCCACCCGCAGCCGATACACGGCGGCATCCTGGGGCCCCCGGGCCAGCAAGTCGGCCGCCCTGGCATAGTGTCCCTGCTGACTGAGCATGCCGGCATAGGCCAGACGCAGCCTGGTGTCCTTCGGCGCCTTGGCGATCGCCTTGCGCAACATGGCCCGTGCGCCGGCGTGGTCGCCGTTCTTGAACGCCATCTGTGCCGCCCACGCGTACGTTTCGGCCGTCTTGAAGCGCTGGACGGCCGCCTCGGCAATCCGCGTGGCATACGCACGCCGACCGTACTTTTCGCCCAGCTCGCTCATCGCCAGCCAGGCTTGCGGATCGGCAGGCAGGCGTTGCGGCGTGGCCAGCGACTCCAGCAGACGGCGCGCCTGTGCCTGATCACGAGCACCCAGCAGGACGCGACCGAACGCGCGCCAGGCATTCTTGCCGCCGCTATCCGTCAGCAGCACGAGCTGGCGCCGGGCTTCGGTCGCATCGCCATCCTGAAGCGCCAACTCGGCACGGAACTGCGCCATTGCCGCCGGCGTGGCGCCAAGTGCCTGCCAACGATCGAGGGCACGCCGCGCTGCCGCGTCGTTGTGCACGGCGATCGACAAGCCGGCGGCGCGCTCGGCCACCTGGGGGTCATCGCTCAGCACCATCGCCTTGTCGTAGTAACTCGCGGCAGACTTGAGGTCCGCGCGGGACAAGGCCATCTCGCCGGCCAGCAACTGCGCCAGCAGATCATGCTGCGCATCCGGGGTCGCCACCACCATACGCGCCAGCGGTTGTACCGTGGTGGCCGGCGGGGGCGCCGGTTGCCGGGGCGCACTGGCGCAGGCGGCAACGCCCAGCGCGAGGGCCGTCACTGCCGTAAAATGCCGCACTAGCTTGAACTTGGCCGACCTGCTCCGCACACTACTCTCCATCCGTTCGCCTGTTTCGGCCGTATCTGCATTAACTTGGGGACGTTGCGACAAGCTTATCCTAACGTCATCGATCACTACCGCCGAGATGTTCTCACCACCATGCCGCTGATTGCCCTTGGGCTCAATCACCTCACCGCGCCGGTCAATTTGCGCGAACAGGTGGCGTTCGATCCGGACGCCGCCGGCGCGGCGTCGCTCGAACTCAGCCATGAGCGCGGCGTGGAAGAGGCACTGATCCTGTCCACCTGCAATCGCACTGAGCTCTATGTGAGTGTGGCCTCCGGCGCAGAGGGCGTGCCGCAGGCCTGGTTGAGTCGTCATCATCGTCTGACCCCGGGCAAGCTGGACGAGTTCCTCTATCGGCACGATGAACAGGAAGCCGTGCGCCACATGTTCCGGGTGGCCACCGGACTCGACTCGATGGTGCTCGGTGAGCCGCAGATTCTCGGCCAGGTCAAGGATGCCTATCAGCACGCACGCGATGCGCGGGCGTTGCGCGCGCCGCTGGACCGACTGATGCAGCAAACCTTTTCCGTTGCCAAGCGGGTACGCACGGATACCCGGATTGGTGCCCATACGGTATCGGTCGCCTTCACCGCGGTCCGGCTCGCGGAACAGGTATTTGCCGACCTGGAGCAGGCCTGTGTGCTGCTGATCGGTGCGGGTGACACGATCGAGCTGGCAGCCCGGCATCTGGCGGAAAAAGGCACCCGGCGCCTGATCGTCGCCAACCGCACACTGGAGTCCGCGCAGGAACTGGCCGGGCGCTATGGTGGTTATGCGATTGCGCTGAACGACTTGCCACAGCATCTGGCGGAAGTCGACGTGGTGATTTCATCCACCGCCTCGCGGCAACCGATCCTGACCCGGGCGATGGTCGAAAAGGCCATGGCGAGCCGTCGGCGCAAACCGATGTTCATGGTCGACATCGCGGTGCCGCGCGATATTGAAGCCGACGTCGGCGAGCTTTCCGATGTCTATCTGTACGGTATCGACGACCTGCGCCAGGTGATCGACGACAACCGCCGCTCGCGTGAAGCCGCCGCTCGCGAGGCCGACGCGATCATCGACCTGCAGGTCGAGCGCTACATGGCCTGGCGGCGTGCACTGAGCCTTAAAAACCCCGCGCTGGACATGCGCCATCACGCCGAAGTCTATCGTGACGAAGTGCTGGACAAGGCACGTACCATGCTCGCCCGCGGCAAATCACCCGACGAGGCCCTCGCGTTTCTGGCCAATACGTTGACCAACAAGCTCCTGCATCACCCCAGCGCGCGCCTGCGCGAGGCCACCCTGAGCGGTGATGTGGAGCTGCTGCACGCCGCCGGGCGGTTGTACGGACTGGACGACGACGAGGCGCCGTCCTCAAGAGACTTCCCGCCGCCCTAGGAGCGTGGGCCGTAGAAATCTTCGGGCTGCGATTGTGCTGTCATCCATAGACTGCGTCTCTCGTCAGGCTTGCATAGAACCACTATGCGCTCCTTCCGATACACCCATCCTATGGCGATAGCGCAATCTCGCTCTCCAAAGGTTCTACGGCCCAAGCTCC
>SCSE01000030.1 GCA_004298015.1 Rhodanobacter sp.
TTCCGTCATTCCTGCGAAAGCAGGAATCCAGTGACTTCTGCCGTTTGCAGGCTACATAAGGCGCGGGGGCGCTGGATTCCCGCTTTCGCGAGAATGACGAGCTTAAGTAAGTGCCATTCGTCCCTGATACCTTTTCAGCCACCTTTTCCGGGGTGTCCGTCAGCCTTCAGCGTGTTGGCGTAGAAAGCATCCAGCGTGGCGTGCATCGCTTTCAACGACTTCGGGTTGACGTAGATGGGGTGGCCCGATTTGAAGTAGGCATAGGTGATGTGCTGGCGCAGCTTTGCACTGAGGTTGACCTGGTTCAGGTCGTATTCGGTGCCATGAAATGGCGTCGCCAGGTCGTAGTAACCATTTTCGGAAAGCACCCTCAGATACGGGTTCATGCGCATGGCTGCGGCCAGGTCGTCGGCCACGTCGGGCATCAGCTCGTGATGATGCGTGGGCGAATGATGCTTCCAGTCCCACTGCTTGTTCGCCTTGAAATTGAGCCCGACATACGCGCGGTCGGTTTTCCACTTCAGCACATGATGGACGTACCACATGTAACCCTGATTGAGCGCCGGTGAAATCTGCTGATCGGATGGATCGAAGCTTGGCTTCGAGGCGATCGCGCTGGCGTCCTGGGCGATGTATCGGCCGTCGTAGCGACCGATGTGCTCGTGTTCGGGCAGCATCAATTCCTTGCGGAACTCGGCGGCGGTAACGCGCAGGTTGGCCCGCTCGAGGTACTCGACCGGAAGACCGGTCAATGCGCTCATCTTCTGCGCGATGGCGTCCAGCCTGGCCTTCGGCAGCGTGTTGCCCACGCGCAAGGCCGTGGCGTACGGCCCATCGGCAAACGTGCGGGCCTGCTCGACGAAAGCCTCGAGGCTGGCGGGCTTGTCGGGAACCTTGTCGTGGTACCAGGCCAGGGCGGCAAAGGTCGGCAAGTCGGCGACGTATCTGTCATTCGTGCCGGGGGCGGAGTCGAAATAATTCAGCACCGAGGACTGCAGGATCACGCCATTCACAGCCACGCCCTGCTGCTGCAGGTAATAGGCCAGCGCGGCCGAGCGCGTGGTGCCGTAGCTTTCGCCGTAGAGGTAGATCGGCGAGTTCCAGCGATCATTGCGTGTCGCATAGCGCTGGATGAACTGGCCAAACGCTTTCACGTCCTGATCGACGCCCCAGAACATCTTGTCCTTGCCCTTGCCGACGACGTGGCTGAAACCCGTGCCCATGGCATCGATGAACACAAGGTCGGTGTCGTTGAGAATGGTTTCGTGGCTGGGCACCGCGGCATACGGCGGCGGCGCGTTTGCAGCGCCGTTGGCCAGCGCGACACGATACGGACCCAGGCCGCTCATCGTCAGCCAGTTGGTCGACGCGCCGGGGCCGCCGTTGTAGAGGAAGGTTACCGGCCGGTGCGCGAGGCTGCGCACACCGTCCCTGGTGTAAGCGACATAGAACATGCTGCCAATCGGCTGATTTTTCTTGTTCCGCAGGATGATCGTCCCGGCCGTCGCGGTGTAGTGAATCGTCTTGCCGCCGACATCGATGCTGCCGTGAGTCTCCACCTCGCGTGCCTTGGGCACGGGCGCCGAAGCCGCTTGTGCCTTCTTGTCGCCCTTGTTCGAAGGAGCGTGGTCGGCTGCAAGAACCGGGGTAGCAATGACCGTCAGCCCGGCGAAGACCGCCAGAATCAAGTTTCGTTTCACAACATGCTCCTACTGTCCAACCATGAAAAAACACACCACAGGATGCGCCAAAAAACCGGGAAAGAGTACCTTAGTCTCCAGCCGGAAGTGGCCGGGAAAGTGCACTCCGACCCAGAGGTTTCTGCCGATCCTCGTGGTCCAGAAAACATCGCAGGCGATTGTCGCCTCTCCGCTGCACTGCATGCCGCGGAACACCGGCACGTTCAAAACGTGGAAGTCCGGCCATGTCCAACAAGATCATTCACCCCCCCAACGACGATCGGCGCAAGCCACGTCTCACCCTCATCCCGGCAGCCAACCCGCTGTCGGAAAATGTCGCAGAATACCCCTTTGTTTTGCGGCACTTGCAGGCATCAGACCCGCTCATCGCGCGCCCCACAAAGATTCAAAAGACTGTCAGTGAACCAGGCCCCACTTTGGGTATGCGGGCAGCGACCACGCCGAATGGGGCGCGTTGTCCAGGGTCAAACACGCTCGCCCGGCGTGGTAGGGAGCCCGCGCTTCGCCCACCCCGGTTTGCGAACTGCGCACCTCACCGAGCCTCTGCGATTCCACCTCGCGAATGATCGTGCGCACAGTCCTCGCGTCGTTGAAGATGGCATCCCCCAGCGACGACAGCGTGTGATCGGCGAACTCGGCCTCACCACTGGCTGTCACCACATAGCCATGGGCCGAAATCATCTCGATCAGCCTGCTGAACGTATCGACCTGCTCCCGGGTAACGCCGAAGACGTAGCGTCCACCCGTGTCGTCAGGCGCCTCCTCCGCGTCTTCAGGCTCCGCGTCAGCCCCCAGTGCAGCCTCCCTTTCGCCGCGGTCCGCCGGCCACGAGATGTCGTCCAGCACAAGACCCATCTGCTCCGCCAACAATTCCAGGCAGATCGCCACCTCCCCCGCGCGAATCTCCGGAATCCATTCCTGCTCCTCAGCCGCCGTCCGCGGTTGCGCCAGATGGGACAGGAATTCGACGTACTCGCGTAGCTTCTTTAGCCGGAACTGGCTGTCTTCCGGAAGGAAATAGCCGGTCCTTTCCAGGTCATCCGAATCGAACTTCGACATGGTCGCCTCCTAATTGCTTCTGCCCCTAAGCCGTATTAAGCGGCGTACTCGACAAGATTGGCCGCGAGGGCAGCGATGTAACGCCTGTCCTGCACCATGCAACCTAAACGTGTTTCTGTCAACAATCTGAAAGTGGCTTTACGAGAGCACGGGTGCGCAACAATCGTTGCCACCACTCAAGGTCGCCACGCACGTGCATCTGGCGACGATGCAACCACAGGAATCTGGATGGCCGCACCCTACGAGGATTTCGCGGATCGCCTACGGCGAACACTGGATCGGGCCCGCTTCGTGGAAGGACGCGGAAGAACCGGCGCCCTGGCTGACCGCTACGCCGTGTCGCGTGAGACCGCCCGTAAATGGCTTACGGGCCTCACCCTGCCCGAGCTTGCCCGCATCATCGAACTGGCGAAAGATTTCGACGCCAGCTTCGAATGGCTTGCCACCGGTCGAGGGCAAGTCCAACTGGGGGTGGGAGAAGAAGCATCCTGCGCCTATCGACGCCTCACCGAGCATGAGAGCCGCCTGCTCGATGCCTTCCGCAGCCTGCCCGAGTCCAAGCGCCGGCTGCTGGTGGAATTCCTCTCGTAGAACGTGGGAAAACCGGGACCGGCACGCAGGAAGGTAACCCATCTTCAAACCCGGTCTATGCCTAGACACGCCATGTCGTCCAGCCGACGCGATCCGCGATTCGGCATCTATTCACTGGGACAGTCTTGTCTCCGGCCCCTCACATGCCCGCCAAGCTCGCCTGGAAATTTCCCGGAGTACCGCGCCATATCCCCCAGCGCGGCGTCCATCGATGCGCGATCTTTCTGGATGACGACGACCGCCGCCGCTATCTCCGCCTGCTGGGTGAGAGCGCCGTGCGCCTGCAGATTCCCCCTACGTACGGATGGGCAACCACGTGCACCTCGTCCGCTCCCACGAACCGGGAAACGTGTCACTGGCCATGCGCCAATTCGGTCAGACCTACGTCACCGGATTCAGCCGACGTCATCGACGCAGCGGAACGCTGCGGGAAGGTCGTATCAAATTCTGTCCGGTCGACTCGGACCGCTACCTGCTCACCGCGTATCGGTATATCGAGCTCAACCCGGTGCGTGCCGCGATGGTCGATGGTCGAGAAGCCCGAGCCTCACCCCTGGTCCAATGTGCACGCCAATCCGGCTCTTTGCGAGGACGCATCGGTGCCCCCCCCCACCCGCCTCTTCGACATCGGGGATACGCGGGTGGTGCACGCCGAGGCATGGGCAGGCTAGGAGCTTGGGCCGTAGAACCTTTGGATAGCGAGATTGCGCTATCGCCATAGAATGGGTCTATCGGAAGGAGCGCATAGTGGTTCTATGCAAGCCTGACGAGAGACTCAGCCTATGGATGAGAGCACAAGCGCAGCCCGAAGATTTCTACGGCCCACGCTCCTAGAGCGAGGCGTCAGCGACGAGGAGCTGCTCGCCATTCGTCGGCACCTGCGACGGGAGCGTGCCTGTGGCAGCAAACGCTTTCCGGCCATGGCAGAAAAGGCCCTGGGCCGCCCGCTGAACGTGCGACGGCCCAGCCCCCCGCCCGAGCCGAAACCGGGCCCGCGGGCGGTTAACGTCCTGCGTCCCGGTTTCCGGTTTCAATGGTCAGGTCAGTCGACTGACAACTTCCGGCGGCGAATCGCCAGGCCCGCGATCGCAAGCAGACCAAGACCCATCATGCCCAGGGTGCCCGGCTCCGGCAGATCAAAGCGAGTCTTGTTGAACGCAACGTTGTCGAACTCGAACGCATACGTCGGGCTCATCGCCACGACCCGGTCGAATGCCAGGCCCGAATTGATGTTGACGTAGAATGTGCCGCTCGCCCCCTGGTTGCCATTCGCAACCGTATTGACCTGGGTACCGGTGATCGTGCCGACCAAGGTGGGGCCGCTGTAGAACGTCAGCGTGTTGTACCAGTCCACGGAACCCCATAGCAGCCCGAAGTATTTCTCCAGGCCAGGGAGGGCCAGTATCGCCGACGACCCCGATTTTCCGCCGGCGGTGAGGTAGGTCGTCCCATCCAGTCCATTCGGCTGGTTGGGCATACTGGTGCTACCGAAGCCCAAGCCGTTGTTGCCCGACAGGAAGGGCGCGGCGTATAGGTTCGGCGAAGATCCCTGTACCGCCTGCCCGTCCGGGGCGAAACTCACAACGATACCGCTGGCGGTTACGCCGCCCGTACTGCCGAGGGGCAAATTGTCGAAATTTTCGTGGATGGCCCCCGTCGGGGCCCCCCCTGCTACGGATGTGATGACAAGCGTGGCGTTCGCAGTCGATGCCATGCCCGCCGCGAGCGCGCCCGCTGCAAGCAGCGCTTGTAAGCGCCGGGTCGGCAATCTTCCGTTGAGTGTGTTGTTCACGTTGGTGTCTCCGAAGGTGGTGCGGGACTTACGCGCATCCTGCGTTCCGAGACCGGAGCGTGCGGATTCCGAGCGCAGTAGCGTATACGGTGAAATATTAAGCAATTATCGTGCCAATAACTAACCTGTTGTTTTATAAATCCATCGTTTGCGAGCTATCAAGGTGGGGCCCGGATTTCGTAAAGTATTTCGACGGTTTTCTGAAACTACTTGGATTGCTGCGGCAACCTGAACTGGCTGTGGAGGCGTACGAAAAAGCGGCCAAAGAGGTCAGGCGAGCAAAAGCGGGCAAAAGCACAACGGGCAAAAGGGGTCAGGGCAAAAGGGGTCAGGTCTAGCATCATTGCATCTAGCCATCTAACCGGCCCGCCGGACGATTCGTCCGACGGTGGTGAAATGAACCCCAAAATATGCGGCAATCTGCGTATAGCTGTACTCACCGGTCGCCCATGCCGCCCGCATGGCGGTATCGCGATCCGGGTGGGCTTTGGCGATCGCGTCCAGTGGTTCGACCGGAGGGCGGCGCTGGGCACGCGGAATGTTGATGTCGTCCGGCCGCTGCCCTGACCGCTGGTGCACACCAGCGACAAAAGCATCGTCACCGAGGAACACCTGACGGTTCAGATGTCGCCAGATCGAGTCGCCTTCGATCCCCTCACGCACAAACTTTTCGTAAGCTGCCACGGCTCGCGCGCGGCGCGCACCAAACTGCGCAAGAAGCCCATCGGTCTCCAGCCAAGCCGGGGCACCCACCTCACCCATGACCGCTTGATAGCTGCTCCACGGCCACTTTGCGGGTGAGTCCACCATGTGTGCACGCACCGGATTCAACACTACGTAACGGGTCAACTCGAGCAGATAGCTGTCGACATCGACCAGGATCGCCTTGTAACGCCCCTGGAAAAGGTGACCCGTGCGGTGGTGACGTCGATTGCTCCATTGGGTGAACACACCATTGAGTTGGCGCATCCCTTTCGACAAATTGCCATCCGGCGTCGCGATCACCAAATGGTAGTGATTGCTCATAAGGCAGTACGCATGGCAGCACCAATTGAACTGCCCGACCACCTGGCCGAGCACGTCAAGAAAGTGTTCGCGATCCACGTCATCTTCATAGATCGCCTCACAGCGATCACCACGCGCCGTCACGTGGTAGAGCGCACCATCGAATTCAAGGCGAACGGGTCGGGCCATGCTGCAGACCCTACCCCGACGAATGCCACAATACTAGACCTGACCCCTTGCTTCCTTCTAGACCTGACCCCTTGCTTCCTTGGGAATCCAGTGACTTCTGCCGTTTGCAGGCTACATAAGGCGCGGGGGCGCTGGATTCCCGCTTTCGCGAGAATGACGAGCTTAAGTAAGTGCCATTCAGACCTGACCCCTTGCTTCTCTGGACCTGACCCCTTGCTTCCCTTGACCCGTTGCTTCCCCTTGCTTCCGACCCCTTGCTTCCCCATCCTGGTTTCCCAGCCAGCTGGCTCAGCGGGTAAGAAACAATGGTAGGGAGGCGTGTTCCAGAAGCCATCGTGTGGCACCGCCCAGGATCAGTTCGGTAATGCGGGAGCGTCCCCATGCACCGAGTACCAGCAGGTCGGCATCCAGTTGACTGGCTCTCTGCTGTAAATTCCGGCCAGCATCGGGTTCGCCCTGGAAGCTCTCCCACTGGGCGTCCACATCATGACGTTGCAGCCATTCATAAAGCGGGATCGGCGGCACGCTGATGCCGGAAAGACCGCTGCTCTCGCCATCGAGAACATGTACGGCCGCGGCCTTCTGCAGCAAGGGTAGGGCCGCTTTCACCGCACGCGCCGCCGTGCTGGAGCCGTTCCACGCAATGACTATGCGCCGTGCGTTCAACTCGCCTTGCCAGGTGTCGGGAACCAGCAACATGGGCGAAGAGGGCGCGAAGAGGGCGCGGGTGACTTCGTCGAACCCTGCGGGAGCATCGGGGTCACTGATGCGCAGGCGGCTGATCAGGAAGTCGGCCAGTTGCGAGCGTTTGGCCAGCGCGTCCACATGCACCCCACGTCGAACTTCCCATGCGCCCGCGACACCGGCTTCGCTGCACTGCTGCATCCACCAGTCGCGCCTTGCCATCGCGCTAATTTCCCTTTCCTCGATATCATCCGACGAGGTGGTTGCTTCCGCCAGTGGGGAGCGATTTGCGACCAACTGCAGGCCAGTCAGGAACGCTTGCTGCCCGTTTGCCAGGGCCAACGCGTTCCTGATCAGGGCAGCGTCGGTGTCGCCCTCTCCAATATTCACGACGAGATCCAGCATGATCGTGCTCCGGTAGCATGGCTTTCGATCATCCTTGTGCAGATGCCCTGCTGACTAGTTGATTAGAGTCAATTCGCGCAGAGACGGCGGCGTTTGGCTGCGGCCGCGCTGCAACATGCTTCTGGAAAACCGGCAAAACCGGGCTCACCATTTCGGAGCCCGGCTCAATAGGCACGCAAGCTATCGATCGACGGAGAAAATTCGTGGGGAAACCTCACCCTCCGTCCCCTTTTTTCGATTCACTTATTTTTTCCATGATAATTGTAGCCTTCCTCGAAATACGCATAACCGTGATTTTCAAGATAGAGCTCGCGAGCGAAGGCACCCTGGTTCACGTAGACCCGGCCTCCGGCTTTCGGGTCAGGATTGCCGTTGGCATCGTATGAAAAAAGATTCTTCTTCGTCAGGTGGGCGCCGTTCATCGCGGCAGCGCAGGCTTCTAGATGAATGTTTACGCCTTCCCGCTTGAGCTTGAAGATAGCCTCGACCCATTTCTTCTGCTGCGGGGCAACGGGCTTGACCAACCATTTCAAGGCCGAGCCGTGCATGATACCGATGATGTCGACGTTCTCAGGCTTGATCTGGCCCTTCGCTATCGCATCTTTCATGACGTTACCCATCATGACCATGTGCTTCAAACCGGTTGAGTTGCCCTTGCCATCGACGGTATTGGTGTCCATGTTGAACACCATCTTCGCCTTCTCTACGTGAACCGGGATATCGACGCAAACGGTCGTGTTCTTTGCGCCGAATTTTTTCGGAAACGCCAGATTCGTGGCCAATGGAAGATATTGGCAATGATCGAGGATCTTGTTCTGTTCCGCACTGTTGCTGCCAGCGGCAAATGCGACGCTCGAACCAGCGACTACGCCAAGAAGGATGGCTGATCCAAGCACGAATAACACGGTCAACTTTTTCACTCGGCTCTCCTCATGTAGCGGAACGCGCACAGTACGCGCACCGTAGACAAGCACCTTACCAATAAACAGGGATAAAGGTATCAGGAACAAGGTATCAGGGACATTTATCGATTCGATCAGGATGTCTAAAGGGGACGCGCCATCAACGGGTCCGAGCAGACGGGTCGCGAGAATGACGAGCTTAAGTCAGTGCCATTCGTCGCTGACCCCTTATGCTCTCTGTCGACCGGCAGGCCAAGACAAATACCGAAACTGAGGCTCAAAACCAGCGTATCGGTGATCGGGCCGACCACCGCGCCAATCACCATACCCACGAAGATGTGCATGCCCGACCGGACGGCGTGGGCGCACCCGGTCGACTCGTCGCGGTTCGGCTCAGACGTGCTTTTTCGCCGTGGCGGGCTTGGCCGCATAGACTTCAAAATCGATATCCTCGAAGCGAAGACTGCGCAGCACGAAACCGATGGACAAGGCGACGATGAGCTGGAAGTACAGACTCATTGCCGTCGCATCCAGGTCATGCAGCGGAAGCGCATCGCCGGCTGCCTGCCAGATGAAGAACACGCTCATCGCACAACTGAGCAACAGTAGCGAGGTCAGCTGCGCCCGGGTCTGCCGCGCGCGATCGCTGGCTGACTGGTGCGGGTTGAGCTTGCGGCCATGGAACTGGAACAGACCGACCGTGGCCAAAGCCAGATTGGAGACGACCATGACGATGGCCTGCTGCACGGCGTCGCTGCCCCAGGCCAAATGAAAATCAACGACGTACAGATCGAAACCGATCACCGAGATCATCAGCGCCAGCGCCAGCACCAGCAGCGCGGGCGAGACAGAATCGAACAGGCGCCGCGGGCGCAAGTCGGCCTTGCGCGTGGTATCCGTATTGGCCTCGCGCATCAGCCGAAACTGGCGAAACCCGAGCAACTCGATCACCAGCAACGGCATGAACTGAATCAGGCCGTACGCCGCCGGCCAGGCGTCGGAGATGTGGCCGTCGGCGCCGTCCATCGCCACCGCGCCGTACAACAACACAAAGCCGAGGGCGAAGACTCCCCGGCTGCTCCATTGGAACAGACTCCGGCTGGCGCTGAACGACTCGGTGGATCGCGGGTACAGCCTGGGGTAGCGCCCGGGTGGGTAGTCCCTCCGCAGGCGGTCCAGACGGGCCAGAATGCGCTTGGGAACATAATAGGAGCTGAAAAATATCTGTCCCAGGAAAACAACAAGAAACGTCAGATTGGCCCAGTTGTTCATGACTTTGCGGCTCCATGGCTGCGCGCGTTCATGGCTTGGTTGAACGCGATTCTGATTTCGGAGTCGGTCAGTCCGGACTCCCTGAGTGTGGCAACGGTTTCCGCCAGCGTTTTCGTCAGCCAGCCTTGCAAATTCACCTGGCTGTTGGCCTTGGCGTCCGGATGCACAAAGGTGCCGCGATAGCCGCGGGTCTGGATGACCGAGTCGCGCTCCAGCAGGCGGTAGGCCTTGGCCACGGTCTTGCTGTTCAACTCCAGATCGTTGGCCAGTTGCCGGATCGACGGCAATGCGTCGCCGGCACGGACCTTGCCGCCCTGCACCGCCGCCTTGACCTGCGTGACCAGTTGCGAGAACAGCGGCTCTTCGTCCTCGATGTCGATGACTATGTCCACGTAAATTGATGCTCCATATGTACCATGCGTAGTGATGGTACAACGACAACATCAAGGTACGCAACGGCGACGAAGGGAATGAAGATGCGCTGTCAGCAGCACAGTCAGCAGCGGTCGACCGGCACCCAATCCATTCCCTGACTGCGCGGCCAACCCACCGGCGTCAAGCTTGTGCCATGCCGCGCCGCCCACGCCTCGAGTTGCCCGGATTCCCGCTGCATGTCACGCAGCGGGGCGTGAATCGCTATGCGATCTTCGTTGACAATCTCGACCGTCGACACTTCTACGATCTTCTACGTGTTGCGATGGTCGAGCAGGACATCGCCGTCCACGCCTATGTCCTCATGGGCAATCATGCTCACCTACTTCTGACGCCGCCAGCGCACGAAGCGTTGTCGCGCGCCATGCGAAACTTCGGGCAATGCTACGTGCAGGCTTTCGACAAGCGTCACCGGCGCAGCGCGCACGTTATGGCAAGGGCGATTCAAGTCGTGCGTGGTCGACACCGAACGCTACCTGTTGACCGTCTACCGGTATATCGAGCGCAAACCCGTGCGAGCTTCGATGGTGAGCCTTCCCGAGCACTATCGATGGTCAAGCGTACACGCGAACCTTCGGTTGATGGACGACCCACTGGCAACCCCTCACCCGTCCTTCCTCGCCCAGGACATCGACCCACAAAGGCATACGCACGCCTATCGCACCTGGCTGCGCGAAGGCGTCGGCGACGACGAACTGGAAAACATCCGCGCGCACCTGCAACAGGAACGCACGCTCGGCGATACCAAGTTCCAGGCGATGGTGGAAAAGGCGCTCGGACGTCCGGTTAAACTCAGAAACCGCGGCCGACCACAAAGCCGGGATAGTCAATTGGGCGGAGCGGCAGCTTAATTCCTCCCGGCCCCTTTTTTATCATGCGCCGCCTTCCATGCACCCATCGAACCAAGATAAATGTCGAGCCCGTCGAAGCCCCGGCTCGCCAGCCATCCCGCCGCTACCGTGGCCCGCATGCCGCTGGCGCACATCAACGTATAACGGCGAGTCTTGTCGAGTTCGCGCCAACGCTCATTGAGATGGCCGACATAGATGTGCTGTGACCCGTCGATTGCGGCGGCGGCCCGTTCGTCGGCGTCCCGGACGTCAAGCAGGGTCCAGTGTTCCGTGCCGTCGAGGCGGCGTTCAACCTCGGCCGTGCCGATCATGGGCGTTTGCTGCATCTGCTCGCCCTGCGCGGCAGCGGGGACCACGCCGACATAGCCGCCCACGACATTATCGAGGGCGATTCGCATCAGGTGCTGCATCGCAGTGGCCAGCTGTTCCTCATCGGAAGCGACCAGCGCCAGACTTTCCCCTTCGCGGAAGAACCATCCGGCAAAGGCGGGGATCATGTCCACCGGAAGGCTCATCGCACCGGGCAGGTGGCCGGAGGCATAGGCCATCGGCGGGCGAATATCGACCAGATGGTCGGCGCTGCAGCTCTTGAGTTGCTTGAGTGAAAGGCGGCGCGGCCGCACGACCGGCGGCGGCGCTGCGCCGCCCTCCACGTTGAGTCGCTCCATCAACCGGAAATACGGTGGCTGGTAATGGTTCTCCTCCACCTTGAAGCGGATGAACGCGTCGCGCCCTGCGATCTGCAAACGCGGGTTGTTCAATCTCTCATGCCCGACGGTGGAAAACTCGCGCTCTGCCATGCCCGATCCGCAGACCGACCCGGCGCCGTGAGCGGGGTAGACAATCGCCTGATCGCCTAGCGCCAGAATCTTTTGCAGCGAGTCGTAAAGCAGCCCCGCGACTTCCTCGCGTCGATCGGGGTAGAAGTCAGTGCGACCAACGTCCCCGATGAACAGCGCGTCGCCGGTAAAGACGCCGACGGCCTTGTCGGGATAGGCCGTGTCGAACAGGGCATAGGCCACGTGGTCATCGGTGTGGCCGGGCGTTTCCATGACGCGGATTTCCAGCTGGCCGATGGCGAAGCACTTGCCCTCATGCACCGTTTCGGCATAGACCACGGGTCGCTCCGGATTAGGCCCGTGCAGCACATTCGCGCCCGTCATCTCCGCCAGGATCGGCGCGCCTGAAACGAGATCTTCATTACGATGGGTTTCGAAGATGTGGGTGATTTCAAGCCCTTGCGCCCGTGCTTTATCCAGATAAATCGCGCAGTCGCGACGCGGGTCGATCACCGCAGCCTGACCGCCCGCCCCCACCAGATAAGACAGGTGCGCCAGCCCGGGTGTCTTGATCTTTTCCAACAGCATAAGCGTCTCCTTTTGCGGCTCGATATTTTGCTGCCCTGTGCCTCCCGGCGCCCCCAGCGCTTGTCAGACCCAAACCAGCAAACAGCCCCGCTGTTACACCAGAACCGGCGCGGTCATGGCGTGAAGGGCAGCGAGTCGTGAAGAACAAGTCGCACCCGGCCGGAGCGGGGTCGGAGCGGGGTCGGGATCACTTTCTGACAAGCGCGGGAGACTGGCGCCGACGAGGCCCCGTGAGCACCAAGGCTACCGGCAGGACGCATCTGCCCAGATTCTTAGTCCGGTATTTGTCAACGAAGTTGTCCGCTCAATCATGCAGCCAGACGGTCAGGTTCGGCTGCGGTGGGTGATTCTCGATCCGGGTTGAGCACCCGAGTTCGACAGTTCGCACTTGAATTCCGCTCATTTCGACGCTGGAATCACGGTGGAATGTGGGTTTGGGGGATGTTAAAAAGGTGTCAGGGACGAATGGCACTAAAAAGGTGTCAGGGACAATTTGAACGTCTCCGTGGACGACCGACGGGCCGCACCCCGGCGAATAGGCCTGTCCTCGCTTCGACCCAAGATCGAAACCGATCCGTCCCCAGCACCCTCTGCTGCTGCAAGTGGGCACGGATCTCTTCGACAAGTTCGTCAGGTAAAACCTCGGCGAACAACGCCCGGTAGGCCGAAGCGCGACTCGCCGGGTCGGCACCAAGTCCGAGGAACTCTCGATGCGGCGTAAGCAGCGAATCCGTCCTTCCCTCCGCGTTACCACCATAGCTCGACCACGGGTACTCGCTTGGCTGCGACACCATCCAGGCGCGAACAGGATTCAGTTCGATGTAACGACTACAACTCAGGAAGTAGCGCCCGGAACCCACCAGGCAAGCCTTGAAGCGACCTTCCCAAAGCGTCCCTGTGCGCCCGTGCCGACCATTGAACGATCCCACATAGTTGCGCGCAAAAGTGTGCATCATCCGCGACACCCCACCCGTCTCATCGGGCGTCAGCAGCAAGTGCACGTGGTTACTCATCAACACGTAGGCATGCAGCCTGCAACCGAACCGCAGCAATGCTTGGCGCAGGCACTGCAGGTAACGCTGCCGATCCTCGTCGTCCAGAAAGCACGGCAGACGATTATTGCCCCGCTGCACCACGTGCTGCGGAACCCCGGCGAGATCAAAACGTGGAAGTCGAGCCATGCCCGACAGGATCACGCAGCACCCCTCCTTTGACGATCAGCGCAAGCCGCGCCTCACCATCATCCAAAGAGCCCATCTCCCGTCAGAAATTGTCCCTGACACGAATGGCACTTACTTAAGCGGCACATCGCCGCGCAACTAGCGCCAAGTGGTTGATTTGAAAGAGCGGCTGGCGGCCGGGCAAACTGTAGGTCCGACCCAAACAGATAGCCCACGAGGCC
>SCSE01000031.1 GCA_004298015.1 Rhodanobacter sp.
CCTGTCCTGGCTGCGTTGCAGAACCAGGAACTGCAAGCCGTGCACATGCATCGGGTGGGGCAGCATGCTCCGGTTGTCGAACTCCCACACCTCGACGCTGTTCAGATCGACGACCTCGTCATCCGCGACATGGGTGCCATCGAAACGTCGTCCGTTGATCAGTCCCTGCATCATGCGCATGGTCAGTTCGAAGCGACGCGGTTGGTTCCGATTCTTGGCATCACGCACTGTCAGTGCCGGCGCTGCGACGAGCCGGTCCGGCAGTTTGAACGCGTGCTTTTCGTGTCGATCGACATGAAAAGCCATCACATCGAACGCACTGCCGAGTGGAAGCTTGCTGGCGACCTCTGCGCCCATCATGCCGTTGCCCATCATCCCCGACATCATCCCACCGCTCTTTCCGTCGCTGCCCCGTGTCATCATTCCCGCCATCATGCCGGCCTTGAATTCATGGCTTACAAGTCGCAGGTTGTCGCCCACCGGGCTATGACTGAAGTCGACCCAAAGGTCGATGCGCTCCGCCGGTGCGAGGGTCAGATAAGGACGCTTGATCGGTCGCGCGAGAAGCCCGCCCTGGACACCAAGCACGGTCATGGGGCGACCGTCACTCCAGGCCAGTTTGTAGATCCGCGAGTTGGAGCCGTTCAAAAGTCTCAGACGGTACGGTTTCGTCGCAACGTCAAGTCGATGATCGACCTTTCCATTGACAACAATCCGGTCGCCGAGGAAACCCATCATGCGCTCGCGCATGCCTTGCATGCCCTGAGCGAGGTAGACCAACTGGTTGTCGCTGTCAAAGCGGCGATCCTGGATGACCAGCGGCAGGTCCTGCTCGCCGGAGGGGAGCCCCAGGGAGGCCTCCTCGGGGGAGTCGATAATCAACAGGCCCGCCAGGCCGTGGTAGACCTGAAAGCCGGTTCGCCCGCCATCTGGGCCGTGTGGATGCGGGTGATACCAGTAGATGCCCGGCCGATCCTTGACGATGAAATCAGCGGTGAACGCGGCTCCCGGAGCGATCGGCAAACGCGGTTGCCCATCCATCTCCGAAGGCACATGCAAGCCGTGCCAGTGCACCGTCGTGGCTTCGGTGAGGTGATTGGTGATGTGAGCGCGGAAATGGTCGCCCGGCCGCAGACGCAGAACGGGTCCGGGATAGCTGTTCCGGTCACCGGGGGTCAAGGCATTTGCCCGGCCTCGGACCAGATGGCCACGATAGCGCCATACCTTGGTCGGTGTCCCGTCCAGAATGGCAGCGTGGCCGACACCGGCATCCATGGTGATTTCGACATTGGGATGGACGACTTTCGATGCCGACGCCTGAACGTGTCCGGTGGCGGCGATGGCGGCTGGAATCATCAACATCGGTACCGCACCGATGCCGAATTGAAGAAATTTCCGGCGTGAGAGTTGATCAGATTTCATGGCAATAACCTCGAGACGTGTTAGTCGTAGGGTTCATCGGCCTGGCTGAGAATGCGTCGGTCATGCTCGGGAGGACAGCTTGTAGCGCCACCCCGAACACTCCAACTTCGATCCAGCTTTCTTCGTCCTGGTTGTCTGAAGCCGGACCCGCCATGTCGGTGGCTCTATTTGCTGCGCAGGTATTTCAGCAAGGCGGCAATACCCAGTACCACCAGCACGATGAACAAAATCCACCCGATGCCCATGCCCAGCATCATCGTGCCGCCCATATGGTTCATCATCATTTCAATTCTCCTCATGGAGGCCGTTCTCGCGGCCTTGGTTCGCTTCCCTGACGCCGGATTGGCGATCAAGATCCAGTCAAGTCGTTACGCCAACTTGCGAGCTGCCAACCCGTATTCGACAAGCCTGTGGGTGATCAATATGCCGTGTGATCACCCCTGCGAAGGGTTGCCAGGATCGGACAACGGCGTTTGTCGTATGTCCTGGTTCGGCCGGTGGTCCCTGACCCGGTACAACGTCTCCACCGGAAGCACCGCCACGATGCCGTCGTTGTCCAGGCCTGCATAGGACGCGCCCATGATCGCTTCGGCAATACGGGGAACATCGGCCAACGCGGCGAAAACCTCGACCCGGGCCTGGGTCGAAATCCATTCGGGGTCGTAGAAGTTCTTGTAATCGCCATACCCCTTGATGCGGGTGATGGCGACTTCGATGGTGGCCTCATGCTGCAGTGCCTCCTCGACAGCCGGCAGGCAGCTTGCACTGATGATTGCGGTGATTTTCCGATACTCCATCACACACCTCCTCGATTCACGGGATTCGTCATGACTGTTCGATGCCTTTCGGCTCGACATCGCCGCTTTTGCGCAAGCGGCGCCATTCCCACAGCAGATACACGGCGGGGATCACCAGCATGGTCAGCACCAGGGCGCTGATCATGCCGCCAACCATCGGCGCGGCAATGCGCCGCATCACTTCCGAACCGGTACCGCTACCGAACATCACCGGCAGCAGACCGGCAATGATCGCCGCCGCGGTCATCGAGATCGGTCGCAGGCGCAGCAGGGCACCGTCCCGCACGGCATCGCGCACGCCCTCGAAAGTGACCGGTTCCGATGCCTCACGACACCGTTGCAGGTAGGCACTGACCGATTGATTGAGGTAAACCAGCAGCACCACACCGATTTCCGCGGTAACCCCCGCCAGCGCGATGAAGCCGACCGCCACCGCCACGGACAGGTTGTAGCCGAGCAGGTACAGCAACCAGAAACTGCCGGCCAGCGCCATCGGCAGGCTGCCGAGGATAATCAGCACCTGGGCGACGCTGCGGAACGCCAGGTACAACAGCAGCGCAATCAGCACGATGGTGATCGGCACGATCAGGGTCAGACTCTTCTTGGCTGTCTGCATGTACTGGTATTGGCCAGACCATGTCAGCGAATAGCCCGGTGGCAACTTGACCTTGGCCGCCACCAGTTTTTTCGCAGCCTGCACGTAGGAGCCCACGTCCCGGCCCGCAATGTCGACGTAGGTCCAGCCGGTGAGCTGAGCACCCTCGCTCTTGATCATCGGTGGCCCGTCCGCTATCACGACTTTCGCCACGTCACCCAGCATGATGTTGCCGCCACGGGCGGTGACGATCGGCAATTGCCGTATCCTGGCGAGTGAATTGCGCCAGTCGCTTGGATAGCGCACGTTGACCGGGTAGCGTTCCAGTCCTTCGACCGTTTCGGTGACGTTCATGCCACCGATGGCACTGCGCACCACATCCTGTACGTCACTGATGTTGAGACCGAGCCGGGCTGCCTTCTCGCGATTGATGTTGATGTCGATGTAGCGACCGCCGGCCACACGCTCCGAATAGACCGACGTGGTGCCGCGTACCGCCGGCAGGACTTTCTCCAGTCGCTCACCTATTTTCTGGATCACCTGCAGGTTCGGCCCTCCGACCTTGATCCCGACCGGTGTCTTGATCCCGGTCGACAGCATGTCGATACGCGTCTTGATCGGCATCACCCAGGCATTGGTCAGCCCCGGCAGGTGCACGCGCTCTTCCAGCTCCTTGCGAATATCGGCCTTGGTGATGCCGGGACGCCATTCGGACTTCGGCTTGAACTGGATGATGGTCTCGTCCATCGCCAATGGCGCCGGATCGGTCGCCGACTGCACCCGCCCCATCTTGCCGAAGGCGGACTTCACCTCGGGTACGCTCATGATCAGCTTGTCGGTTTGCTGCAGCACCTGGCGTGCCTTGTCCGCCGAAATGCCGGGGCGTGCCGAGGGCATGTACATCAGGTCGCCTTCGTCCAGTGGCGGCATGAACTCCGAACCCAGACGCGAGGCCGGCCAGATGCCGACCAGCACCACCACGATGCCGAGCCCCAGCAAGACCCACGGATAGCGCACCACCTTGTCGATCACCGGTCGATACGCCGCGGTCAGCAGGCGATTGACCGGATTGCGGTGTTCGGGCGTGATCCGGCCACGGATGAAGTAGCCCATCAACACGGGAATCAGGGTAACCGCCAGGATGGCCGCTGATGCCATCGAGTAGATCCAGGTATAGGCCAGCGGCGAGAACATGCGGCCGGCCTGACCTTTCAGGCTGAGGATCGGCACCATGCTGAGGGTGATGATGACCAGCGAGAAGAACAACGGCGGCCCAACTTCCACGGTAGCCGTCATGACCCGTCGCCAATGGCCTTCACCACCGCTGTCGCCGTCGTGCTCCATGTGTTTGTGCAGGTTCTCGATCATCACGATCGCCCCATCCACCATTGCACCGATGGCAATGGCGATGCCGCCGAGCGACATGATGTTGGCGTTGAGACCCTGTATCCGCATGATGATGAAGGCCATCAGGATGCCTACCGGCAAGCTGATAATGGCCACCAGCGACGAGCGGAAGTGGAACAGGAAGATGCCGCAGATCAACGTCACTACCAGGAACTCTTCGATCAGCTTTTCGCGCAGATTGCCCACCGCGCTGCTGATCAGTTGCGAACGGTCATAGGTCGGCACGATCTGCACGCCCGGCGGCAGGCTGCCTTTCAGTGACGCCAGCTTGGCCTTGACGCCATCGATGACCTTCTGCGCGTTCTCGCCATAGCGCATGACGATGACACCGCCGACCACTTCGCCCTGGCCGTCGAGCTCGGTGATGCCGCGGCGAATCTGCGGACCGATACGTACGTCGGCCACATCCTTGAGCTGTACCGGCGTGCCGTTGCTGGTGGTCATCAACGGCACCTCCAGCAGGTCCTTGATGCTCTTGATGTAACCGCTGGCCCGCACCATGTACTCGGCTTCGGCCAGCTCGACCACGGCACCACCGGTCTCGTGATTGGCATTCTGGATGGCTTTTTTCACCCGCTCCAGGGTGATCCCGTAAGCACGCAGCTTGTCCGGGTTCACGACCACCTGGTATTGCTTGACCATGCCGCCGGCGGTAGCCACCTCGGCGACTCCCGGTACCGTCTGCAACTGGTACTTCAGGAACCAGTCCTGCAGGCTGGTCAACTGGGCCAGGTCATGCTTGCCGGTCTTGTCCACCAGCGCGTACTCGTAGACCCAGCCCACCCCGGTGGCGTCCGGCCCCAGGCTCGGGTGGGCATCGGATGGCAGGCTGCTGGCAACCTGGTTGAGGTATTCCAGCACGCGCGAGCGGGCCCAGTACAGGTCGGTGCCGTCCTTGAAGGTGACATACACATACGAGTCGCCGAAGAACGAGTAGCCCCGTACCACGGTCGCGTCCGGCACCGCCAGCATCGCGGTTTCCAGCGGATAGGTAACCTGGTCCTGCACCACCTGCGGTGCCTGGCCGGGATAAGGCGTCTTGATGATGACCTGCACGTCCGAGAGATCGGGGATCGCATCGACCGGCGTGCGTTGCAAGGTATACAGGCCGCCCACCACCACAAAAAGCAGGGCCAGCAGCACAAAGGCGCGGTTGTTCAGTGACCAGCGGATAATCGCGGCAATCATTGCGGCTGCCTCCCGCTGGCGGCCTTCTCGGCATGCTTCGCCTTGGGCTGACTACCTGATGCATCCGCGCTCATCGCCATGCCCGGCATCGCCGCACCGGCCGGTGCGGCCTTTTTCGCTTTCGGCGCGGTATCGCCAGCATCACCCTTGACCGACACCGTGGGCATCGCCTTGCCGGATACCTTGCCGCCGGGCGTTGATTTCCCGTCACTGGTATGGTCCGGCGGCGACACATTGCAACCGGTTCTGCCGCCCCCCAGACGCAAGGCGGCAGCACCGACGTTGGCCTCGGAGTCGATCATGAACTGCGCCGAGGTCACCACCCGCTGACCCGGCTGCAGGCCCTTGAGGATTTCCACCCGATTGCCGGAACTGAAGCCTGCCAGTACCGGGCAGACATCGAAACGGCCCTCACCGAGGGCAACGATCACGCGCTGGCTATGCCCGGTGCGGATCAGTGCCTGATTGGGGATATAGATGCGGTTGAGCTGAGGCTCGGCATGGATGGTCACCCGCGCATACATGTTCGGCTGCAGTTTCAGGTCGGGGTTGGCAAAGCGCAGACGCACCTTGACCGTGCGCGTCATCGCGCTGAGATCCGGGTAGATGTAGTCGATCGCACCCTGCCACTGCCGGCCGGGAAAGGCGTCGAATTCGGCGACGGCTTTCTGTCCGGTATGCAGCAAGCCCGCATTGCTTTCGTCCACTTCGGCCATGACCCACACGGTGTGAAGATCCGCCAGCTTCATGATCTGCGTGGCAGGCATCACATACGCGCCTTCGCTCACCGCAAGGCTCATCACCGTACCGGTGCTGCGCGCATACCGGGCCACGCGGTCGCTGACCTTGCGTGTGCGTCGTAACTGCTGAATTTGCGAGGAGGTGAAGCCGAGCGAATGCATGCGCTCGCCCGATGCGGCGATCAGCGATCGGCTGCCACTGGACAGTGCGGTCAGATACTCGCGTTCGGCGGTGGCCAGCTTGGGCGAAAACAGCTCGTACAACAGCTGGCCAGCCTTCACCGAGTCGCCGGCACTCTTGATCGCCAGCTTTTCGATCCAGCCGTCGGCACGGGTATTGATGCTGGTGATGGTGTCCTCGTCGTAACCGACGTAGCCGACCGTGACCAGGCGATGCGAAAGCGAGCCACGCTGTACCAGCGCCGTGCGCACGCCAAGGTTGTTGACCACATCCGGCGAAATCTTCACGTCACTGGCGTTGCCGCCGCCCTCACTGGCATATACCGGCACAAGCTCCATGCCCATCGGCGATTTACCGGGTTTGTCACTGTGGAAATTGGGGTCCATCGGTGCCTTCCAGTACAGCACCTTGCGTTTTGTCGACGCCGAATTCGTACTGGAGCCGGTGTCCCGGCTGCCCGTAACGCTGCCACGCTTGCCGACAAAGTAGCCGCCGAGCAACGCGGCCAGCACGATGACGACAGTCAGGGGAATCACGCTTGACTTTTTCATGGGTTTGCATCCTGGGCCGTGGCAGACACCGGAGAGGGCCACAGTGCGCCACCGGTCTGGTAATCGAGGGAAGCCAATTGGGTATAGAAATCCGCGCGGGCACCCGCGAGCTCGAGGCGCGCCTTGAGATCCTGCTGTTCGGCGGTGATCAACTTCAGGAAGTCACCCGTGCCGTTGCTGTAGTCGGCCTCGGCGGCATGCAGGTTCAGTGCGGTCAGCGGCAACAACCTCTTCGTGTAAAGCCGAATCGTTTCCGCGGCCTGGGCAGCCGTCGCATGGGTCTGGTCGAGATCGCTCAGCAACTGGTTGCGCGCATCGGCAAGTTTGGCCTCGCTCTCCTGCAGGTGTGCATTGGCCTCACTGACCTGGCCGCGGTGATTGCCCCCGAACGGGATGCTGAAACCCACGCCGATCACCAGGCGTTTGGCTGGCAGGTCCATCAGGCTGTTGTAGCCGGCCATCAGCTTGAGTTTCGGATAGTTGGCCTTGTGCGCCAGATCGACACGCCGGCGGCTGGCGCTGACCCGCGCGTCGAGGCTTTGCAGCATCGGGTAGTGCGCCAATGCGGCATCCTGCAACGCCCCGTAGCTCGGCAAAACCCGTTGCCGTGGCAAGGCGGCGGGTGCGGGCACGATCGTGCCGGGAGCGAGATTCTGCAACGCGTTGATCTTGGCTCGCACGGTACGGCGCATCCGCTTGAGTTCCAGCGTCTGGTTGTCCAGCCGTATCAGCTCCACCTCGGCCTGCAGCACATCTTGCTGCGGTGACTGGCCGGAGGCGTACGAAGTCTCCGCTACCTTGCGCAACCGCCTCACCAGGGTGCGATTTCTGGCATTGATCGCCAGCGCCTGGTGCACGTAGTACCACTGCGCGTAATCGGCTCGCGCTCGCGCCGCGAGTCGAAGGCGCAGGTCAGCCAGCTGTTCGCCCGCCGAGACGGCCTCTGCTTCGGCGACCTTGCTGCGCAAGTCCAGGGTGCCTGGCCATGGCAAGCTCTGGCTCACCTGCACATTCTGGTTCAAGCCCTGACGTGGTCCCCCGGCGGTATTGGGGGCCATGGCGTAACTCACCGTCGGGTCGTCGAGTGCGCCAGCTGACTCTATCCTTGCGCTGGCCGCCGCGGTGGCGGCACGCATGGCATCGATGCCGCGATTGTGTTGCCAGACGTTGCGCACCAGCTGACGGACAGAGAGGAGCCTGGTTCCTGTGGCGACTACGGGTGCTGGTTCTGCGGGATAGGCGCCGAGCTGTTCGGCACGCTGCGACGGCCTGGGCTGCAGGTGAAGTTCACCCGCCTGCAGCGTGGCCCATGGCAGCGTCGTGAGCGCACACAGCAATAAAACCGGCACGCAGCGGTGCCGTGAAACAAGATTGAAACGCATGGGGATACCCGTTGACTGAGATCAAGTGCGACTACCGGACTGGGCCGGGCACAAAATGACTCAACGGATATCTAGATCAGCAGCACCCGAAAGCGCAGCGCGGGCGGAATACCCCGGACAGGCGCAGCAGCATCGCTATGCAGCAGGCTACCTGGCGCATAGGTGGTGATCAGGGCCAGTGGTGCCGGCAACAGCGCCGGCATCATCAGGGGTGGCACGCCCGGCAAACGGGCATCAGGGGTTGAACTCGCCTGCTGCCCGCAATGCTGCGCGCACAACGCCGGCGCTTGCTGCTTCTGCAACACCGACATGCCTTCGCAATGCATGCTCATCGCCGCATTGCCTGCAGGCATATCCGCCGTCGGGCAAAGATACGATGCCAGGGCGACCTGCTGTCCCAGCATCGACAGCACGAGCAGCAGCATCAGCCGCAGGCAGGTACGTCGTGTCAGCAGGTGGCGTCGGTTCATCGCAAATACAGCCTAGTACATCAACGAATATGTTATTCGTGGTAGACAAAGTCTAGATATGCTTCGTTCTTTAGTGCCAACGTGCAACCCTCTACCCTCAGCGATAGCGATGAGGTAGTCATCTCGAGGCACACTGGCACAGTGGTAACGACAATAATACACCTTATGGCTTCATATGCATCATATGCATCATGGACTCTCGCGCCTTGTACGCGCTGCACCAGCCCTTGGCATTGACATCGTAACCGGGGAAGATTTCGCATGGCCCCCATGTCTCGCCCATGTGGCCTTTGTAATGTTGGCACATCATGCAATGTTGCATCGGCGGATGATGCACAACAGCCTCACTGGCGTCATCCGTGTAGTGCAATGCCTTGGCTGTTGGATTGGTACTTGCACTGAGGTGAGGGAGTGCGGCGACGGCACGGCTCAAGAACGTTGCGGATAATGCGACGACGGCAGTAAAACCACCTGCCAGTTTCAGAAATCGGCGGCGACCGGGTGACGGATTTTCAATCATTTCGACCTCTCCTTCATCGTGGACTACTGGCGGTCATGGCACACATGCTGGAGTCAGCGGCGGCGTAGCCATCCACCTTGCACGGCACACAGTCGTGGGCCCATCTCGCGGGCGGCCATGATCTGGGGCATCGGCAGCTCTCGACCCAGGCACGCCAGTATATGCGCTCGATCGACCTCTCGCGACGTATGAACACCCTTGCTGCAAATCTCGCCGATGGCCAAGCGATCTTTATCACTCAACTGCAGTTTCGTCTGGGGCATAAGGAAACCTTATTTACCTCTACACCACAAGGCACGGTAGACAAAATTCTATCTATCTTTCGCCGCTTGAATCTCCACATGTTAGTGGGAAATTTCTTGCAAGGGAGACGTCAAAGGGCCGGTGCGGCGTTGCGCCACAGCAGCCGGTTCCGTCCGGCCAACCGTGGCGCCACACTGCCTTGTCGCTGGATCAGAACCAGACCCTCACGCCCATCAGGATCTGCCGCTCGGAGACCGGTCGACCTGCGGCGCGGGCCATGCCGGCCGTCGCGCCGAACTTGCGCACCCAGGCGTAGCCGATATACGGCGCAAACTTGCGGCTGAACTCGTAGCGCAGCCGGAAGCTCAACGAGGCGTCGGAGACACCCGCCCCGAGATCGCGTCGCGGATCGGCACGGCCGTAGGCGTTCAGGTCCAGCTCGGGGGTGAGAATCAAGTTCTGCGTGAACAGCCAATCCTGCGAGGTCTTGAGGCGGAACGCCGTGCGCCCCGAAGGCCCCGCATAGGCGGTTGCCTCGAACTCGAACTCGTAGGGTGCGATGCCCTGGAATCCGAACGCCGCCCAGTTTCGGGTGGGTCCGGTTCCCAGGTCGTGGCGCATGCCGGCCATCAGGTTCCAGAACGGGCTGACGGCATGGCCCCAAAGCGCCTCGACATCACCCTCTTCGATACGCCCTTGGCTGCGGCTGCCCTCGCTGCGGATCCACAGTTTGTCGAGATTGTGCCCGACCCAGAAGCGACCGTCCCATTGCTGGCCGTTCGCACCGTCGCTGCTGTGCACGCTCTCGAGGTTGTCGATCTGCACCTTGGCCAGTAACGGATCGTCATGAATGCGCAAGGCGACGCCGTAGGCATCGTAACCCTTCGGTGCCGCACCGTCGCTGCTCGGCAAGCTGCCGATCGGTGGCGCCTTGGCCATCGCCTTGCCGTGCTTCATGTCCATCGGCATCGCCATGCCATCCATGCCGGCCATGTGCTGCATGGCGCCCATGTCGGCGGACTTTTTCGCGGGCTGCCGGGACATATCCATCATCGCCCCATGCGACATGGCCTTGTGGCCATCTTTCGGGGGCATGGTTTTGGCGGCAGTGGTTTGTGTCTTGCCGTGCATGCCGGTGCCATGCTTCATCGTCATCGACTGGCTGGACGCCGCCGTGCTTGAAGCGGCCGCCGGCGCATCGGTCTGCGCCCGGGCCCATGGCGAGGCGCCCAGCAACGCCAGCCCGAGGGCGGCAGGAAGCAAGTCACGGCGAATGGTGATCGGATTCATGCTCATCGTTCTGGTCCTCATGCCACCACCACCGCGCGGAACATGCCGCCGTCCATGTGATAAAGCATATGGCAGTGGTAGGCCCATCGCCCCCGGGCGTCGGCATTGACCAGGTAACTGATGCGCTGTGCCGGACGCACGTTGACCGTGTGCTTGCGCACCTGGAACTGTGCCTGGGCGGTTTCCACTTCGCTCCACATGCCGTGCAGATGGATCGGGTGGTTCATCATGGTGTCGTTGATCAGCACGATGCGCAGCCGCTCGCCATAGTGGAAAAGGATCGGCTTGGCCTCGGAATATGGCACGCCGTTGAACGACCACAAATAGCGTTCCATGTTGCCGGTCAGGTGCAACTCGATCTCGCGGGTCGGTTCGCGCGGATCGAGTGGGCCGCCGATCGTATGCAGGTCGGCGTAGCTCAGCACGCGCCTCCCGTTGTGCCGCAGACCTGCGCCGGGGTCGTCCAGCGCGGTGGACGCCACGGCGATGCATTTAGTGTTCGACGGTCCGTATTCGGTTGCATAGTGGTGATGGATAGGCACCGTCTGGCTACCGCCCATGCGCCCCATGTCCATGCCCGGCATGGCTTTCATGCCACCGCCCGCCATCCCGGCCATTTTCGACATGTCCATGCCCATGTCCGCCATGCTGAGGCTGGGGACCGGGTCCATCGGTGGAATCTCGCCACGCATGCCTTCGCGCGGCGCCAGGGTGCCGGCGGCGTAGCCACTGCGATCAATAGCCTGGGCGAAGATGGTGTAGGCACGGTCGTCGCTGGGGCTGACGATCACATCCAGGGTCTCAGCCACGGCAATGCGGAACTCATCGATCGACACCGGCTCCACGTCCTGCCCGTCGGCGGCCACCACGGTCATCTTCAGACCGGGAATCCGCACGTCGAAATATGTCATCGACGAGGCATTGACGAAACGCAGCCGGACCTTTTCACCGCGGCTGAAAAGCCCGGTCCAGCCGCCTTCGGGGGTCACGCCATTGGTCAGGTAAGTGTAGGTGTAGCCGGTCACGTCGGACAAATCCCGCGGACTCATTCGCATGCGGTTCCAGGCCATCCGCTCCTTCCACGCCTTCGCAAAGCCTTCCATACCGGCCTGCTTGAAGATCTCCGGCGTGGTCGGTTCGGTACGGCTGTAGTAGCCGCCCATTTTCTTCAGGTTGGCGAACACCTGCTCGGGGTCGGTGTCGGTCCAGTCGGACAACACCACCACGTGTTCGCGATCGCTGGGAAAGCGTTCCGGTTCGCGCGGCTCGATCACGATCGCACCGTACAGACCGGTCTGCTCCTGGAAGCGGGTATGGCTGTGGTACCAGTAGGTACCGGCCTGCTGCACCTTGAAGCGGTACTGGAAGGTTCCACCTGGCGCGATACCCGGGTAGCTCAACCCCGGCACGCCATCCATGTTCGCGGGAATGATCATGCCGTGCCAGTGGATCGAGGTGGACACATTCATCCGGTTGGTGACATTGAGGGTCACCGTGTCGCCCTCGCGCCAGTACAGCGTCGGCGCCGGCACCTGGCCGTTGATGATCGTGCCGATGGCGGGCTTCCCGGTGAAGTTGACCGGGGTCTCGGCGATTTCCAGATCGAAGGTGGTGCCGCGCAGGACCGACGGCGAACGCCGCAGCCCTGCGCTTTTGGCCTGGATGCCCTGGGCGATGCTCGCCGCCGGAACCAGTCCGGCCAGCACACCGCCCAACGCCAGGCCGCGTACGAAACGGCGCCGCGAAGGGTCGGGCCCATGGGGCGGATCACCCGGAAACTGTATACGTGACATTTCAAACTCCAGAGTCAAGGAAAAAAGTTTTTGTGGGGCAGACAGGAGGGTTGGCGAAGCGCGCGCTGGCACCAGCGTGCTTGAGGCACGCGCTCAGGCGCTTCATCAGAAACCTCCGAAAAGGACGGCGACGCCGATACCCAGCGCAAACAGCGCCAGACATGCGATGGAGCCTCCGCTGCTAAATGAGCCGTCGTTGGGGAGTGGAACATCCAGCCCTCCCGCTCAAGCATGAGCCGTCATGCCTGCGGTCCGTGGGTGGCAAACACGCGGCTGGACCCGTCGCGGGCAATCAGCAGCACGTGGTAACGCACCGGGGTGCCCATCTCCATGCCGGGCGAACCCATCGGCATGCCGGGGGCGGCCAGACCACGGGCGTCCGGCTGCTCCGCCAACAGGCGCCGGATATCCTCCACCGGCACATGACCTTCGATCACATAGCCGCCGATCAGCGCGGTATGACATGAGGCCGCGTCGGTCGGCACACCCAGCCGCGCCTTGACCGCCGCCATCGACTGGTCCTCGTGGCTGGTGACGGTGTAACCATGGGCTTGAAGGTAGTGAATCCACCCGCCGCAGCAACCACAGCTCGGGTCGCGATAGACTTCGGCGCTGTTCGCCATGGCCAGCGCCGGCAACATCAGCGCGGCCAGCGCCAGACTTGTGATGACGCACCACAGTCCCCGCCTCATGACGCTTTCTCCGTCAGCGGAGTCGACTGCCAGTGGATCGCCACGATCTTCCACGCGTTTCCGGTCTTTTTCAGATTCAGCACTTCGCGGCTGCGCAGGCTGATCGGCTTGCCCTTGATGATCGTTTGGATCTCGCTTTCGCTGCCGACGATGGCCGTGTCGCCCTGTTGTTCCGAACCCTGCGACACGGTGGTGATCCTGGCGTGCTTCAGAAACGCGATGTCCTCACCCAGATGCACCGCCGCATACGCATCGCGGGTCTGCACCACGTTGCCTTCGGTGATCGTCACATCGGGTGCCAGCAAGGCCAGCACCGCGTTGCGATCCCCTTGCTGCAAGGCGTGGTGCAACTGGTCGGAAACGGCCTCGGCCTGTGGCACGGCGTGCGGCTTCAAGCCGTCCATGTTCATCAGTATCCCGGCAGCCGGTGCCGTCTCGGCATAGGCGTGATCGTGAGCGCCCGCGTCGGCATGGCCCTGCCCCATTTTTTGCGGCATGCCACCCCCATGATCGTGACTGTGGCCACTGTCGCCGCCATCCATATCATCGTCGGGAGGCGCCCGGGCCACGATGTCCTTGTACTGTGCCGGCGTCATGTCCGGCAGTTTTTACAGGAACGCCACCATGCTCCAGATCGTCGGATCATCGTGACTGAAACCCCATGCCGGCATGGCGCTCATCTTGATGCCATGCTTGATGACCCAGAACGCGTCCTTGGGATCAATCCGCGTCTGCGAAAGATTCGGCGGCTGCGGATACAGGCCCGGACGAATTTCCGAGGTTTTCATGCCGGGGGCCAGATGGCATCCGGTGCACATCGCGGCGTACTGGCCGGCGCCCTTCAGGATCAATTGCGGGTCGTTCAGATCCGGTACCTTCAGGTCTTCCGAGCGCACATGGATCGAACGATTCCGCAGGGTTTGCAACACCGCGAACACCGGCTTGGTGTGATGGTCGTCGGCACCGATGTTGTAAATCCCGGAATAGACAAAGGCACCGGTGCCCACGGCAAGGACACCGAGTACCACGGCGACGGTAATACTGTGGTGCTTGATATGTTTTTTCATACTCAACCCCTCTTGGAAATATATGCGGACATCGGCAAGATCCTGCCGGTCGGAAATACAGGTTTACGAAATCTTGTGGTACTCCCCGCCACAGCACGCTGAAGCGCGTCCCGGGTGGCACGCCTCACGTCGCCGAACCATCCGTTCAGCGGAAACAGGATCGACGTGAATGCACGCAACTGACGATCAGTTGCCGTCCATGAAATCGACTTCATCGGGAATCTCCGGAACACAGGTATCGCGTGCTGGATACCCGTCGACACCGACGCTCACGACGATCGCTGCACGATCGACCGCAAACAGGTACATGCGATAACGGGAGAGACTCAGACGACGGGTGGTCGGAACGGCGTAGCGGCTTGCTGGGACGGTGCATCGACCAGCGATGGAGCCCAATGGCTCGTGTTCATGCTGTATGCGACAGCAAATGCGTCGGACACCGGCAGCCCCGTGCCGCAAACCACGGCGCAGCTGCAATGCTGGCCGGCCGGGCCGCCGCAACAACCCGCGTCGACGTGGGCCGGGTGATGGATTTGCTGGGCCAGCACCGCCTGCGTCGCATGATGAGCGCTGGCTGTCGTTGGCTGCGCGGCATGAAGATCCAGACCGTGCGCAACCCCCGGCGATGCAACCGTCAATGCCGTGACCACCAGCATCACCCATGCCAGCAAGCGCACCAGGGTGCGAGGGCGGCGTGACGAAGTGCGGGAGCGCGTGGCGGCGGTCATTGGGGCATCATATACAGCCAGCGCGTCGCGCTCAACTCTGGAGCAGGGTGCAGGTGGCGCCAATCTGGCGCCAAAGCCTTGCCAGGCACGGTATTCCTCTGGTCGCCACAACAGCGTTGAAGGCCCTGACAAAACCGTCTTGAACGTCAGTGGGCGCTATCAATCAGGGCCGACCACTTGATGCCAGGAAGCACCCGTGTGCCCTCCTCCTGCACGGCGCGCAGGCGGCCAGGTGCCAAGCCTAGTGCGGCCAGCATGCTGGGTGCCAACTGGGTGGTGCTGACCTGCATGGACATGCGACTGCCTCGAGGCAGCAGGCGCGGGTTGCTGAGCAGCAATGCGACGTGGGTATCGTCGTCATCGAAACCACCGTGTTCGGCGAGCTTGGCATCGCCGGGCTTGCCGTAGATCACGCCAGCGCGCGGGATCACCACCACATCCGGAACCCGGCTGTCATGTGCGCCAGCGGGAAACAGCCGTGACAACGTCGCACCTTGCAGGACGTCGCGGATACCTAGTCGCGGCGCGTCGCGGCGCAAGGCTGCCGCGACGCGTGGTGCGTCCACGCTGCGGTGCAGCCAGATCAGCGCGCCCTGGTCGGCCGTCAATTGCGCCAGGGCGCCGGGTACGGCTGCATTCACCGCATCGGCCAGGGCCGACTTCTCGATATGCCGCAAGCGTGTGCGGTCGATCGGTGCATTGCCGTGTTTGGCGGTGATCACGATCAAGGTGGTGTCGAGCTCATGGTGCACCCGAAGCGCCTTCACCATTCGGCCCAGCAAGCTGTCGCAGTGGTTGAGCGCCTGTTCGAGTCCGGGTTCGGGTTTGCCTGCCGCATCGACGTAGCCGACCAGCTTCTGTGCCACGTTCACCGCCTGCATGTTCATGCCGAACAGGGTAGGAATCGGCGCGTGTCTGGCGTGATCGTGGGTCCAGCCATCAATCTGGTTGAGCAAGGCATCGGCCTTCATCGCATCGTAGTGCTCGGTGCGCCGGATCGAGGCGGTGATGTGGTCGGCCGGTTTCACGTGCTCACCTTCATAGTCCCCGCCGATCTCGGGGGTATAGAGGTCGTTGATGCCATGGCCGCTGGGGCCACGCAGGATTTCATAGACCGGATGCTTGTCGATCCACGCGGTATACCCGCCGGCCGCACGTATGACTTCGAACACGGTATTCGTTCGCAGGTAATCGTGCGGATAGACCGGGTCGCAGCTGCCGGACCGCCGCGGCAGACGGGATACATTGAGAGTCCGCTGACCATGCGCATCGAGCGCACCATCAACAGCTTCGTCAAAGGCCACCGTGGTACCCAACCGCCCCGCCTTGCAGGCGGCCTCGGAGCTCGCGAGCCCGCGGTCGTAACTTACGTCGTAGTACACGCCAGTCGCCGCAGGGCGGCCGCCGGTCATGATGCCCAGCAAGCCAGGAAACGAATCAGCAGGCATCACACTGTGGGCATTGGTGTATTCCACACCATCCGCCGCCAGGCTGGCCAGGGTTGAATGGGGATGTGACTGCACGTACTGCTGCAGGTCGACCGCATGCATGCCGTCGATGCTGATCACCAGCACATGGTGGATCGAGGATGCGGGAAGTGCTGCCTGCGCCATGGATGGCAGCAAAACAGTCAGTGCCGTGAGGATCATTCGCGCGGGCAAAGATTTCATTCGATGGTATTCCTCAACATGGGACAAGAATTGTCCTGTCGACATTCGTGGCGCAAGCGGTCACCGCAGGCTGCGACTGCGGTGACCGGATTTCTCAAGCCTGCTCAGAGATGTGCAGACACGTCCAGCTCGAAGCTGCGCTCCGGGATCGTCCAGTACAGCGGCGTGCCATCCTGGCCGGTATAGCCGGCAAGCGCATAGATATTCTTGTTGTTTCCGATGTTGCCGACCTTGAACGATACGGTCGCGTCCCGCACATCGGCCATTGGGTGCACGAACACGTAGCTCAAGGCCAGATCCGTGGTGGCGTAACCACCGAGTCGCTGGGTCTGGCCGCTGTCGCCGTAACGGACGCCAACGTACTTGTCGAGTATCGATGCCGACCACGGACCGTTGTCGAACAACACCCCGAGCGCGGCGGTACGGTCAGGCGCGTTCGGCAACCACTGCTTGTTGGCCTTCTCCCGGGCACTGTTCAGCGAGGCATTGCCGTAAACACTGAAGCCGTCCGCGATCGCCACGGTCGCCTCGCCCTCCAGGCCTTTGTAGATGGCACCGCCAGCATTGTAGAACTGGGTCTGCGTACCGATCTTGCGCTTCTCGATCTTGTTGCTGAAATCGATGTGGTAAGCATCAAGTGACAGGGTCAGGCCGTCGCTGTTCCACGCGGTGCCGATCTGCTCGTTGGTGGTGCCCTCGGGCTTGATCTGGTTGATCGACGGGTCGACGGAATAGAACGTGTTGAGGTTCGGTGCGAGAAAGCCTTTGGCCCACTGCGCGTAGGCACTCCAGTGGTCGCTCAGTGCGTAATGCATATCGAGCGATGGCAGATCGCGGGTCCAGGCCTGGGCGTAATTGATCGGCTGGCCGGTGCCCTGATTCACCGTGGCGTTCAGGGTGCGACGGAAGTTCACGAACTTGACGCCGCCGGTGATATCCAGCTTGTCAGTGGCATGCCACTGATATTCGGCATACGTCTGCATGTCGGTCAGACTGTCGCTCAGATAGCGATCGATCGCAGCGCTGGTCGGCACGGCGTTGAGCGCACCGCCATTGCTCCAGTCGATCTCGTACTGCAGGCGCTGATTGGTCTGCCGGTCAACCCAGCCACCGAGGTGCACCTGGCCCGGGCCAAAGTCATGGCTGAGGCGAAGAATGTCGCCGACCGAGCGGTAATCCATGCGCATGCGCTGCCCGGGTACGTCATTGGCGCCATAAACCGTACCGTTGGGCTGCTCGCCGTTCGGGTCGGCGCCGTTGTAGCCGCGATGCCGGTAACCATAGGTATACAGCTTGTCGCCAACTTGCCAGCCGGCCAGCGTCGTCTCCAGATCGAGATATTCGAAGTCGGTGGTGATGTCGTCGTAGTTGTAGCCGTAATAGGACTGGCTGGTCGGATCGGCGCTGAGACCGTAGTTGGGACCGAACTGGGCAATCTGCGCCTTGGTCGCGCCCAGCGAGACATTCTGGTGCAACCGGGTCAGATTGGTGGCAAACGTCAAGGTGGTGTCTGCGCCCAGCGGCTGCACGACCTTGGCGAAGAAATTCTGCCGGTTCAGGCCTGCATGTGTGAGGTAGCCGTCCGAACTCAGGTTCTTGGCACTGAAGTAGGCGGTGGTGCCGCCGTATGGTTTGAGCGTACCGGTATCGAAGCGCAAGCCTTCGACCTGGGTGTTGAAGCTGGCCACACTGAAGAACGGGTTGATCGACGTCACCGGGTCGGGATTCTTCGAGTCCACCGACAAGGTGCCACCAAACGTGGCGTTGCCCAGCGTGCGTGCGCTGCCGGGACCGCGATCGAGAGTGACCTGGGCGATATCCTGCGGCATAAAGTAGGAGGTCGAATGCTGGGTGAAGTCGTTCGAGTCGCCCCACGGGATGCCATCGAAGGTGACGTTGTATTCGCCGTTCTGGAAACCGCGTATCGACAGTCCTTGCGACTCCATCAAACCGGGGCCGTTCGGGTCAACGTCGGACACGCTGGGTGCGATCTTCACGATGTCACTGTAGTTGGCCGTGGAAGCCGCCACGTTCTCGATATAGCGGTCGCCAATGATCGATTGCGGTTCGGTGGCCACCAGTGACGCCTGGGTCGGCGCCTGGTCACTGGTGGTCTCGGCACCTGCCTGTACCACAATTTTTTTCAGCTGCACGATCCGCGTATTGCTGCCCATCGTTCCCGTCGTACCGGTGGGAGGCGCGCTGACAGCCGACTCAGCGGCAACGGTGGTGCCAACAGGAATCCCCGTCAAGGCGAACAGACCCAATGCGGTCGTTATGGCGCTGGACAGTGCAGATCGGCGTGCGGTGTCAACGATGGTCATGGGATCTTCCTGCGGGTGGCCAAAAGGAGTGCTTTCAGCCGCGCAGTTTTTGCTTGTCACATGTCAACGCCACGACCACTTGATGAATCTTGTCTTGCCACATTGCCCAAAAGATCCCGGCCGGTGAGAAAGCAATGACGGATGTCCCCTCGCACCCGCCCATTCGACTTTGGTCGTGTGGCGTAAAGCCGCTGCATCCCTAAGATCGAACGCTGATGTCCGGCGTTGCGCACGGACCCAACAGGGGGAAGCTTATGGCTGGGGTATCGGAATCAATAGCTGGCAACGCGAAAACGGGAGGTTCCCCTGGGTTCTTCGCCAGGGAAAGGACTATTGCCGGTCCGAAATTCAACCGCTGGCTGGTGCCACCGGCCGCCCTGGCGATTCACTTGTGCATCGGCATGGCCTATGGATTCTCGGTGTTCTGGCTGCCGATGACCCGCTTGCTGGGGGCCACTGACCCCACGGTATGTGCCAACCTGGGCTTTTTCGCCGCCCTGACCAGTACCAGCTGCAACTGGACGGTGCCGCAAGTCACACACATCTTCGAAACCTTCATTGCCGTGCTCGGCATTTCCGCCTTTATCTGGGGTGGCTGGCTGGAACATGCCGGCCCGCGCAAGGCCGGCGTCATCGCGGCATTCTGCTGGGGCGGCGGCCTGATCCTGGGCGGCATCGGTGTCTCGATCCATCAGCTTTGGCTGGTCTATCTCGGCGCCGGCATCCTCGGCGGCATCGGCCAGGGGCTTGGCTACATCACACCGGTGTCCTCGCTGATCAAGTGGTTCCCCGATCGCCGTGGCATGGCCACCGGCTTTGCCATCATGGGCTACGGTGGCGGCGCGATGATCGGTGCCCCACTGGCGGTCGCCCTGATGAAGCATTTTTCCGCGGGTGGCGGTCAGGGCGTGGCGGCGACGCTGATGGTGATGGGGGCTCTCTACATCATCGTGATGGCAGCCGGCGCGATTGGCTTCCGGGTGCCGCCGAATGGCTGGCGGCCGATTGGCTGGACGCCGCCGGAACGCCACAACGGCACGGCAATGATCACGCATCGTCACGTGCATCTGGACCGTGCCTGGAAAACCCCGCAATTCTGGCTGGTGTGGAGTGTGCTGTTCCTCAATGTGACTGCGGGTATCGCCGTGATCTCGATGGCCAGCCCGATGCTGCAGGATGTGTTTGGCGGCAAACTGGTCGGATTGACCGAAGCGGCCGCCGCGCTGACCGCGGCGCAGAAAGCGGCCGTGGTGGCCGCCGCCGCGGGCCTGGTAGGCCTTATCAGCCTGTTCAACAGTCTGGGGCGCCTGTTCTGGGCCGCGCTGTCGGACCGGATCGGTCGCAAGAACACCTATTACGCGTTCTTCGTGATCGGCATCATCGTGTACTGCCTGCTGCCGACCTGGGGCCATCTGGGCATGGCTGGCATGTTCGTGGTCTCGATCTGTATCATCCTGAGCATGTACGGCGGCGGCTTCTCGACCGTGCCGGCCTACCTCGCCGATCTGTTCGGCACGCAAATGGTCGGCGCCATTCACGGTCGGCTGCTTACCGCCTGGTCGGCAGCGGGCATCATCGGCCCGTTCGTGATCGCGGGTATCCGTCAGGCGCAGATCAATGCCGGCGTGGCCAAGAACCTGGTGTATGACCGCACGCTCTACATCATGGCCTTCCTGCTGCTGCTGGGCTTGATCTGCAACGCGCTGGTAAAGCCGGTGAAGGAATCGGATTACATGTCCGACGAGGAGCTTGCCCACGAGCGCTCACTGCAGCATGAGACGGCTGCCGTCGCCGCCCGTGCCGATACCGTCGCACGCGGCAGCTTCGGCATCACCGGTACACTGGCATGGCTCGCCGTCGGCGTACCGTTCCTGATCGGGTTGTATATTGCATTGGCCAAGGCCGCCGCACTGTTTTGAAGGTGAATGGATGAAACGTGTTGCCAACGCTGCGTCGCTGCCGGACCTCCCCGAGGAGGTCCGCGCAGCGGTTCTGGACGTCACTGGACGCCTCAAGCACTTGCCGGGGCCCTTGCTGCCGGTACTGCACGGGGTGCAGGAGGCGTTGGGACATGTCCCTGAAGACGCCGTGCCGCTGATTGCCCGCGAATTGAATCTGTCGCGGGCCGATGTGCACGGCGTGATCAGCTTTTATCACTACTTTCGCAGCCAGCCGCCTGGCCGACGCGTGATCTATCTGTGCCGCGCCGAATCATGCCAGGCGATGGGCGCTGCAACACTGGAGAAACACGTCAAGCAGCGCTTGGGCGTAGACTTTCACCAGACCACCGCCGATGGCGCGCTTACGCTGGAGCCGGTCTATTGTCTCGGCAACTGCGCCTGCTCGCCCGCGATGATGGTCGATGACGAATTGAAAGGCCGGCTGACCCCCGAGGGGTTCGATGCATGGCTGGCCGCGGAGACGAAATGAGCATCACGGTTTATGTCCCGCGCGATGCCGGCGCCCTGTCGCTGGGTGCCGAGGCGGTGGCCGACACAATCGCTGCCGAAGCCCGGCAGCGCGATCTCGATGTCACCATCGTACGCAACGGTTCGCGTGGCTTGTACTGGCTGGAACCGATGGTCGAAGTCGCCACGGCCGACGGCCGGGTTGCCTATGGCCCGGTCACACCCGGCGACGTGGCGTCGCTGTTCGAGGCGGATTTCCTGCACGCTGGTAGCCACGCCCTGGCGTTGGGGCCGACGGAATCGATCGACTACCTGAAGAGCCAGCAGCGGCTGACTTTCGCTCGCGTCGGCATCGTCGATCCGCGCAGCCTGGACGACTACCTCGCCCATGGCGGTTACCGCGGCCTCGATGCAGCGATTGGCATGGATGGAGCGGGCATCGTGCAGACCGTCACCGACTCGGGCCTGCGCGGGCGCGGTGGCGCCGCGTTCCCGGCCGGGATCAAGTGGAAGACCTGCCTCGACACGCAGGCGGAGCAGAAGTACATCGTCTGCAATGCCGATGAAGGTGACTCCGGCACGTTCTCCGATCGCATGATCATGGAGGGCGACCCGTTCGTACTGATCGAGGGGATGACCATCGCCGGTCTCGCGGTGGGGGCAAGTCACGGTTATATCTACCTGCGCTGCGAATACCCACATGCGCAGCGTGCACTGGAAGCGGCCATTGCCAGCGCCGAGGCTGCCGGTTATCTCGGTGACGATGTGCGTGGCAGCGGCAAGGCATTCCGGCTGGAAGTGCGGATGGCGGCCGGCGCGTACATCTGCGGCGAGGAAACCTCGTTGCTGGAATCGCTGGAAGGCAAGCGTGGTCAGGTACGTTTCAAACCGCCGTTGCCGGCGATCGAGGGTCTGTTCGGCAAGCCTACGGTCATCAACAATGTCATCACCCTGGCCACCGTGCCGATCATTCTGGACCAGGGCGCGGCGTATTACCGCGACTACGGCATCGGGCGCTCGCGCGGTACCTTGCCGCTGCAGCTGGCCGGCAACCTGAAGCGACCCGGGCTGGTCGAGCGGGCGTTTGGATTGACCCTGCGTGAGCTGATCGAGGGCTATGGCGGCGGTACCGCCAGCGCTCGCCCGGTGCGCGCGGTGCAGGTCGGCGGCCCGCTTGGCGCTTATATCCCCGCATCGCAGCTCGATACGCCGATCGACTACGAGGCCTTCGTCGCAATCGGCGGCATGCTCGGCCATGGTGGCGTAGTGGTCTTCGACGACAGCGTCGACATGGCCGCCCAGGCACGCTATGCGATGGAGTTCTGCGCGATCGAGTCATGCGGCAAATGCACGCCCTGCCGGATCGGATCGACCCGGGGCGTCGAGGTGATCGACCGTATCGTGGCTGGCGACCGTGCCGAGCGCGAGCGCAACGAAACCCTGCTGCGCGACTTGTGCCAGACCATGCTGGACGGTTCACTGTGCGCGTTGGGCGGGATGGCACCGTTTCCGGTGCTCAGTGCGCTCGACCATTTTTCCGAGGATTTTTCAGGCGCGGCCGAGAAAACCGCACCCTGAGGAGGTAACGCGTCATGTTGTCCATCGTCGAAGTCGATTACGGCACACCCAAGGCCACCTCGAAAACCACGGTCGAGCTGCAGATCGACGGCAAGACCGTGCGCGTTCCACAAGGCACCTCGGTGATGCGTGCCGCCGCCCAGGCGGGCATCAACATTCCCAAACTGTGCGCCAGCGAGATGCTGGATGCGTTCGGTTCCTGCCGGCTGTGCCTGGTCGAGATCGAGGGCCGCAAGGGCTACCCGGCCTCGTGCACCACCCCGGTCAGCGCCGGCATGACGGTCAGTACCCAGACACCCAGGCTGGCCGATCTGCGCCGTGGCGTGATGGAGCTGTATATCTCCGATCATCCGCTGGATTGCCTGACCTGTCCGGCCAATGGGCACTGCGAGCTGCAGGACATGGCTGGCGTGGTCGGTCTGCGCGAAGTGCGCTACGGCTATGACGGCGCCAATCACGTCTACGCGAAAACCCCGGCCGGCGAGACCAATCCGCTGTTCGTGGCGAAAGACGAATCCAACCCTTATTTCACCTTCGACCCGTCCAAATGCATCGCCTGCTCACGCTGCGTGCGGGCCTGCGACGAGGTGCAGGGTACGTTTGCGCTGACCATCCAGGGCCGCGGCTTCGAGTCCAAGGTAGCGGCCAGCCAGGACAACCGTTTCCTCGACTCCGAATGCGTGTCGTGCGGCGCCTGCGTGCAGGCCTGCCCCACCGCCACGCTGTCGGAAAATACCCTGATCGAGAAGGGCCAGGCCGAGCACAGCGTGGTCACCACCTGCGCCTATTGCGGCGTCGGCTGCAGCTTCCGCGCCGAGATGAAGGGTGAGGAAGTCATGCGCATGGTGCCGAACAAGGACGGCCAGGCCAACCACGGCCATTCCTGCGTCAAGGGACGTTTCGCGATCGGCTACGCCAGTCATCCCGACCGCATCACCACGCCGATGATTCGGGCGAAAATCTCCGACCCATGGAAAGTGGTGAGTTGGGACGAGGCTTTCAGCCATGTCGCCAGCGAGTTCAAGCGCCTGCAAGCGACCCACGGCAAGCAGGCGGTGGGCGGCATCACCTCCTCGCGCTGCACCAACGAGGAGACCTACCTGGTGCAGAAGCTGGTACGTGCCGGCTTCGGCAACAACAATGTCGACACCTGTGCCCGGGTCTGCCACTCGCCAACCGGCTACGGCTTGAAGTCGACGCTCGGTGAATCAGCAGGCACCCAGGACTTCGACTCGATCGAGCAGACCGACGTGGTGCTGGTGATCGGCGCCAATCCGACCGACGCCCATCCGGTATTCGGCTCGCAGATGAAGCAGCGCCTGCGCGCCGGGGCCAGGCTGATCGTGATCGATCCGCGGCGCATCGACCTGGTGCGCACGCCGCATATCCAGGCCGACTATCACCTCAAGCTCAAGCCCGGCACCAATGTCGCAGTGCTCGACACACTGGCGCATGTGATCGTTACCGAAGGTCTGGTCGATGAGGCCTTCGTCAGCGCACGCTGTGAACCGGAGGCGTTCGCCAAATGGCGTGCGTTCGTGGCGCAGGACAAGTACAGCCCGGAAGCGATGGAAGCGGAAACCGGCGTGCCGGCGGCGGCGGTTCGTGGCGCGGCACGCTTGTATGCCACCGGCGGCAACGGTGCCATCTACTACGGCCTCGGCGTGACCGAGCACGCCCAGGGGTCGACCGCGGTGATGGGCATTGCCAACCTGGCGATGGCCACCGGCAACATCGGCCGCGAAGGCGTGGGCGTGAATCCGATGCGCGGCCAGAACAACGTGCAGGGTTCGTGCGACATGGGTTCGTTCCCGCACGAATTCCCCGGCTACCGGCACGTCAGCGACGTTGCCACGCGCACGCTGTTCGAGAAGGACTGGGGCGTGCCGTTGCTGGGTGAACCCGGCCTGCGCATTCCCAACATGTTCGAGGCGGCACTGGATGGCAGCTTCCGCGGTCTGTACGTCGAGGGCGAGGATATCGCCCAGTCCGATCCCGACACCCAGCACGTCACCGCTGCCCTGAGTGCGATGGAATGCATCGTGGTGCAGGACCTGTTCCTCAACGAGACGGCCAAATACGCGCACGTGTTCCTGCCGGGCAGCTCGTTCCTGGAAAAGGACGGCACGTTTACCAATGCCGAGCGTCGCGTCTCGCGGGTGCGCAAGGTGATGGCGCCGAAGGCAGGCTACGCCGACTGGGAGATCACCCAGAAACTGGCCCAGGCGATGGGCTACCCGATGCACTACAGTCATGCCTCGGAAATCATGGACGAGATCGCGCGACTGACCCCCACCTTCCACGGCATGAGTTTCGACAAGATCGACCAGCTCGGCTCGGTGCAATGGCCTTGCAATGAGGAGCACCCGAACGGCACCCCGGTGATGCACGTCGACGAGTTCGTGCGCGGCAAGGGCCGCTTCATGCTCACCGAATACGTACCCACCTCGGAAAAGGTCAACGCCGAACACCCGCTGATCCTGACCACCGGGCGCATCCTCAGCCAGTACAACGTCGGTGCACAGACCCGGCGCACCGCCAACGTGATGTGGCACGACGAGGACCGGCTGGAAATCCATCCGCATGACGCCGAGGAACGCGGCATCGCCGAGCATGACTGGGTCGGCATCCGCAGCCGCTCGGGCGACACCGTGTTGCGTGCGATGATCTCCGAACGGATGCAACCGGGCGTGGTCTACACCACCTTCCACTTCCCCGGCTCCGGTGCCAACGTGATCACCACCGAAAACTCCGATTGGGCCACCAACTGCCCCGAGTACAAGGTCACCGCGGTACAGGTCACCCGCGTCACCCAGCCTTCGGACTGGCAGAAGCGCTTCCATGCTTTTTCCGACCAGCAACAGGCCTTGCTGGATCAGGCACAGTCGGCTGATACGCTTGGGCAGGCCTGACCATGCGCTGACAACGTGCGGATTCGTCACCCGTAAGCTCGAACGCTGGCGGGATGGCCAAAGCACCCATGAGAACGACTGCGTCGCCGAGGAGGTGCCGGTAGCGATGGTCTATAACGGAGCCAGCTTTGCCGTGATGATGGCAAGCCCCCGCGACCTGCACGATTTCGCGCTGGGCTTTTCGCTCAGCGAGGGCCTGATCGACACGCCGGCACAGCTGCTGCAGATCGAGGAGCGCAATCTGTTGGAAGGCTATGAGTTGGCGATGCAGGTCAGCACGGATGCGCGCGCGGCCCATCTGGACCGGGAAAACCCGCGTCTGCTGCCCGGGCGCAGCGGTTGCGGCATTTGTGGAACCCGCGATCTCGAACAAGCGGTACGGCAACATCCGGCGGTCGGCGCCGGTTGCCACACAAGCCACGAGGCACTGGAACGGGCGCTGGCGCAATTGAAAACGGGGCAGCCGATGAACGCCGCCACCGGCGCGGTCCATGCGGCGGCCTGGGCCGACCGCGACGGCCAGATCTTGCTGGTGCGGGAAGACGTCGGCCGCCACAACGCACTGGACAAGCTGATCGGTGCCATGCGCCGTGCCGATCTGGTTGCTGCTGACGGCATCGCGCTGGTGACCAGTCGTGCGAGCTATGAAATGGTGACCAAGACGGCCAGCGCGGGGATCACCGTGCTGGCCGCCATTTCGGCCCCGACCGCGTTGGCGATCGAACTGGCGCGCAGCGCCGGCGTCACCCTGATTGGTTTCGCGCGGCCGGGTACCCATAACGTCTACACCCACCCCCATCGTCTGCTGGCTGGCAATAACTGACATGAATATCGAACGACTGATCACCATGGCCAACGACATCGCCACGTATTTCACGGTCGAACCGGACCACGCCACCGCGGTTGAGGGCGTGCGCGACCACCTGACCAAGTTCTGGGACCCGGCCATGCGCCGACAACTCAAGGCACATCTGGATCACGGTGGCGAAGGGCTGAACCCGCTGGCGCGCGAAGGGGTCGAGAAGCTGGTTTTGCCACCCGCATCCGGCAGCTGAGTTCTGCCCGGGGACAACCTGCGAAGGTATTATTGCCGTCCTCCCGTTCCCGAGCCCGTGAATCGCGCACATTGCGCGCAACGGTTCACGTTGCCCCCATCATGGGTATGGAAGGCTCCCTCCATCCCCAGTTCAAGGTAATACCCCATGAGTGACAACAAGGTTCCCGGCGTCAGTCCCTACGATGCGCCTGCCGGTGGCTGGGGCGCGTTGCGCGCCGTGGCCGGCGCCGTACGCGAGCAGATGGGCGTGGGTCGCGAAGCCAGCGCGCTGAAGCGGGTGAACCAGCAGGCCGGCTTCGACTGCCCCGGTTGCGCGTGGCCTGACCCCCAGCATACCTCTTCGTTCGAATTCTGCGAAAACGGCGCCAAGGCGGTAACCTGGGAAGCGACCGCAAAACGGGCCACCCCCGAGTTTTTCGCCAGGCACACCGTCAGCGAGCTGTGGACGTGGCATGACCACGCGCTGGAAAACGAGGGTCGGCTGACCCATCCGCTGGCCTATGACAACACCACCGACACCTTCATCGAGGTGAGCTGGGACGAGGCCATGCAACGTATCGGCAGCGGACTGCGTGCCCTGCCCGACCCGGACATGGCCGAGTTCTATACCTCGGGGCGCGCCTCCAACGAGGCCGCATTCCTGTACCAGTTGTTCGCCCGCGAGTTCGGTACCAACAATTTTCCCGATTGCTCCAACATGTGCCACGAAGCCACCAGCGTCGGCCTGCCGCAGTCGATCGGCGTCGGCAAGGGCACGGTCAGCCTGGAGGATTTCGACCACGCCGACGCGTTGTTCTGCATAGGCCACAATCCCGGCACCAACCATCCACGGATGCTCGGTACGCTGAGCGAGGTCTCCCGGCGCGGTGCACCGATCATCGTATTCAACCCGTTGCCCGAGCGTGGCCTGGAGCGTTTCACCAATCCGCAGAGTCCGACCCAGATGCTTGCCGGCGGCTCCACCCCGATCGCCTCGACTTACTACAAGGTCAAGGTGGGCGGCGATGTGGCCGTGCTCAAGGGAATGATGAAATATCTGCTCGATACCGATGTCGTCGAGCGCGATGCCGGCCGCAGCGGGGTGCTGGACCACGAGTTCATTGCGACACACACCACCGGCTTCGAAGCGCTGATCGACGACCTGCACCGCACCGGCTGGGACGCGATCGAGCGGAAATCCGGCTTGTCGCGTGCCGACATCGAGGCCGCGGCGGCGGTGTACACCAAAGCCGAGCGGGTCATCGTCTGCTACGGCATGGGTATCACCCAACATCGCCATGGCACCGAGAACGTGCAGCAAATCGCCAACCTGCTGCTGCTTCGCGGCAACATCGGTCGCCAGGGCGCTGGTATCTGCCCGCTGCGCGGCCATTCCAACGTGCAGGGTGACCGCACCGTCGGCATCACCGAGAAGCCCGACGACGCGTTGCTGGACGGACTTCAGAAGCGCTTCGGCTTTGCGCCGCCGCGACAGCACGGCCACGACGCGGTGGAAGCGGTCAAGGCGATCTGCGACGGGCGCTCCAAGGCGCTGGTCTGCCTCGGCGGCAATCTGGCGGTGGCAATGTCCGATCCCGAGCTCACCTTCGCCGGCATGGCCAAGCTCGACCTGGCGGTGCACATCGCCACCAAGCTCAACCGTTCGCACCTGATCCTGGCGCGTGAATCGATCATCCTGCCGTGTCTCGGTCGCACCGAGCTCGACCTGCAGGCCAGCGGCCCGCAGTCGGTGACGGTGGAGGACTCGATGTCGATGGTGCACGCCTCCGCCGGACGTCTGAAGCCGGCGGGCCCGATGCTGAAATCTGAACCCGACATCGTGGCGGCGATGGCCCGTGCCACCCTGCCCCACAGCAAGGTCGACTGGCAGGCGATGGTGGACGACTACGACCTGATCCGCGACTCGATCGAGGCGGTGTTTCCGATCTTCGCGCGGTTCAATGAGCGCGTACGGGTCCCAGGCGGCTTCCGTCTCCCCATTCCCGCCACCGAACGCGAATGGGCGACCCCCGATCGGCGTGCACAGTTCCTGCTCTCAAGCGGACTGGACGAGGACGGCCCGGACCCCGCCAATGCACTGACCCTCACCACCATCCGCTCGCACGACCAGTACAACACCACCATCTACAGCATGAATGACCGGTATCGCGGTATCACCGGGCGACGTGACGTGATCTTCATCCACCCCGACGACCTCGCTGCGCGCGGCCTGAGCCACGGTGACCGCATCGATGTCGAGGCGACCGGCGATCAGACCGGCCGCACTCAGCCACGCGCGGTGCGCGGCTACACCGCGGTGGCCTTCGAGATCGCCCGCGGTTCGGTCGCGATGTACTATCCCGAAGGCAATGTGCTGGTCGCGCTGGAAAACCATGACGCGCGCTCGGGCACGCCGGCCTACAAGTCGGTGCCGGTGCGCATCGTGGCCTCGGACGCGGCGGAGGCCACCGCTTAGCGGCCTGCCTGCGCGGCAGGAATGCCGCCGGCAATGGCCGGCGCGGCGCCGCGTTACAATCGCTGCTCGCAATCCCGCGCTGCCACCATTCCCTCGAGCCATGCGAAATCCGCTGCAAGATCAACTGCTCAAGGCCGGTCTGGTCAAAAAGGCCAAGGTCAACCAGGTCGTGCGCGAACAAACCCGGCAACGCGAGGGGAAGGCGCCAGCCGCCCGCGGCACGGATCAGGTCGACATCCAGCGTTTGCAGGCCGAACGCGCCGAACGCGACCGCCAACTGTCCGCCGAACGCAACGCCCAGGCGCGCGCCAACGAGCTACGCGCACAGACCCACCAGATCGTCGAGGCACACAAGATCAAACGCGAGGGCGAGATTGCCTATCGCTTCAGCGACGGCAACAGCATCAAGAGCCTGCTGGTCAACGCGGCGCTGCGTGCCCAGCTCGCCCATGGCAGCCTGGTGATCGTGCGTCACGAGCAAGGCTACGAACTGTTACCTCGCGCCGCCGCCGACAAGATCAGCGAGCGCGACGCCACGCTGATCGTGCTCGATCACCAGCACACCGAAACGGACACCACCAGCAGCGAGGACGACCCGTATTACCGCCAGTTCGAGGTGCCTGACGATCTGATCTGGTAGGTCGCTGCGACGCACAGGATCGGCGGGTGCGTGATCTCGCCACTCAAGGCTTGTGCAAGGCCTTTCCCCGACCAACGGTCGGCGCATAAACGGTGTCGAGAACGCACTGGCAGTCCTTGATCGGCATCAGTCCGACTCGGGCACGCCGATCGCCCAGGTGAGTGGGGTCTTCAGTAGGCTCCCGCACGGACCTCAACCGTCTCACCACGATAAGCGCTGGCGGGCAGACGCAAAGCTTCACGTATGACACCTGCACCGACGGTGTCGGCCGCCTGTGTTCGGGCAGCGACACCATCGACGCGACGTCCTACGGCTATAGGGCGCCCAAGATGAGGGCGTCCTAGGAGCGTGGGCCGTAGAAATCTTCGGGCTGCGATTGTGCTCTCATCCATAGGCTGAGTCTCTCGTCAGGCTTGCATAGAACCACTATGCGCTCCTTCCGATAGACCCATCCTATAGCGATAGCGCAATCTCGCTCTCCAAAGTTTCTACGGCCCGAGCTCCTAGATTTTGTGTAACCGGGCCACAGGCAGGAGACTGCCATCTGACCGGGAGACACCATGAGCTCGCCACGCAATCACGAGGTATCCGACGAACTGCTCAGCAGTCTGTTGGCCAACTAAGCGCCGTTGCCCGCGCACCGGGGTCAGGCGCGCGTTGACTCCCCTCACACCTCTTATTACACTTAATCATGTAATAGAGTGATATTAAAATGCCTACATCTTCCATGACGCCTTCCTCTGACCTACCAGCGTGCTGTCCGCCCAAGCACTCATTGGCGACACGCGAACTTGTTTCGCCCGAACATGCTGTCGAATTGGCGTCTCTGTTCAAAGTACTTGGGAACGAGACGCGGGTGCGACTCTTGCACGCGCTCGTGCGGGCGGGTGAGCTGTGCGTATCCGAGTTGGCTGAAACCATCGGTCTGAAGCCACAAGCCGTCTCCAACCAGCTCCAGCGCTTGGCGGATCGCGGCGTGGTGGCAACCCGCAGGGAGGGCACGACGATCCACTACCGGATCGTGGATCCTTGCGTTGCCGAACTGTTCGATCGCGCGCTGTGCCTGCTTGAAGACGCCAAGAGCGATGTTCATACCCGCCGTGCTTGAAACGATGCGCGCTCATCCTCCCCTTAGCTCACCGCAAAGGCGACACTGAACATGTGTTCGGTCTGGCAACACTCCCACCATGATGCTGTCAGAAACCTCACGGCCGTGCCTGCAACATTCTTCGGCGCACCGACCTCAGAGGAGCGCTGGCCAGCTTTACAGGAGGTCATCGTCGTAGGCGTGCTGGGATTCAGCACCACACACGTCGTAACCAATGCCGGCGTTGGGAGAGCATGCGTCACATTCAGCACCCGCGCGCTGAAGCATGACTGACTCTTCTTTTGTCGTGGGGGCCAAGCCTTTCAAAATGTTGCGGGGCTTGATCCGACCGTCGGCCTTGATCGTACTCGCAGTGCTGACGACGCTCGCTGGCTGCGCGAGTTATCGGCCGCAGCCGGTGGATTTGACAAAGCAGGCCCAGCGATTGGAAATGCGCCGCCTGGATGATCCAGGGCTGGCGGGTTATGCGGCGCAGTTGGGTCGCTTGCCTTGGCCTCCGCCGCACTGGAACCGTGCCGACTTGCTGGTGGTGGCGCTGTACTACAACCCGAGCCTGGCCGTAGCGCGCGCCAAACTTCTCGTCGCGCATGCTGGTGAGATCACTGTACGCGAATATCCGAACCCGACGTTAGGACTCACACTCGAATACGCCAAGGATGCGGGCACCAATCCATGGCTCTATGGCGTGGTTATCCAAGCCCTGCTGCCACAATTCGACCTGCGTCGTGCGCGGCAGATGCAGGCCGGTTTCTACAGTGAGGCCGCTGGCTGGAGTCTGGCCGAGGCGGTATGGCAGGTCCGTAGCCACTTGCGGAACGCTTTGCTGAGGCTGCGCTACGCCGATGCTGCAGATGCAGTACTCGCGCGACAGAATGAGAACGCCCGAGCTTTAGCGCGACTGCTTATGGCGCAGATGAACGCGGGTGAGGCTTCTGCTCCGCAGGTGCAGACGGCACAGACCCAAGCCCTGCGGATCCGGCAAAAGCTTGATGCCATGCGTGCACAAGCGATGGCCGCGCGCCATGCGCTCGCCGCGGCCATCGGTATTTCTGCGCAAGCGTTGCCGGCATTGGGCGCGATCTGGCCGAGATGGCAACACCCCGTCCCCGTTTCACCCGAGAAACTGGACAGGCTCGGTCGACGCGCTCTGCTGACTCGTGCCGATCTGGCGATCGCAGTGGCGAACTACGGCGTCGCCGAGCAGGCCCTCCGCATCGAGGTGGACAAGCAGTACCCCGGCGTCACCGTCGGGCCGGGCTACAGCACTTTGGAAGGCGGCGTGCGCCTGCCGTTCTCGATCCACTTCGCACTGCCAATCTTCAACCAAAATCAAGGTCCCATCGCCCAGGCCAAAGCGCGCCTTGCCGCGGCAGGGGTGCAGTTGGAAGCCGTGCAGGCAAACATCCTCGCCCATATCGCTGCCGCCCGCGTTGCAGCGCATCAGGCCGCCATCGCCGCTGGGCGCGCCCGCGATCAGCAGCTGCCGCTGGCCCAGCAGCAACTGCGCACGGCACGGCAGGGTTTCGATCTCGGTAGTTTCGATCACGTCGCCCTGCTGACCGCCCGCCTGAATGCGGAGGGTGCCGAGTTGGCCAGTCTGCAATCCGACTTCAACTGGCAGATGGCGCGCGGCGTCTTGGAAGACGCCTTGCATCGGCCACTGGGCGGCAGCGAGGTCGCGTTGGGCCGCATCCTCACCAAGCCTCCGGCAGCGGAAGAGTCACGATGAAAAGGTTATCCAACACAGCCGCCTTCCTGCTGTTGCTTGTTGCCGGTGTGGTTCGCGCCGGCCCGGCAGATCTTCGACTGAATTCGCCACCGCAAGTCATCTTGACCCGGTCCGAGCAGACACTTGTTGGCCTGCGTGTGCAATCTGCGCGCACTCTGCGGGTTCAACCGCAGGTTGAGGCGTTCGGGCAAGTGCTGAATCCCGCACCTCTGATGATGCTCAATGCCGCGATGGAGACTGCAGCGGCCACAGCGAATGCAGCGTCCGCCGAAGCGATGCGCCTGCGACAGCTCTACACCGCCGGTCGCAATACATCGCTGAAAACGCTTCAGGCAGCCCAGGTGCAGGCACTTGCCGACAGCCTCAAGCGAGACAGTCTGCGCCAGCAACTGCGTTTGGATTGGGGCGCAACCATTGCGACGCTGACGGTGGCGCAGCGCAATCAACTGATCCGGCAGCTCGTCGCAGGTCAGGCTGTGCTGGTGCGTGCCGATGTTCCGGGAGGGACCGCCGACGCCGTGCCGATTGCAGCGACCGTACAAGCTCTCAATGGTGGCAGCCACGTCGTTGCGCACGTACTCGGCCCTGCGCCGACCGTGGACCCCGCGCTGCAGGCCCCTGCCTGGCTGCTACGAGTTGGAATGCCGGGCGCGGAAGTCCTCAGGCCGGGACAGGCACTGCGCATCGCGCTGCAATTGCGCGGCGCGGCGCAGCTCGCCGTCCTGATCCCAGAGACCGCCATCGTGCGGATACGGGGCATCCCCTATGCCTATGTTCAGAAGGGATCGGATCGGTTCCAGCGCCGCGCACTCAAGCTGCTGACGTGGCAAGGCGATGGCTGGGCTGCGGGTGGCCAAGTCGAACCGGGCGACACACTGGTGATCGCAGGGGCCAGCGCCTTGTGGCGGGCCGAACAAGCCCCTCGGCTCGCGGCGAAATCGAAATCTGAGCCTCGGGATTCCGACGGGGACGATGACTGATGCTCGCCGCCATCGTTCGCCGCAGCCTGGCGCATCCTGGTGTCGTGGTCGCGCTGGCAGTGTTGCTGCTGGTACTGGGCGGGTTGGCGCTCGGCCATGCCGACTACGATTTGTTCCCGGAGTTCGTGCCGCCGCAACTGACGATAGAAACCGAGTCACCCGGGCTGGCGCCACGACAGGTCGAGGCACTGGTGACGCGACCGCTGGAAGCCGCCGTTTCAGGGGTTCTTGGGGTGCGCGCGGTGCGTTCCGAATCGGTCCAGGGGCTGTCAAAAATCCAGCTCGTTTTCGGCAGCGGCGCAGACCCCTACCGCCAGCGACAACTGGTTTCTGAGAAGCTCGCGGGAATCTCTGGGCAACTGCCGGCGGGCGTTGGTACGCCAACGATGTTGCCCCTGACTTCCTCGACGATGGTGATCGAGAGTATCGGATTCACCAGTGCGACCCTGTCGCCACGTGCGCTGCAGGATTTCGTGCGCTGGACCGTGCTGCCACGTCTGCTGGCGGTACCGGGAATCGCCGACATCAATCTCTGGGGCGGAGAGAAGCGTCAACTGCAGGTGCAGGTTCGGCCATCGCGACTGGCCATGCTGCACCTGACTCTGCACGACGTGATAGCCGCGACCCAAGCGGCCACCGGGATGCGCGGTGCAGGATTCGTCGACACGCCGATCCAGCGCTTCACGCTGGAGAGCGACGGACAGGCGCTGACACCGCCGCAGCTCGGCGATGCCGTGGTGCGCACTCATGCTGGAACGTCGCCGTTGCTGCTGCGCAACGTTGCGCGCATCCGCTTCGGCAACGCGCCCCGCTTCGGTGACGCGCTGGTGATGGGCCGACCGGGCGTCGTCATCGCGCTGAACGGCCAGTACGGCGCCGACACCTTGACCACCACGCGCAGCGTCAACGCCGCACTCACCGAATTGACCGCGCTCGCGCGCGAGCGCGGTGTCACCATCTATCCCAAGCTGTATGAGCCGGCGCGTTATATAGAAACCGCATTGCATTCACTCGCAAAGTCGCTGCTATTGGGGATATTGCTGGTCGCAATCGTGCTGATGGTCTTCCTGCGTGAATGGCGCGCAGCGCTGATCTCGTTCATTTCCATTCCACTCTCGTTGCTGGCAGCGGTGGTCGCGCTTCGTTATTTTGGGCAAAGCCTCAATACGATGACGCTCGGCGGTCTCGCCGTAGCAGTGGGCGTAGTAGTGGACGACGCCGTGATCGATGTTGAGAACGTACTCCGACGCCTACGTGAACATAGCCCTTCGACAGCCCAGCGTGTAGTGACTGTGTTTCGTGCCAGTCTCGAAGTGCGTACGCCGATCCTGTTCGCGACGCTGGCCGTGTTGATGGTATTTCTTCCGATCTTGCATCTGCACGGGCTACAAGGCGATTTCTTTGCCCCGCTTGCACTGGCCGTCATTTTCGCCATTCTGGCTTCGCTGGCAGTGGCGCTGACGGTAACTCCCGCACTCTGCCTACTTTTGTTGACGGGCAGCGTGCACAAGTCGGAGCCACGTTTCCTGTTCTGGCTCAAGAACCAGCAGACCCGTCTTCTTCGGCGTTTGTCACGGCATCCGCGCACGCTACTGGTCGGTTCCCTGCTTGCCGGTATCGGTGCCTGCATGATACTTCCGCTGCTCCGAGGAGAACTTCTGCCGACCCTCCGCGAGGGTGATTTCGTCGCCACCATGACTGCGCCGCCCGGAACTTCCATCGACGTGATGCAAAAACTGTCCGCGCGACTAAGCCAACAAATGCTGGCCATTCCCGGTGTGGCCCATGACTATGCGACGATCGGCCGTGCCGTAGGCGGCGTGGATACCTATCCCCCAAACAAGGCGGAGTTCAACGTCGAGTTGACACCTGCAGGTACCCGCGATTCCGCAGACATTCAACACCAGTTGAACGCGCTTTTCGGCGCACAATCCGGATTGCAATACCAGGTCACGACCTTTCTAGGCGATCGCATCAACGATTCGCTGACGGGTGAAGCTGCGCCGGTTGTGATCAGTGTGTTCGGGCAAAGTATGCATGCGATTGACCAGGCGGCCAGCGCGGTGGCAGATGCACTTCGCAACGTGCCAGGTGCCGCCCAAGTCCGCGTCAAGGCACCGCCCTCCAAGCCGCAGCTGAATATTCGTCTGCGTCGCAAGCGCCTGGCTGACTACGGATTGCGCATCAACGATGTGCTGAACGCGATCGAAACCGCGTTCCATGGAACGACCGTGACACATGTCTATGCTGGCACCAGGCTCATACCCGTCACGGTAACCTTGGACCCAGCATTGAAGCGCGATCCGCAGATGGTGGGAACGCTATTGTTGCATGATGCGTCGGGATCGCTGGTCCGCCTGGGCAAGGTCGCCGATGTCGATCTTCGCGAAGGGCGATCGGAAATCCTGCACGAAGGTGGCATCCGTCGACAGGTAATTACCAGCAATCCAACCACCACCGACCCGACCAACTTCATCGCCCGAGCCAAAGCTGCCATCGCAAGCCAAGTCAGACTCCCACCGGGCGTTTATCTCCACTTCGGTGGCGCCGCCGAGGCGCAGGCGATGGCCAATCGCGATCTGGCCATCAACGCCGCTGTCGCGCTTGTCGGTATTGTCATTCTGTTGTTCCTGGCATTCGGCGATGCTCGCCGAGCCCTGTTGGTACTGCTGTGCATACCCTTTGCGCTGATCGGCGGAGTGGCAGCACTGGTGCTGACCAACGGGGTCACCTCGATCGGTGTATGGGTGGGTTTTGTCGCGCTGTTTGGTATCGCTGCGCGCAATGCCATTCTCCTGCTGGCCCACTACGGGCAGTTGGTGATGGATGAAGGACTGCCGTGGAATCTGGAAACGGCCCTGCGCGGCGCCCGCGAGCGATTCACCCCGGTGCTGATGACGGCACTGCTGACCGCGCTCGGCCTATTGCCGGTAGCCTTGCATAGTGGCCATGCAGGCCATGAGATCGAGGGTCCAATGGCTATCGTGTTGCTGGGTGGCTTGGTGTCCTCGACGGTTCTCAGCTTGCTCCTGCTGCCGGGTATGGCGTTGCGCTGGTTGCGATTCGAATCGGTCCCAAGACCGGACTGACCTTGCCCTCACAAAACGTAACCGTTGCCACCTGATTCAATCCAAGCAAGGAGAACGACATGACGAAGCCAGCGCGGCCGCGTTACACGCTCGAATTCAAGCAAGAAGCACCAGCGCTTCGAACAGCGCAGTGAACCCCGTGTCCGGCTCTGCCCACGGCACCTTCATAATCACCACACCGTGATCCGCACAGGATCACGCGGCACTTCGGCGACCAGGGTGGTCTTTAGCTGACAGGTCGATGTGGTGTTCAGTTGACAGTAGCGTTCAATCTCGAGGAGATCGCTGCCTTTCGACTTCAACACGCCCCTGCCGCGCGACCAGCATTTCTCCCTCGGCAAGCGCGACCCATCCCTCGTCCGTCAGCGGGACGCTCGCGACCAGACACACCTCCTGCTCGCCGTCTTCAGAAGCGATCCGCAGCCCTTCTGCCGCCAGTTCGCCGCCCGCCGGACAGCGCCGGACGAGCCGCCACATCCCCGGCGCCTTGATCGATCCATCACACTGATGCCGGCGGTCCGCGCACGCG
>SCSE01000032.1 GCA_004298015.1 Rhodanobacter sp.
TCCATAGACTGCGTCTCTCGTCAGGCTTGCATAGAACCACTATGCGCTCCTTCCGATACACCCATCCTATGGCGATAGCGCAATCTCGCTCTCCAAAGTTTCTACGGCCCAAGCTCCTAGAACCCCGATGGGCCGGCGAATCGGCGAACATCGGTCCTCGCGCAGCCATATTCTCGCCTCGACCACTAAAGTCCGAAAGCCTGCCTAGTCCTCCGTCGCCTGTTTTGCAAGCAGTTTCTTTTGTTCTGTATCAGTCGGAAACGTTGCTGCAGCTCGTGTTGCGGAGTCCGGCAAGGCACTGGTATAAAGGCGATACCGCAGTCCCGGCGCTGTCTGTCAGCGCAGCGATGCGGGGTTGCGTTACGGTACCTGGCAAGGGCCAACCATCCATGCTTGCATCGTCATGTCCAGGACTGACCATGCTGGCCGAAAACCGAGAAGGGAGTTTTTCAATGAATAAAACCGATCTGATCAATGCCATCGCCGAAAAGGCCGAGCTGACCAAGGCAGACGCGGGCCGTGCCCTCGAAGCCTTCTTCGAAACCGTACAGAAGTCGCTGAAGAAGGGTGAGGACGTGTCAGTGGTGGGTTTCGGTACCTTCACCGTGCGCAAGCGTGCGGCCCGTACCGGGCGCAACCCGCGTACCAACGAAGCGATCAAGATCAAGGCCTCGAAGGTGCCTGCTTTCAAGGCTGGCAAGACCCTCAAGGATGCCCTAAACTAAGCGGCTACCCGCTTGGTTTCGGGTGCTTAGCTCAGCGGTAGAGCGTCGCCCTTACAAGGCGGTGGTCGTAGGTTCGATCCCTACAGCACCCACCAGAAAGATGGAGCGGTAGTTCAGCTGGTTAGAATGCTGGCCTGTCACGCCGGAGGTCGCGGGTTCGAGTCCCGTCCGCTCCGCCACAGTTCGCAAGGGCGCCCCTGTGGCGCCCTTGTTATTTCGGCCATGCGTAGCGGCGTGGTTCCGATCAACGCGCAGCGCGCTCGATGCGCATCAAACCGTTGCAGGAAGATTTCAATGTTGCAGGCAATGCGTAACAAGATGCACGGATGGCCAGCCATCATTGTGCTCGGTGTCGCCGTGTTGGCGATGTCACTTTTCGGCATGGAAAGTTATTTTACGTCGCGCAGCGACTCGTTCGTCGCCAAGGTCGGCAAGCATGAAATCAGCCAGCGCGATTATCAGGATCGAATGAATCAGTTGCGGCAGCAGGCAAGCGCCGAACAGGGAGACCATTTCGACGCCAGCATCTTCGACAAACCGGCAATGAAGCAGCGTGTGCTGGACGGCATGATCGACCAGCAACTGCTGCTGCAGGCCAACCACGACTGGGGCATGCGGGTAGCGACCAGCGCCATCCGTGACTACATCGCGGCGATTCCTGCATTCCAGTTGAACGGTCAGTTCGACCCAACCACATATCGGGCATGGCTTTCCAGCCAGCGCAAGACACCCGAGATGTTCCAGAATGATATCCAGTCATCGTTGGCCACTCAACTTGTGCCTGACGCCATCGATGCGAGCACTTTCGCCACCGATGCGCAGATCGATCAGTTTTTCAGCCTGCTCTACCAGCGTCGTGATCTGCGCTATTTCGTGTTGCCGAAGCCGCTCCTGAAAGATACCAAGGTGAGCGACGCCGAGATCCAGACCTATTACAAGGCCCATCTCGGCGAATACATGAACCCCGAGCAGGTTTCGCTGAAGTACATCGAGGTCAACGGTGCTGATCTGACCCCGGACAATCCGCCCACCGAAGCCGATCTGAAGAAGCGCTACGCGGCGGAGAAGCAGCGTTTTGTGCAGCCGGAGCAGCGGCTGGTCTCGCACATCCTGATCAATGTCCCGGCAAACGCCACACCCGCCCAGCAGAAGGCTGCGTTGGCCAGGGCAGACAAGATCGCCGCAGAGGCGACGCCCGCCGACTTTGCCAAGCTGGCCAGGAAGGACTCGCAGGATCTGGGTTCGAAGCGGCAGGGAGGCGATCTGGGCTGGCTTGAAAAAGGCGTGACCAATCCCGCGTTCCAGGCCGCGATGTTTGCCTTGCAGAAAGGCCAGATCTCCAAGCCGGTGCTGTCATCGGACGGCTACCACATCATCTGGTTGCGGGATATCCGCAGCGGTCAGTCCAAGCCTTTTTCGGCGGTGCGTGACCAACTGGCCAAAGAGGCATCTGCGGCCGGGCGCGATCACAAGTACAACGAAGTTGCCGGCAAACTGTCTGACAATACCTATCAGAACCCCGCGTCGCTGGAGCCCGCCTCGACCGCGCTGGGCCTGCCGATCAAGACCACACCCCTGTTCTCACGAAAGGGCGGTGAGGGTATCGCAGCGAACCCCAAGGTGATCGCCGCGGCGTTCAGCGATGACGTTCTGGTGCAGGGCAACAATTCGGGTCTGATCGATCTCGGCAACGATCATTCCGTGGTGATCCATGTCGTGAAGCATGTCGCCGCCGCCGCCAAGCCGCTGGCCGAGGTGCGTGCGGACGTGCAGAAGAAGATCATCGATGCGCGCGTCGATGCGCTGGCAAAAAAGCAGGCTGGCACGGCACTCGCCGAGTTGCGCAAGGGGGACCCGATGGGAACCGTCGCCACGGCTTTCGGTACCACGGTGCAGAGCCAGAATGAGGTGATTCGTGGGCAGTCCAAGATGCCTGCGCCGCTCCTTGAGCAGGCTTTCCTGTTGCCTCACCCGGTAGCGGGCAAACCGCAGTTCGGGATGGTGGACATGAAACAGGGAACCTATGCGCTGTTGGCCGTCGACAAGGTGCAAGCGGGCGACCTGTCCAAGGTCTCGGCTGCGCAGCGTCAGGGACTGCGCCGGCAGATGGTCAAGGCCTACGGCAACGAGGCGACGCGCGAACTGCTGGATCAGCTGAAGGCCGAGACCAAGATCAAGGTCAACAAGAACCTGCTGTAAGCCGAGCACTACCACGCTACGCCGTGATGCAAAGGGGTGGCCAGCGGCCAGCCTTTTTGCGAGTGCCACGGCTGTACTGATCAGCTGCCGGTCATCACGTTGTAGCCTGCGTCCAGGTGGGTGACTTCACCGGTGGTGCCAGAGACCAGGGCTGAACAAGGGAACGTTGCGACGTTGCCGACATGCTCGTGGACAAGGTTGTCGAGGAGCTGCCCTTGCACGCTGCTGCGCGTGGTGTACGAGGCCGGCGAGCGGACCGGGCAATCGGTCCCTGGCCGGCATGCCGACGGCAACTGCATCTGTCCCCTCGGGCGAAAGCGCACCAGCATAGGCAACGTGCACTGCCCGTCAGGCAGCGTGGCATCAACGACAAAGTGAGACAGTCGATCGTCGATGCCAGGAGGTTGTCGGACCTTGATGGCCGATCTGCAAATCCATTCGCGCGCAGCCGAATTCTCGCCGCGACGATCGAAGCCCCACAGTCTCCGGGGGCTTCATTGCGGTGCGCCGACGAGCAGGGCCTGACCGATTTTGAGCGTATCTCCCTGCAAGTGGTTCCACCGTTTCAGCTGGCTGACTTGCACCGCATACTGACGGGCGATTTTCCACAGACTGTCGCCGCGCTTTACCCGGTGTGTCGTCGGCGTGGGCGCCATGGCGGGTGTTCCGTCGCGGTTTCGCTCTAGCAGCGCTTCACGAAGTTGCCGTGCGTGACGCTTGGGAACCAGCAGATAGGGTGACGCGCGGGTATCCACCATGCTACCCCGGAACGCCGAATTGAGGCGTTTCAGCTTTTTTGTCGGCATGCCTGCATGCCGGGCGGCCATGGTCATGGAGATCGGGTGAGTGACTTTTACCGTCACCAGATGCTGGCCGCCAGGCAGGGCAGGCAGACTGACGTGAAACCGGGCCGGTTCCCGTACCACGCAGGCAATCGCCAGCAGTTTGATCAAGTGTTTGCGGGTCGCCTTGCGTACCGGCCAGCGGGGAATGACCGGTTTCGCCCCGGGCAGTCCGTGCCGCTGGATGATCCGGCGTATCGTGAATTCACCAGCGTTATAGGCGTAGTCCGCGACGCGCCAGTCATGGAATTGCGCGTGGTATTGCTTGAGCAGCTTCATCACGGCGTCGGTTGCTGCCGGAACATTCAGGCGTCCGTCGTAGTGGCCATCGACGCGCAAGCCCATCGCGCCAGCGGTGATCGGCATGATCTGCCACATGCCGGCCGGCCGGTTGTGGCGACTGGTCAACGGCCGGAAATGACTCTCCACCCATGGCAACAGCACAAACTCTCCCGCGATGCCATATCGAGCAGCGGCTTGTTGCACGTAGGCCAGGCGTGGCAAGACGGCGCGCAACTGGCTCTCGAACTGCTTCGGGTAACGGGTATAGCGGCGGGCGCGCGCAAGCACGGCCGGGCCGGCTTCGCAGTCAGGCATGGCAAAACTTCGCCGCAGCCGGTCCCACGGGTCGGATGCGGTCGGCGGCGTTTCGGGCGCTGGTGGCGCTGGTGGCGCTGCTGGGGGTGGCTGGCTTTCGAGCGGTTTTGGCACCGGCTCGCCGGTGGGGATGGGTGATTTGCGCGGTGGCACGTTGGAGCAGGCTGCCAGCACGATCGACGCGGTCAGCAGCAGCGCTCGAAGCGGTCGCACCTTCATCCGCGAAAAACGTCTTTGGCGCCACGCAGCGCGGCGAAGCGCGTGATGCGATTTTCGTCGGCATCGTGGTGATTTGCGTGGTACCAGGCCGTCACCGCATCGCTATCCACGCGCAGGAATGGATTGGTGGCCAGCTCACTTGCCAACGACACCGGCAAACTGGGCAACTGCTCGCGTCGCCGTGTCGCGACGTCCTGCACCCGTGCCTGAAGCGCGCTGTTGTGTGGATCGATACGCTGCGCAAACCGTCCATTGGCTTCGGTGTATTCGTGTGCGGCACATACCATGAGCTCGGGGGGGAGCGCCGCCAGGCGGTCGAGCGAGGCCAGCATCTGCGCCGGGCTGCCCTCGAACAGGCGGCCGCAGCCCAGGCTGAACATGGTGTCGCCACAAAGCAGCAGCTCGCTCCCGACGTAGGCGATATGGCTGAGCGTATGATCTGGAATCGCCAGCACCTCGAACTTCAGAAGAGGCTGGGCAAGGCTGACGACATCACCGTCGCGGACCGTCGTGGTCGTTTCGCTGATCCGCTCGTCGTGCGGGCCATACACGGGCACTGGATGTGAGCCGAGCAGTTCGGCGACACCACCGATATGGTCATGGTGATGGTGGGTAAGCAGGATTGCCGTCAGCTGCAACTTTCGGGCGCGCAGGGCCTGTTCGACCACGGTGGCCTCGCCAGGATCGACGACGACGGCGTGGCCTGCGTCGTCGTGGATCAGCCAGATATAATTGTCGGTCAACGCCGGTAGCGGGATCAGATGCACGAGACAAGCCCTGCGGAATCGGGTGGGTTGGCAGGCTTTCAGGCGGTGGATCGATGTCATGCCTGAAGGCGGAAGACGGCTTTGCCGCCGCTGTCCATGGCGCGCGAGGCGACGAGCTTCGGCGACTATAAAGAGGCTCCGCCCGACGCTCGTTAGCCTGTTGTTAACAGATTGGCCGATTGTTCAGTTACGTGCATCAGTTCGCGTATCACGCAGGCTGATGCCGACGGACGACAGCCGCTACACTGTGCGGACAGATCGAGATCGGCCGGCAAGCATGCGCTCACCACCTGACATCTATGCCAGTGCGCCCCTGAAACGGCTGCGTGATGACCAGACGCGCGCGTTGTTGCCCGAGTTGCAGCGCTGTGCCGGCGATCACGCGCTGATGTTGAGTGCGTCTGCCGACGACCTGCCACCGGTACTGCCTCTGCTGGGATTCTGGACGCGGCTGTGGGTGAGTCCGGACCGCTATCAAGGGGATTTGCTGGCGGCGACCGACACGCCGCTGCCGTTTGCCGATGATGCCTTTCAGCTGGTGCTGATACGCCATGCGCAGGAAGTGGTTCCGCAGGTATCCTTGCTGCTCGCCGAGGCGGTGCGGGTGCTTGAGCCGGGCGGCACACTGGCGCTGGCCGGGGTCCATCCGATCAGCGGTTGGACCCCCTGGCTGCAATGGCGCGCACGGCATGCGCCGCCGGTCATGCACATGCCGTTGCGTTTACGGCAAATCTTGCGGCGGGCCGGGCTGCAGATCGTGCGAGGCTGGCGGGTCGGAGGTCTTCTGCCCCATGAAACAGCGCTCTCCGGTATCAACATCAAGGCCTGCGGGGGGGGCTATGTACTGCTTGCGCGCAAGCAGCGCCTGGCGGTGATTCCGCTGCGCAGCAGGAGGGCTTCGATCTCCCATGCCGCGAATGGACGCCTGTCCCCCAGTGTGCGGCGCAGCGCGATACTCTGAATTGCAAGGTAGCCGTAGAACATGAGCGAAGTGGAAGCATTTACCGATGGCGCCTGTCTCGGAAACCCCGGGCCTGGCGGGTGGGCAGCGTTGTTGCGCGCCGGCAGCAACGAACGGATGGTTGCGGGCGGAGACCCGGCCACCACCAACAACCGGATGGAATTGATGGCGGCGATCGCGGCACTGGAATCCCTGAAGCGCCCGTGTCGGGTGGTACTCACCACCGACTCTCGCTACGTGATGCAGGGTATCGAGCAATGGGTGCCCCGGTGGCGTGCCAATGGCTGGCGCACGGCGGACAAGAAGCCGGTGAAGAATCAGGATCTGTGGCAGCGGCTGTCTGAGGCGGTGAGCGTTCATCAGGTGAGCTGGCGCTGGGTACGTGGCCACAACGGACACCTTGAAAACGAGCGTGTCGATGAAGCGGCGCGCGCGCAGGCGGAGCAGTTGAGGGGCAGGGCATGAGGCAGGTCGTTCTCGATACCGAAACGACCGGACTCGAGGTTCGCCAAGGTCATCGGCTGATCGAAATCGCCTGCGTCGAGATGATCGAGCGCCGGCTTACCGGTCGCTACTACCAGACCTATCTCAATCCGGATCGCGCCATTGATGAAGGGGCGCGTCAGGTGACCGGGATCGAGGACGACTTCCTCCTCGACAAACCCCGGTTCCCCGATGTCGTCGACGAGTTCCTGGCCTTTGTCGAGGGCGCCGAGCTGGTGATTCACAACGCCAGCTTCGATATCGGCTTTCTCGATGCCGAGTTGGCGCGGCTGGAACACGCTGCCGGCAGGATCACCGATCGCTGCAGCGTGCTCGATACGCTGGCGATGGCGCGTGAACGCTATCCCGGGCAGCGCAACAGCCTGGATGCACTGTGCAAACGGCTTGGTGTCGACAACTCGCGTCGTGAGTTGCATGGTGGCCTGATCGATGCCCAGTTGCTGGCCGACGTCTATCTCGGAATGACCTCGGGACAGGTAGCCCTCGATCTGGGTTTCGAGACCGGCGCGGAGCAAGCGCGCGAAAAAATCAGCCTGCCGATGGTGCTGGAAGTGCGGCCGCTGGTATTGCGAGCATCGGAAAGCGAGCTGGCCTCGCACCAACACCGGCTGGATGTGCTGGAGGCTTCCCGTCGGGGCAAGAGTCTGTGGCGCCAGCTGAGTTGAGCCGAGGCTGATTTCAGCGCAGTCTCACCAGTACGGTCGTGATGTTGTCGTCGCCACCATGGTCCAGCGCGTCAAGCAACAAATGGTCGACGCACTCCTGGGCGCTCAGGTCGGTGCGCGAAACGATGCGTGCCATTGATGTATCGGAGACATTTTCACTCAGGCCATCGCTGCATATCAGAAAACTCAGTCCTTGCTCGCGCTTCCCGCCGGCCATACCAAGATGCAGGTGATCGGCCCCCGTCACCCCCAGAGCCTGGGTCAGCACATTGCGTTGCGGGTGTCGTGCCGCCCTGGCCGGATCAAGACGGCCTGCTTCGACCAAGGCCTGAACCAGCGAATGGTCATGGCTGAGCTGCCGCAGTTTCTGGTTGTACAGGTAAATCCGGCTGTCACCGACCCAGGCGGCCTCGTATTCCCACTCGTTCAGACGCACCGCGGCAATCGTGGTGCCCATCGGGTAGGGATCGGTGCTTTCATGCGAGCGTTCGGCCAATTGCTTCGCGGCCTCGAAAACGGCTTCATTGAGGCTGCTCCCGCCGGTAACCCGTTCGACCATCACGTCACGCACCAGTGCAGACGCCACCTCGCCATGCTCATGCCCGCCCATGCCATCGGCAACCAGGAACAGGCCGAGCGAGGCATCGGCGTAATAGGTGTCTTCATTGCGCGTGCGGCGCATGCCGACATGCGTGCCGTGTCCGAACTCGATCATGGGGTGTCTGGTCGGGAGAATGATTGCAGCATGCCGTATGTAGCCTGCAAATAAAACAAAACGCCCCGAACGGGGCGTTTTGTCATTTCTGGCGGAGAGGGAGGGATTCGAACCCTCGGTACGCTTACACGTACGCCTGATTTCGAGTCAGGTACATTCGACCACTCTGCCACCTCTCCGAAGGGGTGCGCGTGGCCCGCGCGAGCCGGCAAGTCTACGCGCTGGACTGGATGGAAACAAGCGCGGCGAGGGGGCACCGCGCGCCGCGCGGAGGGGTTCAGCCGGCCTTTTTCTTGGCCAGGCGCAACCAGGTATCGACCACCGTGTCCGGATTCAGCGAGACCGATTCGATACCCTGTTCCATCAGCCATTCGGCCAGGTCGGGGTGGTCGGAAGGGCCTTGCCCGCAGATGCCGATGTACTTGCCCTTGGCACGCGCCGCCTGGATCGCCATCGCCAGGAGTTTCTTCACCGCCGGATTGCGCTCGTCGAACAGGTGGGCGACGATGCTGGAGTCGCGATCCAGGCCAAGCGTGAGTTGGGTGAGGTCGTTCGAGCCGATCGAGAAGCCGTCGAAGATGTCGAGGAATTCATCTGCCAGCAAGGCATTGGAGGGCACCTCGCACATCATGATCACCTTGAGATCGTGCTCACCGCGTTTCAGCCCGTTCTTGGCCAGCACATCGATGACCTCGCGTCCTTCGTCCAGGGTGCGTACGAACGGAATCATCGCCCACACGTTGGTCAGGCCCATCACTTCGCGTACGTGGCGCATCGCACGGCATTCCAGCGCGAAGGCCTCGGCGAAGCTGGGGTCCACGTAACGGCTGGCACCGCGGAAGCCGATCATCGGGTTTTCTTCATGCGGCTCGTAGCGCGCCCCGCCGACCAGGCCAGCATATTCGTTCGACTTGAAGTCGGACAGGCGCACGATCACCGGCTTGGGATAGACCGAGGCGGCAATGGTGGCGATACCTTCCGCTAGCCGGTCGACGTAGAACGCCACAGGATCGGCGTAGCCGGCCATGCGCTGGTCAATTTTAGCCTTGGTTTCGGCGTCCTGCTTGCTGTATTCAAGCAATGCCTTGGGGTGTACGCCGATATGACTGGCAATGATCATCTCCAGACGTGCCAGGCCGATCCCGGCGTTCGGCAACATGCCGAAGTCGAAGGCACGTTCCGGGTTGGCCACGTTCATCATGATTTTCAGCGGTGCCTCGGGCATCGCACCCAGGTCCGCGGTGACACGTTCGAATTTCAGCAGGCCTTCGTAGATCGTGCCGGTATCGCCCTCGGCACACGATACGGTGACGTCGGTGCCGTCGGGAATCAGTTCCAGCGCGTTCCCCGTGCCCACCACGGCCGGTACCCCGAGTTCGCGGGCGATGATCGCAGCGTGGCAGGTGCGACCACCGCGGTTGGTCACGATGGCGGCCGCCCGCTTCATCACCGGTTCCCAATCGGGATCGGTCATGTCGGCGATCAGTACATCGCCATTCTGTACCTTGCTCATGTCGGCAAGTGAACGGATGACCCGGGCCTTGCCGGCGCCGATCTTCTGGCCGATCGAACGGCCCTCGACCAGAACTTTGCCTTTCTCGTGCAGGTGGAAGCGTTCGAGCTGAGTGGCATGGGAGCGTGATTTCACCGTCTCCGGGCGGGCCTGAACAATGTATAGCTTGCCGGTATGGCCATCTTTGGCCCACTCGATGTCCATCGGGCGGTCGTAATGCTGTTCGATCACCAGTGCCTGTTTGGCGAGTTCCTGCACATCATCGTCGTTGAGACAGAAACGGTTGCGATCAGCCGCCGGGGTTTCCTCGATACGCACCCGCTCGCCCGGCTTGTCCGAATACACCATGCGCTGCTGCTTGGCTCCCAGGCTGCGGCGCAGCAGGGCGGGCTTGCCGGCATTCAGGGTGGGTTTGAAGACATAGAATTCATCGGGATTGACTGCGCCCTGCACCACCATTTCACCCAGCCCGTACGAGCCGGTGACGAAGACCACGTCGCGAAAGCCGGACTCGGTGTCCAGCGTGAACAGCACACCGGCGGCTCCCACATCCGAGCGCACCATCAGCTGCACGCCGGCGGAAAGGAACACCTCCTCGTGCTTGAAGCCCTGATGCACGCGGTAGGCGATCGCGCGGTCGTTGTAGAGCGAGGCGAAGACCTCTTTCACCTTGTGCAGCACGTCGTCGATGCCGACCACGTTGAGGAAGGTTTCCTGCTGTCCGGCGAACGAGGCATCCGGAAGGTCCTCGGCGGTGGCCGACGAGCGCACCGCGACCGCAATGTCCTCGGCGCCGGCATCCTTGCACAGGCTGACATAGGCTTCGCCGATCGCCTGCTCCAGTTCGGCGGGCAGGGCAGTGTCGACGATCCAGCGGCGGATCTCCCTGCCTGCCGCGACCAGGGCGTCGACGTCGTCGACATCGAGGCTGGCAAGTCGCGCCTGAATGCGTTCGGCGAGGCCGCTTTTGTCCAGGTATTGCTGGAAGGCATCGGCCGTGGTGGCAAACCCGCCGGGCACCGAGACGCCCAGTTTGGCCAGGTTGCCGATCATCTCGCCGAGCGAGGCATTCTTGCCGCCGACCTTGGCGAGGTCAGTCATGCGTAGTTGGTCTAGCCAAAGCACCAGATCGTTCAAGGGGATCTCCTCAAGAGCTTGGAAGGGTTGGCGGGATCACGCGGCACGCCGACACGAAGCGGGCTGCAAAGAACTGGTATTGTCCGCTGCCGATGATGCGCAGCACAAGAAGACCATTGTCCTGTTTTGACGTTCCAACTGCATACCAGTCAGCTGGCACTCAAGCAGCGACAGGGTTTTACGCTTGGGTTAAGGTGCGAATCAGTGCACCTGAATGGCTGGAAATTTCTATGCGGCGAACGGTCTATTTCATCTCCGACTCCACTGGTATTACTGCGGAGACCATCGGCAACAGCATTCTGACTCAGTTCGAGGGCGTGCAATTCGACAAGCATCGGTTGCCGTTTACCGACGATGCCAGGAAGGCGGAGGCCGCTGCGTTGCGGATCAAGACGTTGTATGCAAAGACCGGTGAGCGGCCTATCGTGGTAAACACGATGACCGATCCGGCGTTGTGCGAAATCGTCGCCGGCAGCGGGGCCTTGATGCTGGACGTCTTCGCGCCGTTCATCAGTCCGCTGGAGAAGGAGCTCGGGGCCAAACGCTCGGGAGCCGTCAATCTCTCGCACGGCATGGTTGATTTCGAAAAGTACGAGGCGCGCATCAATGCGACCAATTTTGCACTGACCCATGACGATGGCATGGACATGGACTACGCCCATGCCGACCTGATCCTGATCGGCGTATCGCGCTCTGGCAAGACGCCGACCTGCCTGTACATGGCCTTGCATTACGGGGTCAGTGCCGCCAACTACCCTCTCACCGACGACGACCTCGATCGGCTGGAGCTGCCATCCCGGCTGTTGCCGTACAAGGACAGGTTGTACGGGCTCACCATCGAGCCGCAGCGTCTGGCGCAGATCCGCGAGCAGCGCCGTGCCGGCAGCCGCTATGCGACCTTGAAGCAGTGCAACTGGGAACTGCAGCAGGCTGACAAGCTGATGCGACACGCCGGTATTCCCAGCTTGAATACCACGCACGTCTCGATCGAGGAGATTGCGAGCAAGATCTTCGACCGCTTCGGTATCGAGCGGACCATGTTCTGAACCCTGACCGGAGTGCCGATTGCCGATGAACGCAGCCGTATCTGATCGAGCCAGTTTGTTGCCAGGTCGCTTCGGCTTTCTGATGGGGTTGTACGCCGAGAACTATCACCGGCTGGTACGCCTGTTCGCGCCCGAAGAGCTGTCTCCCGGGCACTACGTTTCAAATGTGGACGACGGGCTGGAGGTGCATCTGCACTTGCAGGCACGCCACCCTTACACGCTGGAACTTGAGCTCACCTACGATTTCGTCGACGCACACACCGGTCAGCGGTCGCCGTCGGCGCAGTTGCGGATGTATACCGATGCGCATGTCGCCGAGGCATTGCATTGCCACCCCGGGCGCCATCTGTGGCAGGTCCTCGGTCCCTTTCCGCCAGCTGATACCGTGTTTCAGCACCGGCTGCGAATGAATGGCTTTCTTTCACGCTGGCTGGAGTATCTGGCCGAGCAGGGGCATTCGATAGGGACAATCGAGCCGAAGAATTGACCGTTTCGCAGGCGTGGCTCATCGGATGTTGAACAACAAAAAACCCGCGCAAGGCGGGCTTCCCGTTGAGTGGCGGAGCGGACGGGACTCGAACCCGCGACCTCCGGCGTGACAGGCCAGCATTCTAACCAGCTGAACTACCGCTCCACATGCGTTTTCCAGCTTTGCGAGCCAACTTGGCGTCCCCACGGGGATTCGAACCCCGGTCGCCACCGTGAAAGGGTGGTGTCCTAGGCCTCTAGACGATGGGGACAATTCAAGTTGGTGGAGCCAGGCGGGATCGA
>SCSE01000033.1 GCA_004298015.1 Rhodanobacter sp.
CCATAGGATGGGTCTATCGGAAGGAGCGCATAGTGGTTCTATGCAAGCCTGACGAGAGACTCAGCCTATGGATGAGAGCACAATCGCAGCCCGAAGATTTCTACGGCCCACGCTCCTAGGGGCAGAACGGATTCGTGCGCCGTTGAAAGCGCTGGATCGCCTGTTGGGCAACCAGAACCTGCATGCCGGGCGCGAAGCTATTTACCAGGTGATGGCACGCTGGTTGGTTCGCAGCAAACAACCCATCATCGTGATTGATTGGTCTGATTTGAAGCAGAACAAGAGCTGGCATCTGTTGCGTGCCGCGATACTTGTCGGCGGCCGCATGCTGCGGATTCTGGACATGGTGTCTCCCCATAGCCAGCAAGGTTCACGGAAAACGGAAGGCAGTTTCTCCGGCGTCTGGCACAGGTGCCTCCAAACGAAGCCTGCCCCATCCTGGTCACCGATGCAGGCTTTCGGACACCTTGGTTTCGTGAAGTCGACGCGATGGGCTGGCATTGGTTGGGGCGATTGCGCGGCACCACGTATCTCAAACCCGTCGATGCACCCCATGAGCCATCGCAGTGGGTGACATGCAAGGCCCTATATGAGCTGGAAGGGCAAGCAACGCGCGATCTCAAGGAAATGGAGGCGGTGCGAGGCGAGCCCTTGACCGCATGCCAAACCAGCACAAGGCCGCAAATACCGAAATCGGTGCGGGCTGCCCGCACGCGACTCCAAAGAGTCGAAAGAACGCGTAACGCGAAAGCGAGCCATGGCTATTGATGGCTTCGCCGAGTTTCCAGCTCAACGCGCGTCAGCTGGTTACGCTCTACACGCGGCGGATGCGGATAGAACTGTCATTTCGCGATTTCAAATCGTACCGGTACGGGCAGACTTTCGAGGACAGCCTCATACGCAGGGGATCGTACATCGAGGTACTGCCGCTCCTTGTCAGCGCACGGCCACTTTCGCGGCATGGTCGGCGGGTATGGCATGCGAAACAAGCGGAATCGCTCGATGGCTGACGCCGTTCCGATCGAAACGGCGTCTCTACTCAGTCATGCAACTGGGTCGCGAGGCACTCTGGTCGAAGGTCCCGCTCGGTCAACTTATCAAGCAGCTGCGAAAACCCGCGACAACACTGCTCGATCAGCTTGGCATTCCATCATGAAAATGTGGGGGACCTCAGGGCCCGCCCCCTCATCCGACCCGTAGGTCATGCGCGGGTTGAAGAAACAGTGTGCGCACGGGTACGCGACGGTGCTGATATGACGATGATCAACGTGCTGGCGGATGGCCCTCCCGGATCGCCCGCGAAAAATCTTCCTCCGGCCCGCTACGGCGGGCTTGCTCGGTGATGCGAGCCCTGCGCTGCCACTGGGCCAGCGTGTAGCGGCGATCCAGTACGCCGTTGTCGTACAGGTAGCCCGGCAGATAGCCGGTCAGCAGCAGCCGGGCGTCCAGTGGCAATCCCGGCGCCACGCGTTTCGCCATGCGATAGACCAGGCTCGTGCAGTTCGAGCTGAGGGTGTGATAGAACCGCGGCGTCTCGGCCAGCGCATTGGCCGCCTCCACATACGACACGAACAATGCGCGCATCGCCTCCTGGCTCATGGTCAGCGGGTACAGGTAGTCATCCTCGCCGCGGACATTGGTGCGCACCCGCACGATGTCGCGCTCGTCGGCGGCCACCAGGATCGTCTCGAACTGTTTGAAGAAGCCGCCGATCGATGAATACGGACGCCCACGTTGCCGGCGGATTTCCACCGAAAACACCAGGTGCCGGCCGTCGTCGAAGCCGAACGACATCATCGCGTGCGCAATCGCCTTGCCGCTCCAGTAGGAGATGATGGCATCGGCCGAGCACAGGCGGTCCAGATCGTAGTGCCGGGTTTCCCAGCGAACGTCGTAATCGTCGTCGCGACGCCAGTGGAAATTGCGCACGTTGTGCAGGGTCACCGTGTGACCGGTCAGCGTGCCGCGCAGCAGGCAGGCGACATCGTCGATCCAGGGACGGTCGTTGCTCGGGCGGATCGCGCGCCACCAGCGCAGCAGCATCAGCCATGCCAGCACATAGAGCAGCAGCGCCCAGCCATGACCTTGCTGCCATGCCAGGGCGAGCAGGCCGATCATCCACAGCAGCCACAGACCCGCAACGATCGCCCGCACGGTTCGCCTGCCCGGCAACCGGTACCACAGCGCCAGTGCGCCCCAAAGACCGAAGATCCCCATCAGCAGGCCGGCAAGGGCCACCGGCACCAGCCGGATCAGTGCAGCGAATTTCCGCATCAACCCGGCTCCCGTCGCCAGATGTTCGTTCCGGCGACCGCGGCGCCTGCGGATTCCGCCCATTGCACAGGGGTTGCCGTCCGTTTGCCGCGTCGCGGTAGTCTCTTGACGTTGCGATGACGCGACAGCGGTAGCATATTGGACATCGCCATGAATACCTCGTATCCATCCGGGTGGGTTGTCGCTGTCGCCATCACGTTGCTGGGCGTGGCAAGCACGGCAGCGGCGCAAAACATCTACAAGTGCCCGTTCGGCAAGGGGGTCGAATATACCGACCGGCCCTGCCCCGGGCATACGGGCAAGCTGATCCACCAGGCCGACGATACCGAAATCATCGACCAATACCTTGACCTGGGCAGAATCGATGCCGCCGAACGCTACGCGGCATCACGCAACCTGATGGGTCTGTACCACAGTCGCCTCGCGGTCTATCAACGCCGCCAGCAAGTACGTCAGCAGCGCCAGCTGGCCGACGCCAAAGCCGAGCAGGCACAGAGCGTGCAAGCCGTACGCGATGCCAAACAGCAGGCACTTGCCGATCAACAGGCGCGCCAGGCCAGATTGCTGGCCGAAAACGACGTGCTGCGCGAGCAGAACGCGCACTATCGCGACGCCCTGAACCGTCCGGGCTACAACTACGTTCCCAACTACTGGGGCGCCGGGCGGCAGCGACGGGGTGAACGCGATGGGGACGGCCGGCACCACCATGACCGCGATGACCACCACGTCAAACCGATCGACAAGCCGGTCTTCCATCCCTGCCAGCAGCTTGCCGGGGGTCGGGTGAAGTGCTGAGGCAGCGCCGATCTAAGGTGGCCCTGAGCTATCGAACCACCGCAGTCGCTGTCAGCCCCTGCGCAAATGTCGGATATGACGCCAGACATACAGGCCGAGGGCCACCAGGATGACGGCGCCGATCGCGGCGTCAAAGCGGTGAAAATAGACCCCCAGCGTGTCCCAGTGCTCGCCCAGTTTCAGGCCCATCCAGGCCAGCGCCCAGCACCAGATGAACGAGCCGAGGAAGGTATACAGGCTGAAACGCCATAGCGGCATCCGCGCCACCCCGGCCGGAAAGGCGATGAAGGTGCGGATCACCGGCAGCAGCCGGCCGACGAAAATGATGATGCCGCCGTAACGCTGGAACCAGCGATCGGCCAGGTCCAGATCGTCAGGCGAGATCAATACGTATTTGCCGTAACGTTCCGCCAGCGGCCGGCCACCCCACGCGCCCACTGCATACGCAAGCCACGAGCCCAGCACGCAGCCGATGGCGCCGGCCAACGCGACCATCCACAGCACCAGGGTGCCCTTGAACACCAGGTAGCCGGCGAACGGCATGATGATTTCCGACGGCAGCGGAATGCACGCGCTCTCGATGCCCATCAACAGCACGATGCCGAGGTAGCCCATGCGCGAAATCACCGCAATCACCGCACTGGCGAGCAGCGCGATCAGTTTTCCCAGCATGAGGTATCCGCTTCGGTCGATGGCCAGCGGGCATGGTAGCGGGGAGTCGCGCTCACGACGAGCGTCGCCGCCTCACGCGGCCGCGTACGTCGACGTCACCTGTCCGCAAACCTGCGGCTGGATCGCAGGTTTTTGTGTCGAGATACGGTTTGTTTGATATCTTTCAATGGTACTTGTATTGTTGTTGCATGGAGAAACAAACCGCTACCCAACTCTTCGAGTCCCTGTCTTCCGGCATCCGGCTCGACATCTATCGTCTGCTGGTCAAGCGAGGTCTGGAAGGCATGGTCTCGGGGCACATTGCTTCGGCACTCGACCTGCCGCCGAACAACACCTCGTTTCACCTCAAAGCCATGACGCAAGCAGGCCTGCTGTCGGTCGAGCAGGAAGGTCGTTTCCAACGCTATCGGGCCAACATCCCACTGATGCTCGACCTGATCGCCTATCTGACCGAAGAGTGTTGCGCTGGTCATCCCGAACAATGTGTGAGCCTCCGTGGCGCATCGCCGTGTTCATCGAGTGCGCTTCCTCCTCTTTCTTCAACCCCACCAAAGAATTGACCTCGTGAACATCCTGTTTTTGTGCACCGGCAACTCCTGCCGCTCGATCCTGGCCGAAGCCACTTTCAATCACCTGGCGCCCGAAGGCTGGCACGCCATGAGCGCGGGCAGCCAACCCACCGGCCAAGTGCATCCGCGCTCGCTGGCCTTGTTGGAGCGCTCAGCCATTCCAACTGAGGGCCTATCCAGCAAATCCTGGGACAACTTGCCGGAAACTCCAGATATCGTGATTACAGTCTGCGCCAGCGCCGCCGGCGAGACCTGCCCCGCATATCTGGGGCCAGTGCTGCGCGCCCACTGGGGCGTCGATGACCCGGCCAAGGCGACCGGATCCGAAAAAGAAATCAACGCGGCCTTCGTGCGTGCCTACTGCGTCTTGCGTACACGGATCGAAGCCCTACTGGCATCACCACTGGACAACTTACGTAAAGACCCCGCTGCGCTCAAGGTGGAACTTGAACGCATTGGCTCGCTGATGCCATGAAGCTTACGAGGCGATATCCGAGTCGTGAGGCACGCCTTTTTATTGAGCAACATTTCAACTTTCTTAGGAGTATTGAAATGAAAAAAATCGAAATATTTGATCCCGCCATGTGTTGTGGCACCGGCGTTTGCGGCGTGGATGTCGACCAGCAATTGGTGACCTTTGCCGCGGACGTGGATTGGGCCAAGCATCAAGGCGCATCCATCGAACGCTTTAACCTCGGGCAGCAACCGATGGCCTTCGTCGACAACCTCGTTGTCAAAGGCTTCCTGAATCGTTCCGGGCAGGAGGCGTTGCCCTTGATTCTCGTCGATGGGGAGGTTGCATTGGCGGGCCGCTATCCGCGGCGCACCGAACTCGCGCGCTGGCTGAGTATCGCGTCGGAAACATTGTCCGCGGCCCCGGCCCAATCGTCCGGCGGCTGCTGCGGTAGTGGCAGCCGCACCTGCTGACCCGTTCGTGATTTAAAAGGACTACATCATGCTTTTTCTACAAAATCCCCCCGCGTTCCTGTTTTTTACTGGCAAAGGCGGCGTTGGTAAAACGTCGCTGTCCTGCGCCACCGCCATTCATCTGGCGCGACAGAACAAGACAATCCTGCTGGTCAGCACTGATCCGGCGTCCAATGTCGGCCAGGTATTCAGTCAGGACATCGGCAACAAAATTACCGCCATTTCCAACGTCGCGGGGCTATCAGCACTGGAAATCGACCCACAGCAGGCGGCGCAGCGGTACCGCGAACGCATTGTTGACCCAGTGCGCGGCGCTCTGCCGGACGACGTGGTCAAAGGCATCGAAGAACAGCTCTCCGGAGCCTGCACCACCGAAATTGCGGCCTTCGACGAGTTCACCGCGTTGCTGACCGATGCGACACTGATCGCCGACTACGATCACATCATCTTCGATACGGCACCGACCGGTCATACTATCCGTCTGCTGCAACTTCCGGGCGCATGGAGCGGCTTCATCGAAAAGAACCCGGAAGGCGCGTCGTGTCTTGGCCCGCTGGCGGGTCTTGAAAAACAACGCCAGCGTTACGCTGAAGCGGTCAAGGCGCTATCCGATCCCGAGCGCACGCGCCTGATACTGGTCGCCCGTGCGCAGAAGACCACGCTGGACGAGGTCGCACGCACGCACGGGGAACTGGCCGCCATTGGCCTGTCCAGACAGAGCCTGGTCATCAACGGTGTGCTGCCGGAAAGCGAAGCCGTTCATGACGCGCTGGCCGCTGCCATTCATCGTCGTGAACAGGCAGCCATCGCCAATATGCCCGCCGCGCTGCGGGACCTGCCTCTCGATCAACTGCCGCTAAAGGCGTTCAACCTGGTGGGTGTCGAGGCACTGAACAGCCTGTTCTCCGATCGAGACGAGGCCGCACCGATCGTCGATACGCCAGCCAAATCCGTTGACCTTCCGCCGTTGTCGACGCTGGTTGATGCGATCGCTGAAACGGGTCATGGCTTGATCATGATGATGGGCAAGGGCGGTGTCGGCAAAACCACCCTGGCAGCTGCGGTGGCGGTGGTGCTGGCCGAACGCGGCCTGCCCGTGCATCTGACAACCTCTGACCCCGCCGCACACCTGGCCGACACGCTGGCCGGTTCGCTGGACAACCTGGAAGTCAGCCGCATCGACCCACAAGCGGAGACCGAACGCTATCGCCAGCACGTGCTGCTCACCAAAGGCAAGGATCTCGATGCGGAAGGCCGTGCCATGCTGGAAGAAGACTTGCGCTCGCCGTGCACCGAAGAAATCGCGGTGTTCCAGGCGTTCTCGCGTGTCATCCGCGAGGCCGGTAAAAAGTTCGTGGTGATGGACACGGCGCCGACCGGGCATACGTTACTGCTACTTGATGCCACCGGGGCCTATCACCGGGAAGTCGCGCGGCAAATGACCAGTGACACACACTTCATGACCCCGATGATGCAAATCCAAGATCCACAGCGGACCAAGGTGATGATCGTGACCCTGGCGGAAACCACGCCAGTGCTGGAAGCAGCCAATTTACAGGAAGACCTGCGCCGCGCTGGCATCGAGCCCTGGGCCTGGCTGATCAACAACAGCCTGTCCGCCGCGCCAATCTCGTCACCCTTGCTGAAACGACGTGCCACGTTTGAGCTGGCCCAGATCGAGGCGGTTCGCACCCGCTATGCCCAGCGTGTCGCCCTGGTGCCGATGCAGGTGGAAGAACCGATTGGCATCGAATCCTTGCTAGCCCTGGTCGAGCCGCGGAACGAGCCCGATCTTGGCCGCGAGGAGTTTCGAAAGGTGGCGCCATGACGCGTCTGTTCATATCGGTGACAGCGATTGCGGGCATCATCTCGCGCTTCGATCTGATCAAGCGCCTGACCAGCGACCCGGAGATCTTCAACCCCCGTGAGCGGGGGTTGCGCTGATGTTGACCGCTTTCCTGATTTTTATTGTCACCATCATACTGGTCATCTGGCAGCCAAAAGGTTTGGGTGTGGGTTGGAGTGCTCTATTGGGTGCCGCCCTGGCACTGCTAACCGGCGTGGTGCATCTCGGGGACATCCCAACGGTTTGGGACATTGTCTGGAATGCCACCGTCACCTTCATCGCCGTCATCATCATCAGCCTGCTGCTTGATGAGGCCGGCTTTTTTGAGTGGGCGGCGCTACATGTAGCACGCTGGGGTAACGGTAAAGGACGCAGGCTGTTCGCTTTTCTCGTACTCCTGGGCGCAGCCGTGGCGGCGCTGTTCGCCAATGACGGCGCTGCGCTGATCCTGACACCGATCGTAATAGCGATGCTGCTGGCGCTCAGGTTCAGTCCGGCGGCGACGCTGGCCTTCGTGATGGCAGCCGGCTTTATTGCCGATACAGCGAGCCTGCCACTGGTCGTCTCCAACCTGGTCAACATCGTCTCGGCGGATTTCTTCAAGCTCGGCTTCTCCGAGTATGCCGCCATCATGGTGCCGGTCGACATCGTCGCCATTGCTGCCGCCCTGGCGATGTTGATGTGGTTCTTCCGCCGCGACATTCCACAAGACTATGACGTTACGCAACTGAAAAACCCGCGTGAGGCGATTCTTGATCGAGCCACTTTCAAGGCCGGCTGGTGGGTATTGGCGCTGCTGCTGGTCGGTTTTTTCGGGCTAGAACACGTTGGCGTGCCGATCAGCGCTGTGGCCGGGGCCGGGGCACTGATTCTGCTGGGGGTGGCGGCCCGCGGCCATGTGATATCCACCCGAAAAGTACTCAAAGAAGCGCCTTGGCAGATTGTCATCTTTTCACTTGGTATGTACCTGGTGGTCTATGGCCTGCGCAATGAGGGGCTGACCGACTACCTCGCCGAGGTATTGAACCATCTTGCCGGCTATGGCATCTGGGGAGCGACGATAGGAACCGGACTGCTGATTGCGTTCTTGTCCGCGATCATGAACAACATGCCGACAGTGCTGGTCGGCGCACTGTCCATCGATGCCAGCCATGCCGCAGGTGCCGTGCGCCAGGCGATGATCTACGCCAACATCATCGGCAGCGACTTGGGGCCGAAATTTACCCCCATCGGCAGCTTGGCCACACTACTTTGGCTGCATGTGCTGGCACGCAAAAATATACGGATCACCTGGGGATATTACTTCAGGGTCGGTATCGTTTTAACGCTCCCGGTGCTGCTCGTCACACTGGCAGCACTGGCACTACGCCTGAGTCTCCCGTAATGAGTGTGGCGTCGAGTCCCACCCCGTTCTTTCTTGATTTAGGAAGTTGGCGCGGGCACATGACGGACCAGAGCAATCAGGTATGCAGAGCCCATTGGACCCGGCGGCAGCATCGCTGAACTGTCTTCGCTTGGATATGACATTCCCCTTTTGGCCATCGTCGGCCTTCTTGGAAGTATCCGCGTTTACAGGGTAGAACCCCTCAGGGCGATGGCCAGCAGGCCTGGTAGCCGGGAGTTGCGCTCACGACGAGCGTCGCCGCCTCACGCTGTCGCGTACGTCGACGTCGAACAGCAGCTCCAGCGCGTCGGCACCGCCCTGCCCGGTCACCGTGAAACGCAGCCCTTCGCGCGTGGGCAGGCGCTCAGCGTGCTCGCGAACGGACGCGCCGGGCAAGCCGATCTGCCATTTCTCGGCGGACCCGGAAAATGTCGCATCCATCCCCTTGACCAGTTGCACGCTGCACTCGATGGCAAATACGCCGGCAAAACGGGTACGGATCGCCGATGCGTTGCCCGCCAGCAAAGTCGCCAGCTCCGTCTCGTCCAGGCGCAGGCGCAGCGTCTGGCCTTCGATCTGCAGTTTCATGGTGACACCTCTTCATGCGTCGCGATTGGACGCGCTGACAAAAAAGCGGAGGACGCGTGTGTATGCAAACTGGCGATCCGGACCATGCTGCCGGCGGCACAATCACCGGCGTTTTCAGGCAGCACCACCCAGCCATCCGCATCGGCGAAAGGCTGGATGCGGAACGGCTGCTGCAGCTTCAGCACGCTCGCATGCACAGAGCCGGATTCATCCTGGCGGAAGCTCGCGCGCAGGAAATGGCGCAGGCCGGGCGTGGGGCGTTGGGGTGTATCGAGCACGGCATGCGACAGCGGCTCTCGCTCTTGCCCGCTCATCGCGCGAACCACCGGGGTGACGAAGAAGCGCAGTCCGGCAGCGACCGCCATCGGGGTACCCGGCAGCGCGAGCAACAACGGGCCTTGGGGCAGAGCCGCGGCCAGCAAGGGCTTGCCGGGACGCATCGCCACCCGGTGGAACAGGATCTCGGCGCCGAGTCGGCGCAAGCTGTCAGGGACGAAATCATAGCGGCCCATCGATACCGCACCGGTGCTGATGACCAGTTCGGCCCCTGCATCGACGGCGCGTTGCAGCGCCGCAGCATAGGTCACCGCGGTATCGTCCACGGTCTCGCAGGACAAGACCAGAACGCCGATGGCATCGAGTGCGGCCACCAGATAGGGGCCGTTGGAGCCATGGATGCGGCCTGACTGCAGCGCCATCGACGCGTCGGCCTGCAACTCCTTGCCGGTGCAGATGATCGCCGCGCGCGGACGCCGCACCACTTCCACGCTGGCTATTCCCAATGCCGCCAGCAACATCACCTGGGCCGGTCCGATACGGATGCCGGCACGGAGCACGACGGCGCCTTGTTCGACATCGGTGCCGGCATAACGTACGTTCTGTCCCGCTACGAGGGGATCGCTCAGACGAATGCGCGCCGGGCTGCCGTCGGCAAGCGTCTCCAGCAGTTCGGTGCGTTCCACCGCCACCACGGCGTCCAGGCCATCGGGCAGTTGCGCACCGGTCATGATCTCCCATGCCGCTCCCGTCGATTCGACGGCGACATCGCCCGCCGCCTGCGAGCCTTGCACCCGATGTTCCGAGCCCGCGGCCAGGGCGTTGCGCGCGCACAGCGCATAGCCATCCATCGCGGCATGGTCAAACGACGGCAGCGCCATCGGGCTGCGGATATCCAGCGCCAGAATCCGCCCGGCGGCCTGCGCCAACGGACAAGGTTCGGAGGCACATCGAACGCTGTGCGCGAGCAGCTGGTCGCGCGCCGTGGTGTAGTCGGTCAGTGCGGGTAAAGCTGTGGTCATCACGACGTCAACCCGCTGCGCGACCGGGGCGCCGCCGCAGCGCGGCAAGTCCGCCCGCCAGCGAATACACATTGCGTGCACCCTGCCCCCGCACCAAGCGGGCAGCATGGCCACTGCGCTTGCCGCTGGCACACAGCAGCAACACGCGCCCGCCGGCAAATACACTGGTATCTTCAGTGATTTTCCCGGACGACACGGCCTGCGACGGCAGATCGATCGGTCGCTGCGCAATCTCGGCCGGCTCGCGCACATCGATCAACCGAAACCCGGCGGCGATGGCCTCGTCGAGGTGTTCGAAATGGACGTCCACATCGGTGTCGTCCTGCGCCTGTTCCAGCGCACGGCGTGCCACTTCGCGGCAACCACCGTGCTGCCGGCATCCCTGTGACGGGTCGACCGGCAGGCGCTGGATCGCGTGATCGAGCAGGTTGACCAGCAACAAATCCGTGGTGGCTGCCCCTGGCAAACCGAGCAGCAGCTTCAGCGCCTCGTTCGCCTGCATCGTACCGAGCACACCGGGTACCGGACCGAGCACGCCGGACTCGACGCAGCTGCCCGCAACCCCGGGAGCCGGCTGATCGGGCCACAGGCAGCGCAGGCACGGATCACCCGGCTTGCCACTGACCACCTGCAACTGGCCTTCGTACTGGTACACGCTGGCGAGGATCAGCGGCGTGCCGGTGAGCACCGCCGCATCGCTGCTGAGGTAACGGCTACCCAGGTCGTCGGTGCACTCCACCACCAGGTCGTATTGGGCGAACACCTCCGCCGCATTGCCCGGGTGCAGCGGCTGGGTGCGGGTCTCGACCGTCACGGTCGGGTTGAGCGCGGTGACGCGGCGTGCCGCCAGATCCACCTTGCGTTCGCCGATATCACGGGCGTCGTACATGGTTTGCCGATGCAGGTTGCTGGCATCGAGACGATCGGCATCGACAATACCCAGCGTGCCGACCCCGGCGCCAGCCAGATAGGTCAGCACCGGGCAACCGAGCCCACCGGCACCGATCACCAGGACGCGCGCTGCCGCGAGCTTTGCCTGACCGGCGTCACCGACCTCGCGCAAGCGCGTCTGGCGGGAGTAGTCGGGGCGGAAAGGCGGTGCGGCGACCGCACCGGCATCCTCTGCCGGCCGGGGATGCGCGTGATGATGCACGTGCGGCGCCTCGTGCTCATGCGCACGCTCGGTGTGCGAACAGGCCACCCAGGCGGTGTCGCCGGTGAGGTAGTGTTCTTTCTTCCAGATCGGCAGGCGATGCTTGATTTCGTCGATGATGTAGCGACAGGCACGGAACGCCTCGTCGCGATGTGCCGACGACACGCCGATCCACACCGCCAGATCACCGAGTTTCAGGTTGCCGGTGCGATGCACGCATTGCGCGGCCAGCACACCGTAGCGCGCCATCGCCTCGTCGACGATCTTCCCGCCCTCGATCACCGCCAGTGCATCGTAGGCCTCGTATTCCAGACCGCTGACCTCGCGGCCCTCGTTGTTGTTGCGCACCCAACCCTCGAAGCTGCAGAAGCCGCCGCTGCCCGGGTGCTGCAGGCTATCGCGCAACTGCGCGAGATCGACTGCTGTGGCGGCAATCCGGAAGCCGCTCATCCGCCGGCCACCGGGGGAATGAAAACCACGGTGTCACCCTCGTCCAGCGCGCGACTCCAGTCACTGAACTGGGTGTTCACTGCCACCTTCAGCGCGTCGGCCGGCAGCGAAAAGCCGTGCCGTGTGCGCAACTCGTCGTACAGTTCGCGCAAGGAACCGGCCTGGGTGGTCAGCTTCTCGCCACTGCTGCCGGCCTGTTCGCGCATCTGGGCGTAATACTGCAGGTTGACGGTGGTCATGACTGCGGCTCGATCTGGCGTTGCATCTGGGCGAATTCCTCGGGGGTGTTGATGTTGTCCAGGGCGTCACCCGGGGCGGGCAACAAGCGTGTACGCAACTGGATCAGCGCCTTGCGCGGACAATAGTTGCCGGCCTCGACGCGCTGCTTGAGCAAGCCGTGGCTGGACGGCTCCCACAGCGCGCACAGCGGCTCGGGCAAGCCGTCGAAGCGGCTGCTGAACGCCGTCGCGTCGCCGTCGGGATCACGCGCGGCAAGCAGCTGCTGCAAGGTATCTGCATCCAGCCGCGGCAGGTCCAGCGCAAGTACCAGCCAGGCGGCCTCGGGATGACTCTCCTGAGCGGAAAGAATACCGGCAGCAGGGCCGATGGCGTCGTAGCGATCGACGATCTGCGGCAAACCGCCGCGCAGGGCATCGTCGCGCTGATCCCGGCGTACCGAGACGAAGGCACGTTCCGTCACCGCGCTGAGCAGGCGCCAGGCACGCAACAACTGGGGCTCGCCGGCATAGTTCAGTTGCGCCTTGTCACGTCGCATGCGCCGGCTGGCACCGCCGGAAAGCAGCAGACCGTAGAGCGGCGGCGCGCTCACGATGCCGGCCGCGCTGGAATGGCGTCGACTGCGGCGGCATCGACCGGAACCATCTCGACGCGCGGTGCTTGCACCGGATCCTTCGAAGGCGCGCCGGTGGCCTTCAGATGGTCGACCTCATGCTTGCCGCCGGATTTCCTGAGCAGGCGGATCTCGCCGATCACGATGTCGTGCGACAGGGCCTTGCACATGTCGTAGATGGTCAGCGCGGCGATGCTGGCACCGGTCAGCGCTTCCATTTCCACGCCGGTGCTGCCACGGCACGCCACCGTGCAGTCGACCAGTGCCTGCTCGCCCTCCATGCGGATCACGATGTCGCAGCGGTCCAGGCTCAACGGATGGCAAAGGGGAATCAGCTGCGAGGTGGCCTTGGCGCCCATTACCCCGGCGATATTGGCCACCGTCAACACCGCCCCCTTGGGGGTGACATGGCCGGCGGCGTGCAACTGTGCGGCCACATCGGCGGGGAAATGTACCGTGGCCTGCGCCTGTGCGGTCCGCCGCGTGACGGGCTTGGCACCGACATCGACCATCTGCGGCCGGTTGGCCGCGTCGACGTGGGAAAGTTCTCTGGGCATGTCGTTCATGGTGTTGTCTCGGCACAGTGCTGGGATGCAGCGGCCGGCTCAGCCTCCGATGTAATGCATTTCGATCTTGCGACGCTCGCCGGTACGGCGTTGCGCACGCTCCTCACTGTAACGGTCGGCACGGCGCAACCACACCTGACGCAACCTGTCGCGCAGTGCCTCGTCGGTGGAGCCGTCACGCAAGGGCGTGCGAAAGTCCGTGCCCTGGGTAGCGAACAGACAGGTATACAGCGCTCCCTCGGACGACAGTCGGGCGCGCGAGCAGGCACCGCAGAAAGGTTCGCTGATCGAGGAGATCACCCCGATCTCGCCGGCACCGTCGCGGAAGCGGAACCGGGTGGCCACCTCGCCCGGGTATTTCGCCGGCAGCGCCTGCAGCGGCCAGCGTGCGTCAATGGCGGCGATCAGCTCGGCCGATGGCACCACGGCATCGGCGTTCCAGTCATTGCGATTGCCCACGTCCATGTACTCGATCAGGCGAGGGACGATGCCACTGCCGCGGAAGCGTTCGATCAGATCGATCACGCTGTGCTCGTTGACGCCACGCTGTACCACGGTGTTGAGCTTGATGCCCTGCGGAAAGCCTGCCGTCTGGGCCGCTTCGATGCCGGCCAGGACATCATCCAGGGCGCCGCGACCACCGCTCATGCGATGGAACAACGCCGGGTCCAGCGTGTCCAGGCTGACCGTGACCCGGTCGAGCCCGGCGTCCCGCAGCGCTGCCGCCTGGCGCGCCAGCAGCACGCCATTGGTGGTCATCGCCAGGTCGGCGATGCCATCGATTCGGCGCAGCCTCGCCACCAGCTCGGACAGTTTCGGTCGCAGCAGTGGCTCGCCACCGGTAAGGCGCAACTTGCTCACGCCAAGATCCGCGGCGATCCGGCACAGGCGTTCAATTTCGTCGAAACTCAGCCGCTGGTCGTTGCGCAGAAAGGTGAAGTGCTCGCCATAGGTCGACTCCGGCATGCAGTACGGACAACGGAAGTTGCAGCGATCCATCACGGAAATACGCAGATCGTGCAGGGGCCGGCCATGCCGATCCCGCGGCAACAGCGGTGCGGCGGAAGCCGAAGGTGTGGAGCCTTCACCACGCATGGAAAGACGCCATACTGCCGGCTGCCGCATCGCAGCTCGCCGGTGCCAGCTGCACAAAACCGGCGGTGCGCGGCAAGGAAGAGAAATCACCCGAGGTGCGTGTTGGCAGCGGTTGCGCCATCATGCGGCCCGTCGCATCGTGATGCACCTGCACCGGCACGAAGCAGGTCAGTTTCGGATGCGTAGGCGCTTCGCTTTGCAAACACACGGTGACGGCTTCGGCGGTTTGCATACCGATCGCCTGCTGCAACGCCGGCAGCAGGTAGCGAAAAGCACAAACCAGCGCAGACACCGGATTGCCCGGCAGGCCGAACACCACCTGCCCCTGCGGGCCGAGGCCGAACCACATCGGCTTGCCGGGACGCTGGGCGATCCGGTGCAGCACTTGGCGTACGCCCAGCGCACGCAATGCCTCGGGCACGTAATCGCGCTGGCCGACCGAGACGCCGCCGGACAATACCAATACCTGCCGGCTGGCCAACAATCCGTCCAGGGTACGCGTGGTTGCGGCAAGATCGTCGGCGACACGGGTCAGCAGCAGATCGTCGAAACCGCGACTGGCCAGTGCGGCGGCCAGCGCACGGTCGTTGGAACGACGGATCTGGCCCTCGGCCATCGACTGGTCCACGTCGGCGAGCTCGTCGCCGGTCGCGATGATCGCCACCGACGGAATCGATGCCACCTCGACCTCGGCGACGCCGTTGGCGGCAAGCACGGCCAGCTCTGGCGCACGCAGCCGTACACCGGGTTCCAGCAACAAATCCCGCTCACGGCAGTCGGAACCACGCCGGTGCACGAACTGGCCCGGACTGGACTGGCAATCCTCTGCCAGCACATAGATGTCGCCCTCACGACGCGTCTGTTCCACCGGGATCACCCGGTCGCAGCCGCGTGGCAGCATGGCACCGGTGGTGACTTCAAGGCAGCCGGACGGCAGGTCCAGCGATTGTTCCGCCATACCCGCCATTTGCCGCCCGACCAGCGCAACACGGCGCGCTGCCGCGCCAGCCTCGGCCAGCGCGATGCCATCCATCATCACCCGATCGAACGGTGGCTGGTCGCGCTCGGCACGGACCGTCTGGCGCAGCACCCGACCCATGGCCTTGTCGATGGCGACGCGTTCACTGCCGAACGACAGCATCTGCCGCCGAATCAGCTGGTCGGCGTCTGCCACACTGAGAAGCTCACTCATGTAAGGAAAAACCTGCAATCTGCAACGGCGAAAAACTCCCCGTCAAGGATGAAATCATGGGGCTGACCGACGGTTTTGACAACCGCGGCGTTGGTCGAATTCAGTGATCGGGACCCAATGACGACAGACTGCCAAGCTGATCGTGATCCCCTGGTGAGTTGTAAAATACGTGCCGGCCCAGTCACAACCACGTGCTCCGCCTGATACCGAAGCATCCAGTCACATCACGGGAACCGGCATGACCACCGAGCAAGTCCCACCGCCCGATCCACGCCTGCGACATTTCATCACCGAGCATCCGGCCTTGTTCGTGTTGACCGGTGCAGGTGTCAGCACCGATTCGGGCATTCCCGACTACCGCGATCGGGACGGCCAATGGAAGCGTACGCCGCCGGTAACCTGGCAGGCGTTCATGGGCGAGGAAGCTACGCGCCAACGCTACTGGGCGCGCAGCATGGTCGGCTGGCGGCGCTTTGGTCACGCCCTGCCGAATCGGACGCATCACGCCCTGGTGCAGCTCGAGCGGCGCGGCCAGATTACCCTGCTGGTAACCCAGAACGTTGACCGTCTGCATCAACGTGCCGGCAGCCGCCGAGTGGTCGACCTGCATGGTCGCCTGGATCAGGTTCGCTGCATGGCCTGCGAACAGCGTGAGCCGCGCGAGGCATTCCAGCAGATTCTGTGCCAGCGCAATCCCGACTGGGCAGCGCTGGATGCCGCCGACGCGCCTGACGGCGACGCCGATCTGGAACACCAGGACTTTGCGCGTTTCGAGGTGCCTGCCTGCCTCCATTGCGGCGGCATCATGAAGCCCGACGTGGTGTTTTTCGGCGAAAACGTGCCGCGCGAGCGGGTCGATGCCGCCACCCTCGCCTGGCAGCAATCCGATGCCGTGCTGGTGCTCGGCTCCTCCTTGATGGTGTATTCGGGTTTCCGTTTCATCAACGCGGCGGCCAAGGCGGGCAAGCCGGTGGCAGCGGTCAACCTGGGGCAAACCCGCGCCGACGCCCTGCTGACCCTCAAAGTCGACGCACCCTGCGATCGGGCGCTGGCGTTTCTCGCGTCCGATCTGCCCGTTGCAACGACCTGAGCAACGCCGGACAGCCTCACGAACCCGAGAATTCTCAGCGCAGGTGAGCCGCTGAACCCGCGGCTCCCCTCGCCCCGTGCTTACTTCTTGGTGATGACCGCCGAATGCATCGGTGCCAGTTTCGCCAGCAGCTTGTTCTGCGCGCGGAACGGGATGTCGTGCTTGCTCATGGCTTTCTGCAAGTCCTCGACCAGGGCATTGAACCCCGCCCGATTGATGCCGAGGTTGCGATGGGCCGTGGCCATGCTCTTGCCGGTGTAGGTGCAAGGGCCATCGAGGATCACGCAGAACTGATCGACCAGCTCGGCCTTGATGTGCTCGCGGTCGGCATTTTCAAAGTACGGACGGGTGCGCGGATCGGCGACCAGGTTGTCCATGAAATCGTTCATCAGCGAGACCAGGCCCTGCTTGCCACCGAACTCGGCGAACACCGGCTTCAGCGCCGGATCACGTGGTGCGCTAGCGGCCATCGCCGCGGATTGCTGCAGCATCGGCGCCGCTTCCTGAGCCAGTGCTGATTGCGCGAACAGAACAGCCGTGACGATCACGGCCGCATGGAGGGAATACTTGAACATGGGTTTGCTCCGGATAGGCTGGATAATGATCAGAAACCGACTTGAACCGACGCGTACATCCCGCGCTGTTGTCGCTTGATCACGATATTGCCCAGATCAACGTAGGCGAGTGTCAGCGAGACATGCTTGGTCGGTGCCCAGGCCACGAAAGCGTCATACCAGTTGTCTTCCCTGGCGATGCCGAGATTGTTCGGTTTCTGCCGATACTCCGCACCGATCGCCCAGTTGCGGCTCAGCAGGTAGGCCACCGAGCCGGCAAACTCCGGCTTGTAGGTGTTGTTCTTGTCACCACCAAAACCGAGGATGCCGATCTGGTTCGCCTTGGTGTAACGAAGCGTGGCATTGACCAGCAGGCTCTGGCTGAGAAACAGCTTGGTAGCACTGATGTAGTAGTCGTTGCCTTGATCGGACTTGGCACCGATGAAGCGCAACACCGCCGCCTGATCGTTCTTCTTGTGCTGGATGCCGATCGACACCTGAGGCATCCAGCTGTCCTGATCGAGCACCACATCGCCGAACAGACGCACCTTCACGCCGATCACGTTCTGCGTGAAGGTAAATCCATTCCCCAGGCCCAGTGCGCCGCCGACCTGCTCGGTATTGAAGCGCTGCTGTGCGAACGACACCTCGACCCGGTTGTAGAAACCCACCAGCGCGCCGACGTCATCCAGGTGGTAGTCCGGCAAATTGACCCGGCTGTAGAACGCGTTGCCGCCAATTTCGTCCTGCGTGCCGTAGCCGCCAATCACCGCCCATGGTGTCAAGCCGCCACCGGCGGAGCCCTCGATCTGGCTGACGCCGCCGGTAAGCAGCAGTTTGTTGCTGAACTGCGAACCGCCGGTATCCGCCGCCGAGGCCATGGTGGACGACAGTCCGCCGGCCAAGGCCAATCCGATCAGCAACGCTGTCCGGCTCTTTCGATGCATTTGCATGGAAGCCTCCCTCTGGTGAGAACAACGCGAAATGCGCTGGTGCCGGGATATACGCAGGCGCAGGCGATGCGGATGCATTGGCTGAAAGAAAATTCAATGCACCACGTGCCAATGACCGTTCATGCCGTCACCATGGGCGTCGCCCGGCTTGTCGTCACCGGCGTAGAGATAGAGCGGATGGCTCTTGTAGACCCACTGGTGCACCCCGTCGGCACGAACCGTGATGCTGTACTGGCCCACAGGTTGGGCAGTGTTGTCGGCCACATACGGCGGCCACAACGCCGCACACGGACCTGTGCAATGGCTGCTGCCCGAGGCGCCATCCGCGTCGTAGGTATAGAGCGTATGCCCGGCTGAACCGGTGAGCAGGCCCTGCGCGCTGAGCTTCGGCAGCGGCTGCGCCATGGCGGTAGCACTCGCGAACAAGGAAAGCGCCAGCAACGCGCAACGTTTTCGAAACATGGCCATGGTGTCGTCATCCGGGTGACGCAGACGGCTTGCCTGCCCCGGTGTATACGTCGTTGGCCACCATGCGGATGCGCAAGCATGAGACGTACCCGACCAACCGCCATGCCCGCAACGGGGATTCAGAAGTGCTGCCCAGGCGCGCGTCGCAACCGCTGACCGCCCGTCAATTCACCCTTGGCTGCAACAGGGAATGGTTACCTCAGGCGTCGACTGGGGACGCAGCGGGTTTTGCCTGGCGCACCCGCAATACCAAGCCGGCCGCGATCAGCAGGCACAGGCCGCCGAGACGGATCACGTTTTCCGGGTTGTCACCGAGAACCGGGCGATAGAGCCAGGGAATCGTGAGGCTCTCCAGCAGCATCGGCAACACAATGAAACCATTGAAGATGCCCATGTAGACGCCAGCCCGCTCGGGCGGAATGCTGCCGGCGAGCATGGCGTACGGGTTACCCATCATGCTGGCCCAGCTCAGCCCGAGGCCAAGCATCGGCAACAGCAGCAGCCACGGGTTGTGGATCAACGGCAGACCCAGCAGGCCGATGCCGCCGAGCACCAGGCAGAACGCGTGCAGCCGCTGCGGTGAGATGCGGCGTGCCAACGGCATCATCGCGATCGCCGCGATAAAGGCGATCGCGTTGTAGAAGCCGCCGATCCGCCCGGTAATCAGCACCGCCTCGCCAAAGCCGGCGGTGGTCGCCACCGTGCTGCCGTAAAGCGTGTGAGCCAGCGACAGCGTGATGTACTGCCAATAGCAGAACATCGCGTACCACTGGAACAGCATCATCACCGCGAGCTGGCGCATGGTGGTGGGCATGTCGCGAATGGCCGCGACGATTTCGCGCAACGTCGCCGCCGCCGAGCGCGGGATCGCCCGCATCCGGAGCCGCTCGGATTCACTCAGCGGCAATTCCGGCGTGGTCCACACCGACCAGACGATCGAGGTTATCGAAAAGAACGCGCCGATCACGAAGGCCGTGACCACAGCGTAGGGAATCCCGTCCGCATTGGTCGAGGCCATGCTCAGGCCGAAGATGACCAGCAAGGAGGGCGTCAGATAAGCCAGCGTCTGCGACAAGCCGGTGAATGCGCTTTGGGTGAGGAATCCCGCGGCGTGTTGCGAACTGTCCAGGCGGTCGCTGACGAAGGCGCGGTAGGGCTCCATCGTGACATTGTTGCCCGCGTCGAGAATCCACAGCAGGCTGGCCGCCACCCACAGCGTCGGACTGAACGGCATCGCCAGCAGGCAGACACTGCAGATCAAGGCGCCGATCAGGAAGTACGGCGTCCGGCGGCCCCAGCGACTGTCGGTCCGATCGCTCATGGCGCCGATCAGGGGTTGCACCAGCAACCCGGTGATCGGACCGGCCAGCCACAGATACGGCAAGGTGCTGTCGTGGGCACCCAGATACTTGTAGATCGGGCTCATGTTGCTCTGCTGCAGACCGAAGCTGAACTGGATGCCGAAGAATCCGACATTCATGTTCAGGATCTGCCAGAAATTCATCCGTGGCTTGGGCGTCGACATCGGTCTATCTCGCAGGCAGGTCTGGCGAAGGCGTTGGCGCATCGATAGCGAGACGGATGCGCCACGGATCGTACAAGCCCGTCACCTCAGGCAGCGCACCACGCCAACTGCAACTGAGACTGGCAAATGCGACGGCCTGACCGAGCGTACTGGCAACCGGCTGCTCCATCAGCAAGCCGGCGAACATCAAGGCGCTGAAGGCGTCGCCCGCGCCCACGGTGTCGCGCAGCACGGGTACACGTGGAGGCCGCTCACGGGCGATGCAGTATCCCGCGGCATCCCACGCTGCCGCACCCTCGGCGCCATGGCTGACCAGAAGGTAGCGGGCACCCACCCGCTGGCAGAGTGCGGCCACGGCGGACCGCTGCTCGCCTGCCACAGGCGGGGACGAGGATTGTGAAAGTGCCAGCCAGCCGCACAACTGGTCGAGTTCTGCGTCACTCACTTTCAGCACGTCGATGTCTTGCAGCAGCTCGAGGATCACCTCCGGCGACGGTCCGGCTTCACGCCAGTTCAAATCGACAAAGGTGCGATACCGGCGGCGAGCGCGGAGCGCCGCCAGGGTCGAGCGCGTGGTCGACTGACGTAGTGCCAGGGTGCCGAAATACAGCCAGCGCGGACCGTCCTCGACCGCGGCGGCCTGCAGCGCTTCGCGCGCATCGATGCGATCAAAAGCCTGATCCGTGGGGATGCTGAACCGATGACCGTCGGTGCCTTCGTGCACTTCCACGCGCGCGCTGCGTGGCGCAAGCTGGGCCGCTTGCAATGACAGCCCGAAGCGACCTGCGGTCTCGCGCAGCAGATGTCCCGCATCGTCGTTGCCGATACCCGTGATCAGCAACGGCGTCAGCCCCAGCGCCGCAAGATGGCAGGCCACATTGAACGGTGCCCCGCCCGGTTTCAACAGCTCGCCAAACACATCGACAAGTGCTTCGCCGAACACGATCGGTGCCGCCACAGAAGCCTTTTCAGACCGCATCACGAACCCGCCACAGTGTGGCCCACGGCAACAAGGCGCACTGTGCCGCGTCCCGCACGCCCGCCGTCCTGCTCACGCCGATGGCGAAGATGTCGGACCAGCCCTGCTCCGCCGTCAACGCCGCCAGATCCAGCTGCGCGGCATTCCCGCCGAAATTGAACACGCCCACGGCATCGTCGCCACAGCGCAGTACCAGCAAGCCGGCATCGGCATGCTCAGCCACCACGATGTCACCGGCTGCGGGCCACTGCGGGTGTCGCCGCGCGGCAACCAGAGCCTGCAAGGCGGCAAACGTCGTGGCGGCCACACCGTGGCCCGATTTCAACAGCTCCAGCGCGGCCGCCGACAGCAACGGACGCTGCAGCCAGCGGCCGTCCTGAATCACCCGTTGCGCGTCCCGCGGATCGTTATTGTTGTATTGCCCCAGTTCGTCGCCCATGTAAATCAACGGCACCGCACCGACCCAGAACGCCAGCGCATATAACAGCACATAGCGCCTCAGTGCAGCCGCTTCGATCGCGGCGTGCGGATCTTCCGGCAAGCCGACCAGGGCCGCGGTCATCCCGTTGCTGCCATGCAAGGCAGCAGCATCCTGGGTCTGGAATGCCGCGCCGCGGGCAAAGCTGCCCGGGACACGTCCCTCCAGATAAGCCGCTGCCTTGCCGATGCGAGCGACATAGTCACCGCCGTCCGCCTCGACCAGCGGCCGCAAAACACTCCAGACGATGTCGTCGTGACAGCGCACATACGTCACCCATCCCGCCGCCGCGGGCGGTGTCGGAGTTTGCGCCAGCAGCTGTCGCGGCAACTCGGCGCTGCCTTCGGCCAAGCCGGCCCACGCCGACGCCATCAGCCCACTGTGATAGGCCAGTTGACACTCGCGCCCGCGCAAAGCGCCCTGGCCGAAATAGGCCGATACCTGCTCGGTCGGCACGATCGCCTCGGCTTTCAGCAGCACCGCCGGCGCCACCAGCTGCACGCACGCGCGCAGTGCCGCGAGTATCCGGTGCACTTCCGGCTCGTTGATGCACGCGGTACCCAGGCGCTTCCACAGAAAGGGCGCCGAGTCGAGCCGGAATATCTCGATGCCGCGATTGGCCAACTGCAGCAAGACCCGGACCATGGCGGCAAACACCGCTGGCTGCGCGTAGTTCAGATCCCACTGGAACGGATAGAACGTGGTCCAGACCCAGCCATCCATGGCCGGAACCCGGGTGAAGTTACCGGGAGCCACCTGCGGGAAAACCTCACCGACCGAGGTCTCGTAGGCATCGGGCAGATCACGATCGGGAAACACGTGGAAGAAACTGCGCTTGAGCGGGTCTCCTGCGGCTGCCGCCTGCGCCCAGGCATGTTCATCTGCCACATGGTTGAGCACCAGGTCCGCGCACAGGCTGATGCCGGCTTCACGCAGTTCGCTTGTCAGCGTCTGCAGATCGTCCATGCTGCCCAGTGCCGGCTCGACCTCGTCGAAACTGGCCACCGCGAAACCGCCATCGCTGTCGCCCTTTCGGGCCCGCAGGAACGGCAACAGATGCAAGTAATCGACGCCCAGTTCGCGCAGGTGGCCGATGCGCCCGCCAACCCCGCTCAGCGTGCCGCCGAAACGATCCACATACGCCGAGTAACCCACCATGCGCTGACAAACGAACCAGTCCGGCCTTGCCTCGCGATCGGCATCAAGCATGGCCAGCGGCGCCGGCCGGGCCAGCGCCAGTTGCCCCAGGTCTGCGAACAGTGCCTGCATCCAGCGCGAAAATCCCGGTGTCTGGCCGTACAGCGCGGACAACTGCTCGATCAGCGTGCCGCCGACCGACGCAAAGCGCCGGTTGGCAGCCGCATGCTGGCTCGCTGGCAACATCGCCAGGAACTGTCCACACATCGCCTGTGCATCCCTGGGCGACGTGACACCCGTTTCTTGCCCTTGGATCACAAGCGATAGCGCCAGCTGGCGTACACCGTGCGACCGAGGATGGAGCGCGCGGTGTTGAGACCGCTACTGGTTACCGCACCGGGGCTCTGGTCGATTTCGGTCAAGCCCACCGCATTGAACAAGTTGTCGGCGTGCAGCGAGATCGACATGCGAGCGTTGATGTCATAGCTGGCAAATGCGTTGACCTGGGTGTAACCCGGCATCATCAGGCCATTCGGATTGCTGGCGTAGGACTTCGTGGTCCCGATCACGGTGGCGCCAACGGTGAAGCCGCTGACGCGATAGGTTGGGCTCAACTGCCAGATCCAGCTCGCCTGGCGTTGCGGCACGCCACCGACATTGGACGGCGTGATCGCATCGTGGGTGATCCGGGAATGGGTATAGGTGGCACCTGCACGCACGCTCAGGTCACCGTAGTTGACCGATCCCTCCAACTCGACGCCTCGCGCCTTGTAGTCCCGGCTGATCAGGTACTGTGTCTGTGAAGTGACATCCTGGTTCTGCTCCTGGGTTGTCGCATAGAACGCCGTGACAAAAAGACTGGTGTGACGCGTACTCCACTTGACCCCGCCTTCATACTGCTTCACGACATTGACCGCCACGCCCTGCGGCGCATTGCCGGCAGCGTTCAGGCCACCACCGAACAGCAGACGATCGGCGTTGAAACGCGCGCCGCGACTGGCACGGGCGAACAAGCCCACATTCGTATTGACCAGGTAATTGGCACCAAACGAGTACTCGAGATGGTGCTTGCTGTAGTTGATCGGCATCGGATTGTTGTTGTCGACCACCGGTACGGTCTGCTCCGGCACCGAGATCACGCCATTGCGATTGACGTCGATGGGGCTGACGCCGTTGGAGCCGGCATAGGTGCCGCCCGCGCGCATGTGGTCGTAGCGCAGCCCGGCGTCGAAGCTCCAGTTGCCGGGCTGCCAGTTCAGCGAGACGTAGGGTGCATCCATGGTGTAGTTGGCATCGTAGGAGCGGACGCAGCAATTGCCCCAGTACGGCTCGCCGTAGGCGACCAGGCCATGATCGGTCTGCTTCTGGCCGGCCGCGTTGTAGACATCGAGCAGCGACGCATTCTGGCCTTGCACGGTTTCCAGGTAGGTGTTCCAGTGCCAGTCCTGCACGATGTGCTGGCGTGAGTGGTAGTAGCCCATCAGAAAATTCAGCGGGCCGTCCTGCAACTCGAATGTGCGCTTGAGTGTGAGGTTGTTGGTCGCGTTGTCCATGTTGGGCAACGTCACATTGAAAAGATGCACCCGCGTGGCCAGACCGTTGCCGGACAGGGCCGCAGGATTGGCAATCATCTGCCCCGCATTTGGACCGGTGGCATAGGCCAATGTCGCACCCGGACCACCGATCTCCTGTGCCAATGCCGAGGCCGTGTTGACCTCGGCTGGATACGGGCCGACGAACGAACCCGTGTTGGACGCAATCCGGAACTGCTCGTGCAGGGTCCAGCTGTTGCCGAGGTCGAACTGGCCTTCGCCACCGAACGCCCGCACCTTGGAATGGTAGCCACTGGCGATGTCGGTAACGACCGGATTCCCGCTGGCGTTGACCGCCAGGTCACGGCGAAAGTACGGCGACTGCATCGCGCCGTTCTGGATGTTGAAGCCAGGGAGCGAGCTGACGCTGGGCGAACCGTTGCTGCCGGTGATCCGCATGGGAACCGGCAGGAATACCGGCTCATGGTCATCCAGGTACTGGAAGCTGGCACGCAGGAAGCCGCCGTCGATATCGTGAGTGATGTTGCCCATCAACTGGCCACCGGACTGGGCCGTGTAGTTGATGGTCTTGGGGCCTTCACCGCCGTGTACGAAACCGCCGACATGAAACCGCGTGGTGGCCGAAATCGGCTGGCCGTAATCGAAATCGAGCCGCTTGCTGTCGTAGTTGAGGCCGGTGGTCAAACCAATGGCGCCGCCCTTTTCCGCACCGGTCTTGGTGATGAAGTTGAACACCGCGCCGGGCGCGTTGCTGGCGAATACCGACGCCGAGCCACCGCGCACCACTTCGACCCGGGCGATGTTGTAGTCCGGCCGCAGGAAGGTATCCGGGGTGGCGAAAGCGATATCGCCGAACTCCAGCACCGGCATGCCGTCAACCTGGAATTGCACGAACTTGCCACCGCCGGACGCCACCGGCAGGCCACGCACGGAGATGTTCGCGTTGCCATAGCCACCGGAGGACTCGGCACGGACACCGGGAATGTCTCGAAGGAGGTCGGCGGCCCCCTGGGCACCACTGTTGCGGATCTGACTGGAGTCCAGGGTACTCACCGAAATACTCGACCCCATGACAGTCAAGGCCGCAGGCGAAGCGGTGACCACCATTTGATTGAGATTGACTGCCTTGGCTATCTCGGGCTTGGTGGGCGTCGCCTGCCCATCGGCTGCCTTCGCCGCTGGCTTGCCGGCAGTCGCTGCGGGCTGGGTGGTGGATTCGTTCTGGGCCATCGCGGCTGCCGGCAGCAGTGCCAACATCACGGCGACAGCAAGGGCGTGCTTGCGTACAGCGTTGACGTTCATGTTTGTCTCCCCGTTTGAATGGATGCGCAGACCTGCGTGGCAGTTATTGGGTGGTGTCTGCGCGCGGCCGACCGAGGTGGCTTGGCCACGCCCCATCTTCAAACTCTATGCAATCGATTGCAATTTGCGTTGCAACATAATTTTTCTTCGGTAAATCATAATGATTGATGCCGTGTACGGTAAGGCCGAAACGCACAGAATGACAACGTTTGCAAAGTACCGGAATCCCAGCTCTTGGCCTCGGCCGGCAGGTTCGCTCAAGGGGGTTTGCTGCGACGCAGCAAGCGAATTACGCCACGTAGCTGCTTTCGCGAACGATCAATCGGGTTTCCAGCACTACGAACGGCGGCGGCGTCTTGCCTTCGAGCAACATCAACAACTCACCGACCAGCAAGGCTCCGGCTTCGTGGATAGGCTGTCGCACCGTGCTGAGCGGCGGATTGAAGTGCGCCGACAGCTCGACATCGTCGTAGCCGACCACGGCCACGTCGGTCGGAACCTGTTTCTTGCGTTCGCGCAAGGCACCCACGGCTGCCATCGCCAACAGGTCGCTGCAGGCGAACACCGCATCCAGTTCCGGGATGCGGTCGATCAGCGTGAACATCGCCTGACGACCGCTTTCGGCCAGGAACGGCACCGCCATGCGCTGCTGTGCCGGCAGGTTGATGCCGCCTGCACGCAAACCGGCGACAAAGCCACGATAACGTTGCGCTACCTCGGGCAGGCCGCAATCGCCGAGAAAGACCATATGCCGCCGGCCCTGGGCCAGCAGATGTTCAGCGACGAGTTGCCCTCCCCGGACGTTGTCGCCACCGACGGTGCAGTAATCCTGATGCGGCAAATGCGCACCCCATACCACCAGCGGCAATCCCCGCGCCGCCATCGCGTTGAGCTGATCATGGTGTCGCCACTGCCCGATCAGGATCACCCCCGCCGAACGCCCACTGTCGATCAATGCGGCGACGGCGTCGAGTCGATCGGCATCGGTGCGTGAAAGCAGCATTTCGTAGCCACGCTCGGTGAGCGCATCCGCAAGACTGCCGATCATGCCGTGCAGGAACGGGTCGGCAAAGCTCTGCCGACTGCCGGGTTCGAACGGAACCACGACCGCGATCGTCCGCTTGACCCCCGAACGCAGATTCGTCGCAACGCTGTTCACGGTGTAGTTGAACTGCTGCGCCAGGGTCTTTATGCGTTCGCGCGTATGGGCACTGATCAGCTCGCTCCCGCTCAGTGCGCGCGACACGGTGGATACCGACACCCCGGCCAGGCGGGCGATATCGGTCATCTGCATGCGACGTCGTGACGCTGAGGTACTCCCCTGTTTATTGACCGTCTTGCTCATCTGCCGATGTCCTTGCGCGTGCGGGTGAATCCGTGTCCGAAACAGTGCGTCAACGTTGATGTGGCGGCAGACAACATGGAACATCCCGTTTCATATCTAACATGCTCATGCTATCTCAGCCGACAGCCATCGCGTTGCCGGCGGGTCGTCAAGCTTGGTCCTGAACTCCCTGTGTGCGACCTGTGTCGGCACTCGACGTGCCCACTTGCCAGTGCACAAGGCCTCGGTCAAGCTATTCCTCACCGCCGGCATGTACCGCCGAAGCTGCATGACACACTCGTTGAATGACGACGACAGGATGGTTCGCCCATGAGTGCCACCCGTACCATCGAGCAGCAAGAACTCAACCAGCTGTTGATCGAAATCGGCAGCGAGGATCAAAAAGCATTCGCCGAACTGTACAAGCGCACCTCCTCGAAGCTGTTCGGCGTATGCCTGCGCATGCTGCGTGACCGCAGCGAGGCCGAAGAGGTGTTGCAGGAGACCTACACCACGGTATGGCGACGCGCCAGCAGCTTCAACGTGGCAAAAGCCAGTGCGATCACCTGGTTGATGACGCTGGCACGCAACAAGTCGATCGACCGACTGCGCCAGCATCGCGAAGAGCAGCTTGACGACCCTCTCAAGCTCGATGAAACGCCTGACGATCAACCCACGCCCGCCGGCCACGCCGAAACCAGCCAGGCACATCAGCGACTGCAGGGATGCCTCGATGAGCTGGAACCGCAGCAGCGAAGCTCGGTGCGTGAAGCCTTTTTCACCGGAGCCACGTATAACGAATTGGCGACACGCTGCAAGGTGCCGCTCGGAACCATGAAGAGCTGGATCCGCCGCAGCCTGATGCAACTGAGGACGTGCCTGGACCAATGAACACACCTGCCGACGACAACAATCATCTCCGCTACGCCGAGTACGTCCTTGGGGTACTGGATGCCGATGCCCGTGCAGCCGTGGCCCATGAGGTGCAGACCACGGAGGCTGCCGCGACTGCCGTGGCGTTGTGGCAACAGCGGCTCATGCCGTTGACCGAGGAGGTGGTCGAGGTCGAGCCGGCGGCCTATGTCTGGGCCAGGATTCACCACGCGCTGCAATTGAACGCGCCTGCCAGGGGCCGGCCGCGCCAGGGACTGTGGAACAACCTGCCGCTGTGGCACTGGCTCGGTATCGGTGCCAGCGCGGCGGCCATCGCCTTGCTGGTGGTCGTCACGGTACCGCGTACCGCACCGCCCGCACCGACCAGCACGGCCAATCCGAGCTATATGGCTGCCACCATCCGGCAGGACAACGGCGTCATCGGCTGGACTGCCACGATGGATCCGAAAAACGCACGCATGGTCGTGGTGCCGGCATCGCCGACAGCGTTTGCCAGCGGTCGCGCACCGGAGTTGTGGCTGATTCCGCCGGGTGGCAAACCGATCTCGGTCGGCATGATCACACCCGACCAACCGACCACGTTGGCGCTTGATCCGGCCCTGGTCGCGCAGCTTGGCCCCAAGGCGGCGCTTGCCGTTTCAGTGGAGCCGATCGGTGGCTCGCCCACGGGACAGCCCACCGGTCCGGTCATTGCCAAGGGAGCGATCAGCGGCGTACCTGAAGCCAGTGCGCATCCACGCAAGGTTGCCAGCACCGGGATTGGGTCCGGTGCCACCACGGCCATGCTGAACGCCCCGGACACGCCAGGCATGCAGCAGAAGACCGCCACTGAAACCGACCGTCGCAGCTGACCCGCAGTTGTGACACCGATGCTACAGGAGGCATCCGGGTGACCGACCGGCAGTTTGACATCGTCACCGTGCCGCTGGCGGCCGGGGCTCGCGCCCTGGGCGGTCGGTCGATCCAGCAGGATGAACTGGTCTGCCTGTACGACTCGCGTGAAGATGCCCGACTTTTGGTACTGGCCGACGGGATGGGTGGCGATGGCGCGGGAGAATTGGCTGCTCAGGGCGTGGTTCAGACAGCGAGAAAACTGTGGGCGGAGCGGGGCTGGTGTGACCAGCCCGCTGCGCTGTTTCTGGAAACCCTGTGCCAGACCGCGCACCAGGAACTGCGCCGTCTCGGCCGGACCGTGGCCCAAGGCGAGCCACACTCGACGGTGGTCGCCTTGTTGATTCGAGGAGGACGCACCAGTTGGGCCCATGTGGGCGACAGTCGGCTGTACCGGTTCCAGGGACGACGCCTGCTGGGATGTACCGAGGATCACAGCATGGCGCAGCAGCGCGTCCGACGGGGCGAAATCTCCGCACACCAGGTGGCCTGCGCCCACGACCAGCACCAACTGTTGCGTGGGCTGGGTGGCCCCAACCCACCCGTTGTCGACCATGGTTGTGCCATGCTGCGACCCGGTCAGAGCTTCGCCCTTTGCAGCGACGGAATCTGGGAGCACCTCAACCCGGGTGAACTCGGGCGATTCAGTCGCCACCGCAACCAGCACAAGGCGTTGCGCAAGGCACTTTCTCTCGCCCTCGACCGCGGCGGCAAAAATGCGGACAACATGGCACTGATCGTGATTCGCGCGGGGTGGTCCCGGTGGCTCCGGTCGATCGGTAGCAAACTCCGCGCGACCGTGTCCGGCGGCTGATTCATGCACTCCCCGAACATCACTACGCCATGACCGACATGACCGATCCGATGGAACAGATACCCCGCATGACATTCCGACCCCACCCCGAAGCTACGCCGCGCGAAGGAAAGCGGCTGATCGCCATGGCAGCATGGTTGCTGTTGCTGGGCGTTGCCGGCTGTGCACAGGTCGACAAGCTCAAGACACGCGTCAGCGATTCACTGGGTCCACACCGGACGGTGAAATTCACCCCTGCTCCGCAGCCTGCAGAAACCCGGGGCCCAACCGGCAACTCCCTCGCCGGTATCGTCAATAACCAGCTGGAGCACGGTCACTACACCGAGGGCGAGAAAGCCTTGCGCCGGTATTTGACACAGCACCCGGATGATCGGACGGCGAAGTCCCTGCTGCAACAGCTCCTCGTCGACCCGGTTCGACAGCTCGGCAGTCAGTGGCTTCCACACCAGGTCCAACCCGGCGACTCCTACAGCAGCCTGGCGGCGCGCTACCTGGGCGATTCGGGTCGGTTCCTGATCCTGGCCCGCTACAACGGATCCACCAACCCCTCGATCCTGCGCGTAGGTCGAATCTTGCGGCTGCCGGTATCCGGACAACACGACTCAACACCGACCGAGAACGCAAACGCCAAGCGTGCTGCCACCGTCGCGGCAACGACGACCGGCAGTGCTGAGGTATCTGCATCATCCGCCGACAGTCGCCCCGACAGCGAACCGGCAAAAGCCAGGGCCGAGCGGCTGCAGGGTGAAAGCGTTGCCCTGCTCAAGCACGGACGCCGGCAACAGGCGCTGGCAAAGCTCGACCAGGCGTTGACCGTCGACCCGCAGCTGAAGCCTGCGGAAGCGGCGGTGGCGTTGCGCAAACAGCTGGTGTCCTCTTACCACCAGCGTGCCATCGTGCTTTACCGCGACCAGCATCTGAATCAGGCGATCGCCCTTTGGGACCACGTTCTGGCGATCGACCCGCAGTTCGAGCCGGCGGTGATCTATCGGGCCCGTGCACGCGAACTCAAGCGCCGGTTACGGCAACTCTGAGAGACTGGTGGCTCATTTCGGGGGTGTCGCATCCTCGTCAGCATCTGTTACCGAGATGATCCGGGTAGGCTGTTCGACGTGCCCGGGCCGGGCGGGTCGGGGTGCCCTGCCCAGCTGACGCCGCCGATCGTGCAGCGTGCTATTCATCACGTTGAAAGCGGCAAACAATCGCCCAAGCTCATCCCGGCGAACCAGACGTATCCGATACAGAAAGTCGCCATGCGCCACCCGCAGCAAGGCCTTGCCGAACAAATCCAGCAAGCTCAGCAAGCGCCGGGACAGCCAGTAAACAGCCCCCACCACAGCGAGCAGCGTTATCAGCAACACGGCGACGATCACCGAAAGCGTGGTTTTCTGGGCCGCCCGCAAAGGTGCATCGCTGATCCCCAGGCGCATCTCGCCAACGATTTTGGTCTGATAGCGGATCGGCACGTCGAACAACAGCATCTCGCCATGGTTTGTACCCCCGTCAATCCGGCTGCGGTAACTTCGAATCCCGCCGGTCTGCGAAAGTGGCTTCCGGCTACCGGGTTCCTGCAACGGATGGCCGACCTGGTCATGCTCGGTACTGGCGATGATGTCGCCATGGCGATCGGCGATGGCGAGATAGTGAATTTGCTGATTGCGCGCGATATCCTCGACCAGGGCGCGCGTCGCGGCACGGTCGCCCAGCAGCAGGTTTTCAGCTGATTCACTGGCGATCATGCGCCCGAGTGAACTGCCAAAATCCACCGCCAGACCGGTGACCACCGCACTTTGTCTGGCATAGATCACCGCAAGCCCCAGTAGCAACGTGAGGCTCAATACCGCCCCGAGGATCGCAGACCAGCGCAGTCGCAAAGAGATGATGCCGGTGGCCAGTGCGTTTTCATCGAGGCGCTCGTATTCGCGACTGGCCAGATGCAGGTCGTCGACGACCTCGGCACCATGCTGGTAGCGGTCCTCGGCGTTTGGCGCCAACAGCGTATGCACCATCTCGAGCAGGATAGAAGGCGTCGCAGGATCACGCGGCTGCGACGGGGGTTGCGGGGTGCGCCGACGCAGGCGAACCAGCTCTCGCACGTCGCTGGTCTCCGGCCAGGGAAGCTTGCCGGCCAGCAGCCAGTACAGCATCACACCCAGCGAGAACAGGTCGCTGCGCGCATCGGTGATTTCACCGCGCAAGTGTTCCGGAGCCATGTAGGCCGGAGTGCCACCGACTTCGGTGCGCGGCACGCTGTCGCCATCCTGCTCCGGAAGTCGTTGCTCGGCGATGCCGAAATCGTTGACCTTGGCGTGATGCCAATCGTCACTGACCATGATGTTGTCGGGCTTGATGTCGTGATGGACGACACCCTGCGCGTGCGCATAGTCCAGCGCGCCGGCCACTTGAGCGACCAGCGCGATGATCACCGGCAAGGATGGAAACCCGTCCCGTGCGATCCGGCTTGACAGGGTCTCGCCGGAAAGCCTTTCCATCGCGATGTACGAAACGCCGTCGTCGGTCTCCCCCGCATCGAAGATGGTCACGATGTGCGGATGATTGAGATGGCCGGCCGCGCGTGCCTCGACCACAAAGCGGCGGCGATAGGCGGGATCGGCGGCCGCGTCCCGGTGCAGGCACTTGATGGCGACCTGGCGCTGGATATCCGGATCGAAACCGGCATAAACGACCGCCATCGAGCCCTCGCCCAGCACGCCATCGACGCGGTAGCGGCCCAGTCGGCGTGGGATCGCGGTGTCGTTCATCGCCACGTGGTCAGATCAATCGCCAGGCCAATGCGGCCAGTCCGATCAGTACCAGCAATCCACCGGCTATCCAGGTCAGGCGAGCGGGGCGTGGCGGGCCGATTTCGCGGGTCAGGAACACGAATTCGGCCTGCCCAAGCCGAATGTGATCACCGTGTTTCAGGGTCGCCTCGTGGATGCGCTTGTCGTTCACGAAGGTGCCGTTGGTGGACAGCGTGTTCATGATGACGCAATGTCCCTGCTGGTTGATGATCCAGCCGTGCGACGCCGAGACACTGGACTCGTCGACGACGATGTCGTTGTTGCTGGCACGACCGATGGTCTGGCGCCCGGCACGGAGCGAAAAACGCAGATTTTCGAACCCCTTGCCGATCCCCTCGAGTACCGGCTCATGGGCACTGGCAACACCGTCGGATACATACCCTGCGTCGTAGGCGTAACGTCGCAGATCCTCGGTGGAAAAAAGTTGCGTCCCCTGTGGACCGGAAGGTTGCCGATCGACAGGCTGCGCCAGGCGTTTGCGCCGTCGTTTCATCTTGCATCTCGCGAGGTTGAATCACATCGACACTATAACCAAGAAGCTGCTCGCCCAGGTACGCGCCATCGGCCGCGTCGCCGCGACGCTTCGTGGCATGATTTTCGCCTTGGAACCCGCGGCCGGCGGTCATTACGAGTAGTTATGCGAGCCTTTCAGGCTGAACGCCAGTCTGCAAATGTCCCGATCGTCCCCACGCGACGATTGACCACCTGCGGGATCGCTCCGATCATGGCCGGATGCCTACCCTGTCCCGTTACCTGCTGATCCTGCTGCTGGCGCTCGGCAGTACCACGCTGCAAGCACAGAATACCGCTCCGTCGGGCGCCGCAAATGTGCCGGCTCCCAGCACGGAGCAGACGCTGGACCAGCTCGGTAGCCAGCTCGACACCGTCAAGGCCGGCTTGAACGACAACAGCGGCAAGGTCTCGCTGTCCGACCTGCGCAACACCGCCATGGGCATACAGACCCAGGCCAGCCAGCTTGCCGCCAGCCTGGCGCCCAAAATGGCCGCACTGCAGGCGCAATTGACCGTCCTTGGGCCGGCGCCGGCCAAGGGCGCCCCACCGGAAGCCGCGGAAGTCAGCAAGCAGCGTCGCAAGCTGAACAAGCGAAGCGCCGACCTGGACGCCCAGATCAAGCAGGCGCAATTGCTCAGCCAGGATGCCTCGCAGCTGACCACGCAAATCATCGGAATGCGCAACGATCAGTTCCAGGCACGGCTGGCCTCGCGGACGGCGACCCCGCTGAGCAGCAGCTTCTGGACCGGCACGCTGCATGCCCTGCCCGACGACATCGCCCGACTCAGGCGACTTGGCCATGCCATGCTCGATGCCTGGAATGAAGCATGGCAACCGGCCAATCGCCAACCGTTGCTGTGGTGCCTGATCGCCGCCATAGTGCTGCTGGGCGCGGGGCGCTGGCTACTCGAACGGGGCATGCTGAAGATAGCCATCCGGCGTATGCCCGATGGGCATCTGCGCCGCAGCGCGATGGCCACTATCGTGGCACTCACCGCCGTACTGACGACGGGCCTGGCGGCCCAACTGGTCTACGTGGGTGTGAATTACCACGGCGTGCTGGACCCCGACCTGGACGCACTGGCGATATCGATCGTGCGGCGCGTGTACTTCGCGGCCTTTGTCGCCGGACTGGTGCGCGCGCTGCTCTCGGTACGACGCCCGTCATGGCGGTTGCCGGCGCTTTCAGACATCGGCGCGCGGCAATTGCGCTGGTTTCCATGGCTGCTCGGTGCCACCACGCTGCTGCTCGGCCTGATCGAGCGCATCGGTCGCACCATCGGTGCCAGCCTGCCGCTCACGGTCGCCATTCGCGGCGTGATCGCACTGGTCATCAGCGGCCTGATCGGCATCGCCCTGCTGCGCCTTCGCCGTGCCCGCTTTGAGATGGCCGCTTCGGGCGTCGAGCCGACACATCGTCCGTTGTGGGTCGGCCTGCTGGCGGCCGGTGCCACGCTGGGGGTCGTGGGAAGCTGGCTGAGCGTGGCCGCCGGGTATATCGCGCTCGGCTACTTCGTCGCCGTGCAGATGCTTTGGGTGGGTGTCGTCGTCGCCACCTTGTACCTGTTGATCCAGCTGGTGCACGACGTGATCGATACCTTGCTCTCGCCCCAAGGGCGCACTGGCAAGCGATTGCAGACAACGTTCGAGCTCGCACCGAGTACGCTGGAACAGTCGGCCATCGTCCTCACCGGCATCAGCCGCATAGGTCTCGTTCTGCTGGCCATGGCCACGGTACTGGCGCCGTTCGGCGCCGGTCCGAAGGATCTTATCGCCAGCGCCATGCGAACCTTCAGCAGCATCAAGCTCGGACAATTGCCGATCGAGCCAGGCAGCATTTTTACCGGGCTGCTGGTGCTGGCCATCGGCTGGATCGCGCTGCGAACCCTGAAACGCTGGCTACACGAGCAGTTGCTGCCGAAGACCACGATGGAACAGGGCATGCAGGATTCCCTGGTCACCCTGCTCGGCTATCTCGGCGGCATGCTGGTGTTCGTGTTGACGCTGGCGGCGCTGCATGTCGACCTGAAGAGCATCGCCTGGATCGTCAGCGCGCTCTCGGTCGGTATCGGTTTCGGCCTGCAGGCGATCGTGCAGAATTTCATCTCCGGCCTGATTTTGCTGGCCGAGCGTCCAGTCAAGGTAGGCGACTGGATCAGTCTCGCCGGCGTGGAAGGCGACATCCGCCGGATCAACGTGCGGGCGACCGAGATCCAGCTGTGGGATCGCTCCACCATGATCGTGCCCAACTCGCAGCTGATTACCCAGAACGTGCGCAACGTGACGCTGGGACGCGCGCAAGGCCGGGTTCACTTCAAATTGCCGATGCCGCTGGATACCGACGCCGCGCGTGCCCGGGAAATCATTCTCGAGGTATTGAAGGCGCATGAGGCAACACTCGACTCGACGCCGCCGTTTGTGTTGATGGACAGCGTCGATGCCAATTGCATGACCTTCAGTGCCTACGCCTATACCAGCAGCCCGCGCGAGGCGAACACGGTCAAGAGCGACCTGCTGTTCGCCGTACTGGAACGCCTGCGCGCAGAAAAAATGCGCTTGATCCGGCCGCAGGAGATGCGCGTGCACACGCTGCCGGCCGATGCTGAGGCGGGCCTTGACGCCGGTTGACGCTATCAGCGTGACAGCGAACATGGCCCATCCTCACGCCCGTCCCGGGGCGAGCTGGGGTTATTTCACGGCGGCCCTGGCGGCGGGCGACACGACCGGCTTGAGCGGTGAATCCGGCCGCGCGATCGCGTACATCTGCCAGCTGATCTGCTTCAGCAGGCCATCCCGATCCTTGCCGATGCGGTACACATCGAAATGGGTTCGATTCGGCAGGAAGTGGAAGCTCGCCTTCGCATGCAGGCCATCCAGCACCGCCTTGAGCTTGCGCGCCGAGCCATTCAGGTAAAACGTATCGGCGGTGCCGACGTAAAGATGGATCTTGCCGTTGAGGTCGGCCTTCAGCTGTGGCCAGTGATGCTGCAGTCGCCAGACAATGTCGTAGTGGTCGCGCCAGTAGTGAACCACCGCAGGATCGACCGCGCCGGTATCGCGATTGAACATCGCCTCGGGCCGACCATCCTTCCCACGTGGCGAAAACACCCAGTCGAACGACGCCAGCTGGCCACCGTAGGGGCCGAGCACGCGTTCGAGTTTGGCGAATTGCTCGAACGTGCCCAGCACCTTGGCGTGATCGCGCACCAGCGGATAAGCGCTGCCATCGGGCCGGTGGTAGACGTTGGCATCGGGCGCGTAGAGGTCGATCCCGGTGAAATCGTGGAAATCGCTGGGATCCGGCGAGGTCGACCAGGTGCCGCCGAAAATCGTCGGGTAGCGCGTCTGCAGCCACAGCGTGGCCCAGCCACCGGAGGAATGGCCATTGAGGAAGCGGCCCGTGCTGCGGCCGTCCATGCGGTAGTGGGACTCCAGGTGAGGAATCAGTTCGGTGGTCAGCGCGTGGCCCCAGGGGCCGTTGTTGACCGAGTCGGCGAATTCGTGGGTTCCGGTGGGGCTGGATTCGTCCAGGAACACCCAGATCATCGGTGGCATCTGGCCGTTGACCATCGCCCTGTAGACCTTGACCAGAGTAGTGATGACCCGATCGTTGTTGCCACCGAAACCCTGGGTGTAATAGACGGTGGGATAACGTGTGGCCGCCTTGGCGTCATAGCCCGGCGGGGTCAGCACGCGTCCGCGCATGGTGATCGGACGGCCCCAGAACGCACTCAGCGAGGGGCTGACAAAGTGCACCAGCGACGCATGCTTGCGCGCCAGCGTCACCGCATAGCGCCATGCGTCCGGCGCCGAGGCAGCGACCGCCCAGGGATCGCGCGTGGGTATCGCCTTGCTCAGGGTCAGCGTCGGGATACTTGCCGTCGGCAGGTGAACCCGGACCACCGCGCTGACCAGATCGCCGGCGCTGCGGCCGGTGTAGTTGTAGTTGTGATTGACATCGAGCACCGCCTGCACCAGGTAATCACCCGGCGGCAGCTGCGAATAGCCGGTCGGAAATGCCCGGCGGTCGGCGTCGACATCGATGACCTGGCCTGGCGCCCAGTAGCTCACCTCGCGGGCCGCCACCGCCGTCTCGGTAGCCCGGAACGGGTTGGCATCCACCGCCTCGACCTTGTCGCTCTTGCCATCGGACGCCTTGCGCGCCTGTGCCTCGGCGGTACTCGCAGGGATCGCGAACAGCAACAGCCGGCCGGACGTCGGCTGGGTCGATGCCGCGCCCAGGCTGACATGAAAGAAGCGATGGGCAGGAACGCTGTCCGAACGCGCTTGTGCCGGACTGCCCAACAAGCCGACGCACAGCAGCGCGGCAACCACATGACAGCGAAAATGCATGGTGGATATCCCCTTCAGTCAATGGACCTGATCGACACTCGGCAACTCAGATAGCGGCGGCTTGCACGGCGGCATCGCGGCGCAAGCCCGACGCTCATTCTTTCGGCGCTGTTCCTGCATCGGCAGGTACCGGCTTCAGACGCAGATCCTGGAAATCGAAGCTGAAATCGGTCAGCGGCGACACCGGCTTCATGCGCATCTCGCGGATCGCGCCATCGGCATTCAAGGCAAAGGTGACGAAGGCGTCGGCGTTCAAGGTGCGGTCGTCCCAGTGCACGATGAAGCTGTCGTGCTGCCATGGGGTCATGCTGCCGATCAGTTGGGCAGTCTTCGAAAAGCGCAGCCGAAGCTTGCCGTGGTGGTCGCTGACGATCACATCGCCATACCAGGGGTCACGGTAGGTGCCGGCGTACTTCGCCAGCGGCAACGAGGGCTTGCTGTGCTTGGCGCGTGCCGCCTGATGCCTGGCGAAACTCTGGTCGGCTCCGGCCTCGGACTGCTTCACCGCCCTGGCATAGACCGCCGCCCAGTCGGTCTTGTGGGCGGGATTAAGGTAGGCATCGAGCACCCGCCAGGTTACCGCGTTGAAGGCAGCGCCGGATTGCTGGTTGGTCAGCACCACCACGCCAAGGTGCAAGGACGGCACCATGGTCACGCGCGAAACGAAGCCCGGCCATCCGCCGGTGTGCCAGACCAGTTTCCGGCCGCGGTAGTCGCTGAGAAACCAGCCTTCGCCGTAACCGTAGAAATCCGGCACCAGCGGTTGCAACGCCGGAATCGGTGGCTTGCGGATAGTGATCGGCGTCAACATCGACCACATCTGCCGATGGCTGGCGGCGGAGAACAAGCGGCGCGGCTGGCCGTCCGGCCCCGGCGGCAACGCCCCGCCGGCCAGTTGCACATTCATCCACTTGGCCAGGTCATGCACGCTGGAATAAATACCACCGGCGCCGGGATCGTTGAGCCAGGCCATCGGCGGCACCGGCTTGATCGGCCCGAAATTATACGGCGCGTAGCCCGTGGCCACGTCCATGCCGGGCTTGAGATACGTCTTGTCGATCAGCGACTCGGTCATCCCGACCGGCTTGAAAATATGCTGGCGCACGAAATCCGCATAGCTCTCGCCGGACGCTTTCTCGATCACCAGGGTCGCGACCGCAAACAGGATGTTGTCGTAGGCATAGTGGCTGCGGAAGCCGTGTTTGAGCGGCACATGGGCCAGCCGTTCGACCACGTCCCGCGTCGTGTACGAAGTGGGTGGCCAATACAGCAGGTCGCCGGCGCCAAGACTCAGTCCGCTGCGGTGCGCAAGCAGGTCGCGGATGCGCATCTCATGGGTGACGTACGGATCGGACATGCGAAACCACGGCAGATGATCGATCACCCGGTCATTCATCTGCAGCTTGCCCTGCTCGGCCAGCATCTGCAGCGACGCGGCGGTGAACGCCTTGGTATTGGAGGCGATCGCAAACAGCGTGTGGGCATCAACCTTCGCCGGCTGGCCCACGTCCCGCACCCCGAAACCGCGCTCCATCACCACCCTGCCATCCTTGACGATGGCCACCGCGATACCCGGCACGTTGAACGTCTTGCGCACCGTATTGACGTAGGCATCGAAGTCCCGCAGCTGTGCCGGCAGCAGCGGCTGCACCCTGTCGTTGGTGTTGATCGGCAGGTGCGAAATCGGCGCCACCGGTGCCTGGGCCCAGACGCCGGTGGCGAAGGCGAGCAAGGCACAGCAGCCGGCCAGCCGGACTGACAGATTGCGGACGGTCGGATTTTGCACTGACATGGTCGACTCCAGCGGGGTTCGAGCGCTCCACTATCGTGGCAATCCACCGGCCTGACCAGCGCTGAAAGTCACGGTTGAGGGCACGCCCGAAGTCCAGCCCAGCCAGCATGCACTTCATGCCGCTACCATGGGGCTTCTCCTGCCAGTCCTCCCTGCGATGATGCCGACGACGACCGACCTGTTCGCCTCACCCGATACCTCCAACGGTCATGCATCGGTCCGCGTCGGCATCGGCGGCTGGACCTATGCGCCGTGGCGCAACAACTTCTACCCCGCCGGCCTGGGGCAGCGCCGTGAACTGGAATACGCCAGCCGCCAGTTGCGTGCGATCGAGATCAACGGCACTTTCTATGGCGCACAAAAACCGGCCACCTATGCGAAGTGGGCGGCCCAGACGCCGGATGGATTCGTGTTCTCGCTGAAGGCACCGCGCTACATCACCGCAGGCCGGCGGCTGGCCGAAAGCGGCCGCGGCATCGAGGGTTTCGTGCATGGCGGACTGGCCGAATTCGGCGACCGGCTGGGGCCGATCCTGTGGCAACTGCCGCCGTCGCGAACGTTCGACGCCAGCGACCTCGCCGCGTTTCTGGACGCGCTGCCGCGCGAGTTGGCCGGCCAGCCGCTGCGCCACGTGCTGGAAGTACGTCACCCCAGCTTCCAGTGCGCGCCGTATCTGGCACTGGTGCGCGCGCATGGGGTGCCGACGGTGTTCACCGACTCGCCGGCCTACCCCTCATTGGCCGATCTCAGCGGCGACTTCCGCTATGCGCGACTGATGCGCAGCGCCGATGAGATTCCCACCGGCTACGCCGCCGACGCGCTGGATCGATGGGCCGCACAGGCTCGCGACTGGGCTGCCGGCAAAGACATCGACGCACTGCCTCATGTCGCACCGCTGCAACCGCAGGGCGAGGCGCGCGAGGTGTTTGTGTTCTTCATCAGCAGCGCCAAACATCGCAACCCGGCGGCGGCGATGGCGCTGCAGTCACGGGTGGACGCGCCCCGCTGAACGGCCGTTTTTACCGCGCGCAGGCAATGACCGGAAAGTCGGCGGCGCATAAAAAAATGGCTGGCGCATGGACCAAAGGTCGCGCAGCTCCCGTTTTATCGGCAGACTGGAGCCCATCACGCCCTGCCCTTGTCCCGTGAAACCGTATGCGCCGACTCCATCCCGTGATCCTGATCGCCGCGCTGGCCTTCGCCGCCGTGCTGTGGCAACGGCATACACCCGCGCCGACGCCGGCGGGGTCCGCGGCCAAGGTGACCACCTCCGTCCAGGGCCGGGTTTTTCACGCTCAGAAGACGGCTGTCACGGCGCCGGGATTCCTGCCGCGCGAAGCACGTGCCACGGTGGCCAGGATCGCCAGCGGTGGTCCGTACGAACATCGCCAGGACGGTGCGGTGTTCGGCAACTATGAAGGCCTGCTGCCCGCGCAGCCGCGAGGCTACTATCACGAGTACACGGTGCAAACCTCCGGTGTGCGCAGCCGCGGTGCACGGCGCATCGTTACCGGCGGCACGCCGCCCGTGGTCTGGTATTACACCGACGATCACTACCGCAGCTTTCGGCGTTTCGAGCTGGGTCGATGAGCATCGACCGCTTCGACCTGGACCTCACCCGGCCTGCCCAGGACGGGGTCTACTTTGTCGGCGTCGACGACCTCGATCGACTGGCCCGGACCGCAGCACGCGAAGAGCTGGGCGTTTGCCGCATCGACCTTGCCGGTTGCCACGACAAGGACGCGCTGTTGCGCCGACTCGCCTTCGCGCTGCACCTTCCCGCCACCTTCGGCTACAACTGGGACGCACTGGCCGACTGCCTGCGCGACCTTGGCTGGATGCCGGCCTGGGGTCACGTACTGCTGTTCGAGCATGCCGACGGCTTGCGTCAGGCAGCTGAAGCCGATTTCGACATCCTGCTCGGCATCCTCGACGATGCCGCCACCTTCGGGCAGGACGACGACCGCCCCTGGTTCGCCTTCCTTGCCCTGCCCGACAATGCCTTCGATGCCGCCGCCACTTCCACCTGAAAGCGTGTCACCCTCTCGGCCCACCGACTCCCCGGACGACCATGCAAACCATCGATTTTGAACTGGAAGGCACCTATGTCGAGCTCAACATGCTGTTGAAGCTGACCGGCCTGTGCGACAGCGGTGGCGCCGGCAAGGCCATCGTGGCGACCGGCGCCGTCGCCGTGGACGGAAAGATCGAGCTGCGCAAGACCTGCAAGATCCACGCAGGCCAGGTCGTCACCATCGACGACGCGGAAATCCACGTGCTGCCCGATGCACGCTGAACAAGGGCGCCAGCAGCGGCCCTGCATTTAACACCAGGCGGTCGGGCAACGACATCCGGAATGAAAGCTTTCCAGGCCGCATTCGATGACGCGCGGCCCGGAGGGAAAGGACCCGGTTGCATCCGCCATGACCGATGGCGCGTAACTGCATGTACCTGATGCCGCCCTGCGCATCCCCATCGTCAGCGAGGCACACGCATGATTCGCCGCTCCGCCCTCAAGGCTCTTCCGCTGGCCGCCGCCGTGCTGGTGGCCGGCCTGACCGCCTGTCGCCCGGTTTCGGCGACCGGCGATGTGGTGAAACTCCCCGCACCCGCCCTCGACGCGCCCGGCACCACCACAGCCCATGACCAGGTCGCCATACTCGCCGGCGGCTGTTTCTGGGGTGTCGAAGATGTCTTTGAACACGTCAAGGGCGTGCGCCGCGTCGTCGCCGGGTACTCTGGCGGGCGTGCCGGCACCGCGCACTACAACGAGGTCAGCTACGGCAACACCGGCCATGCCGAGTCGGTACGGGTGCAGTTCGACCCGGCGCAGATCAGCTACGGCCAGCTGTTGCAGGTGTTCTTTTCGGTAGCCCTGAACCCGACCGAATGGAACCGGCAAGGCCCCGACACCGGCACCCAGTACCGCTCGGTGATCTTCTACGCCAACCCCGGGCAGGAAAAAGTCGCCAGCGCCTATATTGCCCAGCTGACCGCGGCAAAAGCCTTTTCGGCACCCATCGTCACCCAGGTAAAACCGCTAAAGGCGTTCTACTCCGCCGAGGCCTACCATCAGGACTTCGCGCGCCTACATCCGAACAATCCCTATATCGTCTACAACGACGCCCCCAAGGTAGGGCATCTCAAGCAGCTTTTTCCGGCCATCTACCGGCCGTAAAAGCAGCGGCTCCAGGTGCAGCCGAACCGGGCTGCGGACACCCGTCGACCTTCGGCTGCGCGTGCCGGCATCCCTGATCGCCCGGACCGACCTACATCTCGTCATCCCTGCGAAGGCAGGGATCCAGCGACTGCACCGCATCCAGACTGTGGTGAAGCCCTAAATGCCAGAGCTTTCGTGCGCCTGCGGCACGCGAGTCACTTGTCTCTGCCGTGGCCACGCGCCCGTCCGGAACGGGCGCGAACGGCAAAGCCGGCCCGAAGGGCGGAGGGCAGGATACCCGGAGTAGGAGATAAGTAACCAACAGAGAGGCCACACCCGCTTGGCGCTTGCCGGGCATTCGGCAACTGCTCCCGCGGTGCTCTACCTCCGGCATCCATGCCGTCGTCCTGCCCGGCAAGTCCGTGAGCTGGGGCCGAGCTTTTCGACAGGGCATCCTGCCCTGGTGAAAAGGAATCGACATCCCTGCGGGCCTAGCGCTGATTCCGCTTTCGTAGGTCGAGCCAAGCCGCTATTTCACTCGCAGGCGATGGATGGCGAAGCCCGACGCCGGGCCTCTGCCGAGATGTCGTTGGCCGGCGAACGGCTCCTCTTCAACCTCCAAGCCGAGCCGCATCCACGCATTGCAAGAGGAGATCGGCGCCTTATGCAAGATGACGATTCCACCAAATTTCGCTGCCAGCAAGGCGACAACTAGCCTCAGCCCATTTCTATCAAAAAATTTGAACACAGACAAAATTTTGTCCTATAGTGCACTTCACGGCAAAAATTTGGTCGTTTCAGCGAGATTAGCCATGCTTCACTCCTTTGCGTTCAAGAACTTTCTCTCCTTCAAGGAACGAACTCAGGTGTCCTTTGCCCTGACCCAAAAAGCCAGTTCGCACGGCTGGGACGCGCCGTCGCCTGCCAGCCAGCGGCTTGCTACGGCCTTGGCTGTGATCGGTGCCAATGGCGCGGGCAAGACTTCGCTGATCAAACCCGTGGCATTTTTGAGTTGGTTCGTAAAGCACTCGTTCCTGCAAAGCGCGCCGAACGCACAAATCCCGATCAAGCCGCATTTCTCAACGCCGAAAGAGCCAGTAGAGTTCGAGATTGAAGCCGATGACTTAAACGGCACGCTTTGGCGCTACCAATTGAAGGCCACGCCGGAACGCGTGTTGCACGAGGCCGTTTACAAACGCCTAAACAAGAAGCATGCAAAGTTTTCCTACGTGTTCGTGCGGAACTGGGATGAAGCTTCGCATGAATATGTCATCAAACAGGATGGCTTCGACCTCAATCCTGCCGAGGCGAAAAAGGTTCGCCCGAACGCATCGCTGATTTCGACGGCGGCGCAGTATGGCGTGGAGCTCGCGCAGTACCTGATCGGCGCAAATGTCGCCAGCAATATCATGCAGGTCGGCCGCGTCGACCCCAATCTGGGTTTCCTGAATGCCTCCATTTTCTTCCATGAAAATGCCACCCTGAAGAAGCAGATGGAGACCATGTTGCGCAACCTGGATTTCGGTCTGTCCGGCGTGGAGATCAAGAAACTGGACGTCACCATGCCACCGGACATGAAACTCCCGGACGGCACAAAACTCCCGTCGCAATATCAGGTTTTCGGCGTTCACACCATGAAGGACGGTTCCCGGCATGAACTGCAAATGGTCGAGGAATCCAGCGGCACGCGGACGGCATTCACGCAACTCGGATACTTGTTGAGCGTGCTGGCCGATGGCGGCATCGCTGTGATTGACGAACTGGAAAGCGACATGCACCCGCACATGATCGAGCCTTTGCTCGATCTGTTTGCCAGTCCACATACCAACCCACATAACGCGCAGATCATCTTTACCAGCCATTCGATTGAAGTGATGGAACTACTCGGCAAATCGCAAATCTTTCTTGTCGAGAAGAAGGATTGCGAGAGTAGAGCATGGCGTTTGGACACGATGGAGGGCGTGCGCGTTCAGGACAATTTATATGCGAAATACATGAGCGGCGCTTATGGAGCGGTGCCGCAACTATGACACCGCGCCAAGCCGCCAAGACACGCATAGTCAAGGAAACCTTGCTCATCGTCTGCGAAGGCGATGCCGAGATCGCGTTCGTCCGCTTTGTGAAGCGAACTTATGCCGACGCATTGGGGCGTGCTGTGCAGGAACAAAACGCGAAAGGCAAAGGTGGCAAACATGTATTGGAAGCCGGATTGCGCCGCGCGAAGAACAACCGCGCCTTCGACAAGTTGGTTCTGCTGTTGGATGCCGACCAGGACTGGAACGATGTGCTACGCGCGAAAGCGCGAAAAGCCCGCATCGGCAAGCATCCGATTAGCGTGATCGACGCCAGTCCCTGTCTGGAAGCGTGGCTGTTGCAAATCCTTGGCGTCGAAACCGAGGGCGACACCCGACATATGAAGCAGAAGTTCGAGGCGCACACCGGTGTCGAAGCCCATCAGCCAGAATGGATGGAGCGGCTACTCAACCGCGAAGTACTGAACACAGCCAGAGCACGGGTGCCGCAACTTGCTGATTTGATGAATCACATGGGAATAGCGAAACGGTGAGAGAGCGAGGTCGGATTCAGTTATTGGAACGACCGCTATGGGTCGGAAACCAACCCTCGGATCCCACCACACTCCGATCATACCGTCCGACGAACGGATCACGCCAAATCCATGCGGTGAATCAGGCTGTCCCACCCCCACACTTCCGGCGTCGACTTGCACCGGACGTCATCATCCCCATCTCGGGACTTCCGCGCCATGCTGCGCCTGTCCCGGCATTGACTATCCGTGTCACCCCATGGATCCCCGACGGCGAGCGAGCCGACTGAACTGACCCGCAGCTTTCTCGGAGTGTTCCGCTTCAGCGGACGCGCGCTGGAGCTGGTGTGGAGTACCAGCAGGTCGTTGACGATCGCGCTGGCTCTGCTGACCATCGCGGCCGGTTTGCTGCCGGCGGGCGTGGCCTACATCGGCAAGGAGATCGTCGATGCGGTGGTCGGCGCCAGTCGCGTGGTGGCCGCGGGCGGCGACGCGTCGTTGAGCAGGGTCTTTGCATGGGTCGCTTTGGAGGGGGTGCTGGTGGCGGCGCTGGCCGGCGCGCAGCGTGGCTTGTCGCTGTGCCAGTCGCTGTTGCGCGCGCAGCTGGGGCAACGTGTCAACGTGATGATCCTGGAAAAGGCACTGACCCTGGAACTGGCGCAGTTCGAGGATTCGGAGTTCTACGACAAGCTGACCCGCGCCCGCCGCGAAGCCTCCACCAAGCCGCTGTCACTGGTCACGCGTACGTTCGGCCTGGGCCAGAATGCGATCTCGCTGGTCAGCTACGGCACCTTGCTGTTCCAGTTTTCGCCGTGGGCGGTATTGGTGCTGGTGCTCGCCGGGCTGCCGTCGTTTTTCGCCGAGACCAAGTTTTCCGGCGATGCGTTCCGGCTGTTCCGCTGGCGTTCGCCGGAAACAAGGATGCAGCTCTACCTGGAAACCGTGCTGGCGCGCGAGGACCACGCCAAGGAGGTCAAGCTGTTCGGGCTGGGGCCGCTGTTGCTGCAACGCTACCGAGATATTTTCCATCTGCTCTACGGCGCCGACCGCAAGCTCGCCATCCGTCGCGACAGCTGGGGTTTCGGCCTCGGCCTGCTCGGCACGCTGACCTTGTATGGCGCGTATGCGTGGATCGCCATGAGTACGGTCATCGCCCGCATCACGCTGGGCCAGATGACGATGTATCTGATGCTGTTTCGGCAGGGACAATCGGCGGTGTCGGCGATGCTGTCGGCGATCGGCGGCATGTACGAGGACAACCTGTATCTGTCGACGCTGTACGAGTACCTGGAAACCCCGGTGCCGGACGCCGCCGGTGCCACGCAGCGCGGTGCGAAGCCGGAGGACGGCATTCGTTTTGAACAGGTCAGCTTCACCTATCCCGGTGCCAGCGAACCGGCACTGCGCGAGATCGACCTGCATATCCGCCCCGGCCAGTCGCTGGCCCTGGTAGGTCAGAACGGCTCGGGCAAGACCACCTTGATCAAGCTGCTGACCCGGCTCTACACACCGGATCATGGCCGCATCGTGCTCGATGGCACCGACCTGCGCGAATGGGACGAGACCGCCTTGCGCCAGCGCATCGGGGTGATCTTCCAGGACTTTGCGCGTTACCAGATGCGCGTCGGCGAAAACGTCGGTGCCGGCGACGTCACGCATTTCGCGGATGCAGCGCGCTGGCGCGAGGCCAGCGACAAGGGCATGGCCAGCGAGTTCATCGACAGCCTGCCCGCCGGCTTCGATACCCAGCTTGGCAAGTGGTTTCGCGAAGGTCGCGAATTGTCCGGCGGGCAATGGCAGAAAATCGCCCTGGCCCGCGCCTTCATGCGTTCGCGTGCCGACATCCTGGTGCTGGACGAACCCACCGCCGCGATGGATGCGCAAGCCGAAGCGACCATCTACGAGCATTTTCGCGAACTGGCCGGCCAGCGCATCGCGATCCTGATCTCGCATCGCTTCTCCACCGTGCGCATGGCCGACCAGATCATCGTGATCCAGGACGGTCGCATCATCGAACACGGCGACCACACCCAGCTGATGGCGCAGGAAGGCCACTATGCGCACCTGTTCACGCTGCAGGCGCAAGGTTACCGCTGAGTCGCGTGAACGTTGCGAGAGTCGCGAATCACCCGCGCACGGGCGCTGGGACGATGGCTGAAATCAGTCGTCATGGCGTTGCAACAGCGGGAACCCGACCGGGGAGACGGTGAAAAATTCGGCCGCCTACTGCGATCGCCGTCAGATGCCCGTGCCGGCGGCGCGCTGCGGGAAAATCCGGGGTATTTAGCTCACCAAACTCCCCGAGTTTCCCCACAACTCACCTTGTCACGAACCCCTGGCGACGCTCTCGCTACGGTGTTCGATATTTCCCCGACCTGTGCGCGAACGAGTGCGCCCAAACGCCGCACCGGGTTGTAGCGACTCTGGCCAGCCCGCAAAATAGTGCGCGCAACGCAGTAGAAGGTACGCATGAAGCCCAGAGGTCTCCACCGCCTGATCGCAATAGCTGCGCATTTTGCGCTGCTTCTTGCCGTCTGCGCCCCGGCGGTGTCCCGACTGCTGGTGGTTCATGGGATGAGTGGCGGCAGTGCTGCCAACGCATCTTCCATGCAGCACATGCGTCACGGACCGAGCATGCCCGATGAGTCGGCCACGTCGACTCACCGACCCGACGGCAAGACGCCGATGGATGCGTGCGGCTATTGCACGTTTTTCGCCCATGCCCCGATCTCCCAGACCGTCGTGCCGACGCTCGCGATCCTGCCGCCGCTGCCTACAGCGAAAATCCCTGCGACAGTGGCGGAGGGCTTGCGCCATGTCACGGATGCGTCATTCAGGCCTCGCGGACCCCCGACTCATCTCGTTGTGAGCTGACGATCGCTCCGCCAGTTCTGGCGACAAGGCCCGGCTTCGCCTGGGCGTCAACGAGATTTTTACCATGACAACTTCAAACCCCCGCCGCGCCGCTCATGCGACGCGGCCATGGCCTGCACGCGCGCCTCTCGTGCATGCGCTGGCCTGCACCATCGCGCTCGTCCATGCACCGATGTCCCAGGCTGCCGATGCGCCCCAGAAGGAGCACTCCGCCGTTCATTCGCTTGCCCCCGTCGTGGTCACCGCCACCTTTCAACAGTCGCCATTGACCACGGTAATCGACCCCAAGGTGCCGCAGCAACCCATCCCCGCCAGCGACGGCGCCGACCTGCTGAAGACGGTTCCCGGCTTTTCGGTGATGCGCAAGGGCGGCAGCAATGGCGACCCGGTGTTTCGCGGCATGTCCGGGTCGCGCCTGGCCATCGTCGCCGATGGCACGCAGTTGGCCGGTGGCGGCTCGTCGCGGATGGATCCACCCACCTCCTATATCTCTCCGGCGCTGTACGACCGGGTCGTGATCATCAAGGGTCCGGAAACGGTTATCGCCGGCCCGGTCGGCTCGGCCGGAACCGTCTTGTTCGAGCGCGAGACACCGACTTACACCAAAGCCGACGCGACGCTCGATGCCAGCACCACGGTGGGCTCCTTTGGCCGCAACGATCAGACGGTCGACTTCAAGGGTGGCACCCCGCTGTTCTATGTCGACGTGGATGGCAACCGCACCCATTCGAATGACTACAGGGATGGTAACGGCGACAAGGTCCACTCCAGTTACAACCGCTGGAACGTCAATACCGCGCTTGGCTGGACGCCGGACAAAAACACCTCGATCGAACTATCCGCCGGCACCGGCAACGGCCAGGCTGCCTATGCGTTCAGCGCCATGGATGGCATCAAATTCCTGCGCCAGAGCACGGCGCTGAAATTCGAAAAAAAGCATCTCACCGAACACTGGACCAAGCTCGAAGCAAAGGTTTATCGCAACGACATCGACCATGTCATGGACAACTACACTCTGCGCAAACCCGACCCCGACAGCACGATGCCCCTGGCGATGGCCAGCGACCTGCAGCGAAACACCACCGGCGGGCGTATCGCGGCAACCTTCGATTGGGCGAATCGCTTTCACCTGGTCACGGGTCTGGACGCCACCAGCAGCACGCACAATTCACGCGTGGGCGGCCCGATCGGCAGCCCCATGGGGTACTACAAGGCCAAGCCGCGCGTGCGTGACGCCCGCATGGAAAACCAGGGTGTTTTTGCCGAGGGCACCTGGCACGCCACGGCAAAAGACCGCCTGATCGCCGGGGCGCGCATAGATCGTCCCCGCACCCGCGGCTACAAGATCGCCACCGGCACTGACAGCGGCATGAACATGGGTTCGATGGGAGGTATGGGCGACTCGACCAAGATGCCCTCGTCCGGCGCCATGACCTTAAACACCACACGCGACGCGACCTTGCCGAGCGGCTTCGTACGCTACGAGCACGACATGAAAGCACCCGCCACCTTCTACGCCGGCATCGGTCATTCGGAACGCTTCCCGGATTACTGGGAACTCTTCGGTCAACACGTAGGCACCACCGTGGCAACGTTCCGCGGCCTACGCCCGGAACGAACCACCCAGCTGGACGTCGGCCTGCAATACCACAGCCATCGGGTCAAGGCGTGGGTGTCCGGTTACGCAGGCATCATCGACGACTTCATCCTCATCCACTACGGCAAGACCAGCGGCTACGCCAACAACGTCAAGGCGCGCATTGCCGGCGGCGAAGTAGGCGCCGAATACCGCCTCACCGATTGCTGGAAGGCCTCGGCCACCCTGGCCTACGCCTGGGGCGAAGACCGCACCGAAAACCGCCCGTTGCCGCAGATGCCCCCGCTGGAAAGCCGGCTGGGCCTGACCTGGGACAACGGAACCTGGTCCGGTGGGGCGCTGTGGCGCGTGGTTGCACCACAAAACCGCGTCGCGCTGGGTGAAGGCAATATCGTCGGCCAGGATCTCGGCAAATCGGCTGGCTACGGCATTTTTTCGCTGCACGCCGGTTGGCGCATTGCCGCGGCGTGGAACCTCACCGCGGGCATCGACAACGTACTCGGCAAGACCTATGCCGAGCACATCAGCCCGTCGGTGGTCGCCATTCAGGGGTTCACCAGCAGTACCCGTGTCAACGAACCAGGGCGCGTGGCGTGGATGAAGCTGTCGCTATCGCTCTAATCCCGCGGGATTACCGGCAAGATCGGGCAGGGGTTCATAGGCTCCGAACCGTATCCGCACGGCGCATCCCGCCGTACGGAGCGCTTTGATGACGGTGTGAGTCGATCCGGGCGACCCCTCGCTAGCAACCCGAAATGTTTCGACCATTGCTTGTTTTTCGACGCCGGAAGCACAGCGAGGCAGCATTCGTGTGCTTGACCCTGCCCGCCTGCCCGCCCCATGCTTCTCTGTCTACAACCATCCGAAACACACGCATGAGCAGTCGCTACAACGCCGCCGACATTGAAGTCCTCTCCGGCCTGGATCCGGTCAAGCGCCGCCCCGGCATGTATACCGACACCACCCGGCCGAATCATCTGGTGCAGGAGGTCGTCGACAACTCGGTGGATGAGGCACTGGCCGGCCACGCCAAATCGATCGAGGTCGTGCTGTACCCCGATGGTGCGGTGGAAGTAAGCGACGACGGGCGCGGCATGCCGGTGGACATCCATCCGGAGGAAGGCGTTTCCGGCGTCGAGCTGATCATGACCCGGCTGCATGCGGGCGGAAAGTTCAACGGCAAGAACTACAACTTCTCCGGCGGCCTGCACGGCGTCGGCGTGTCGGTGGTCAATGCCCTGTCCGACCGCGTCGAAGTGAGCATCCGCCGCGACGGCTCCGAATACCGGATGGCCTTCGAGCACGGCGACAAGGTCACCCCGCTGGAAGTCGTCGGCAGTGTGCCGAAGAAGCGCAGCGGCACCACCTTGCGTTTCTGGCCGGAAGCGAAATACTTCGACTCGCCGAAAATTTCACTGCCGAAACTCAAGCATCTGCTGCGCGCCAAGGCGGTGCTCTGCGCCGGCCTCAGCGTCAAGCTCACCGATGCTGGCAGTGGTGAAGTGATTGAATGGCATTACGAGGACGGTCTTCGCGACTACCTGCGCGGCGAGCTGGATGGCGCCGAGGCACTGCCCAACGAGTTGTTCGTGCATCAGATGGCTCGCGATGTCGAAGGCATGGAGGTGGCACTGACCTGGCTGCCCGAAGGCGAACTGGTACAGGAAAGCTACGTCAACCTGATCCCCACCGCGCAGGGCGGTACCCACGTCAATGGCCTGCGTACCGGCCTCACCACCGCCATCCGCGAGTTCTGCGACATCCGCAATCTGCTGCCACGCGGCGTCAAGCTGGCACCGGAGGATGTGTGGGAGCGACTGGCCTTCGTACTGTCGGCCAAGCTGCAGGACCCGCAATTTGCCGGCCAGACCAAGGAACGCCTGTCCTCGCGCAATGCCGCGGGCATGGTCGAAAACGTCATCCACGATGCCTTCAGCCTGTGGCTGAACCAGCACACCGAGCTGGGCGAACGCATCGCGCAACTGGCCATCGAGCGCGCCAGTGCACGGCTGAAGGCTGCCAAGCAGGTGGTCCGCAAGAAGATTACCCAGGGCCCGGCGCTGCCCGGCAAGCTGGCCGACTGCACCGCCACCGACCTCACCCGCACCGAGCTGTTCCTGGTCGAGGGCGACTCAGCCGGTGGCAGCGCCAAGCAGGCGCGCGACAAGGAGTTCCAGGCGATCCTGCCGCTGCGCGGCAAGATCCTCAATACCTGGGAGGTCGAATCGACCTCGGTACTGGCCTCCGAGGAAGTGCACAATCTGGCTATTGCGATCGGTTGTGATCCGGGCAAGGACGATATTTCGGGTTTGCGCTATGGCAAGGTGATCATTCTTGCCGATGCCGATTCGGATGGTCTGCATATTGCCACCTTGCTGGCGGCGCTTTTTCTCCGGCACTTCCCCCGGCTGGTCAGCGACGGCCATGTGTTCGTGGCGATGCCGCCGTTGTTCCGAGTCGATGTCGGCAAGCAGGTTTTCTACTGCCTCGACGAGAACGAAAAGCAGGCGATGCTGGCGCGGATCGAGCGCGAGAAGATGAAAGGCGCGGTCAGCACCACCCGCTTCAAGGGGCTGGGCGAGATGAACCCGCCGCAACTGCGCGAGTCCACCATCCACCCGGATACGCGCCGGCTGGTGCAACTGACCGTCGACGACACCGAAGGCACCAGCAAATTGATGGACCTGTTGCTGGCCAAGAAGCGCGCCGGTGACCGCAAGGCCTGGCTGGAAGAAAAAGGCGATCTGGCGACCCTGGACGTGTGATCGGTGGCATGACGCGGACCTGCTCCGCGTCATGCGCGAGTGACAAACCTCAACATATATCGCCGGCATTGCATCCCTGATGGTCTTTGGCCCGTATCTCCACACGCTTCCACTCCGCGAAGCGGACACGACTGGAGAACCCCATGAAGATGAATCAAGGCATGCGTACCCTGACCCTCGGCCTTACCCTGGCCCTGGCCAGCGCCGCCGTGGTACCGATGGCCATGGCCGGCTCGATGCATGCGATGCATGCGATGCATGCGAACAAGACCGTGATGGTCGGTGGTGCCGCGATGTACCCGAGCAAGAACATCATCCAGAACGCGGTGAACTCGAAAGACCACACCACCCTGGTCGCCGCCGTGAAAGCCGCCGGGCTGGTCGGCACGCTCGAAGGCAAGGGCCCATTCACCGTATTCGCGCCCACCAACGAGGCCTTCGCCGCCTTGCCGGCGGGCACCGTGCAGACCTTGCTGAAGCCCGAAAACAAGGCCACCCTGACCAAGATCCTCACCTATCACGTGGTTCCCGGCCGACTGACCTCGAGCGACCTGGCCAAGGCCGTGAAGGCCGGTGGCGGCAAGGCCGTGCTGAAGACCGTCGAAGGCGACGACATCACGATCCGCAAGGACGGCACGCAGTGGACCGTGACCGATGACAAGGGCGGTGTCGCCGACATCACCATCGCCAACGTCCTGCAGTCCAATGGCGTGATCTACGTCATCAACAAAGTGCTGATGCCGTAACCCACCGCAGGCGACCCTTGCTCACCCAGTGCCGCCCCGACGTCCGCGTCGGGGCGGCTTTTTTTGCGGCCACGGCGGCGCTATGGTGTGACCCCCACCTAGCCGGCTTCCGGACATGAGCATGTTGCCGCCACTCGACCTGCATCGCTGGATCGACGAACACCGCCATCTGCTGAAACCCCCGGTCGGCAACAAGTGCATTGTCGATGGCGACTTCATCATCATGATCGTCGGCGGACCCAATGCGCGCACCGACTACCACCACGACGAGGGTCCTGAGTTTTTCTACCAGCTTGAAGGCGAGATGGTGCTGAAGGTGCAGGACGACGGGCGCGCTCGCGACATCCCGATCCGCGCCGGGGAGATCTTCTACCTGCCACCGCGTGTACCGCATTCGCCACAACGCATGCCCGGATCGATCGGACTGGTGATCGAGCGCCGCCGACTGGCACATGAAAAGGATGGACTGCTGTGGTTCTGCGAGCGCTGCAACCACAAGCTGTATGAAGAACACTTTGTGCTCGACAGCATCGAACGCGATTTCCCGCCCGTGCTCGAGCGCTTCTATCGATCACCCATCGCGCGCACCTGCGACGCCTGTGGCCACGTCCACCCCGTACCCAAAAAATACGTGTAGGAGCGCACCCTGTGCGCGATGGCTCTTGGTGGCGTGACGGAAAACCTATCGCCCACAGGGTGCGCTCCTACACGCGCGCCAGCCATTTCCCGGCCATGCGTCGCAGCGAGATGTCGAGGCTTTCGTCGTTTGCCACCTCCGCCACGGTTCGCCATGCCAGCGCATGCGACTCCGGGTTGATCGTGAAGCGCTCATCCTGTGCGGCACGAATGACGTATCGCACGTCGTAGTGCCAATGATCGGGTTCACTGGCACGCGCAGGTATCCGATGACGGTCGATATCGAAGATGCCGCCTTCGACGCGAAGCCCCGCCACGCCGGTTTCTTCCTGCGCCTCGCGCAAGGCCACACGCGCGAGATCGACCTCGCCATCGGCATGACCGCCCGGCTGCAACCAGCGACCCAGCTTGCGATGGTGCATCAGCAGTACCCGCATGCCGTCGGCACTGACCAGCCACGCCGAGCCGGTGAAGTGACCGAACTCCTGCGACCGCTCAAAAACCCCGGCCGCCGAACCAAGGAAACGCTGAAACCATCCGAGGGTCTCAACCTCTTCCGGATGCTTGGGCGCATAGGCTTCAAATTCGTTGGAAAGCATTGAAAAATCGGGGCGCATGACTTCTGGCATGGTTTGGAACAACAACCGCATCATAGCTGCGCCGCAGCTTGTCCACCCTACGCCACTCCGCTATGGTTGCGCGTCACTTAAGGCTTGTCTTGCCTTGCTCGTGAAGCTTGCTTGCGGGCACCGCATTCGTCATTCCCGGGGGAGATACCGTTCATGCTGTTCAAACGCATCAAGCCACTCGATCAAATCATGGCCACGGCCCAGAAGAAAGCCCTCACCAGGCAACTCGGCCCGATCCAGCTGACCATGATGGGTGTGGGTGCGATTATCGGCACCGGTATTTTCGTACTGACCGCGGAAGCTGGCCAGAAGGCTGGCCCCGGCATGATGATTGCCTTCATCATCGCCGCGGTGGTCTGCGGGCTGGCTGCGCTGGCCTATGCCGAGCTGGCGTCGATGATTCCTGTGGCCGGCTCCGCTTACACCTACACCTATGGCGTGCTCGGCGAAGGCATGGCCTGGGTGGTCGGATGGGCGCTGGTACTGGAATACGCTATTGCCGCAGGTGCCGTTTCGGTGGGCTGGTCCGGCTACATGAACGGTCTGCTGAATCACGCCGGGGTCGGCCTGCCCAGATTCCTGCAGAGCGGTCCGATGAATGGTGGCGCGTTCAACCTGCTGGCCTTCCTGGTCGCGTTGACGATCACCGTTCTGCTGCTGGTCGGCACATCCAAGTCGGCGAAGGTCAATGCTGCACTCGTCGCGATCAAGATCATTGCACTGACGGCATTCATCTTCGTGACCATTCCCGCGGTAAAGGACACGAATTTCGAGCCTTTTCTTCCCAACGGCTGGGGTAGCCCGATGGGGGGCATTGGCGTGCTTGGCGCGGCGGCCTCGATCTTTTTTGCCTACATCGGCTTCGATGCGGTTTCGACCGCCGCCGAGGAAACCAAGAATCCCAACCGCAACATCCCGATTGGCCTGATCGGCTCACTGGCCATCTGCACGGTCTATTATTTGCTGGTCAGCTATGGCGCCGTTGGCTCGATAGGCTCACAACCCATGATGGGTCCGAATGGCGTCGCATTCCAGCCAGGCACGCCGGCAATGGCTGCCGCTTGCCAAGGTTCGCAGGCACTGGTCTGCAGCAAGGAGGCGCTAGCCCACGTGATGCGCGTACTCGGCTTCCAGAGCATGGGCAACTGGATCGGCATTGCGGCGGCGTTGGCCCTACCGTCGGTCGTACTGATGATGATTTACGGTCAAACCCGTATTTTCTTCACGATGTCGCGCGACGGTCTGCTCCCGGCGCGGCTGTCGAACATCCATCCGCGATTCCACACACCGCATATCCTGACCATGATCACCGGCGCGTTCGTTTCGCTTTTCGCGGCACTGTTCCCGGTCGGGATCCTCGCCGACATCACCAACTCGGGCACCTTGTTCGCCTTCATGATGGTATCCGTCGGCGTCATGATCCTGCGGGTGACGCAGCCTGAGCGGCCACGCCCTTTCCGTACGCCGCTAGTGTGGATCGTGTGCCCACTGGCAGTTTTGGGTTGCTTGTTGCTGTTCCTCAATCTGTCAGCCTTCACCATAACCGCGTTCTTCGTCTGGGCTGCCATCGGCCTGATCGTGTATTTCAGTTATGGCTATCGCAAGAGTCATCTGGCCAACGGCACGGAGCCGGGTTGATCTCGCTCTGCTGCAACCTTTGACTCTTCAGCCGACACCACCATCACCGTGTCGGCGCCTTGTCCGGAATATTCATGCTCAAGCAGTTGCTCGCCCGCAAGACCGATTTCAGCAACGATGACAGCGTTCACGGCCCGGGACTCCGGCGCACCCTGGGACCCTGGGGCATTACCGCGCTGGGCATCGGCGCGGTCATCGGTACCGGCATTTTTGTGGTCACCGGCACGGCAGCCGCTGAGCACGCCGGCCCGGCGGTACTGTTGTCGTTTGTGATTGCGGCGATCGTCAGCGGCTTCAGTGCACTGTGCTATGCCGAGTTCGCGACGCTGATTCCAATCTCCGGAAGCTCCTACTCGTATGCCTACGCCTCGCTGGGGGAACTGGCCGCCTGGTTCATCGGCTGGAATATGGTCGCCGAATACGGCATCTCGGCATCCGCCGTAGCGGCCAGCTGGACCGGCTATTTCACCAGCCTGCTGGACAACATGGGCGTTCACCTGCCCACCGCCCTGACCCAGGCGCCACTGGCCTTTACCGATGGCCATCTGGTAACCACCGGAAGTCTGTTCAATCTTCCCGCGGTAGCCATCGTCCTGGCACTGACCTGGTTGTGCTACATCGGCATTCGCGAATCGTCAGGGCTGAACGCGCTGATGGTGCTGGTCAAGGTCGGCTTGATCGTGATCGTCGTGGTCGCCGGCTACCGCTACGTGAATCCGGCTAACTGGCACCCGTTTATTCCCGCGCCGCAAGGCGACGGCAAATACGGTTGGTCGGGCGTCATGCGCGGCGCGGCAATGGTGTTCTTCGCCTACATCGGTTTCGAAGCGACATCAACTGCGGCGCAGGAATGCAAGAACCCACAACGCGACCTGCCGTTCGGCATTCTGGTCTCGCTGGTGATCTGCACCGTCCTGTACCTGGCGATGGCCGCAGTACTGACGGGCTTGGTGCCGTATACCGTGCTGGACACCTCGGAGCCGGTTGTCACCGCGGTTGCCGCGCATCCGCAACTGGGCTGGCTGCGCCTGATCGTGGAGATCGGCGCCATGATCGGCCTGTCGTCGGTGATTCTGGTGATGATCATCGCGCAGCCGCGTATCTTCATGATCATGGCGCGTGACGGCATGCTGCCACGGATGTTTGCCAAGGTGCACCCCCGCTACCGTACACCGCATATCAATACGCTCTTCACCGGTGCCATGATCGCCCTGCTCGCGGCGATATTTCCACTCGACCTGCTGGCCAACCTGACTTCCATGGGTACGCTGATCGCCTTTTCCGCGGTTTGCGGTGGCGTGCTTATCCTGCGCCACACGATGCCGGACCTGCCTAGAACGTTCCGGGTGCCATGGGTCTGGTTCACCTGTCTGGCAGGCGTCGGCAGTTGCCTGGCCCTGCTGCTCAGCCTCGACTGGTTCAACTGGGCGATCCTGGCGGCGTGGACGGCGATCGGATTCTGCATCTATTTCATGTACGGTCGCCGACACAGTTTGCTGCGTCATCCACCGGCACAGACGACGAATCCGTAAGCACGCAAATTTCGGCAAAAACCCTTCAACCGCTGCTATTTTCGGGCCGAGGCTGATTTCAGCTTTTCGTCGTCCAACGTGACGAAAACTTGAAATAACTCAAGAATTTTTACTCAAGTTATTGTTTTATATTGACAAATAAAATAAGGCATCCGACGAGAGCGCTCGGCCTCTCGCCCATTCCGTCATGGCGGGAGTATCATCCTCAGTCCGTGGGTTGATCACTTGGCAGTGGGCCCCGGATTGCCGCCCGGCGCGTCAGGCAGGTCAGCTCCTCATCTTGACGCGTCGGGCAGCACTTCTTCACAACCTGCCCCGCCTTGTGCACCCAGCCATTACCGGGGCGCGCTCGATGGCCATCGTGCCAGTAGCCCACGGGCGCCCTCCTCGACTCTGAACAGTCCGCCATACATGAAGAGGGCCGACAGTTGATTGTCGACCCTCTTCAGCTCGGTCCTGCAAGAAAATGAGGCTGCTGTCGCCGATCAGCCCTGCTTCGGCGAATGCGACACGCACCAGCCCTTCGCTTCCACGGACTTGCCGGGGAACAACTGGCAAGGGCCGCTACCGGTCTTGCCACCGGAGTAGAACATGCAGTTGGAGCAATCGTCGCCCGGCTTGTGTTTCGGGTTGGTGCTCTTGCTCGCGTCAGGGACGTAATCGAGCGCCTTGGCGGTCGGATCTGCATCGGTCAGCGGTGGCAGCGCAGCAGCACGTGCAAAACGCGGGAGGCCACCCATGACCACAGCGGCCACGGTGGTACCAGCGGCAACCTTGAGGAAACGACGGCGTGATTCGATCTCTTTCTCGTTCGACATGGACACAACTCCAGACAGGCTATCCGCCGACGCACCCCGCGCCGGACCTCGGAGAATATTACGCTATTGAATGCAATCCATGCTGACTGGCGATAATGGTTCTCATTACACCCTTGGCCATTCGCCGCGCGTGGTATAGTCCAAATCCATTTGGACGTCCATACATGATGATCGAAAATTTGCCTGTCGCGGCCTCCGTCGAGGTGTTCGGAGCCACCGCCGACTGCGTCGCAATCAACGCGCGGGAGCTGGCAGCCATGGGCTGGACACCTGCGACCAGCAGCAACTTCTCGATGCGGGTCGGCGCGGACCATGCCGCCATCACGATCTCCGGCAGGGACAAGCGCGCTATCGACCGTGCCGGCATCATGCTGGTCGACATGAAAGGCCACGCGGTCGGCAGCACGGCGCGCCCCAGCGCCGAAACCGCGCTGCATACCCATATTTATCGCCGCTGGCCGGACATTACCGCGGTACTCCATACCCATTCGCGGACCCAAAGCGTCGCTTCTCGCCTGTTTGCCCGCGAAGGCGTCATCCGGCTACGGGGATGGGAGCTGCAAAAGGCGATTGCCGGGTGCACCACGCATGAGAGCACACTGGAGATTCCGGTCTTTCCGAACACCCAGCAGATGCCCGAATTGGTCGCCAATGCGGAGGCCTGGCTGGACACGGGCAAACCGCTGCGGGCCTATCTCATCGACGGGCACGGCATGTACACCTGGGGCCGCGACATGACCGAAGCACGCCGGCACCTCGAGGCGCTGGAATTCATACTTGGCTGCGAACTGGATCTGAGGAGACTGGCACCATGAGTCGTCTGCGCGTTTATCACGAACAACAGCCGCAAACCCCACAAGCCATCCATCACCAGCACGACGACATCGCGGCGCGATTGGCCAGCATCGGCATACGATTCGAACGCTGGCAGGCGAACCAGCCGATCAAGCCGGGCGCAACGCAGGACGAAGTGATCGCGGCATACCGCGAGGACATCGACCGGTTGATCCGGGAGAAGGGTTATCGCTCAGTCGATGTGATCAGCCTGACACCGGATCATCCCGAGCGGGCGGCGTTGCGAACGAAGTTCCTCAGCGAACATACACATAGCGAGGATGAGGTCCGTTTCTTCGTGGCCGGTTCCGGGCAATTTACCCTGCATATGGATGACAAGGTCTACGACATCCTCTGCGAACAAGGCGACCTGATCGGGGTGCCGGGCGGCACCCGGCACTGGTTCGACATGAGCGAGTCGCCCTGCTTCGTGGCGATACGTCTGTTCACCAACCCGCAGGGGTGGGTCGCCCAGTTCACCGGCAACGAGATTGCGCAGCGGTTCCCGCGGATGCCGCCAGCACCCGTCGAATCTGCCTGACCCGCACGCCCCACAGGCCGTTGACACGACAACGCATCGCCTTCCTTTATGCTGACCGCTTTTTCAGGGAGTGGCTGCCATGAGTGAAATCCGCGCCATCGTCACCGACATCGAAGGCACCACCAGTTCGATCGACTTCGTCCACGACGTCTTGTTTCCGTATGCACGCAAGCGGCTGCCGGCCTTCGTCGAGACCCACGGTGATCGGCCAGAGCTGCAACACTGGCTGCATGAAGCGGCCCGGGAAGCAGGACTGACGGAAGCCAGTCGTCAGGAGGTGATTGAATTGTTGCTGCGCTGGATCGACCAGGACCGCAAATCAACGGCATTGAAGGCGCTCCAGGGGATGATATGGCGTGACGGATATGTTGCGGGCGACTTTCGCGCCCACCTCTATCCCGAAGTACACGCGAAGCTGCGCGCCTGGCGCGCCGACGGATTGCGGCTGTATGTCTACTCGTCCGGTTCGGTCCCCGCGCAACAGTTGTTTTTCCAGCATAGCGAAGCGGGTGACCTGACCCCGTTGCTTGCCGGATACTTCGACACCGAAACCGGACCCAAACGTGCAGCGGAGTCCTATCGCCGGATCGCCGAGGCGATCGAAGAACAACCTCAGCACATCCTGTTTCTGTCAGACGTCGTCGAAGAGCTGGATGCGGCGCGGGAGGCTGGCTTCCAAACCGGCTGGCTGGTTCGAGCACCCATGGTTGTCCCCGCCAGCCCCCGGCATCCGGTCTATCGCGATTTCGAGGCGATCGCTGCCTAGAACCCAAGCAGCCCTGCCGGCGGACCTTACGCACCGAGCGATATGCCAGCGCCAGCTGAACACCGGCTGGCTGGAGAGCCTTGCTACGCCGGCAGCCCGGTGGGCCGAGAAGTGTCTGAAATCTCTCGGCTGCGTGCAAACAGCTGCCTCCGATCCGGCGCTGATGCGAAGCAAATCACACCAGTGGGTTGTCGCGTCGCCGCATGCGGAGGGTATAATCGACCGGATTATCTCCAGTGATCCACATCACGGCCTGTCGTTGTCGAAACGATGACCGTCAATTCCGATTCCAGGATTGTGTGCGGATACCTGAAAGCATCTTTCCCCTGCCGGTGGTGACGTGAGTACAAATCTGATTCGCGAGTTCTTCGAGTCCTCCCAACTCGCTGGCGGCAACGCCGATTACGTCGAATCGCTCTATGACGCATGGCTGCTCGATGCGTCGTCGGTATCCGACGACTGGAGTCGCTATTTCGCGACATTCAGAGGGCACGAATCGGGTGACACGCCCCACGCTCAAGCCATTGCCCGTATCGAGGCTGCGCAGAGACAACGCCCATCTCCTGGCCTGGCGGTCCCGATCAGCGACGAGCATGCCCGCAAGCAAGCGGGTGTCCTGCGCCTGCTCACGGCCTACCGCTCGCGTGGTCACCTCGCAGCGGATCTCGATCCACTGGGCCTGAGCGACAAGATGCCGGCACCGGATCTGGGGTTGCCGTTCCACAGCCTGGCCGATTCCGACCTGGATACCGAGTTCGACTGCGGCACCTATGCCGGTGGCGGCCAGCGCCTGAAGCTGCGCGAGCTGCTGGCCCGGTTGAAGAAAGTCTACGCCGGCACGATCGGCGCCGAGTTCATGTACATCAGCAATCATGAGCAACGGAACTGGATCTACACCCGACTGGAAAAGGCCAACGGCAGCGCCGGACTGGACAAGGTCGGCAAGCAGCAGATCCTCACTGCGCTGACCGCCACCGAGGGGCTCGAACGCTACCTGCACACCAAGTACGTCGGGCAAAAGCGTTTTTCGCTCGAAGGCGGTGACAGCCTGATTCCGATGGTCGACGATGTGGTGCGTGCCGCCGGCGACAACGGCATCAAGGAAATCGTCATCGGCATGGCCCATCGAGGCCGTCTCAACGTACTGGTCAATATTCTGGGCAAGCCACCGAAGGCGTTGTTCGAGGAGTTCGAGGGCAAGTTCGAGCACCCCGACGATCCGGCCTATTCCGGCGACGTCAAATACCACATGGGTTTTTCGTCTGATCTGAAGACGCCAAGGGGGGGCGTGCACGTGGCGCTGGCGTTCAATCCGTCGCACCTGGAGATCGTCAATCCCGTGGTCGCCGGGTCCGTCCATGCGCGCCAGCTGCGACGTCATGACACCGATCACCAGCAGTCGATGGCTGTGTTGATCCATGGCGACGCCGCCCTGGCCGGCCAGGGCGTGAACATGGAATTGTTCAACATGTCGCAGGCCCGGGGCTTCAAGACGGGCGGCAGTATCCACATCGTGGTCAACAACCAGGTGGGCTTCACCACCTCCAACCCGCAGGACGCGCGCTCCACCATGTACTGCACCGACCTGGCCAAGATGGTCAATGCACCGGTGTTCCACGTCAATGGCGACGATCCGGAGGCGGTCATCGAGGTCACCCGTCTCGCCTATGAGTTCCGCAAGACGTTCCGCAAGGATGTGGTGATCGACCTGGTCTGCTATCGCCGCCATGGCCATAACGAAGCGGACGAGCCGGCCGCGACGCAACCGCTGATGTATCAGATCATTCGCAAGCGGCCGACCACCCGCGACCTGTACGCACAGCAACTGCAGCGTGAAGGCCTGCTGGCCGACGGCGAAGCCAAACAGCAGCTGGATGCGTATCGCGAACGACTGGAGGCCGGTGCGCCGCTGGCCGAATTCAACGCCTCCCCGGTACGCGACCTGGAAATCGACTGGCAGCGTTTCTACAACAACAAGCTGTCGATGCCGACCGATACGACCGTGCCCAGCAAGAAGCTGGCCGCCCTGGCGCAGCGTATCCTCGAACTGCCCGCGGACCTCACGCTGCAATCGCGAGTCAACAAGATCTACGACGATCGCCGCAAGATGGCAGCCGGCGAAGCCCCGGTCGACTGGGGTTTCGCCGAAAATCTCGCCTACGCGACCCTGATCGACGAAGGCCATGACCTGCGACTGGTCGGCCAGGATTCGGGACGCGGCACATTTTTCCACCGACATGCCGTCCTGCATGACCAGAGCGATGGTCATACCTACCTGCCGCTGGCGACCATCCGTGACAATGCCAGCGTCGAAATCATCGACTCGCTGCTCAGCGAGGAGGCGGTGATGGCCTTCGAGTACGGTCATTCCACCACCGACCCGGATACGCTGCACATCTGGGAAGGGCAGTTTGGCGACTTTGCCAACGGTGCGCAGGTCGTGATCGACCAGTTCATCAGCTCCGGCGAATCAAAGTGGAACCGCCTGTGCGGTCTGGCGCTGTACCTGCCGCACGGCTATGAGGGCCAGGGGCCGGAACACTCTTCGGCGCGTCTCGAGCGCTTCCTGCAGCTGTGTGCCAAGGACAACATGCAGGTTTGCGTGCCGACCACCCCAGCCCAGGATTTCCACATGATCCGCCGGCAGATGCGGCGACCGGTGCGCAAGCCGCTGATCGTGATGACACCCAAGTCACTGCTTCGCCACAAGCTGGCGGTCTCCACCCTGGACGAGTTGGCCCACGGAAGTTTCCAACTGGTGCTGGGCGAACACCGTGAATTGCCGGCAAAAAAGGTCAAGCGCGTCGTGCTGTGTGCGGGCAAGGTTTACTACGACTTGCTCGAAACGGCCGAAAAGCGCGATTTGAAGGATGTGGCGATCGTGCGTGTAGAGCAGCTGTACCCGTTCCCGCGCCCCGAAGTAGCCATCGAGCTGGGCAAATACCCCGCCGTCAGGGAAGTCATCTGGTGCCAGGAAGAGCCGATGAACCAGGGCGCGTGGTTCCAGATCCGTCATCATCTGCAGGCCTGCACCGACAGCAAGCACAGCCTCTCCTATGCGGGGCGTGCACGCTCGGCGGCACCGGCAGCCGGCCATTTCAATACCCACGTCGCCGAACAGGCCGCCCTTGTCGAACAGGCGCTGGTTGCGCCGGTCGGCACCGACCACTCCGCGGAATAGACTTTTTGAACAGTGCGGCCATGGATGGCCGCTATTTGATCTTTGCGCTCAGGGATGAACGCACTCACTCAAGAGCCCTTCTATGTCCATCGAAGTCAAAGTCCCCGTCCTCCCCGAGTCCGTTTCCGACGCCACCATTGCCAGCTGGCACAAGAAAGCTGGCGATGCGGTTCAGCGCGACGAGAACCTGGTTGATCTCGAAACCGACAAAGTCGTGCTGGAAGTACCCTCGCCCGTCGATGGGGTATTGAAGGAAATCAGGCACGAAAGCGGCGATACGGTGTACAGCGAGCAGATCATCGCGATTATCGAGGAAGGGGCGGCAGCGGCGCCGGCCAAGGAGCAGCCGGAGGCCACCAGCAGCGCCGCACCGGCGACGGTCGAAGCGCCAAAGGCCGCGCCGAGCTCCGGCAAGGGCACCGAGGAACTCTCTCCAGCGGGTCGTCGGGTCGCTGCCGAGGAAAACATCGACCCCTCCAAGGTCGCCGGCACCGGACGCGACGGCCGCGTGACCAAGGAAGACCTGGTCAACTACGGCAAGGGTGGCAGCCCTGCCGCGCCGGCGACGAAACCGACGCCGGGCGCCCGTCCGGAAGAGCGCGTGCCGATGACCCGGATGCGCGCGAAAATTGCCGAGCGCCTGATGCAATCGAAGAACTCGATTGCCATGCTGACCTCGTTCAACGAGGTGAATCTGGCCGAAGTGGTGAAGATGCGCAAATCGCTGGGCGAGCAATTCCAGAAGACCCACGGCATCAAGCTCGGCTTCATGAGCTTCTTCGTCAAGGCCGCCGCCGAGGCGCTCAAACGCCGGCCGATCGTGAACGCCTCGGTCGACGGCAACGATGTGATCTATCACGGCTATCAGGACATCTCGATTGCCGTGTCCACCGACAAGGGCTTGGTCACGCCGGTGTTGCGCGACGTGCAGGAGATGGGTTTCGCCGATATCGAGCAGGCTATCGCCGATTACGCCAAGAAGGCGCGCGACGGCAAGCTGAGCCTGGACGACCTGCAGGGTGGCACCTTTACCATCACCAACGGGGGCACCTTCGGCTCGCTGCTTTCCACGCCGATCGTCAACCCGCCGCAAAGCGCGATTCTCGGCATGCATACGATCAAGGAGCGCGCCATCGTCGAAAACGGCCAGGTGATCGCCGCGCCGATGATGTACATCGCGATCTCCTACGATCACCGCGTCATCGACGGCAAGGATGCGGTGTTGTTCCTGGTCGATATCAAGGATCAGCTGGAGAACCCGCAGCGCATGCTTCTCGGGCTCTAATGATGCGGGAACGGGGAACAGGGCGCGGTAAAAGCCGCCGCCCTGTTCCCCGCTCCCTGTTCCCGCTTTCAAGGACACAAAACCATGAGCGACAAATTCGACGTCATTTTCATCGGTGCCGGGCCGGCCGGATACGTGGGTGCCATCCGCGCCGCGCAACTGGGTCTGAAGACGGCCTGCATCGATGCGTTTGCCGGCAAGGACGGCAAGCAGGCCCTCGGCGGCACCTGCCTCAACGTGGGGTGTATCCCGTCCAAGGCGTTGCTGGATTCCTCGCGTCAGTTCCATAACCTGACCAGTCATTTCGACGCTCACGGTATCAGTGCCGACAACGCGCGCATCGATATACCGACCTTTGTCGGCCGCAAGGACAAGATCGTCAAGCAGTTCACCGGCGGTGTGGCCACGCTGTTCAAGGCCAACAAGATCACGCCGTACTTCGGTACCGGCAAGCTGCTGAAGGGCAACCAGGTCGAGATCACCGGCAACGACGGCAGCAAGCAGACCATCAGCGCCACCAACATCGTGCTGGCGTCCGGTTCCGTGCCGATCGAGCTGCCGTTCGCCAGGTTCGACGGCAAGGCTATCGTCGATAACGCCGGCGCACTGGATTTCACCGAGGTGCCCAAGCGACTCGGGGTGATCGGTGCCGGCGTGATCGGCCTCGAGCTGGGCAGTGTATGGAAGCGGCTCGGCAGCGACGTCACCATCATCGAAGCCTTGCCGGATTTCCTCGGCGTGGCCGACCCCGACATCGCCAAGGTCGCCCAGCGCGAGTTCAAGAAGCAGGGCCTGGACATCAAGCTGGGCGCCAAGCTCGGCAAGGCCGAGGTCAAGAAGGACGGCGTGCACCTGACCTACAGCGACAAGGACGGCGAGCAGCAGCTGGTCGTCGACAAACTGCTGGTCGCGGTAGGACGCCGTGCCTACACCACCGGCCTGCTGGCTGACGATACCGGTGTGAAGCTCGACGAGCGCGGCCGTATCGTGGTCGATGAGCACTGCCATACCGGCGTCGACGGCGTATGGGCGATCGGTGACGCGGTGCGCGGCCCGATGCTGGCACACAAGGGTTCCGAGGAAGGCGTCGCGGTGGCCGAGTGGATCGCCGGCAAGTCCGGTCATGTCAACTTCGACACGATTCCATGGGTGATCTACACCGAACCGGAAATCGCCTGGGCCGGCAAGACCGAGAAAGAACTCAAGGACGCAGGCATTCCGTATCGGGTCGGCAGCTTCCCGTTTGCCGCCATCGGCCGCGCCGTGGCGATGAACGAAGCCGTCGGTCAGGTCAAGATGCTCGCCCACGCCGAAACCGATCGTATTCTCGGCGTCCACATGGTCGGCCCGGGGGTCTCCGAGCTGATCGCCGAGTGCGTGGTGGCGATGGAATTCAAGGGATCTTCCGAGGATCTCGCGCGCATCGTGCATGCCCATCCGACCCTGTCCGAAGCGGTGCACGAAGCGGCGTTGTCGGTTGACAAGCGCGCTATCCACAAGGGCAACTGAGACCGGACTGGAGACCTTTCCTACAGCTGATTGCCGGTGGGTGATGGGCCCGTTCACTTTCGTAGGGCGGGCACTGCCCGCCAGCGCCACGAGGATTCTGCGCCAGCATATACGGGCACTGCCCGTACAACCCCTGGCGCCTACCGGAGAAGATCACCATGCCCCAGCCCAAAGCCCTCTGTGTCTATTGCGGCTCCAGCAGCGGCAAGTATCCGGTCTATGCCGACAGCGCCCGGGCCTTCGGCACCGAGATGGCCCGCCGCGGCATCGCACTAGTCTACGGCGGTGGCAAGATCGGGCTGATGGGAACCGTGGCTGACGCCGTGCTGGCTGGTGACGGCAAGGTTATCGGTGTGATTCCGCGTCAGTTGGTCGAACTTGAAGTCGCCCACCCGGAACTGAGCGAGCTGGTCGTGGTGGATACCATGCACCAGCGCAAGACCCGCATGTACGAGCTGTCCGATGCTTTCGTCGCCCTGCCCGGCGGATTCGGTACCCTGGACGAGATGTTCGAGATGCTCACCTGGGCCCAGCTCGGGCTGCACCGCTATCCCTGCGCCTTCTTCGACGTACGCGGTTATTACGCCGAGTTGCGCGCCATGATGGATCACATGGTCGACGAAGGCTTCGTGCGAAGCGGTCAGCGCGACAGCGTCTGGTTCGGTGATTCGATGGCCGCGTTGTTCGACTGGATGGATGATTACGACGGTGGCCATGCGGCGCGTGTGATCGGCCCGTCCAGCGTCAAGGCTTGAACCCAATAAGGAATCCTGATGAAACCATTCCGTGCCTTCCGTATCCACAACGACGCCAACGGCTATCGGGCCGGCCTCGAGCACATCACCGCCGAGGCGCTGTCCGCCGGCGAGGTGTTGGTCAAGACAGCCTGGTCTTCGGTCAACTTCAAGGACGCCCTGGCCGGCACCGGCAAGGGCAAGATCCTGCGTCAATTTCCGTTGAATGGCGGCATCGACGTGGCAGGCCACGTGGCAGCATCCAGCGACCCGGCGTTCAAGGAAGGCGACGCGGTGCTGTGCACCGGCAGTGGCCTGTCAGAAACCCGTGATGGCGGCTACGGCGAGTACGCACGCCTCGATGCGCGTTGGGTCATTCCGCTGCCTGCAGGGATGAGCTTGCGCGAGAGCATGATTCTCGGCACCGCCGGTTTCACCGCCGCGCTGGGCCTGCTGCGCATGCAGGACAACCGACAGAACCCCGGCATGGGCCCGATTGCCGTCACCGGCGCCAGCGGTGGTGTCGGACAACTGGCGATCGACATCTACAGCCGTGCTGGCTACGAGGTGCATGCGATCAGCGGCAAACCCGCCCATTTCGACTTGCTGCGCAGCCTCGGCGCAACCGAATGCATCGACCGCCACCAGCTCGCCTTCAGTGGCAAGCCGATGGATTCGGTACGCTTCGCTGGCGCACTGGACAACGTCGGCGGCAGCATGCTGAGCGGCCTGTTGCCGTTGATCAGCCCCTACGGCAACGTCGCCCTTTGCGGCAATGCCGGCGGCATGGCATTCGACGGCTCCGTGATGCCGTTCATCATTCGCGGTGCCAGCTTGCTCGGCATCGCCTCGGCCGGTACCGCCCGCGATATCCGCGACGAGATCTGGCAACGACTGGCCAACGACTGGAAACCCCGTCACCTGGACCGCATTGCCACCCGGGAGGTCACGCTGGACGAATTGCCTTCGGTATTTCCTGCAATGCTCGCCGGCAACTCGTTTGGCCGCACCGTGATTCGCATCGGCGACGCCGGCTGACACGACTGTGCTTGGAACTGCCCTCGCCACCGCTTAGAATCACTCAACCTCGCAGGGAACCATCACCTTATGGCACGCATCCTGATCGTCGACGACTCGCCGTCGCAGTTACTCGGTATCAAACGCATCGTCGAAAAACTCGGGCATGAGACGCTCTCTGCCGAAGACGGCGCGGCCGGGGTGGAAGTCGCCAAGCAGGAAAAGCCTGACCTGATCCTGATGGACGTGGTGATGCCCAATCTCAACGGTTTCCAGGCCACTCGCACGATCAGCAAGAACGCCGACACCGCGCATATCCCGATCATCCTGGTAACCACCAAGGATCAGGAGACCGACAAGGTCTGGGGGATGCGCCAGGGTGCCAAGGCCTATGTGACAAAACCGATCAAGGAAGAGGACTTGGTCAAGACCCTGAACGAGTTCCTGCCAACCTGACGAGCAGTGGCAACCCGGACAAGAAAAACGGCGCTCTCGAGCGCCGTTTTTCTTGTCCGGCAACCTGCCGGCGAAAGCGGTCACTGACGCGGATCAAAGCTGCCGAATTGTGCCTGCAGCGCCTCGAACGCCGCACGCTGTGAGTCGTTCTCCACCGCAGGCACGCGGATCGACAGCTCCACCATCTGATCGCCGGGATGTGGCCCCGGCATGCCTCGTCCCTTCAGTCGCAACTTGCGCCCCGACTGCGAACCCGCGGGAATCCGTAGCTCGACTGTGCCGGCCAGTGTCGGTACCGGCACAGTGGCACCGAGTGCCGCTTCCCAGGGCGCGATGCCCAGCACGTGCAAAACGTTGCGACCCTCCAGGCGAAAACGTGGATCGTCGCGAATACCGATCTCCAGCAACAGGTCTCCCGCCGGACCACCATTCATCCCCGCCTGTCCCTGACCGGACAGACGAATCACCTGACCGGGCTGAATCCCCGCCGGGATCTTCACCTCCAGCACGCGTTCAGCCTGGCTCGGGTCTTGCATCGAAAGCCGGGTACGCCCGCCCTCGAACGCGGTGTGCAGGTCGATTTGCACCTGGGCCTGTACGTCCCGCCCGCGTCGCGGCCGAAGTTGGCCATGCTGACCGGCCGTCGCACCCCGACCGAACAGACTTTCGAAAAAATCACTGAAATCGCCGTCGCCACCGTCACCAAATCCCTGGCTCTGCCTCTGCCCCTGCCAACCCGGTGGCGGACGAAACTGCTCGCCCTGCCGGTAACCGCCGGCGCGCACCTGGTCGTAAGCACGCCGCTTTTCGGCATCCATCAGCACCTCCTGTGCTTCATTGGCAGCCTTGAATTTTTCCTCGGCTCCGGCATCCTTGTTTTTGTCCGGGTGGTATTTGCGCGCCAGCTTGCGATACGCCGCCTTGACCTCGGCCTCGCTGGCGTCCGGCTTGACGCCCAGAATGTCGTAATAATCTTTGAATTCCACTGCCACTCCCCGACTGACGCACGATCCCGGGTGAAGAAGGCTTCACCCGGGGGAACACACTGCTGTAGGTACTCCGGCTCAGTGGCCGCGGTTGATGGTAATGCGTCGCGGCGTTGCCTGCGCCTTCTTCGGTATCACGATCTCCAGTACGCCGTGACTGCCGTTGGCGGTGATCTGTTCGGCATCGGCGCTGTCTGGTAGCGCGAAACGACGATGGAAGGCGCCCCGGGCACGCTCGATACGGGTGAACTTGCTTTCTTCGTCGCTCTTTTCGGGGTTGCGTTCACCCTTGAGGGTGAGGATACCCTTGTCCATGCTGACTTCGATCTGCTGCGGATCAACACCGGGAATATCAGCCTGGATCACGAAGCGTTTCGGCTCCTCGCGGATATCCACCCGAGGTGCCCACTGGCTGGTCACCACATTCGACGGATCGCTGTCCTGCGGTTGCAGGAAGCGGTCAAATGCCTGACGAATTTCCTCCGACAAACCCGGGTTGCCGCTCCAGACGGGATGACGATCTGTATGCATGCCTTTCTCCTCATGTAGTTTGCGGCTTATTTGCCGCCTGGCCACAAAAATAGGTGCAATAGCTGACGATTCAAGGCGACAGGGGCGCGCTCCGGCATTTAGCATGGTCGGCACTGCCTCGCCACGAGATCCCGATGAGCTTGCAAACCGGCGACACCATTCCCGACACCTCGATCCAGGTTATCGATGGCGACGCCAGAGCCTGCCAGACCCGCGCGCTGTTTGCCGGACGCAAGGTGGTGCTGTTCGGCGTACCCGGGGCGTTCACCCCGACCTGCTCCAACAAGCACTTGCCCGGCTATACCCGGCATTTCAGTGAGTTCCGCCAACGCGGTATCGCCGTCATGTGCCTTGCGGTCAATGATGTCCACGTGATGAAAGCCTGGGCGGCGTCCCAGCAGGTGCCCCCGGGCCTGCTGATGCTGGCCGACGGCAACGCCAGCTTTACCCGTGCGCTGGAGCTGGAACTCGACGGCAGCGCCTTCGGCATGGGGCTGCGGACCCGGCGCTTCGCGCTGTATGCCGAAGACGGCCTGGTACGCCTGCTGCAGATCGAGGCCCCTGGCGAATTTCGCGTATCCAGTGCGGAGGCCATGCTGGCGGCGATCGGCCAATGACGCTCTTCCCGGAGCGCACATTCATCGACCACACACAGCACGGTATAGTCGCGAAACGGACCGACATCATGGTCGAGGAAGCCAGAGGCCCCCTCGACCGCGCATAACGCACCAAGGCCCTGCATATGTTTGCTTCATGGAAAAGCAGCTGCCCAGCCTGGATTCCCGGCGCACTGAGTGTATTGCTTGGTAGCGTTGTATTGTTCGGCTGGCTGTTCAATATTGCATCCTTGACGCGTCTCAATCCCGGCTGGCATCCCATGGTGCCAGGCACGGCACTGTGTTTCACGCTGGCTGGTTTGTTGCTGCTGAAATGCAGAAAATCGCCAGGCGACCCGTTTTCCATGGCCCAGACCGTGTCTGCGTGGCTGCTTCTCCTGCTGACTGGTGCTCGAGCCGTCGAACTTGCTTCAGGCTGGGATTTCGGAGTCGAGTTTTGGGGCTTCACCGCCAAGATTGATGATCCAGCCGTTGGACACATGTCGGCCATGACCGTGGTCGGCTTCATGGCATTTGGTGTCGGAGTACTTGCCAGTCGACACGCGCGCAACCGACAAGTGAGGATGTTTACCCGCTCGATAGCTTGTTTGCTCATCCTGGTTGGCGTAATCGACATCGTCCAGCACTGGATCAATCTCCAGTATCTTTTCGAACCCGTATTTTTGACGAAATACTTGGCATGGATGTCGATTTCTTCGGCCCTCGGCATGATCTTGCTGGGCATTGGCCTATGGTTCATTTCATTGCGTCCCGGACAAGCTTCCGCGACTATCACGGCAGAACAAAGAGCCAAGCGGATCTACAGTACCGCCATATTGGTAGTGGCCCTGACGGCCATCACCGTGTCGCTTGCTGGCTTGCGCTTTATGGATCAAGCCGTCCGCGCACAGGCTTCCTCCAATCTCCGGCAACTTCTTGGCACGAAAGAAGCATTTCTTGGCGCGACGATTGACCACTACACCCAGCGCGCGCTTGTAGCGGGAACCAACTTGGACGTCAGGAAGCTCGCCGCCACCGCATTCAACGGAGGTGCCGGAGCCGAAACGGCCATCGCGAAACTGGCGGCTATTACCAAACTATTGCTGAAACACGGATTTTCCGGTGTCGCTCTGGAGCAGAACAACCAGGACACGCGGATAGCAGGACACTTGATTCCAGATACCACCTACAGTGTTCGACTCTACGGGAAGAACACGTATTCTTTCGTCTGGGACAAGGGCTACTACGTTCGGGTGCGTATACCCATCGAAAACGCAACGCGTGACGCTCCTGGCAATTTCATCGTCTTCGACTTGGCGCTTCCCGAGGTCGACAAGCTGATCAGCGAGACAAATAAATGGGGGGAGACCGGGACGTTGCCGATGTGCGCCCGCCTCGATCGACAGCGGCTTTTGTGTTTTCCGCAGCGTGAACAGGCTGGCATGTACGTGGTTCCGGACCACATCCATGGCGCCCCCATTCCGATGACCTATGCGTTGGCTCACGAAAGCGGTGTAGCCGAACTGACGGACTATCGGGGCCGACAAGTACTCTCTGCCTATGGCCCGGTGGGCGATACCGGCCTGGCCCTGGTCCTCAAAATGGACCTTGCCGAGCTCTATGCCCCGGCCAGGAAACAAGTACTACTTTCCGTCCCGTTGATCGGGATACTGATCATCCTTGGTCTGTGGATCATTCGCCTGAGAGTACGTCCTCTGGTCAAGGACATGGCCCTCGCTCACCTCTCCGAAAGCACCGCAAGAGGTCGCTTCGAGGCGGCAACCCAGAGCAGTCCGGATGCGTTCGTCATCTACGAAAGCATGAAGGACCGGGAGGGAAACATCATCGACTTCCGCTTTGTCTACTTGAACAAGCAGGCAGAGGCGCTACTGGATTTATTGACCGATAAGTCGTTGGGGCATTCGTTGCTGGAGCTTTTTCCCCAGCAGACGGACCTGTTCGAAAAATACAGAATGGTCATGCTCAGCGGGGAAGCACTGAACGAAAAATTCACCCTCGCCATCGAGAAGAACGCCGAACAATGGTTCATGCGCCAGGCAGTTTCCATGACCGGTGGCATTGCTGTCACGGTCAGAGATATCACTCATGAAGAGTTGCTGACCCGGGATCTCGAATTGTCCAATCAGTTACGCACGGCAATCGTGGAAAGCGCTGCGTACTCCATCATCTCCACCGATATCGAGGGAACCATCCTCAGCTTCAACCGGACTGCCGAGCGCATGCTCTGGTATCGCGCAGACGAGGTGATCGGCAAGGTGACTCCGGGCATATTTCACGATGCCGAGGAGGTCAGGCAACGCGCAAAGACCCTCAGCGATGAACTGGGCCACACGGTAGAACCCGGCTTCGAAGTATTTGTCGCCAAGGCAAAGATGCATGTTCCGGAAGAACGGGAGTGGACCTATATCCGCAAGGATGGTTCCCGCTTGCCTGTACAACTTTCGGTAACCGCATTGCACGACAAAGATGATGCGCCTCACGGGTATTTGGGCATTGCCCACGATATTTCCGAGCAAAAGCGTGCAGCGGAGTACATCCGCCATATCGCCCTGCATGATGTGCTGACCGGTCTGCCCAACCGTGCACTCCTTGATGACCGCGTCATGCAGGCCATTGAACAGCAGCGCAGAGGGAACACGTCGTTTGCGTTGGCCATGATTGATATCGATCATTTCAAGCATGTCAACGATTCAATGGGCCACCATATTGGCGATCGCTTGCTCAAGGAGTTCGTGGAGCGAGCGAAATCCTGCTTGCGACCTACCGACACGCTTGCCCGCATGGGTGGTGATGAGTTTGTCCTGCTGTTGCCTGATTGTGATGAAACCCTCACCCTGGCGGTGATGGAACGCGTTCGAGATAGCCTGAAGCCTTCCATCGATATGGGGCTTCAGGAGCTGCATATTTCCGCAAGCATCGGGATCAGCATTTTTCCGCGTGATAGCCACAACTTTCATGAACTGTTGCGCTGCGCCGATGTGGCCATGTACTGGGTCAAGGAACATGGCCGCAACGGATACAAAGTGTTTTCTCCGGACATGGACGACAGCGGCATCGACCGGCTGAACCTTGAAAATGACCTGCACAACGCCCTCCGGAACAATGCTTTCACACTGCTCTATCAACCGAAGGTGGATTTGAAATCAAACACCATTATCGGGGTCGAAGCATTGTTGCGCATGCGCAAGGCCGACAACCAGCATGTTTCACCTGACGATTTCATTCCCCTGGCCGAGGAAACCGGCCTGATCGTGCCGATCGGGCAATGGGTGCTTGATACAGCTTGCAGCGACGCCGTCAGGATGCAGGCCTTGCTGGGCGTACCGCTCAAGGTCGCCGTCAATGTTTCACCACGGCAATTCATGAATGGCGACCTCGTCAATACGGTTCGAGATGTACTCAGCCAAACCCATCTCGACGCTGACCACCTGGAACTCGAGATAACCGAAAGCGTATTGATGGACGAACGCGGCGGCGTTACCGAGGCATTGGTCGACCTTCACCAGCTGGGTGTTGCGATCTCCATCGATGATTTTGGTACAGGCTATTCAAGTCTGAGTTACCTCAAGCGCTATCCCATCAGTCAGCTCAAGATCGACAAGTCCTTCATTCGCGATGTCACGATTGATTCGGGAGATGCCGCCCTGGTCCTGGCCATCATTGCCATGGGACACAGCCTCGACATCCCGGTAATCGCCGAGGGTATCGAAACCGAGGAGCAGCTCGCCTTCCTCGCACACAATCATTGCGATCATGGCCAGGGCTTTCATATAGGACGCCCCATGCCCTTTGATGCGCTGATGCAATGGTTTGGTGATGCTGATCACTGGCTGCTGAACAAGGATTCAGGGGAGACTCTTCCCCGGGAACTTGGGTCGTAGAAACGTTGGAGAGCGAGATGAGGCTGTCGCCATAGCGTGCGTCTATCGGAGGGCTTGCATCGTCATGCTATGCAAGCCCGACCAGCGGCTCAGCCTGTGGATGAGAGCATCATCACAGCCCGAAGATTTCTATGGCCCACGCTCCCATGGCGACCACGCGCGTCGATCCTTCGATCAATACCCGGTCGTGATAGGAACACCGAGCGCGCGTGTCGCGACGCGAGCAACAGCGCAACATGACAACAAAAAACCCCGGCAGGACCGGGGTTTTTTGTTCAGAACAACCTCAGCTCACTCTTCCGCAGGTGGTGGCGACACAGTGCCAGCAGCGTTGTCGCCATCTGCCGGTACGGATCCCTCCACAACCTCGGCCTCGTCGTCGGCCTCGTCCTCCGCATCCAGTCGCATCACGCTGACCAGGGTCTCATCAGCCGGAAGACGAATCAGCGTGACCCCCTGGGTGTTGCGGCCGAGTTGCGAGACCTCTGCCACCCGGGTACGCACCAGCGTGCCTTGATTGGAAATCAGCATCAGCTCGTGCGCTTCGGTGACTTGCACCGCACCGACCAGGCCACCGTTGCGCTCGGAGCACTGGATGCCGATCACACCCTGGGTGCCACGGCCCTTCTTGGTGAATTCCACCAGTTCGGTGCGCTTGCCGTAGCCGCGGGCAGTCGCCGTCAGGATGTCGCCCTCGGCCGCAACGATCAGCGAAACCACTTCCGCATTCTCGGCCAGTCGCATGCCGCGCACGCCTGCAGCCGTGCGACCCATCGAGCGTACGGTGTTTTCGTCGAACCGATTGACCTTGCCATTGGAGGCGAACATCAGGATATCGCTGTTGCCATCGGTCATCGCCACATTCACCAGCGCGTCGCCCTCATGCAACTTGATCGCGAGCTTGCCTTTCTGCAGCTGGAACGCGAACTCGGTCAACGGGGTCTTCTTGACCGTACCGTGCCGCGTGGCGAAAAACACGAAACGATCTTCAGCGTATTCGCGGGTCGGCAAAACCGCCTGCACCTTCTCGCCCTCACCCAGCGGCAGCAGGTTGATGATCGGCTTGCCACGAGCCCCGGGGCCTGCTTCGGGAATCTGGTACACCTTGAGCCAGTACACCCGGCCCGTGCTGGTGAAGGTGAGCAGCGTGTCGTGGGTATTGACCACCCACAACTGCTCGACCACATCCTCGTCCTTCAATGCCGAGGCCGAGCGTCCCTTGCCGCCGCGCCGCTGTGAGCGGTAGGTGCTGGCTGGCTGGCGCTTGATGTAGCCGGTATGCGACAGCGTGACCACCATGTCTTCCGGCGCGATCAGATCGAGTACGTTGAGATCCTCCTGCGAATGCTGGATCTCGGTACGACGGGCATCGCCGAATTCGTTCCTGATCGCTTCCAGCTCACCACGGATCACTTCCAGCAGGCGCTCGGGGTTCTCCAGAATCTCGATAAGGCCGCGGATCGTTTCCAGAATTTGCCGGTATTCGTCGGAGAGCTTTTCCTGCTCCAGCCCAGTCAGGCGATGCAGCCGCATCGCCAGGATTTCCAGCGCCTGGGCCTCGGACAACTGGTAACCATCGTGTTTCAGGCCATCGCGCGGATCCATCTCTTCCGGGCGCGATGACTCGGCGCCCGTCGCCGAGAGCAAGGCGCGGACCAGGCCGGCCTCCCAACGCCGCGAAACCATCCGCTCACGTGCTTCGGCCGGCGAGGTCGAGGTCTTGATCAGCTCGATCATCTCGTCGATGTTGGCCAGCGCGACGGTAAGGCCTTCGAGGATGTGCGCACGCGCACGTGCCTTGCGCAACTCGAAGATGGTGCGCCGGGTGACCACTTCGCGACGATGCCGGATGAACGCCTCGAGGATGTCCTTGAGGTTCAGCAGCTTCGGCTGGCCATCCAGCAAGGCCACCATGTTGATGCCGAAGGTCACCTGCAACTGGGTTTGCTGGAACAGGTTGTTCAGCACCACATCGCCCATCGAATCGCGGCGGATCTCGATCACGATGCGCATGCCGTCCTTGTCGGATTCGTCGCGCAGTTCGCTGATGCCCTCGAGCTTCTTTTCCTTGACCAGCTCGGCGATCTTCTCGATCAGCCGCGCCTTGTTCACCTGATACGGCAGCTCATGGACGATGATCGTCTCGCGGCCGTTCGCCTCGGTTTCCACCTCGGCCCTGGCGCGCACCAGGATGCGGCCACGACCGGTACGATAGGCCTCGATGATGCCCGACGAACCGTTGATGATGCCGCTGGTCGGGAAGTCCGGACCCGGGATGTGGTGCATCAGCTCATCGATGCCCAGGGTCGGCTCGTCGATCAGCGCAATCACCGCCGTCACCACCTCGGTGAGATTGTGCGGCGGAATGTTGGTGGCCATGCCGACGGCGATACCCGCCGAGCCGTTGACCAGCAAACTGGGAACACGTGCCGGCAAGACCAGCGGTTCGCGCTCGCTTTCGTCATAGTTGAAACCGAAGTCGACGGTGTCCTTGTCGATGTCGGCCAGCAACTCATGGGTGAGCCGCGACATGCGCACTTCGGTGTAACGCATCGCGGCGGCGTTGTCGCCATCGACCGAACCGAAGTTGCCCTGGCCATCGACCAGCATGTAGCGCAGCGAGAACGGCTGCGCCATGCGCACGATCGCGTCGTAGACCGACTGATCGCCGTGCGGATGGTATTTACCGATCACGTCACCGACCACGCGGGCCGACTTCTTGTACGGCTTGTTCCAGACATTATCCAGTTCATTCATCGCGAACAGCACGCGGCGATGAACCGGTTTCAGACCATCGCGTACATCCGGCAGGGCGCGGCCCACGATCACGCTCATCGCGTAATCGAGGTAGCTCTGACGCATCTCGTCCTCGATGTTGACGCGAATGACTTCTTTGGCGAGTTCTGCCATCAATCAGCTTCCATGATATTGGAAAAAAGGCGCTGGCACCGCGCCTCCAGCGCAAGCGCTGAGCGGCCCGAAATCAACCCCGCGAGTGTAGCACGAAAGGTGCTGAAATGACAGGATTTAATCCTTGTTGATCAATGACTTACAAGCTCGTCTTGGGGCGTTTGAAAAGCACCCCGCGCGCGGTTGAAAAATTGACCAGCGAGGCGACCGCCGAACCCGCCGCCGCCGCAATCGCCGGCAGCCGGTGCAAGGCGGCGAAATTCAGCAATAGCAGCGCATAGACACCGTAATTGATCACTGCACCGAAGCTCATCAAGGCCACCCAGTGCAGCCATTCGGTGTGCGCGGCACGATCGCTTCGGCGGCTCGCAAAGGTGTAGCGACGGTTCCACCACCAGGTAAAAGTGGCGGCCATGAAAAACGACAGCACCCGCGCCAGATAAGGATTCCAGCCGGCCAGCCCGACCAGCGACTGCACCACGCTGGCGTCGATCAGGAGCCCGCCCAGGCCACCGACGGCAAACAGCGAGATTTCCCGCGACAGCTTCAGCATCCGAACATCGCCTGCATCGCGATACTGTTCGGCCGCTCGATCAAGCCGCGTTCGGTGACGATCACGTCGATCAATTCAGCCGGGGCGACGTCGAATACCGGGTTCCACGCCTGCGCACCCTCGACTACGGTACGCACGCCTGCGGTGCCGAGCAACTCGGCGGGATCGCGCAGCTCGATGTCGATTTCCTCACCGGTACCCGTCGCCATGTCGACGCTTGACGACGGCGCCACCACCATGAACTTCACGCCATGATACTTGGCCGCGATCGCCAGCTGGTAGGTGCCGATCTTGTTGGCCGTATCACCATTGGCGGCGATGCGATCCGCGCCGACAACGACCCATTGCACCGCGCCGGATTTCATCAAATGGGCGGCCGCGGAATCGGCGATCAGCTGCGCCGGTATGCCATCGTGGACCAATTCCCACATGGTCAGGCGGGCTCCTTGTTGCCAGGGCCGGGTCTCGCCGGCGTAGACCCGATCGATCCGGCCGGCTGCCACACCGGCACGGATCACGCCCAGAGCCGTGCCGAAACCGGCGGTCGCCAGCGACCCGGTATTGCAATGGGTCAATACGCCCGAGCCAGGGGCAATCAATGAAGCGCCCAGCTCGCCCATGCGACGATTGGCCGCCAGATCCTCGTCCTGGATGGCCTGTGCTTCGCGCAGCAGCGTGGCGGCATTGGCATCGGCGTCAATGCGTCGCTGCATGCGGTCCAGTGCCCACATCAGGTTCACCGCGGTGGGGCGCGCCGCCCGCAGCCTGGCCAGCGCCGGTGCCAGGGGGATGTTCCGCAAGGCCGCCAGCACCACACCCCAGGCGGCGGCAATGCCAATCGCCGGTGCACCGCGTACCGCCAGATCGCGGATCGCCGCGGTCACCTGATCAACATCGCGGCAGTCGATCCATGATTCGACGGCAGGGAGCTGGCGCTGGTCGAGCAGGCGCAAGTGATCGCCCTGCCATTGCACCGCACGAATGCGGTCATAACGGTCATCGTCCATCAAAATGATTGTGCTCTCAACAAGTAGGTAACAGGCGCAAGTGGCGCTGTGCGCACTATCTGGAACGGGCTGCAACAGCACGGTGGTCTGTCGCCCGGCACGACAAAGGCATCCACCACGGACAAGGCGCGGCCCCGGACCGTACCTGGTCGCCGCTGCCCTCAGTGGCGCCTCACGGCGCTTCGGGCATGACCACCCACATGATCAAGTACAGCAGGATACCCGAGCCTCCCATCAAGGTAAGCAGTATCCAGCCCACCCGCACCAACGTCGGGTCCCAGCCGAAATACGTGGCAATGCCGCCGCAAACCCCGGCCAGCGCGCGATCCTGGCGTGAACGATACAGGCGTTTTTCCATCCTCTCGTGCCTCCTTGGGTAGCTATGAAGACCGCCGATCAGGATCGCGCGCGCAGCCACTGGTGGATCGCCGGTGGCACTTCGCGCTGAGCGCGGCCGGACACATAGATGCCGATATGGCCGCCCCTGAACGCCAGCTCGGTATAGTCGGTGGTACCGACACGCTTGCCCAGTGCGCGCGAGGCATCCGGCGGCACCAGATGATCCTGCTCGGCAAAGATGTTCAGCACCGGCTGGGTCACCATACCCAGATCCACCGGCCTGTCGCCGATCTGCAGCGTCCCCTTCAGCAGCTTGTTGCCCTGGTAGAAGTCCTTGATGAATTGACGGAACGCCTCGCCGGCCTGGTCCGGTGAATCGAAGATCCAGCGCTCCATCCGCAGGAAATTTTCCAGCTCCACCGGGTTGTCGAGGATCTCGACCATGCCGATGTATTTCTGCTGGTTCAGTCGAATCGGCTTGAGCGTGAGGTAGACATAGTTCATCAGCCCGGCCGGGATGTTGCCCATGGTGTCGACAAACAGGTCGACATCCATATGGCGGCACCACTGCGACAGCATGTTGTCCTTCGTGTGGAAGTCCACCGGGGTGACCATGGTGATCAGGTTCCTGACCTTGTCCGGCTGCAATGCTGTGTAGCACAGCGAGAACGCACCGCCCTGACAGATCCCCAGCAGGTTGATCGCTTCCAGATCGTGCCGCTGCCGCACTGCATCGACACAGCGATCGAGGTAACCGTTGATGTAATCGTCGAGCGTCAGCCAGCGGTCAGCGCCGTCCGGATAGCCCCAGTCGATCAGGTAGACATCCTCGCCCTGCTCCAGCAGATTGCGCACCATCGAACGGTCGGCCTGCAGGTCGGTCATCCAGACCGTGTTGACCAGTGCATAGACGATCAGCAGCGGGGTTTTCGAGGTCGGCGTGCCATGCCCCTTGAAATGCCATACCTTGAGCTTGTCTTCGCTGTATACCAGTTCGCGCGGCGTGTTGGCATATTCCGGCTCGCGCATGGTGCGCAGATAACCCATGCCGGTGGCCAGCTTGCGCTGGAAGGCGGCGATGTCGCCAACTGCCTTGTTCGGATCGATGCGCAATGGCGTATACATGGCTCAGGTCTCCTTACTTGCGCTTGCGCAGGCTGGGGCGTGGCGTGGCTATGGGGCCTGGCTTGGTCTTGCTGGCCCTCGTCTTGCGCACCACCTTGGTGGCAACCTTTCCTGCGGCGGACTTCCTGACTGGCGCACGCGATGGTTTTGCAGCAGCCGTATTCTTCGGTACAGATGTCTTGCGTACCGCCTTGGTCGCAGCCTTCCGGGCAGCAGACGTCGACCGCGACGGTTTTGCGGGAGCCGAACTCTTCGCTGCTGGCGTTGCCGCCGGGCCAGCGGCCATCTGGCGTTTCAATGCCGCCAGTTCGTGCCGCAAGGCCATGACCTCGTCAGCGTGACTATCGGACGATGTGGTCCGGCCAGAGCGAAACTCCCGCCGCAAAGCTTGCAGCCGCTCGCCCAGGCTCGATACCTCCTTGCGGGTCGGCACACCCAGTTGCTGGCAGATCTGCTCGGTCTGCTGCTGCTGCAACTGGCGCACGCGCATCTGCGTGTTGACCATTTCGCCATACGCCTCGCAGAATTCGTCGGACAACGCGATTTCAGCGTAGGCCTCCTCTGCTGAATCCACCCACAGGTCATACAGCGCCTTCAACGAATCGACCTGGCGACCAGGTTCGGCATGCTCGGCCAGCTTGTCCTGCAAACGTTCCATGCCCTGTGCATTCGCGCGCTGGATCAGCGCCTGATAGCGTGCCGAGGCCTGCAGCGATTCGAACACCGCCACCGACATCGCCTGCTGCTGCATCTGCTGCTCACGATTCAGGCCGAATGCCGGCATCGGTCCTTGCGTAGCCGGAACATCACCAAGGCCACTGCGCTGGGCTGCCTGCATCCAGGATTGCCACTGCTGGGCGAATCCTTCGGCGCCCGCCGTGTCGATGCCGGCAAACGCCTGCGTGAATGACGGCGTCGCACCGGCAAACAGCTGTCGCAATTGCTGCTGCCAGTCAGCCGCCGGCGCAGGCGTGCCACTGCTGCCGGCAGCGACACCTTGCATCCAGTCGAAGTAGCCCTTCAGGCCGGACAAGGTGCGCTCCAGCGTATCGTTGCCGGAACCGGCAAAAGCCGGGGGTGCGAAGGGATTCGTCGCAGCCGGTGGCTGCAACTGGCGGGTGAAGGCTTCCCAGGATTGCCGGGCCAGCGTCTGATAGTCCTTCATGAAATCACTGCTCGGGTCGGACACCGATAGCTCCTCGTGCAAGATTCCCTGCATCTTAGTGCAGTGCGCCGTCATTGGGCGAATGACCGATGCCGCACTTGCCTGTCGGTCGGCATTGCCACCTGGGACGATGCCGCCACGGCGGATCACCGGCCCACAACGCACAAGGCCCGACGTGTGCCGGGCCTTGTGGTATCAGCATGACATGAAGATCAGGCAGTAGCGCCGCTAGCGCGCTCTTCCTCGGTCACCGCCTTCATCGACAAGCGGATGCGACCCTGCTTGTCCACCTCGAGTACCTTGACCTTGACAATGTCGCCTTCCTTGAGCTTGTCGGAAACCTTTTCGACCCGCTCGTCGGAAATCTGCGACACATGTACCAGGCCGTCCTTGCCCGGCATGATCGTGACGAAGGCACCGAAATCCATCAGCTTGGCAACCTTGCCTTCGTAGATACGGCCAGGCTCGACATCGGAAACAATCTGCTCGATGCGCTTCTTGGCCGCTTCGGCAGCCTCGCGATTGACCGAACCGACGATGATGGTGCCGTCGTCGCTGATGTCGATGGTGGTGCCGGTCTCCTCGGTGATCGAGCGGATGGTCGCGCCGCCCTTGCCGATCACTTCGCGGATCTTGTCCGGATGGATCTTGATGGTGATCAGGCGCGGTGCGAACTCGCTCATCTCGCTGCGTGCTTCGGTCAGCGCCTTGCTCATCTCGCCGAGGATATGCAGACGACCACGCTTGGCCTGCTCCAGCGCCACCTTCATGATCTCCTCGGTGATGCCGTCGATCTTGATGTCCATCTGCAGCGCGGAAATGCCATCGGCACTGCCAGCCACCTTGAAATCCATGTCGCCGAGGTGATCTTCATCGCCGAGGATGTCGGACAGCACCACGAAATCGCCGCCTTCCTTGACCAGGCCCATGGCGATACCGGCCACCGGCGCCTTCAGCGGCACGCCGGCATCCATCATCGCCAGCGAGGAACCGCATACCGAGGCCATCGACGAGGAACCGTTGGATTCGGTGATTTCCGAAACCACGCGGACCACGTACGGGAACTCCTCGATCGTCGGCTTGACCGCCTGCACACCGCGCTTGGCCAGACGGCCGTGGCCGATTTCGCGACGCTTCGGCGCACCGAAACGACCCGCTTCGCCGACCGAGAACGGAGGGAAGTTGTAGTGGAACAGGAACGGATCCTTCGACTCACCGGAAGGCGCGTCGATCATCTGTGCGTCACGCGTGGTACCCAGCGTGATGACGACCAGCGCCTGGGTCTCGCCACGGGTGAACAACGCCGAACCGTGAGTACGCGGCAGCACCCCGACGCGCGCGGTGATGGCACGAACGTCGTCGAGCTGACGACCGTCGATACGCACCTTGGTCTTCAACACGCTGTCGCGCATGGTGTGGTATTCGAGCTCGCCGAACTCCTTCGACAACTCACCCGACGCCCAGCCGTTGCTCTCGGCCTGATCCTTGAGCTCGGCCATGACGTCGGCCTTGATCGCGGAGATCGCGTCACGACGCTGCAGCTTGTCGCGCACCTGGAAGGCTTCGTCCAGCTTGTTGCCGACGGCACCCTTGAGCGCGGCAGCCAGCGACTCGTTGCGTACTGGCGCCTGCCAGTCCCACGACGGCTTGGCGGCCTCGGAAGCCAGCTCGGCGATAGCGCGGATCGCAGCCTGCATCTGCTGGTGACCGAACATCACCGCGCCGAGCATCACGTCCTCGGACAACAGCTTGGCTTCGGACTCCACCATCAACACGGCACCCGCGGTACCGGCGACGACCAGATCCAGCTCGGAGGTCTTCAATTCGGTGGCGGACGGGTTCAGCACGTACTCGCCATTGGCATAGCCAACGCGGGCGGCACCGATCGGGCCCTTGAACGGGATACCGGCCAGGCTCAATGCAGCGGAGGCACCGAGCAACGCGACGATGTCGCCGTCCACTTCCGGGTTCATCGAGACGACCTGGGCGATCACCTGCACTTCGTTCTTGAAATCTTCCGGGAACAGCGGGCGAATCGGGCGATCGATCAGACGCGAGGTCAGCGTCTCCTTCTCGGTCGGACGGCCTTCGCGCTTGAAGAACCCACCGGGAATACGACCGGCGGAGTAGAACTTCTCCACGTAGTCGACGGTGAGCGGAAAGAAATCCTGCCCTTCACGTTGCTTGGTCGCAGCCACAGCGGTGACCAGCACCACGGTGCCGCCCATGCTGGCCATTACCGCACCGGACGCCTGGCGGGCAATTTCGCCCGTCTCCAGAGTGACTTCGTGACTACCGTACTGGAATGACTTGGTTACTTTTGCCACTGGGATCTTCTCCTCGTCCGGTGAATTAACGGCGCAGGCCGAGGCGTTCGATCAGGGTCTGATAGCGCGCAAGATCGCGATCTTTCAGATAGCTGAGCAGGCGTTTGCGCTGGTTGACCAACTTCAGCAGACCGCGGCGGGAATGGTGATCCTGCTTGTGATCCTTGAAATGGTCGGTGAGATGGGTAATGCGAGCCGACAGCAGTGCCACCTGGACTTCCGACGAACCGGTATCGTTGGGAACACGACCGAAATCAGCAATGATCTTGCCGGTTTGTTCTGCAGTGAGGGACATGGGTATGAGTTTCCTTGAAAGGCGATGCGAAGCTTGCGCAACGTCACCGGAATGATGTTGCGCAAGCTTCGCCTAGATGAATGAAAGCGTTGAAATAACTTGTCTATTCTACTGACCGGAGCGGTGTCACAACAAGTGCACAACCGCGTATCAGGTCAAATTGTCAGCCCGGAGGCAGGTTGAAGCCACGCACGATCCGTGCCCGTCCCTCGGAATCGGGTTCCAGCAGTGCCAGCAGGGTTCCCTCATGGTCGAAAGCCGCGCAGCGCCCGGTATCCGCCGACATGTTCAACGGAATCTGCTGTCCACGCGCAATCGCCATGCTTTGCCCCTCGTCCAGTTGCAGCGTCGGCAAGTCGACCAGACCCGCCGATATCGGCAGCAAGCAACCCAACAGCGCCTCGTCACCCTGCGCTGCCGCCTGCTGGATTTCCTCGAGCGTCACCATCGCCGGGTCCCGGAATGGCTCCACCCAGGTCCGTCGCAGGCCAGTCAGGTGTGCCCCACACCCCAGGCGTTCACCCATATCCACCGCAAGGGAGCGGACATAGGTTCCCGAACCGCATTCCACGTAAAGACTCAAGGTGTCGCCGTCGCGCGCGATCAGGTCGAGACGATGGACCTCTACCTCGCGCGGCGGCACATCGATCGTCTCGCCGCGACGTGCCTTGACATAGAGCCGTTCGCCATCCCGTTTGAGTGCTGAATACATCGGTGGAACCTGGGATATGCGGCCCCGAAGCGTAGCCAGCACCGACTCGATTTTCGCATCGTCGAGCACCGGCACGGCGCACTGCTGCAGCACATCACCTTCACGATCGGCGGTGTCGGTGGTAATGCCCAGCCGGCATTCGGCGATATACGCCTTGCGAGCACCAAGCAGGCTTCCCGCCAACTTGGTCGCCTCGCCGAAACACAGCGGCAACAACCCACTCGCCAGCGGATCAAGTGCACCCGTATGGCCGCCCTTGGCCGCCCGCAACAGCCGCCGCACCGACTGCAACGCTTGATTCGAACTCAGACCGGTCGGTTTGTCGAGCAAGACGAGGCCGTGCAGATCACGGTATTGATGACGAGCGAGACGATTCATCGGTTCAACGGCATCCGGCAACAGCGCCTCAATCGTGCGTGTCGTCGGCAGGCGGCAAATCGCGCCCCTGCTCGCGCAGCAGCGATTCGATGCGTTCACCTTTGTCGACGGAATCGTCGTACTTGAATTTCAGCTCGGGCATCCGCCGCATCCGTATCCCGCTCTTGGCCAGAGAGTGGCGAATTTCATAGCTGATTTCGTTCAGCGCCTTCACTGCCGGCAGGCCCTGTTCGGGAATCAACGCGGTCACCCATACCGTCGCCCAATCCAGATCGCGCGTGATCTCGACATCGGAGACACTGACCGACGGCAAGCCGTGGTCACGTACAGCCGCATGGACCAGCATGCCCAGTTCGCGGCGAAGCTCGGCACCGATACGATCCGTTCGTTTGAAGTCGCGAGAAGGCATTGAAAAAAACCCGGGTTGAGAGTGGAGAGAAGTGAGAATCGAGAGAGAGCATTTGCCCGCAACTCATTTCTCACTCCTCCACACGCGTTTCTGTTTTACAGCGTGCGCGCCACTTCGGTGCGCTCGAAGCACTCGATCTGGTCACCGGCCTTCACGTCGTTGTACTGCTTGACCGCGATGCCGCATTCCATGCCACTGCGCACTTCGTCGACCAATTCCTTGAAGCGCCGCAACGACTCAAGCTCGCCTTCGAAGATCACCACGCTGTTGCGCAGCACGCGTATCGGCTTGCTGCGCTTGACCGAACCTTCGACGATCATGCAACCGGCCACGGCGCCGAACTTTGAACTGCGGAACACGTCACGTACCTCGGCGATACCGATGATGTCCTCGCGCACTTCCATGCCAAGCAGGCCGGTAGCCGCCTGGGTCACCTGATCGATCACGTCATAGATGATCGAGAAGTAGCGCACATCCAGCCCGGCGGTATCGATCACCTTGCGGGCGGAAGCGTCGGCACGCACATTGAAGCCGATGATCAACGCCTTGGAGGCTGCTGCCAGCGTGGCATCGGACTCGTTGATGCCGCCGACCCCGGATGACACCACATTGACCCTGACCCGCTCGTTGCCGATCTGGGTGAGTGACTCGCGCAGCGCCTCGACCGAACCCTGCACGTCGCCCTTGACGAGAATATTGAGCGTCTGCTGCTCAACGCCCTGACCCATCTTGGCAATGATGTCCTCGAGCCGGTTGCTCTTGCTGACCATGCGCGTTTCGCGACGTTTGAGCTCACGCTCCTGCGCCACTTCACGGGCCAGACGCTCGTCCTCGACGCAAACGAAATCGTCTCCGGTTTCCGGCACGCCGGACAGACCCAGCACCTGCACCGGGATCGACGGACCGGCCTCGTCCACCTGTTTGCCGGTTTCGTCGATCAAGGCGCGCATGCGGCCATATTCGATACCGCAGACCAGGAAATCACCCTTGCGCAGCGTGCCTTGCTGCACCAGCACCGTCGCCACCGGACCGCGCCCGCGATCCAGGCTCGATTCGATCACCACACCCGAGGCACGGCCGTCGGCGACAGCCTTGAGCTCCATCACCTCGGCCTGGATCGAAATGGCATCCAGCAAATCGTCGATACCTTCGCCGGTCTTGGCCGACACCGGCACGAACTGGACATCACCACCCCAGTCCTCGGGCACTACCTCCTGCGCCACCAGACCCTGCTTGACGTTGTCGGGATTGGCGCCTTCCTTGTCCATCTTGTTGACCGCGACGATGATCGGCACGTTGGCCGCGCGGGCATGTTTCACCGCCTCGATGGTCTGCGGCTTCACGCCGTCGTCCGCGGCGACCACCAGGATCACGATATCGGTGGACTGCGCACCACGGGCACGCATGGAGGTGAAGGCTGCGTGGCCCGGGGTATCCAGGAAGGTGATCACCCCACGCGAGGTTTCCACGTGATAGGCACCGATATGCTGGGTAATGCCACCGGCCTCGCCCGAAGCCACCTTGGTGGCACGGATGTAGTCGAGCAACGAGGTCTTGCCGTGATCGACGTGACCCATGATGGTCACGACCGCCGGACGGGTGATCTTTTCGCCCTCCAGCTCGACATTCTGTGTGTGTGCCGCCAACGCTTCCTCGGCATTGTTCTGGGTGTCGGCGACCGGGGTGTGACCCAGCTCAGTCACCACCAGCTCAGCCGTGTCGTGATCGACGGTCTGATTGATGGTCGCCATCACGCCCATCTTGAACAGCGCCTTGACGACCTCCGAGCCCTTGACCGCCATTTTCTGTGCCAGCTCCGCCACGGTATTGGCATCGCTGATGATCACCTCGCGCACGACCGGTGCGGTGGGACGCGAAAACCCGTGCGGACCGGAGGAAACATTGGCATTGCCACGCGACATGTCACGGCTGTTGCGACCACCCTTGCCGCGCTTGTTGCTGGAAGAGCGGCGAGCGCGATCGGCTTCGCTCAGATGCATCTGACCGCCCGAAAAACGCTTGCCACCGCGGTCGTCCTTGCCGCCTCCTTCGTTACGGTCCCGACCGTGTTTTGGCTTGCCGCGAGCGGCGTCTGCACCCGCTGCCGGTGTCGCCGGGGCGGTCGCCGCGGGCTTTGCCACAGCGGGTTTGGCCACCACTGGCGCCGGGGCTGGAGCCGGAGCCGGCTTTACCAGCTTCTCGCGCTTGCGTGGCTCGTGGATCCGCGGCAGGATCATGCCCAACTCGCGCGGATCGATGCGCTGCACCGCTGGCGTCCCGTCCCCGGCACCCCTGGATGATGGCGCACTCTCAGTCGTCGTCGAGGCATTCTCTGCCTGGCCGGTCGGTGCAGCAACCTTTGCTGCCGCGTCGGCCTCGGCCTGTTTGCGCTGCGCCTCTTGCTCCTGACGCTGTTGTTCGTCCCGAGCCTGCTGCTGCACCTCTTCCTCGCGAGCACGCTCGGCCGCAGCAAGCCGGTCCGCCTCGTCCTGCGCCTCTTTTTCGCGCTGCTGGTGTGATTCCTCAAGCTTGCGCTGGGCCTCCTCACGCTCGGTGTCAGCGTTGGACTTTTCAGCAATCACACTGCGCTTGACGTACGTCCGCTTGGCTCGAACCTCAACGTTGACCGTCTTCGAAGACGCCGCTGCACCACGTCCGCCGGGCGTGGATACCTTGAGTTCGCCGACGGTGCGCCTTCTCAGCGTGATCTGGCGCGGAGCACTGTCATCGACTTCGGCCACCACCTCGCCCTTGCCGTGCGTGCGTCGCAAAAAGCCCAGCAACTTCACCTTTTCGGTGCTGCTGATGACTTGCTCCTGATCGGAGAATTTCATGCCTGCCTCGCCAAGCTGGATCAACAGCTTTTCGGTCGGCATACCCAGAACCTGGGCGAGTTGTTTGATCGTGACGTCCGACATCGTGTTCCTGCTCCGCCATTCCGCGCTTGGGCCCTGTTTGGCCCTTATCGTCTGTGCAAACTCGATCTACACAGCTGCCTCCATCCTTGGGTGAAAGACTCTGCAAGCCCTTCTCGGCGCACCCATCCGGGGTGCTGCCGGTCGCGGCTAGCCGCCTCTCTCCAGCCGTTCGATCATGGGCGCTCGCGCGGTCATGATCAGTGCGGCAGCGCGCTCCTCGTCCATGCCTTCGATATCGATCAGGTCGTCTACCGCCAGATCCGCCAGATCATCGACCGTACTCACCTCACGAGCGGCCAGCGCGAAGGCCGTCGCTTCGTCCATACCCGCCAGTGCCAGCAATTCGTCGGACGGCTGATGCTCGTCAACGCCCTCCTCCACGGCCAGCGCCTCGGTCAGCAGAGCGTCGCGAGCGCGAGCGCGCAGCTCCTCGACAATCTCTTCGTCGAAACCCTCGACCGCCAACAACTCGGCACTCGGCACGTAAGCGATTTCTTCGACACTGGAAAAGCCTTCCTGCACTAGGATAACGGCAATTTCCTGATCCACCTCAAGCTTGTCCATGAACAGCTGGCGTGCCGCTTCCTGCTCGCCCTCACTCTTGGCGGTGACCTGATCCTGGGTCATCACGTTCAGCTGCCAGCCCGTCAGTTTACTGGCCAGGCGCACATTCTGGCCACCCCGACCGATCGCCTGGGACAGCTTGTCCTCGGCCACCGCGATGTCCATCGAATGCTTTTCCTCGTCCATGATGATCGACTGCACCTCTGCCGGCGCCATCGCGTTGATGACGAACTGCGCCTGGTTTTCGTGCCACAGGATGATATCGACGCGTTCGCCGTTGAGGTCGTTGGAAACCGCCTGCACCCGCGAACCACGCATCCCGATGCACGCACCGATCGGATCGGTGCGGCTGTCGTGCGCCAGTACGGCGATCTTTGCGCGGTCGCCCGGATCGCGGGCACAGCCCTTGATCTCGACCAGCCCCTGGCCGACTTCGGGCACTTCCAGCTTGAACAGTTCAATCATGAACTCCGGTGCGGCGCGCGACACGAACAGCTGCGGTCCGCGCACTTCCGATTTCACCTCGTACAGATAGCCGCGTACGCGATCGCCGACGCGGGCCGACTCCCGTGGAATCGTCTTGTCACGTGGAATGAAGGCTTCGGCATTGCTGCCAAGGTCGAGGTAGATGTTGCCGCGCTCGACGCGCTTGACGATACCGGTAACCAGCTCGCCAACCCGATCGGAAAATGCATCGACCACCTGCTGGCGCTCGGCCTCACGCACACGCTGCACGATCACCTGTTTGGCAGCCTGCGCGGCAATGCGCCCGAACTCGGCATTCTCGACCTGCTGCTCGATGTACTCGCCAATCTGCGCATCCTCGCGCTCGTCCAGCGCATCCATCAGGCGCAACTGGTAAAAGGGCGACTCCATCTCGCCATCGTCGGCAATGATTTCCCAGCGGCGAAACGTCTCGTACTCGCCAGTATCCTGGTCGATGGCAACCCGGATATCGGGATCTTCCTCGGGATAGCGTTTCTTGGCCGCCGAGGCCAGCGCGGCCTCCATCGCCTCGAAAATCACTTCCAGCGGCACGCCTTTTTCATTGGCAACCGCGTCGACGACCAGCAAAAGTTCTTTGCTCATTGCAACAACTCCATAGGCGCCCACCGGCGTCCATCGCTCTTGATTGATTGTTTCGTCTCGATTACTTCGGCGCCCTGGAGGGCGCTGTCCCGCCACCGCGCTTGGGCTGCGGCGCATAACCCAGCGCCACCCAGTCGGGTACCACACGCGCACTTTCCACCATCGCGTGTTCGAATTCGAACACCTTACCATCGGCTTCAAGCTTGATCAGCTCGCCATCCACTGCGACCAGCCTGCCGCGCAGACGACGACGTCCGTCCAACGGCACCCGCAACAGCAGCTTCACTTCCTGCTCGCCAACCTTGGCAAACTGCGCAGCCGTAAACAGCGGCCGATCCAGGCCTGGCGAAGACACTTCCAGCACGTAGTGACCGGGAATCGGATCTTCAACATCCAGCAGCGCCGACAACTCGCGGCTGGCGCTCTCGCAATCCTCGATGCCCACCTCGCGACGTGGCGCATCCTCCTGGTCGTCACCCTTGTCGAGCAAATCCAGGTACACGCGCAACGTGCTCTGCCCATGGGATGGGATGAATTCCACGCCCAGGCATTCCAGGCCCAGGTCGGAGAGTATCCCGTTGAAGCGTTGTGCCAGTGCCTGCGTATCCATGAATCCGTTTTCCGTGGCCACCCGGTGCCGAGCGGCAGAAACAAAAAATGGGCTCCAACGGCCCATTTCCCTATCACGCCAATGTACTCCAAAAGGCGCTCTCCAGAGCCGATTGCCGTACCGGACAATTCGGAGGAAGACGTCCTTGCGCCCAACAAAAAAGCCTCACGAGGAGGCTTTCTTGCGTCAAGAAAGATCTGGTAGCGGGGGCAGGATTCGAACCTGCGACCTTCGGGTTATGAGCCCGACGAGCTGCCAGACTGCTCCACCCCGCATCAGAGTCCAAGGAGTTTAACGAGATGGCCGGATTCTTGCAAGCGTTCCTGGGGAATAATTTGCTATTGATGATCTGCTGCCATGAACACCGACCCACGACACGAGCAGCAGCCTCGGCGCAACGCGGTTCACAGACCGAAAGCTGTCCGACACCAGCTCAACAGCGGCCCCCAGTACAAGCCCAGGCCCAGCAGCGACAAGGCATTCAACGACAGCACCACGCGCAGCGGGACGTCAGGCTTGGCCTGCAGCAAGCTGCCTTCGGCCGGCTTGTCGAAGTACATCACCTTGATCACATGGAGGTAGTAGTACAAACCGATGATCGCGAACACGACGCCGACAATGGCCAGCCACAACATGCCTGCATGGATCGCCGCTTCCAGCACCAGTGCCTTGGCCCAGAACCCGAACAGCGGCGGCACCCCGGCCAGCGAAAACATCGCCAGCAGCATCAGGAACGCCATCCACGGCGACTTCTGATTGAGGCCCTTCAAATCGGCAATCTCCTCACACTCGAAGCCCGAACGCGCCAACGCCAGGATCACCCCGAACGCAGCCACGCTCATCAGCGAGTAGCAGATCGCATAGAACATCGCCGCCGCATAGCCTTCCGGACTGGCAGCAGCCAGGCCCAACAGCAGGTAGCCCATGTGTGAAATGGTCGAATAGGCCAGCATGCGCTTGAGATTGGTCTGCACGATGGCGACCAAGTTGCCGATCGCCAGCGACGCCACTGCCAGCACCGCCAGCATCATCTGCCAATGCGGTGACAGATCCCCCATGCCCCCCTCAAGCAAACGGTAAGCCATGCCAAAGGCGGCCAGTTTGGAGCCCGAGGCGATGAAGGTGGTCACCGGCGTCGATGCGCCCTGGTAAACATCGGGAATCCACATGTGAAACGGGGCGGCACCGAGCTTGAAGCCGATACCGACGACCATGAAGATCAACCCGAACACCAATAACTTGGGCGCCGTGGTATAGGACATCACATCGTGCAGGTGCGACAAGGCGAGGCTCGGTACACCACCCATCCCGGATGCGCCATAGACCATCGACATGCCATACAGCAACATGCCTGACGCCAGCGCACCGAGCACGAAGTACTTGATCGCGGCCTCGGTGGACAACCCGGAATCACGATTCAGCGCCACCAGCGCATAGGACGACAGCGAAAGCAGCTCCAGTCCCAGATACACCGTCACCAGGTTGCCGGCCGATACCAGCAGCATGATGCCGATGACCGCGAAGATCATCAGGGTGTAGAACTCGCCCTTCAGCAGTTGGCGGTCGATCAGGTATGGGCGGGCATAAACCATCACCATTGCCGTGGTACCGAGCGCAAAGACCTTGAGTATCTCGGCAATCCGGTCGCGCACGAACATGCCGCCGAAGGCCGTCGCGGTGAAGTCCGGTTGGCCGGCGATCACCAGGTAGATCGCCACCAGCAACACGAGGATCGAAAGCCAGTGCAGGCTCGCGCGCTGCTCCGGTTTCATGAAGGCGTCCAGCAGCAACAGCAGGCACGCCGCCGCGACCAGGTAGAACTCGGGCAACAGGATCAGGATGTCATTGAAATTAGGCATGTTCGGTCCCGATCAAATCTTGTGAACGGCAAGCTGGCGTACCAGCTGCATCGCCGATGAGTCCATCAGGTGGACCAGCGGCTGGGGCCAGATGCCGATGGCCAGCACGGCGGCGGCAAAGGCGGTCAGCACGAACGTCTCGCGGCCGTTGATTTCCTTCATCTCGGCCACGTGCGGGTTGGTGATGTCGCCCCACAGCACCCGCTTGACCATCCACAGCGTGTACGCCGCGCCGATGATCAGGGTGAAGGCAGCAAACAAGGCGATCCACGGGTTTGCGGCGAAGCTGGCCATGATCACCATGAACTCGCCGACGAAGCCGCTGGTGCCGGGCAAACCGGAATTGGCCATCGCGAACAGCACGTAGAAGAAGCCGAACCACGGCATCACGTTGATCACGCCACCGTAATCCTTGATCTGGCGCGTATGCAGGCGGTCGTACATCACGCCGATACAGGTAAACATCGCGCCGGATACGAAGCCGTGGGAAATCATCTGTACCAGCGCACCCTGCATACCGAGCTGGGCCATCTCGGTATTGCCCTGCTCACGTACCAGCATGAAGGCGATGAAGATACCCAGTGTGACGAACCCCATGTGTGCCACGGAGGAGTAAGCCACCAGCTTCTTCATATCCTCCTGCACCAGCGCCACGTAACCGATGTAGACGATCGCGACCAGGCTCAGTCCGATGATCAGCCAGGCGAAGTGTGCACCGGCATCCGGCGTGATCGGCAGGATAAAACGCAACATCCCGTAGGTACCGACCTTCAGCATCACCGCGGCCAGCACCACCGAGCCGCCGGTCGGCGCCTCGACATGGGCATCGGGCAACCAGGTATGTACCGGCACCATCGGTACCTTGATCGCAAAGGCGATCAGGAACGCGAAGAAGATCCAGGTCTGCTCTTTCATCGTCAGCGGCAGCGCCGCCAACGTGGCCATGTCGAAGGTGCCGGCCTTCTGGTACAGGTACAGCAGCGCGATCAACATGAAGACCGAGCCGAAGAACGTGTAGATGAAGAACTTCAGCGTCGCGTAGACGCGCCGCGGGCCACCCCAGATACCGATCAGGATGAACATCGGAATCAGGATCGCCTCGAACAGCGCATAGAACAGCAAGGCGTCGGTCGCGCAGAACACGCCGATCAGCAGGCCTTCCAGCATCAGCATCGCGGCCATGTACTGATGTGGCTTGTCCTGGATGACCTCCCACGCGCCGACGATTACCAGAATGCCGACGAAGGTGGTCATCAGGATCAACGCCACCGAAATACCGTCGACCGCCAGGCCGTAATGGACACCCCAGGCGGGAATCCACATGTAGCTTTCGACCAGTTGCATGCCACCGGCATCCGGGTGGTACTGCAGCAGCAGCAACAAACTGGCGGCAAAAGTCAGCACCGCTACCAGCAGCGCCAGCCAGCGCGCCATATTGGGTCGGGCGCTACCGGCGAGCAACACCGGAATGGCGCCGACAACAGGTAGCCAGATCAGCAGGCTTAACAAGTGATTGAACATTGATCCGGTTTCCCTTATTGCCCGACCAGCCAATACCCACCGAGCAGCAGGATCAGGCCGAGAATCATTGCGAACGCGTAGTGATAGAGGTAACCCGACTGCAGACGGCGTGTACTCGCAGCGACACGGTGAACCATGCCCACCGAGCCGTTGACCATCGCGCCGTCGATCAGCGCGGCATCGCCAGCCCTCCAGAGCCCGCGACCGAGCTTCACGCCACCGCGGGCAAACACCGCAAAGTAGACCTCATCGAACCAGTACTTGCGATCGAGTGCCGTCCACAACGGCTTGAGCGCCGACTTGATCTTGCCGGCCATCGCCGGATTGAACAGGTAGATATAGGTCTGGATGGCAAACGCCAGCAAGACCAGCCCGAATGGGCCAAACGGGGTGAGTCCGTGCAACGCCATCGCCAGCGGACCGTGGAACTCCTTGCCCATCTCGGCCAACACGTTGTCTGCCGGGTTGACGTGGATCGCGCTGCCGAACCAGTTGCCGAACAATAGTGGCCCAACCGTCAGGTAGCCGATCAACAGCGAAGGGATCGCCAGCAGCACCAGCGGCACCGTGACCACCCACGGCGACTCTTTGGGTGCATGCGCCAGCACGCCGGGCTCATGGTGGCCGTGGTCGTCATGACCGTCATGGCCGTGCGATGCGACCACCTTGAAGCGCTCCTTGCCATGGAAGGTCAGATACATCAGGCGGAAGGTGTACAGTCCGGTCACCAACGCACCAGCCAACACGCAGAAATACGCGTAACCCGCGCCCCAGCGATGCGCCAGCCCGGCCGCCTCGATGATTGCGTCCTTGGAATAGAAGCCGGAGAAAAAGGGCACGCCGCACAACGCCAGCGAACCGATCCACATGGTGATCCACGTAATCGGCATGTATTTGCGCAATCCCCCCATGTAGCGCATGTCCTGCTCGTGATGCATCGCGATAATCACCGAACCGGCACCGAGGAACAGCAAGGCCTTGAAGAATGCATGGGTCATCAGGTGAAAGACCGCGCCGCTGTAGTCCGACACACCCAGCGCCACCACCATGTAGCCTAGCTGGGACAGGGTGGAATAGGCGATCACGCGCTTGATGTCGTGCTGCACGATACCGACCAGGCCGGTGAACAGCGCGGTGGTGCCGCCGATCACCATGATGAAGCTGAGCGCACTTTGCGACAGCTCGAACAGTGGCGACATCCGCGCCACCATGAAGATGCCCGCAGTGACCATCGTGGCGGCGTGGATCAGTGCCGAAATCGGCGTTGGGCCCTCCATCGAATCGGGCAGCCATACGTGCAGCGGTACCTGCGCCGACTTGCCCATGGCACCGATGAACAGCAGCACGCAAATCACCGTGGCGGCGTCCCAATGGGTGCCTGCGGTGATCTGCAGCGTCTTGCCGACCAGGCTCGGGGCTGCACTGAACGCGGTGGCATAGTCCAGCGTGCCGAGGAAATAAACCACCGCCGCAATGCCCAGCAGAAAGCCGAAGTCACCCACGCGGTTGACCAGGAACGCCTTGAGGTTGGCAAAAATCGCGCTGGGTTTCTTGTACCAGAAACCGATCAGCAGGTAAGACACCAAGCCGACCGCTTCCCAGCCAAAGAACAGTTGCAGGAAGTTGTTGCTCATCACCAGCATGAACATCGAGAAGGTGAACAGCGAGATGTAGCTGAAAAAACGCGTGTAACCGGGGTCGTCGTGCATGTAGCCAATGGTGTACAGATGCACCAGCAACGACACGAAACTCACCACTACCAGCATCATCGCAGTCAGCCGATCGACCATGAAGCCGACGCTGGCGTGGAAATGTCCGATCTGGAACCAGGTGTAGAGATTGTGGTTATAGGCTACCGCGCCGCCCAGCGTGAGCTGATACAGCACATAGAACGAAAGCGCGCAGGAAATCGCCACCCCGAGAAGGGTGACGGTATGGGACCCGGCGCGGCCGAGAAAACGACCGAGAAACCCTGCCAGCACACAACCGACCAGGGGGGCCAGTGCGATGGTCAACAGGATCGACGTGGAAAGCTCCATGGATTCAGCCCTTCATGCTGTCGATGTCGGCGATATTGATCGTGCTGCGATTGCGGAACAGCAACACCAGGATCGCCAGGCCAATGGCAGCTTCCGCCGCGGCCACGGTAAGGATGAAGAACACGAACACCTGCCCCGACACATCGCCGAGAAAGCGCGAAAACGCCACGAAATTGGTGTTCACCGCCAACAGCATCAGCTCGATCGACATCAGCAGCACGATCACATTCTTGCGGTTGATGAACAGTCCGGCGACGGCGATGCAGAACAGCACGGCACCCAGCACGATGTAATGCGAAAGCGAGATCATGATTTGGACTCCTGCAGCGGGACCGGCGATTCCTCGGCGGGAAGCGTAGCGGCCATCTTCACGATACGGATGCGGTCGCCGGACTTGACCTTTACCTGCTCGCTTGCCGACGCATACCGCTGCGCGCTGCGTTGGCGAAGGGTCAATGCCACCGCTGCCACCACGCCCACGGTAAGAATCAATGCAGCCACTTCGAACGGCAGCAGATATTTCGTATACAGCGCCATGCCGAGCCAGGCCGTGTTGGACAGGCCGGCAGCGGCAGCCGGATCGGCACCCATCAGTTGGGCATGCATCGCACGCACGCCGATCAGACCGAGCATTTCCACCAGCATCACTACGGCGACCACAAGGCCCACCGGCAGAAACTTCACGAAGCCCTCGCGCATCTTTTCCTGGTCGATGTCGAGCATCATCACGACGAACAGGAACAACACCATCACCGCGCCGACATAGACCACGATCAGCGCCAGGGCCAGAAACTCGGCATCGGCCAGCATCCACAGGCAAGCAGTGCTGAAGAACGTGAGTACCAACGCCAGTACGGCGTGCACCGTGTTGCGCAAGGTGATCACCGCCAACGCCGCTGCCACGGTGACAAAACCGAAGGCGTAGAAACAGATGAGTTGAAACAGTTGGGGATTCATCGTGGGCCTCAGCGGTACGCCGCGTCTTGCGCGCGGTCGGCGGCAATCTGCTGTTCGAAGCGATCGCCGATGGCAAGCAGCTGTGTCTTGTTCACCACGTTCTCGCCACGCTGTTCGAAGTGATATTCGTGGATGCTGGTTTCGACAATCGAGTCGACCGGACAGCTTTCCTCGCAGAAACCGCAGTAGATGCACTTGAACAGGTCGATGTCGTACCGTGTGGTACGACGCTGGCCATCGGACTCGCGCGGTGCCGAATCGATAGTGATCGCCAGTGCCGGGCACACTGCCTCGCACAACTTGCAGGCGATGCACCGCTCCTCGCCGTTCGCGTAACGGCGCAACGCATGCAGACCACGAAAACGATTCGACTTGGGAATGTGCTCCATCGGATAGCGCACGGTGTACTTCGGCTTGAACATGTAGCGCATGGTCAACCCCATGCCCTGGAACAGCTCGATCAGGAGCAAGCTCTTGAAATAGCGGATCATCGAATTCATTGCTTATACCCCTGTGCCGATGGTGACCACACCGAAATACTTCATGCAGCCGGCAACCAGCACCCAGACAATGGCGATCGGGATAAGCACCTTCCAGCCCAGTCGCATGATCTGGTCATAGCGATAACGGGGAAAGGTGGCGCGAAACCACAGGAACAGGAAGCTCATCACGAACGCCTTGATGAACAGCCAGATGAAGCCGCCGGTCCAGATCCAGTTGATCCAGCCCGGCGCATCGGCATGCACCCAACCCTGCAACGGACTGAGCCAGCCGCCCAGAAACAGGATCGAGGCCAGAAAGCTGACCAGGATCATGTTGGCGTATTCGGCCAGGAAGAACAGCGCAAACGCCGAACCGGAATACTCGACGTGAAAGCCGGCGACGATCTCCGACTCACCTTCGGCGACGTCGAACGGCGCGCGATTGGTTTCGGCGACGCCCGCGATGAAATAGATCACGAACACCGGCAGCAGCGGTAGCCAGAACCAGTCGAACAAGCCCTTGCCGCCGGCCTGCGCATTGACGATGTCGGTCAGGTTGAGGCTGCCGGCCAGCACCAGCACACAGACCAGACACAAGCCCATCGCCAGTTCATAGGAGATCACCTGAGCGGCTGAACGCATCGCTCCCAATAAGGCATAACGTGAGTTCGAGGCCCAGCCGGCGATGATGATGCCGTAGACACCCATTGAGGTCATCGCCAGCAGGTAAAGCACACCCGCATTCGCATTGGACAACACCAGCTTGCTACTGAACGGCACCACCGCCCATGCCGCGAGTGCCGGAACCAGCGCGATCATGGGTGCCATGTAGTACAGGAATCGATTCGCCTTGGTCGGCAGGATCACTTCCTTGATCAGCAGCTTCACCACATCCGCGAAGGCCTGCAGCATGCCAAACGGGCCGATCTTGTTCGGCCCCATGCGCACATGCATCCAGCCAATGACCTTGCGCTCCCAGTAAACGAACATCGCCACCGCGATAACCAGCGGAAGCACGATCGCCATGATGTAGGCAAGCGGAATCAGAAGCTGATGGATAAGTAGATCCGCCATGGTGCTTATGCCTTGCTCAAGGTGATGGCTGCGCCGTACGGCGGCAGCGTAGCGGTAAGGTCCTGGGCAGCCTCGATCCACGCGGCACCCTCAGGCACGGCGGCATCGACCCGCAGCGGCAACACCGCATCATCGACCGATACCGTATCGCCATCGACCAACCCCAGGCGTTGCGCGTCGACAGCATTCACGCGCACTGCCGGCGCGCGGTTTAGCGGGTGGGCGTTCAGTGCCGAGGCACGCCGCAATACTGCATCGCTGCGGTAGATCGGCCAGGTAGCCAGCCGGCTCAAGCCATCGACGGGTTGACGGCTCGACAGGCCACCGTCAGAAACAGCCGGACCCGGCGCGGCGATACCCGCACGAAGACCGGCGAGATCCTCGAAGTCGAAACCGGCGCATTGCAACATGGCGCCCAACGCACGCAACACTTTCCAGCCCGCCCGCGTCTGGCCGGGCGCCTTCGCGCCAGCTGCCACATCCTGCGTCAAGCCGTCCACATTGACCAGGCTGGCGTCGATTTCCGGCAACAACGCGATCGGCAGCATCACATCGGCCACATCACGCAATGCCGCACTACCGTAGGCAGTGAACGCCACCACGTGTTCAGCGCCATGCAGAGCCTTCAAGGCCAGATGGCCGTCGGCGAAATCGTGCGGTGGCTCCACGCCGTACAACAAGTAATTGTGACGCGGCTGCACCAGCATCGCCCGGGTATCCAGCCCACCATTGCCCGGCATCACGCCCAACCGTGACAGACCGATGGCGTTGGCGCCCACCGGCAATTCGTCATAGCCGGCACCGGTGGCATCGGCAATAAAGCGTGCGACAGCCCGCAACCACGAGGCCTGCGGATGGGTGACGGCGGCCTCACCGAGGATCACCACGGCCCGACCCTGTTCGGCCGCGGCCTGTTTCATGGCCGCAATGGCGGCGCGATCGCCGTCGTCGCAAGTCGCCCCGGACAATGCCTGTGCCAGCTCAACCGGCGCCGTCGCCCCGGCATCCTGCGCCGCCCTGGCCAGCGCCAGCAGCGCATCGACCAGCGCCGGCGGAGCTACCACCGACTCGCCGGCAAGCGCGTAATTGAAATCGAAACGCGCCGGATTGACGACATGAACTTTTGCGCCCTTCTTCACCGCCTGATGCAGGCGATGGTTCAGCAGCGGCATCTCGTGACGCAGATCGGAGCCGACCACCAGCGCGGCGTGAACCTGATCGACCTCGGCCACCGGCAATGCGAAAGGCTGCGCCACGGCGGCATCCGCAAAGTCCAGCTGGCGCAGACGATGATCGACGTGCGCGCAGCCGAGGCCACGGGCCAGCCGCATCAGCAGGTCGCCCTCCTCGTTCGAGGTCGCCGGATGGGCCAGCATGCCAAGCTCGCTACCCGGCGAGGACTTCAGCGCCTCGGCAGCAAACTGCAGCGCGTCCTCCCAGGTGGTGGCCTGCCACTGGCCGTTGCGCTTCACTTCCGGCGCGCTGAGTCGATCCTCGGCATACAGTCCCTGGTGGCTGTAGCGATCACGGTCCGAAAGCCAGCACTCGTTGATCGCCTCGTTGTCACGCGGCACCGTACGCAACACCTCACCGCGGCGTGTATGCAGCCAGAGGTTGGAGCCGAGCGCGTCGTGGTATCCGATCGATGCCCTGGCGATCAGTTCCCAGGCGCGGGCCTTGAACTGGAACGGCTTGTTGGTCAGCGCGCCGACCGGGCAGACATCGATGATGTTGCCGGACAATTCGGTTTCCACCGTTTTGCCAATGTAGGTCCCGATCTGCAGGTTCTCGCCGCGATTCATGCCGCCGAGCTCGTACGTACCGGCAATTTCGCTGGTAAAGCGCACGCAGCGCGTGCACTGGATGCAGCGGGTCATCTCGGTGGCGACCAGCGGCCCGATATTCTCGTCGGCCACGGTGCGCTTGCGCTCGGTATAACGCGACACGCTGCGACCGTAGCCGAGCGCGACATCCTGCAACTCGCATTCGCCGCCCTGGTCACAGATCGGGCAGTCCAGCGGGTGGTTGATCAGCAGGAATTCCATCACGTCGCGCTGGAACTTCAGCGCCTTTTCGGAGCGGGTGGTGACCTTCATGCCTTCTGCCACCGGGGTCGCGCACGCCGGCTGCGGCTTGGGCATCATCCGACCACCCATTTCCACATCGACGAGGCACATCCGGCAATTGGCCGCGATCGGCAACTTGCGGTGGTAGCAGAAACGCGGAATCGCCACACCGATGGCATCGGCGGCCTCGATGATCATGGCGCCCTTGCGAATCTGTGTGGGCTTGCCATCGACCTCGATGTTAAGCAGGTCCGGAGCGGGGTTGCTGGTCGGCTGCGCACTCATGCGGCAACTCCCCGCGTCGATTCAGCCATAGGGTCTTCAGTCATCGAGCGACCGTGTTCCACGAAATATTCGAACTCATTCCAGAAGTGGTGCAGGAAACCCTGCACCGGCCATGCGGCAGCTTCGCCGAAGGCGCAGATGGTATGGCCTTCGATCTGGCCCGCGATCGCCTTCAGGCGATGCAGGTCCTCGGCGGTACCCTTCCCGTCGACGATCCGGCTCAACACCCGGTACATCCAGCCGGTGCCTTCCCGGCAAGGGGTGCATTGGCCGCAGGACTCGGCGAAATAAAAGCGCGCAATGCGATGGCATGCCTTAACCATGCAGGTGGTCTCGTCCATCACGATGACCGCACCCGAACCCAGACCCGAACCGGCCTTTTGCAGGCAGTCGTAGTCCATCGTGCTTTCCATCATGGTGGCGGCCGGCAGCACCTTCATCGAAGATCCGCCCGGGATCACCGCCTTCAACTGATGGCCGTCGCGCATTCCACCGGCCAGCTCCAGCAGCTCGCTGAACGGGGTACCGAGGCGAACCTCGAAATTGCCCGGCCTGGCCACGTGACCGGATACCGAGAAGATTTTCGGGCCGCCATTGTTCGGTTTGCCGAGATTGAGAAACCACTCTGCACCGTTGCGCACGATCGCCGGCACCGAGGCATAGGTTTCGGTGTTGTTGATCGTGGTCGGCTTGCCGTACAGGCCGAAGTTGGCCGGAAACGGTGGCTTGAAACGAGGCATGCCCTTCTTGCCTTCGAGCGATTCCATCATCGCGGTTTCTTCGCCGCAGATGTAGGCGCCAGCACCGAGCGCAGCATGGATATCGACATCGATACCGGTGCCCTGCACGTTCTTGCCCAGCAGACCCGCCGCGTAGGCTTCCTTCAGCGCTTCCTCGAAATGCTCGTACGGCTCGTGATGGAACTCGCCACGCAGGTAGTTGTAAGCCACCGTGGAACCGGTGCAGTAGCAGGCGATCGCAAGACCTTCGATCACGGCATGCGGGTTGTAGCGCAGGATGTCCCGATCCTTGGCGGTGCCGGGCTCGGATTCATCCGAATTGCACAGGATGTACTTCTGCATGTCGCCCTTGGGCATGAACGACCATTTCAGCCCGGTCGGGAAGCCTGCGCCGCCACGACCGCGCAGGCTGCTTTTCTTGATCTCATCGATCAGACCTGCCGGGTCGGGCTTTTCGGCAAGGATTTTTCGCCATGCCTTGTAGCCATCGACCTGGATATAACTGTCCATCGACCACGGCTTGTCAAAATGCAGCGTGGTGTAGACAACCTGGTGTTCTTGCGGTGCGGCTCCGACTGCCATTGCCCTGCCCTTTATTCCAGACCGTCAAGGATCTCGTCGACCTTGTCGGCCGTGAGATGCTCGTGGTAATGCCCGTTGACGGTCATTGCCGGCGCATAGACGCAGGCAGCGATACATTCTTCCTCGCGCTTGAGATACACGCGACCATCCGGCGTGCTCTCGCCCAGCTTGACGCCGAGCTTCTTCTCGCAGTGATGCACCAGACCCTCCGCGCCGTTCAACCAGCACGAGATATTGGTGCAGATGGCCACGTTGTTGCGCCCGACCGGCCTGGTCTCCAGCATCGAGTAGAAACTGGCGACCTCGTAGGCCCATATCGCAGGCACATCGAGGTACTTCGCCACGGCAGTGATCAGTTCGTCGGTGAGGAATCCAGCGTGCTGTTCCTGCGCGGCAAACAACGCCTGGATCAGTGCCGAACGCTTGCGATCCGGCGGAAACTTCGCCACCCATTCATCGATGTGATGGCGGGTGTGCTCGTTGAGTACGGCGAGCGGATCGACATCCCTGACCTGCTCGAATTGTCCAGTGGCTTTCATGAATGTTTTCCTCCGTACTCAGCGGTCGACTTCGCCGAACACGAGATCGTAGGTTCCGATCATGGCCACCACATCGGCCAGCATGTGACCCCGCACGATGGTGTCCATGGACGACAGATGGGCGAAACCCGGTGCGCGCAGATGCACGCGGAACGGCTTGTTGGCGCCGTCGGAAACCAGATAGCAGCCGAACTCACCCTTCGGCGCCTCGACCGCGGCATACGTCTCGCCGGCAGGCACGCAATAGCCTTCGGTGAACAGCTTGAAGTGATGGATCAGCGCTTCCATGTCCTCCTTCATGTCGACCCGGCTTGGCGGAGCGACCTTGAAGTTCTTCAGCATCACCGGTCCCGGGTTGGCACGCAGCCAGGCGACACACTGCCTGATGATCCGGTTCGATTGCCGCATCTCTTCCACGCGACACAAGTAACGGTCGTAGCAATCACCGCCGACGCCGACCGGGATGTCGAAATCCATCTCGGCGTATTTTGCATACGGCTGTTTCTTGCGCAGATCCCACTCGACGCCAGAGCCGCGCAACATCACCCCGGTCATGCCCCACTGCTGGGCCAGTTCCGGGCTGATCACGCCAATGCCGACGGTGCGCTGCTTCCAGATGCGGTTGCTGGTGAGCAGCTCTTCGTATTCGTCGACCTTCGACGGAAAATCGGCAGTGAACGCATCGAGAAAGTCCAGCATCGACCCTTCGCGCCAGCTGTTGATGCGCTTGAGATCCTGTCCCTTGTGCCAGGGCGACTCACGATATTGCGGCATGCGATCGGGCAGGTCGCGATACACGCCGCCGGGCCGGTAGTAGGTCGCGTGCATGCGCGCGCCCGATACGGCCTCATAGACGTCCATCAACTCTTCACGTTCGCGGAATGCGTACAGGAAGACGGCCATCGCACCCAGATCGAGCGCGTTCGAGCCGATCCACATCAGATGGTTCAGGATCCGGGTGATCTCGTCGAACATGGTGCGGATGTACTGCGCGCGCTCGGGCGCCTCGATCCCGAGCAGGGTCTCGATCGCTTTCACATACGCGTGTTCGTTGCACATCATCGAGACATAATCGAGCCGGTCCATGTAACCGATCGACTGATTGAACGGCTTGGACTCGGCCAGTTTCTCGGTACCCCGGTGCAGCAGACCCACATGCGGATCGGCACGGACGATGGTCTCGCCGTCCATCTCCATCACCAGGCGCAGCACGCCATGGGCGGCCGGATGCTGCGGGCCGAAATTCATCGTGTAATTGCGGATTTCCGTAGAGCCAGCCTTCATCTCAATTCTCCCGCCAATGGTCGGCGGCTTCGGCCCTGGCCTGCATCAAATCAGCGTCGTCCCGAATCGTGCGCGGCACCAGCACCCGCGGTTCGATCGACACCGGCTCGTAAATCACCCGCTTTTGCTCGGGGTCGTAACGTACTTCGACATTGCCGATCAGCGGGAAGTCCTTGCGGAACGGGTGGCCGACGAAACCGTAGTCGGTGAGGATGCGCCGCAGATCCGGATGTCCGTCGAACAAGATGCCATACAGGTCGAACGCCTCGCGCTCGAACCAGTTCACGCCGGGCCATACCGAGGTCAGCGACGGCACCACCGGCAGACTGTCGTCGTCGCAGAACACCCGCAGGCGCAGGCGGCAGTTGCCTTCGATCGACAACAGGTGGACCACCGAGGCAAACCGGCGAGGCTGATCTGCCTCGCGCGGGCGCCCCGCCCAATCGAAACGACCCATCGCCTGGCCTTCCACGCCGCGCGAAAAGCCGGTGCTGGAAATCGTCTGGGTATCCCATTCGGTCTGGCCGTAACCGAGATAGTCGATACCGCACAGGTCAACCAGTTCGGTGAAGCGGAATGCCGGCTCGTCGCGCAATGCAGTGGCTACGGCTAGCAGATCGGAGGCGGCCAGCTCGGCCGTCGTCTCCTGGCGAACCGTGCTGATATCCAGCGTGTCGCCAAAACGCGCAGCAAGGCGCTCGGCCAGCGAGGTCGGATGTGTATCGGACATGTCAGGACCTCACGAACGTGCGATGGTGCTGGTGCGACGGATTTTCTTCTGCAACTGCAAGATGCCGTGAATCAACGCCTCGGCCGTCGGCGGACAACCTGGCACGTAGATGTCCACCGGCACGATACGGTCGCAACCGCGCACCACCGAATAGGAATAGTGGTAATAACCGCCACCATTGGCACAGCTGCCCATCGAAATAACCCACTTCGGCTCGGGCATCTGGTCATAGACCTTGCGCAGCGCGGGTGCCATCTTGTTGACCAGCGTGCCGGCCACGATCATCACGTCCGACTGACGCGGGCTGGGGCGGAAGATCACGCCGTAGCGGTCCAGATCCAGTCGCGCCGCGCCGGCATGCATCATCTCTACCGCGCAGCAGGCCAGGCCAAACGTCATCGGCCACATCGAGCCGGTACGCGCCCAGTTCATCAGCGCATCGACGCTGGTGGTGGCAAAGCCGCGCTGAACCACCGGATTGTCGCCGCCCGGCCGCAGGATGTCGTCGACCAGGTTCAGCGGCTGCGGGTTGTGCATCACCCGGTCGATCGAGGAAATCACTCCCATTCCAGTGCTCCCTTCTTCCACACATAGGCGAAACCGATCACCAGCAGCAGCAGGAACAACGCCATCTCGATCAACGCAACGATGCCGATCTTCTCGAACACCACTGCCCAGGGAAACAGGAAGGCGATCTCCAGATCGAAAATGATGAACAGGATCGCAAGCAGGTAATAGCGCACATCGAAGCGCATGCGGGCATCTTCAAATGCTTCGAAGCCACACTCGTAAGGCGCCAGTTTTTCCGCGTCGGGCCGACGCGGTCCAGCCAGCAAACCGAGAATCAACAACACCAGACCGAGTCCGGTGGCAACACCGATGAACAACAGAACAGGCCAATATTCGGCAAGCACGATGCAACGTACCTCCGCGCCATCCGGCGCATCAGTGACCGCGGGGAAACGGTCCGGCGACTTCGATTCGGCAAGGTCGATACGACCGCGGGCTGTTCAGCCGCACCCGCCGGTTACGCACCGGGAGTGCCCTTGATTCCGCGAGGTGGGGTTCGCGAATCCGGCTATTGTATCAGCGCGCAAGGGTGTAACGACAAGTCTGGACCCTCCAAATTCACGATCAAATCGCATTGATCACGAATCCAGGAGCTTCAAAGCTGTCACATCGTCTGCGTGGGGCGTTCAGAAGTCAGTGTTCCGGCAAGGATATTCTCGATCCGGTTACGGGCGACCTCGGCGTCGCCCGATTCGTTGAAATGGATACCGACGCCGGCCGTGCGGTTGCCCTGGGCACCCAATGGACTGATCCAGGCCACTTTGCCCACAACCGACAGTCGCTCGGCCTCGTCGGCCAGACTGACCAGCAGCACCACCTCATCGCCGAGCGAATAATTTTGTGCCGTAGGCACAAACAACCCCCCGTATTTCAGGAACGGCATGTAGGCGTTATAGAGCGACGCAGCGTCCTTGATCTTCAGCGAGATAATGCCCTGTCGGGCGTCAACCGGTTTCATGCTCTGCTCCTGCCGGACGGTTGCGCCATCCGAATAATGGCCATGATCTTAAAGGCTGCAACCCTTCCACACCACATCCCGTTGCCGCCGCCAGGGAACAACGGCTGTTTCACGTCGTGCCTGGATACCTCGACGCCGGCCCTCTTCAAGGGGCGAAACCGTATAGTGCTCGACCGGACTGTGTTTCGCTTTCTGCGTTCGCATGACCACACCGGCAAATGGAGTCGGCAGCAAGCGGCTCCAAGCGGGGCCGACAACGAAGCCCGACAGGCGGGCCTGCCAGTGAAGCGCAGCTACGCGAGTCTCCGCGCGAAAGCCCCTACCCCCGAACGATCGATCAGCCAACACCCCGCGACGATCACAACTCGCACCAGCCCCAATGGTCGAATATCCACAGCGCGGGCAAGTCCCATGCCAATTTCGCGAAATGTGGGCCGCCACCGAGAAGCATGGACTCTTCGACATACAGGGCGCCGCACCTGGCGCGCCTTATCGGCGCATCCAGCCAGCGCCAGCTTTGAGCGCCAGCTGGACCAATCACGCTCAAGCGCAACCATGGCTGCAACGCCAATGGCGGACTCCACGGCAAGCTCCGGTCGCCACGGACCTCTTGCGTCGAGAGCGGCTCGTAGGCCTCCGGCCGGCCGGCCATCCGCCGCATGCGCTCCGCACTCAAGGTCATCTGACTCAGGTGAGCTGCCAACGCCTCGAGCTTGACCCTTTGCTGCCCGGGTGAGGGGGCTATTTGCGGATAATTGATTTTTTTTATCTGGCCATGGACAAGATACGCCAGCGTCGAAATCGGTTGATCCAGCCGGGCCAGCGCAAGGCGCATCAGCACATGGGCTGCGCCATGATCCGGATGGCGATCACCGAGCGCCGGTATCGCGATCAAGGTCGGGGCGAGCTGCCCGATGACCGTTGCCAGCGCATCGACGGCTTGGTCTCCGGAACGCAGCAGTAGATCGCTCAAGCCCATGTCCGGCCAGCCCATGGCATGCAGCGCCTGCGGTGGAAGACCCAGCCGCCGCATCGCCTGGCCAAGCTCGGCCATTCGGCGTTGACCCCAGCGTCGCTTGTCTTCCGGACGGATTCGTATCCGCCGTTCGATCCAGCGTTGTGGCCATGGATTGTTATCCCCGGGCGTGAGCAACAGCACGGATACTTCGCCACCCGCTGCGAGCACCTGCTGGATCAGCAACCCGGCAGCAAGGGTTTCATCATCCGGATGAGGGGCTACGACCAGCAGCCGGGTCTGCGCGCAAAGCACGGGTATGCCGTTGGCGACAGCCATCAATGCCAGACGGCCAGCAGTTCGAGCAACAACAGGTCCGCCCGCAAAGGGCCGCGCAGATGTTCGCGCGTCCGGTTTGCTGCCATGTACCATCGATCCAGTGCCTCGACATCCAGCGCACTGGCCAGCGGTGCCCCAGCGCCCGTCGCCCTCGCTTTCGCCTCGTCGGCCACCGCCTGGGCGGCAAACCACAGCCGCTGCGCCGGCTCGCCGTCGAGCCAGCGTTTGGCGATTTCCTGTGGCTCGCCGCGTCCTGCGGCCAGGGCGGCGAGATCGCGCCTCACCTCCTGCCGGACATCGAGTACGCCCGCTTGCGCCCACTGTTGCGCAAGACCGGGGTTTCCACCGGCAGCTGCCAGGGCTGTCGGTGGATCGCCAACACCCTGCTGCTTCAACCATGCCAACGCCAGATCGGCATCCGGCAAATGAAATTCGATGCGCTGACAACGACTGCGGATGGTTTGCGGCAACCGCCACGGCATATCGGCCAGCAGGATCAACAGGGTCTGCGCGGCAGGTTCTTCGAGGGTTTTCAGCAAGGCGTTGGCCGCCGCCGGATTCATCGCGTCGGCGGGATCGATAACGACGACCTGCCAGCCACCAAACTGGCTGCTCATCGCCAGTCGCGCTGACAGCTCACGAATCTGGTCGACCACGATCTCGCTGCGTTGCACCCCGTCCTTGCGCAGGCCGTAGCTCATCGCCGAGCTATCCGGATGGCTGCCTGCAAGCAGCAACTGGCAACTGCGGCAGTGCCCGCAGGCATCGCCATCGACGGATTGCTCGCACAGCAGCCCGCGCACGAATCGGAGCGCGAACCCGCGTTTGCCCAGACCCGGAGCCCCGCACAACAGCAGTGCGTGCGGCAGGGCATCGCGCTCGCGCCGCGCCTGCAAGCGGGCCCAGTGCGCGGCATGCCATGGCAAGCTGTTCATGCCGTCCGGTCTCCCGCCAAAACCGTGATCGCGTCGACGGCGGCGCTCAATACCGCTGCCGCCGGCTGGCCGGCATCGATCACCCGATATCGCTGCGGCTCGGCGCGCGCGCGCGCGCGGTAAGTCTGCCGTACCCGCTCGAAGAAGCTGTCTGCCTCGACTTCAATCCGGTCGGCATCACCGCGCCCGGCGGCGCGCGCGCGCCCGGTGGCCACTGGCAGATCGAGCAGCAAGGTGAGATCGGGCTTGATGCCGGCGCAAGCCCAGTCTTCCAGCGCGGCAATCCGCTGAGTCGGCTGACCGCGGCCACCGCCCTGATAGGCATAGCTGGCATCGACGAAGCGGTCGCACAATACCCATTGCCCCCTGCGCAGAGCCGGCTCGATGACCTCACGAACCAGTTGCGCACGCGAGGCAAACATCAGCAACAGCTCGGTCTCGGCAGCCAGTCCTCGCTGCGCGGGATCCAGCACGATCTCACGCACCGCCTCGCCCAGCGCGGTGCCCCCTGGCTCCCGTGCCTGCACCAGGGCGATGCCGCGCTGTCCGATGTAGTCGCGCAGACCGGCAAGCAGGGTGCTTTTGCCGGCACCTTCGCCACCTTCCAGGCTGATGAATTTTCCCCGTGCCTGACTCATCCGCAATGCTTCCGCTGGTAGCAATTGACATTGCGATTCTGCTCTTCGAGGGTATCGGCAAAAATATGGCGTCCGTTGCCCATGGACACAAAATAGAGCGCCTTGCCCGGTGCCGGGTGAAGTGCAGCCTCCAGCGCGGGCTTGCCCGGCAAGGCGATCGGCGTCGGTGGCAAGCCCGGACGGGTATACGTGTTATAGGGCGTATCGGTGGTGAGGTCACGCTTGGTGATATTGCCGGTGTAGCGCGCGCCCATGCCGTAAATCACGCTGGGGTCGGTCTGCAGCAACATGTGCATCTGCAGTCGGCGGATGAAGACTCCGGCGATTCGCGCCCGTTCGTCGGCGCGGCCGGTTTCCTTTTCCACGATCGATGCCAGAATCAGCGCGTCGTAGGGCGTCGCCAACGGCAGGTTCTTGTCGCGGCCGGGCCACATGGCATCAAGCGTCTTCACCATCGCCCGATGGGCACGCTTGAGGATATCCAGGTCACTGTCGCCCTTCACGTAAGCGTAGGTCTCGGGCAGGAACCATCCTTCAGGCATCACGCCGGGCGCACCGATCTTCTGCATGATGGTCGCGGCATCGAGGCCGACGCTGTCATGCTTCAGCTTGGTGGCCTTGGCCAGGGCCTGGCGCAATTCGGCAAAGGTCCAGCCATCGACGATGGTGAAATCGTGCTGCAGCACCTTGCCGTTCGCCATGTTGAGCAACAGCTGGCGGGGCGTGATGCCGACACTGAGCGCGTATTCACCGGCGTGCAACCTGCCCGCGACCCGCATACGCTCGGCCAGCAACCGCCAGTACCAGGGGTTGGCATCGCTGACACCACGCTGACGCAGATCATCGATGATGCGCTTGAAACTGGTGCCGGGCGGGATCTCGATCGTCTCGGCCTTGGTCGTGACATGCAACGGCGAACGGCTGAAGAGATTCAGCGCGTGCCAGCCATACATGGCCGCGGCCACCGTTGCCAGCAGTCCGGCAAGCACCAGCAACCCGACCAGTGCCCGACCGCGTGTCGACCCGTGATTCATCCAGCCTGCTCCCTCGAAAATCCCAGATTGCGCCAATGCTGCTGCAGCTCGCGAGTTGACGGTCCGGGTTGAAAAGTTCGCTCGCCCACGGAGCGTACCGGCAGGATGCCACGGACGCTCGAGCTGAGGAAAATTTCACTGGCGCGCAGCAATGCTTCCAGCGTCATCTCGCCGATCCGCGCCTGCGGACAGATTGCCAGCAGCTCGGCCCGTGCAACACCGGCCACACCGCAGCGATCCACCGCAGGGGTCAGCAGCTCGCCATCGATCCGAGCGAACAAATTGGCCATGGTCGCCGAAATGACAAGCCCACGGGTGTCGCGCAGGATCCCCTCGGCGATCGCCGGATCGCACCACTCCGCGCGCGCCAGCACTTGCTCAAGCCGGTTGAGGTGCTTGATACCGGCCAATTGCGGCTGCTCGGCCAGACGGAGGTCACAAATGCGCAGATCGAGCCCTCGATCGAGATTTTCATCCACCAGCGCGGGGGGCGCAAAAGCGGCTAGCACACGACTGGGCTGCGGCCGCGAGGGCAACGCATAGCCGCGCTCGCCCTGGCCCCGGGTCACGGTGATGCGAACCACCGAATGCGCAAGGTGCCGGCTGACCTCGAGCGCCTCTGCCCACAGCTGCGATGCATCCGGCAACGGTATCTGCAGGCGTCGACATCCCTCGGCGAGTCGTTGCATGTGACGTGACCACAACGGTGCCACGGCGCCGACGAAACGGATGCTTTCGAACAACCCGTCGCCATAGGCCAGTCCGCGATCCATCACGGACACCTGCTCCACCGGAATACCATTGACCAGAACCCTGCCCATATCAGCCTGGCACTCCCAGCGCGTGCAGCAAGCCGCGCGCCTTGGCGCGGGTCTCCTGCAACTCATGCTCCGCCACCGAATCGGCGACGATCCCGCCCCCGGCGCGCAGGGTGACTTCGTCCCCGACCAGGGACAGCGTGCGAATGAGGATGTTCAAATCCAGGTCGCCGTTGCGATCGAGATAGCCCAGGGCACCGGTATACGCACCGCGCGGTGCGTCCTCCAGCGAGGCGATGATTTCCATGCAACGCACCTTGGGACAGCCTGTGATGGTGCCTCCGGGGAACGTCGCGGCGATCACCGCACCGGGCGTTACCTCAGCGCGCAGTCTTCCCCGCACGTTGGACACGATATGGTGTACGTGCGCGTAACTCTCCACTGCCATTAGCTCGTCGACCTCGACTGTCCCCGGCACGCACACGCGCCCCAGATCGTTGCGCTCCAGATCGATCAGCATCACATGCTCGGCACGCTCCTTCGGATGCGCACGCAATTCGCGGATGCGCGCCTGTTCGTCATCGCCGGGAAGCCGGGGCCGGGTGCCCGCGATCGGCCGGGTCTGCGCCACCCCTGCGCGCACCTCCACCAGCCGTTCCGGGGAAGAGCTTGCCAGCGCCCAACCGGGTTGCTGCAACAGGCCCGCAAAAGGCGCCGGATTGGCCCGCCGAAGCGCGGCATAGAGCGCTGCAGGCGTGGGTGACGTCACATAGCGCGCGTGCCAGGCCCGGGACAGGTTCACTTGAAAGATATCGCCAGCCTGCAGATGCTCATGGATACGGGCAACGCCGTCGACAAAGCCTTGCGGGGCATCCTCTCCCCACGCGCTGGGGGTGGGCAGCGCGGGTATCGGCATGTTGACGGCCAGATCGCTTTCCAGTGTGTCGAGCAGGCGCTCCTGGCCGCTCTCGGCGATCAGGATCGTACGCTCGTGCTGGTGGTCGACAATGATCGCCGCCGGACAACGCAAGGCCAATGCCAGCGGCAGATCCGACGGTGGCGCCAGGCGCAGCGTCGGCTCGATTTCACCGGCCAGCTCGTAGGCCAGTTGCAGGACCCAGCCGCCATGGAAGGGCAGCTCGTCATCGTGTCGCGGCAGCCGCTCCGCAAGCCATGCAGCATCCAGCGCATCGAGGAAACGACCCAGCAGGATTTTCCCGTCGGCATTTCGCAGCACACCATCGGCGTGCAGCGTCAATTGATCCTGCGGAAACGCGAACAGCATGTCATAACGTGACTGCGCCGTACCACGCACCACGCTCTCGAGCAGACAGGGGTAGCGTTGCGGAAACGCCGCGGCTGGCGCGAGCAGATCGCGCCGACCGGAAAGCTCACGCCGATGGCAATCCACGCTCAGAGGCGTCGAAATGCCAGGGTGCCGTTGGTGCCGCCAAACCCGAACGAATTCGAAATCGCCACATCGAGCTTCGCCTCGCGCGCCACGTGCGGCACGAAATCAAGATCGCAACCCTCACCTGGCTCATCGAGATTGGTGGTGGGCGGCAGCACCTGGTCGCGCAGCGCGAGGATCGTGAAGATCGCCTCGACACCGCCGGCAGCACCCAACAGGTGGCCGGTGGTCGACTTGGTCGAACTCATCGCCAGGCTGCGGGCATGCTCACCGAAAATCGCCTTTGCCGCCATCACTTCGCCCAAATCGCCCAATGGCGTCGAGGTCCCGTGTGCATTGATGTACTGCACCTCGGCCGGGTTCAGCGCCGCATCATTCAGCGCATTCTGCATGCAGCGCGCAGCACCTTCGCCACCTTCGCTGGGCGCGGTCATGTGGAATGCATCGCCGCTCATGCCGAAGCCGACCAGCTCGGCGTAGATACGCGCTCCACGCGCCTTGGCATGCTCGTACTCTTCCAGCATCAGCACACCGGCACCGTCGGACAGCACGAAGCCATCGCGGTCCTTGTCCCACGGGCGGCTCGCCTTGGTCGGTTCGTCATTGCGGGTAGACATGGCCTTGGCGGAGCAGAACCCCGCCATCGCCGTGCCGGTGGTAGCGAATTCGGTGCCCCCGGCAATCATCGCATCGGCATCGCCGTACTGGATCATCCGCGCGGCAAGCCCGATGTTGTGGGTGGCCGTGGTGCAGGCCGTAACACAGGCGATGTTCGGCCCCTTCAAGCCGAACATGATCGACAACTGGCCCGAGACCATGTTGATGATCGAGCTGGGCACGTAGAACGGCGATACCCGTCGCGGTCCCTTCGCCGCCAGATCGAGCGTGGTCGCTTCAATGGTGTAGAGGCCGCCGATACCGGCACCGACGGCCACACCGACACGCGGTGCGTTGGCCTCGGTCACTTCGAGCCCGGAATCACGCAGCGCCTGGGTGCCAGCCGCCACCCCGTAATGGATGAAGGGATCCATCTTCTTGACGTCCTTGACCGGCATCCACTGCACCGGGTCAAAGTCACTCACCTGACCGGCAATGCGCGTGGCGTAGGCGGTCGTATCGAAATGGGTTACCGGGCCGATACCGCTGACACCCTTGAGAACCCGCTCCCACGCACTCTCGATGTCGTTGCCGACCGGCGAAATAATGCCCATGCCAGTCACTACCACACGTCGTTTGCTCATGCTGGTCTTCCTTCGTGATTCCGTGAACTGCCGTCGCCGGCAGGCGTTCCACGGCACGAGCCGCGAACACATCATCCGCTCTGCCGAGGCGCGCGCCTCGCGCACCATACGGGATCGGACGTTACAAATTGCAGAAACGAAAACTGCGCCATTTCGGCGCAGCATTCGATATAACCAGGTGCATGGAGCGGCGACGTGAAACCCGCCGATCCACCACCAACCGGTCATCCAGACCAGCCAGTTCCGTACCGATCAATCCTTGGAATGGGCCTTGATGTAATCGACAGCCTGCTGCACGGTGGTGATCTTCTCGGCGTCTTCGTCGGGAATCTCGGTCTCGAACTCTTCCTCGAGTGCCATGACCAGTTCCACCGTATCCAGCGAATCGGCGCCCAGATCGTCCACGAACGAAGCGTTCGCCGTGACCTCATCCTCTTTCACGCCCAACTGCTCGATGACGATTTTCTTGACGCGCTCTTCGATGGTGCTCATGTTGCCCATACCTCTCAAGAAGTAGTTGTTTGTTTGCGCCGGCACGGTGCCAGCAAAAGACCGGCGGCATTGTAGTGGTTAAGCCGAGCTACCGCCACGTTCACCGGTCGAAAATCGCACACAGACCTGAATGAGCCCGCGCGTAAGACGCCATTGTCGCCTAAAACGCAGCCGCTGGCGACAATTCCTCGCGCCGGCCTTACGGCATGTACATTCCACCGTTGACATGCAAGGTCTCGCCGGTGATGTAGGCTGCTGCCGGCGAAGCGAGAAATCCCACTGCCTTGGCGATGTCCGCCACCGTGCCGAGTCGCCCCAGGGCGATCTGGCCCAGCAGCGCCTGCCTTGATGTCTCCGGCAGGGCGCGGGTCATGTCGGTATCGATGAAACCCGGTGCCACCACATTGACGGTGATCCCGCGCGTACCGATCTCGCGCGCCAGCGACTTGGAGAACGCGATGATGCCAGCCTTGGCCGCCGCGTAGTTGGCCTGCCCCGGGTTGCCGGTAAGCCCGATCACCGAAGCAATCGAGACGATGCGGCCCTTGCGTGCCTTCATCATGCCACGCATGACCGCCTTGGAGGTGCGGTAAACCGAGCTCAGGTTGGTGTCGAGGACGGCATTCCACTCTTCCTCGCGCATCCGCATCAGCAACTGGTCGCGAGTGATTCCGGCATTGTTGACCAGGATCGAGATCGCCCCGAACTCCTTGCCGACCGCCTCGACCAGCCCATCGACTGCCGCCGTCTCGGTGACATTCAATACACGACCATGACCGCCATGCGCGGCCAGCCGCTCGGAAATCGCCATCGCACCCGCCTCGCTGGTGGCGGTGCCGACCACGGTGGCTCCCATCGCTGCCAATTCGTCGGCGATGGCGGCACCGATCCCGCGGCTGGCGCCGGTGACCAGCGCAATCTCACCTTGCAATACATTGCTCATCTGGATAAGTCCTGAGATTCAGTAGGAAAAGTCAGCTCCGCGGGGACTCACGACCATTCAGTACGCGTCGCCGCGATCTCGTCCGGCGCCCCGATCGCTCGTGCCTCGACGGTCTTGTCGATCCGCCGGATCAGCCCGGTCAATACCTTGCCGGGTCCACACTCGGCCACGCGCGTAGCGCCGGCAGCCACCAGCGCCTGCACGCACTCACTCCAGCGCACCGGCAGATAGAGCTGGCGTTGCAGCGCGCCACGAATGTCATCGAGCTCTCGATGCTCACGGGCATCGGCATTCTGCACCACCGGGATCGATGGCCGTTGCCACGCGATCGAGGTCATCCGCTCACCCAGTTGCTCAGCCGCCTCGCTCATCAGCGCGCAATGGGACGGTACCGACACTGCCAGCCTGATGGCCTTTTTCACGCCCAGTTCGGCGAGCCTCGTCAGTGCACGATCCACTGCCTCGGCATGCCCGGCGATGACCAGTTGCCCGGGCGAATTGAAATTGGCCGGGGCTACCACTTGTCCTTGCGCAACCTCTTTGCAGACAGCGGCGATCTGTGCGTCATCGCCACCGAGGATCGCCGCCATCGCACCCACGCCGGCCGGAACAGCGGCTTGCATCAACCTGCCCCGCTCCGCCACCAGGGCGGCCGCATCATGCAGGGATATGGCACCGGCACAGACCAGCGCGCTGTATTCGCCCAGGCTGTGGCCGGCCAATCGAGCCGGACGCGCGCCTCCGAGCTGCTGCCAGACACGCCATACCGCAACGCTGGCCGCCAACAGCGCCGGCTGGGTGTTTTCGGTGCGGTTGAGCGCGGCTTCGGACCCTTCTGACGTCAGACTCCACAAGTCGATCGCCGCCCCCTCAGAGGCTTCGGCAAACGTCGCCTGCACTTCCGCGTGCGCAGCGGCCAGCTCTTTGAGCATACCGATCGACTGCGAGCCCTGACCCGGGAACACGAAAGCAAGCGAAGTGGATGGTGAACTCATGGATGCACAGGCCCTGTGGACGAAAACCGCCATGGTGCCAGCATCGACCACCATACGCAGCTGTATTCAAGCTGACCCCATCGCAAACGCCGATGCCGCCGGATCAGGCGGCATCGGCGGCAATCATCTGGCAGCAAGGATTCAGTAGCGCAACATCGCCGACGCCCAGGTAAAACCACCTCCGAAAGCTTCCAGCAACAGGTTTTGTCCACGCTGCACCTTGCCCGAACGCACCGCGTAGTCCAGGGCCAGCGGCACCGAGCCGGAGGAGGTGTTGGCGTGCTTGTCGACGGTTACGATGACCCGCTCCATCGGCATGTTCAGTCGCTTTGCCGTCGCCTCGATGATACGCAAGTTCGCCTGATGCGGAATCAGCCAGTCAATCTGCGACGCCTCCATGCCAGCCGCCTGCAAGGTTTCCTCGACCAGTGAATCGAGCGTCTTCACCGCCACCTTGAACACCTCGCGGCCCGACATGCGGATACGCACGCCATGGTTGGGCTCGTCCTTGAAGCCGACCGACACGCCGACCGGGTTGTACAGCAAATCCTTGTGGCCACCGTCCGCATGCAGGCAGGTGGCATAGATGCCCGGCTCAGTGGACGCTTCCAGTACCACCGCGCCCGCACCGTCGCCGAACAACACGCACGTTTCACGCTCGGTCCAGTCGACCATCCGGGTCAGGGTTTCCGCCCCGATTACCAATACCTTCTTCGACTGCCCGCTGCGGATGAACTTGTCCGCAATACCCAGGGCATAGACAAAACCCGAGCACGCCGCGTTGACGTCGAAAGCCGCGCACCCGTTCGCACCCAACCGATGCTGGACGAGGCAGGCGGTGGAAGGAAAGATGATATCGGGCGTGGTCGTGCCCAGGATGATCAGGTCGAGTTCGGATGCCTTGACGCCAGCCTCCGCCAGGACGGTCTCGGCAGCCCGGAAAGCCAGGTCGCCGGTGGTCTCGCCGTCGGCCGCGATATGACGTTGACGAATGCCGGTGCGGCTGTGGATCCACTCATCGCTGGTATCGACGATCTTTTCGAGGTCTGCATTGGTGACCACGCGTTCGGGCAGCGCGCTGCCGGTGGCGATGATGCGGGAGTAGATCTGGGCCATTCAGCTATCCATCGGCGGAAAACGGGGCACAAACGCCTTTGCGGCGCCCTGCGCGAAACCGTAACGTTACGTTCCGGCGCAGCAAAACGCAAAACGGCGCGTCACCGCGCCGTCAAGCCGATCATTCCGCGGGCATCGTGCAATCCCGCGATACCGATCAATCGTCGACTGACACGGCACCCTTGGTTTCAATGACTTTCTTGCCACGATAGTAGCCGTCCTTAGTCACGTGGTGACGCAGATGCACCTCGCCACTGGTCGGATCGGTGGACAACTGCACGGTCTTCAACGCGTCGTGCGAACGACGCATGCCGCGGGTGGACGGGGTACGGCGGCTCTTGGCAACTGCCATGGCATTTCTCCAGCTGAAACGTGTTGATCTTGAATTGGCATGACCTGGATCGGACGATCCGGGCCGGTGGTTATTTTTTCAGTTCCCGCAACACCGCGAACGGGTTCCCGGGACCCTCCGCGGCGGCGGAATCCTCTTCCCCGTCACGGCCTGTCGACTGAGCCGGCAACTCGCTGTCCGGGTTCACCGGAACCAGTGGCAGCACCAGCAACAGTTCATCTTCAATCATCTCGACCGGTTTCAAGCGGCCATCCTCGGCGACCAGCAACGGTTCGTAATCCGGCGGCAAGCCCGCCTCATCACGCTCCTGCCTGATCAGGCCGAGCCTTGTGTTCACCGCAACCGGCAGCACAAACGGCTCCAGTGTGCGCTGACAGGTCAGTGACAACGAGACTTCGGCGCGAACATCGACGTAATCCGTATCCAGGCTGTCGCGACCAAAGTCCAGCCAGTACCTGAGCTCGCCGTCGGTACTCGCCAGTTCCTCGCACAAGCGTGTCATCGCTGCGATCGGCAACGTTCCCTCAAACGAACGCCGCGCCGAAACCATGCGCCAAGCGTCCACGGACTCTGGCAGCGTCAAGGACATAATCGACGGATTTTAGGTTTCAGACCCGATGAAGTCAACAAGTTAGTGGCTGGCACCGTGGGCGTCGAATGCCTGCACGCACCTGTTTTGCCTGATTCCGGCTCGATGCGGCAGACTCGATGCTACTACCACCTGAGCCAGATCTCCGTGAATGCCTATTTGATACCTGGTCTCGCCGGGTTGCTCTTGTTGCTGGCGGCGCTGGTAGCCGGGTCTGTGCTGCTGCGCCGGCAGCAGTCACGGCGGAACCGCCGTCTCCAGGAATTGCTGGATCTGGCTGATCGACTGGAAGCAGACCTGAAAACCTGCCGACGCGGCCTGCAGCAGGCGCACGCCGTGATGTCGCTCAACCCTGACCTGCCTGCCGCCAGTGAACAGGATGCACGCCACGCCATCGATGGCGGCCTGCGTGCCCTTTTGCGGCAACGTCTGTGGATACGCGACCAGTCCGGAAACGCGAGTCCTCGTGCACTCGACGAGGCCGCGCACTCCATGCAGCGCGCGCGACAGCGCCTGCAACCCCTGCTGCAGGCACTGTCGCAGGCACAGCACGACCTGGACAGTGCCATGCGCGAACACATCAACCGCGAAACCGACGCATGAACCGGACACGATCGACACCACCTCGCCCAATGCCACTTCGACTGGTGCTGGGCTCCACCTCACGCTACCGCGCTACGCTGCTGCGCCGACTGGTGAGCGATTTCGAACAACGGGCGCCCGGCACCGACGAAACAGCACGTCAGGATGAGCCAGCCCCGGCCCGCGCCTTGCGGCTGGCCATCAGCAAGGCCGTTGCCGCCGCCGGCAACCGGCGCGACGCGCTGGTGATCGGCTCGGACCAGGTGGCCGAGCTCGACGGCCAGGTGCTCGACAAGCCGCTCACGCCAGAACGCGCGCAGCAGCAGTTGACCGCCTGCTCGGGGCGGATCGTGCAATTTCATACCGCCCTGTGCCTTCTCGACACCCGACACGGGCAACAGCACACCCATCTCGACCGGACCCGAGTACATTTTCGCTCACTCGACAGCCGCGAAATCCAGCGTTACATCGAACGCGAGCAGCCCCTGGATTGCGCGGGAAGCTTCAAGTGCGAGGGACTCGGTATCAGCTTGTTCGAACGCATCGACAGCAGCGATCCAACCGCGCTCGTGGGCTTGCCCCTGATCGCCCTGGCCAGCCTGCTGCGTTCATGCGGGATCGCCATTCCCTGAACCACGCGGGAAATGCCGGCCGACGCTGGCGACAGCCATCGCGTCTAACCTGCAGGCCGTGCTTGAACGAAGTCGCCGACGCCCGCTCCGATTTGCCAACTCGGTTCGCCACCACTTCAGAGGCCCCGCTACACTGACCCGACAAGGTCGCCAGCCGGCCTGCGTCACTCGCGACAATCACGAGAAGCCATGTCAGCCACCATGCCGTTACGCGACGAACATCTTTCACAACGACTCGGCGCCGCCATCGCCCAGGTCAACCAGGTCGTGCTCGGCAAGCCACGGCAGGTGAAGCTCGCCTTCGCCTGCCTGATCGCCGGAGGGCACCTGCTGCTCGAAGATGTACCCGGGGTCGGCAAGACCACCCTGGCGCACGCCCTGGCGGCCACCTTTGCGCTGGCATTCCAGCGGGTGCAGTTCACCAGCGACCTGCTGCCTTCGGACATCATCGGCGTGAGCGTCTACGAGCGCGAGACCAGCCAGTTCCGCTTTCATCCCGGACCGATCTTCACCGGCTTGCTGCTGGCCGACGAAATCAACCGTGCCAGTCCGAAGACGCAAAGTGCCCTGCTTGAAGCGATGGCTGAGTACCAGGTCACCGTGGATGGACAAACCCACGCACTGACGCCGCCGTTCTTCGTCGTCGCCACGCAAAACCCGCTCGACGTCAACGGTACGTTTCCACTGCCCGACTCGCAACTGGACCGGTTCATGTTGCGGCTGTCGCTGGACTACCCGGATGCTGCCGCCGAACGCGCCCTGCTGACCGGCAGCGACCGCCGCGACCTGCTGGCGCAACTGACGCCGCAGATCGATGCGCAGGCGCTGCTTGCGTTGCATCGGCAGACCCATGCGATCACTGCCAGCAGCGCCCTGCTCGACTACCTGCAAGCGCTGCTCTCGGCCAGCCGGCGACACCGCGAGGTTCAGGTCGGGCTGTCGCCACGGGCCGGGCTCGCCCTGCTCGGTGCGGCGCGCGCCTGGGCCTTGCTCAGCGGTCGCGCGCATGTCCTGCCGGAGGACATCCAGACATTGTTCGTGCCGCTGGCGGCACATCGACTGTTGCCGGTTCGCGGGACCGACGGCGAGACGCTTGCGCGGCAATTGCTGGCCGAGGTCGCGGTCGATTGATGCAGGCTCAGCTGCAGCGCCTGTACCAATGGGCCGAGCGGAGGCTACCTGCCCTCACGCGTTACCGGCGTCCGGAGGGCCTCCCGATCGAGCTGCATCGCCGTCGCATCTATATTGTGCCGACACGGTTCGGACTCGGCTTTTCCCTCCTGCTGATGGTGATGTTGGTCGGTGCGCTGAACTACGGCAACAACGCCGCCCTGTTGCTGACCTGCCTGCTTGGTGCCGCCAGCGCGGCGAGCATGCTGGTCGCGTTCCGCAGCCTGAACGGTCTTCGGCTGACGCACATCGGTGCCGGCCACGCGGTGGCCGGCCATCCGCTGGAAATCAGCCTGACCTTCGAGGCCGACCGTGTGCGTCAGGCCATCCGCCTGGACCTCGGCGATGATTCGGTGGCATTCGCCCTGTCGGCAAGCGGCACCAGCCGCGTGCCGCTGATGCTGCCAACCGATCGGCGCGGCTGGCAGCCGCTGCCCCGGCTGCGACTTTGGAGCAGCTGGCCACTGGGGCTGTTCCGCGCCTGGAGTTGGCTGCATCCGGATCGAGCCGTACTGGTCTGGCCACGCGCTGAAGCCGGGGGGCCACCGCCAAAGGCACCGGCGCACGACGCCCGACAGCTGCGACTGCATCACGGCGACGAACTGGCCACGCTGCGCGACTACCGCGTCGGCGATCCGCAACGGCATATCGCATGGAAAGCCAGCGCACGCCATCCCGATCTGATGGTCAAGGACTTCGAGCAACCGCGAAGCCGCCCGCAATGGCTGCTGGACTGGCGCCAGATACACGGACTGGACAACGAAGCCCGAATCTCCCGGCTGGCACGCTGGGTTGACGAAGCTCGATCGCAGCAGCGCAGCTACAGCCTGTGGCTTCCCGGAAACGAGATCCCGGCGGGTAGCGGTCCGCTGCACTACGCCTACTGCATGAGTGCGCTGGCACAATGCCCGTGAAGCTGCCGGCCCGACCCGGAAAGCCGCCGGCCCAAGCCGTCGATAATCGCGTATTCGACCTGCTCAGTCTTACCATGGCGATGGTACTTGCCCTGCATGCGTCGCACTTGCCCTGGTGGCTGACCACGGCGCTGGCGGTGACCCTGGGCTGGCGCTGGTGGCAACGACGCCAGCGCGCAGGTCGCGTCCCACGCTGGCTCAAGCTGCCCCTGCTGGCGTTGCTGACACTGGCGGTGGTCGTCAGCTACGGCAGCATCTTCGGTCGCGCACCGGGCTCGGCACTGGCGGTGGGACTGCTGGTCCTGAAGCTGCTGGAAAGCGAGACCCCCAGGGATGTCCGCGTCGGTGTCAGCTTCGCCTGTTTCGCGCTGATGGCGGCCCTGCTGTTCGATCAGGGGTTGCTGCTTACCGTGATGGTGGCGGTCGGCCTGTTGCCGGCATTGGCAACCTTGCGTGCGCTGGAGCCGGCCGCCCCGGAAACCACCCTTCCGGTCGCACTGCGCAGCAATCTTGGCCTGCTGGCAGCGGCGATCCCGCTGGCCTTGCTCGGCTTTCTGCTGGTGCCACGGCTGAGTACCCCGCTGTGGGGTGCACCGGCTGCCGATCAGGCACGTACCGGACTGAGCGACACCATGTCGCCGGGCAACTTCACCGAGCTGCTGGTCGACGACCATCCCGCCATGCGGGTCAGTTTCGATGGCACGCCGCCGCCACCGGATCTACGTTATTTCCGCGCCTATGTGATGTGGGACTACGACGGTCGCAGCTGGCATCACCTCGCCCCCGGACAACGTGACCGAAGAGCGGTGGCCGCGATCGACGTCGGCAGCTCGATCAGCTACCGGATCAGTCTTGAGCCAACCCATCAACGGGTACTGCCTGCGCTTGACGTACCGCTGCAGGCACCGCCGCAAGCGCAGCTGCAACCGGACCGCGAGGTGGTGGCTGACAAACCGGTCAATCACGCGCTGCACTACCAGTTACGTTCGGCACTGCGCTATCGGCTGCAGCCGACCCTGGACGCACGCTCGCGGCGCCTCGGCCTGCAACTGCCGGCGGGATTCAATCCACGCAGCCGTGCGTTGGCCGAACAATGGCGGCAACGTTATGGCAACGACGATGCCGCGATCGTGCGGGCCGCCTTGACACTGTTCCACGACGGCGGCTTCCGTTACACCCTGACGCCGGCTCCGCTGGGCCGCAACGCTGTGGATGACTTCCTGTTCTCGACCCGTGAGGGTTTTTGTGAACACTACGCATCGGCGTTTACCGTGCTGATGCGCGAGGCCGGCATCCCGGCGCGGGTAGTCACCGGTTTTCAGGGCGGCTACTGGAACACCATGGGCCACTACCTGCTGGTGCGCTACTCCGATGCCCACGCGTGGAGTGAGGTCTGGCTCAAAGGGCGCGGCTGGGTACGCGCCGACCCCACGGCAGCAGTACGACCGGAGCGGGTGACCCTGGGCGCCGCGGCTGCAGCCGGCGATCAGCTGCCATGGTATCGCCGCGACTGGCTGCAGGGAGCACGCAATCGCTGGGATATTGTCAACCGATGGTGGAACCAGGGCGTTACAGGCTTCAATGCGCTGCGCCAGCGCGGCCTGCTTACGCCGTTCGGGATCCGTGACACCGACACCACCACGCTGGGTGTGCTGCTGGCACTGGGCAGCGTGCTGTTCATTGCGATCGGGATGGCCTGGGCACTGCTGCAGCGGCGACCGCGCGACCCCTTGCGTGAGGCGTTGCACCAGTTGGAGCGCACGCTGGCACGGCAAGGGATCGTGCGCCGGGCGGGCGAAGGCCCGCAAAACTACCTGCTTCGCGCTGCCCGTGCCTTGCCGGCCTGCCGCGAGGAGCTTGCCCTGTTGATGAAGTCCTATCTGGAGCTACGCTACGCTCATGACGAACCACCCACTGAACCACTACGCGCCTTTCGACGCGCGGTACGGAATTTTCGGGTCGTCCGTGTGGTCTGATTAACGTTGACGCAACGGCTGGTGCCGTTGCCACTGATGGAGAAGCCGCCATGTCCATGTACCGCCCGCTCGCCCTTGCCGCAGCCATCGCCCTGCTGGGCGGGTGCGCGACCATACCCCAGCCGCTGCAAGGCACCTACACCAATATTTCCACCGCCAGCGCGCAGCAAGGAGGCGCTGGTGGCACCCGGGTGCGCTGGGGCGGGGAGATCATCAAGACCGAACCGGGTCCCCAGCAGACATGCTTCTACCTCCTGTCGCGCCCGCTGGACAGTCAGGCACGGCCGGAAAGAACTGCCTCGGGCCAGGATCAGGGCCGCTTCATCGCCTGTCGCAATGGCTTTTACGACCCGCAGGTCTTCACCCGTGGACGCTTGCTGACCATCACCGGCACCTTGCACGGCACGGTGTCGGAAAAAGTAGGCAAATACGACTACGCCTATCCACGCGTCGAAGCCGACGTGGTGTATCTGTGGCCAAAGCGGCGGATCTACAACCGTTACCCGTCACCCTTCTATGACCCGTTCTGGGGCCCGAGCTACTACGGACCGTGGGCCGGCCCGTACTGGGGCAACCCCTACTGGGGTGGCGTCTATGGCGGCGGCGTGATCCTGGTACCCGCCGGTGACGGCGACGGCGACTGATCTGCCAGAACCCGCTACTGGCATGAAAACGGCGAACCCTGGCAGCCGGTCGGACTTTGTTCGGCCGGTCTGCGACTCCGGGTGCCCGGCCTAACTCCAGCCTCGACCACCAAAACCCGATAGGCTGCCAGCCACCGTTTTCATGCCGCAGCCGCAAACAGCCACCTGATGCGGATTCGCGACATTGAAGATGCGCCATGTGGGGAATCGGGAAGCACGTTTTGTTCCGCCGCGTAGGACGGACACCGTCCGCCGCTCGTCGTCATGACGCTCTGCGCAGGGCCCGCGGACCGTGCCCGCCCTACGCCGATGCACGGGGTTGCCGCGGAAGTCCTGATTACCCATCGGCGGCATCCTCGTTTGGAGAATGGCTTGAAATGGTGATCCTCGATCGGTGACGTCGAGCGAAATTTTACTGATCGCAGCCGCAGAGGGCCACCGGATGCGGAATCGCGGAAGTGAGGATGCAACATGGGCGGAATCAGGTCACCTCATCAACCCGGCGGCCAGTGCATGTGACGACCGGCCAGCAAGTGCACATGCAGGTGGAATACCGTCTGCCCGCCGTGCTCGTTGCAGTTGATCACCGTGCGGTACCCCGATTCGGCGAAGCCCTCCTGCCGCGCATACGCCGACGCGGCCAGCAACAGCCGGCCGAGCAACCCGGCATCCGATTCGGCGGCATCGTTGAGCGTCGCCAACGGACGCTTGGGAATGAATAGCACGTGCACCGGCGCCTGCGGGTTGAGGTCGCGAAAAGCCAGCACCTCATCGTTCTCGTAGACGATATCGGCGGGGATTTCGCGGCGAATGATCTTGCCGAAAATAGTGTCGCTCATGACTGCCTCGCAGGTTGCGGATCAATCCACCAATTGGCGGCTGCCAAAGGCGTGCGCCAGAGTACCGCGATCGACATATTCCAGCTCGCCGCCCAGCGGCACCCCGTGCGCGAGCCGGGTTGGCCGCACGCCACCGGCGCGTGCCAGCTGAACCAGATAGTGCGCGGTCGCCTCACCCTCCACCGTGGGGTTGGTGGCGATGATCAGCTCCTCGATCTCGCCGTCGCCAAGCCGCGCGGTCAGCTGGGGCAGTCCAAGCTCCTCCGGGCCCATGCCGTCCAGCGGCGAGAGTCGTCCCATCAGCACGAAATACTGGCCCCGATAGCCCGTAGCCTGCTCGATCGCGGCCAGCTCGGTCGGTGACTCCACCACGCAAAGCACGCGCCGATCGCGACTGCCGCTGGTGCACAACATGCACAACGGTTCCTCGCTGAAATTGCGGCATCGCTCGCAGCGACCGATGCGCTGCATCGCCTGCTCCAGCACCGCTGCCAGCTTCAGGCCACGATCGCGGTCGCGCTCCAGCAAATGGAACGCCATGCGCTGCGCACTCTTGCCGCCCACCCCCGGCAGGCAGTGCAAGGCTTCGATCAGTTCACCGAGGAGAGCTGTACCGCTCATCAAAACGGCATCTTGAAACCCGCCGGGAGATTCATGCCGGCCGTGACGCCACCAAGCCGATCCTTGCTCGCCTCGGCGACCTTGTTGACCGCATCATTGACTGCCGCGGCGACCAGATCCTCGGCCATCTCCGGGTCATCGGCAAAGGTCTGCCGGTCGATCTGCACGCGGCGCACTTCATGGGCGCCGGTCATCACCACGTTGACCAAGCCGCCGCCGGCACTGCCGGTGACTTCCAGCCTGGCGATTTCCTCCTGCGCACGCTTCATGTCTTCCTGCATGCGCTGGGCCTGTTGCATCAACTGACCAATCTGTCCTTTCATCACCTGACTCCGGGTTCATTCGCGAAGGGTTTGACGGATTGCGGCACCACCTGGGCGCCGAATTCACGCTTGAGAGATTGCACCAGCGGGTCGCTCTCGATCGACTGTTCCGCCGCCGATTGCGCCGCATCGCGCGACCGGGCGGCACGCGCGGCCGGGGTCCGGGCCTGCGCATCTCGATCGGCGTCGACAAATCGCAGCCGGATACGCTCGCCGAGAACCTGCCCGATGCGCTCCTCCATCTGGCTGACCATCGGCTCCACGGCCAGGCTCATGTGCGCCGGCTGCAGTGCGAGCACCAGGGTCTGGCCATCGCGTTCGCGCAACACGGCGTTCTGTGCCAGCAGGCCGAATGGCCCGCGCAAGCCGGCACGTTCGATCAAGGCTTCCCAGGCCGGCAGCTCGCCGGCCTGGGCCTCGACGGGCGGTACCGTAGCCTGCGGCGGCGCGACCGATGGCCGGGCCGGTGTGGCGGCGCTTGCAGCAGGCGGCGACCTTTCCGTCGGTTTTGCCGCGGCAGGCGCCGGCACCGGCGAGCTGGCTGGACGGCCGGGCGGCGAGCCGCTGCCTGACGGCTGCGCCGAGCCATCGTCGGGGCGAAATGCCAACATCCGCAGCAAGGTCATCTCGAACCCGGTGCGCGCATCGGGCGCCTGGTTCAGGTCGCGACGCCCCGCCGTGGCGATCTGGTAGTAAAGCTGAACATCTTCCGCCGCCATCCGCTCGGCCAACCTACCGAGCGCATCGTCATCGGCCTCCTGCTCGGGGCGGTAGCCGGGTATCAACTGGATCAATTGCAGGCGATGCAGCACGCTGGCCAGGTCGTCCAGCACGCCGCCGAAATCCGGTGAATACGAGGCAATCTGCGTGCACTCGGCCAGCAACCGCTCGCCGTCGCCAGCGGCCAGTGCATCGAGCACCCCGAGAACCTGCCCACGCGCGACGCTGCCCAGCATGGTCAGCACATCATCGGCATGCAGCGCACCGCCACCGTAGGCGATCGCCTGATCGAGCAACGACAGGCCGTCCCGCAGCGAGCCGTCGGCGGCCCGTGCCAGCTCGGCGATCGCAGCGTCTTCGTAGGCAATGTTTTCCGCACCGAGGATATGCCGCATCTGGCCGGCGATCTGATCGGGCAACAAGCGCTTCAAGTTGAACTTGAGACAGCGCGACAACACCGTCACCGGCAATTTCTGCGGATCGGTGGTCGCGAGCAGAAACTTCACATGCGGCGGCGGCTCTTCCAAGGTCTTCAACAGCGCGTTGAACGCGTTCTTGGACAACATGTGCACCTCATCGACCAGGTACACCTTGAAGCGCCCGCGCGACGGCGCGTACTGTGCGTTTTCGATCACCTCGCGCACATCGTCCACGCCGGTATTGCTGGCCGCATCGATCTCCAGCAAGTCCACGAAGCGCCCCTCGTCGACCGCCATGCAGACCGAACACTCGCCACAGGGGTCGGCCGACTGGCCACGTTCGCAGTTCAACGACTTGGCGAAGATCCGCGCAATGGTGGTCTTGCCGACGCCACGGGTGCCGGTGAACAGGTAGGCGTGGTGCATGCGGCCGGTGTCCAGCGCATTGGTAAGCGCACGCACCACGTGCTCCTGACCCACCAGTTCGGCAAATTTACGCGGCCGCCATTTGCGTGCGAGTACCTGATAAGACATGAGCTACTACCTTGGGGCGAACCCCGATTGTGCCAAGTCGGCAACGATTCCGGTAGGAGCGCATGCATCTGCCGCTGTAACGCATACCCCGAAAAGGTGGCGGCCCCACCAGCCACACCCCGGCACCCGAATCATTCGCTACCGTTGCTTCCTTCCGGACCTGGCGGAGTTTGCGAACTATCGTCGCGGGGGGACCGACGGGGCCACCATAGACGCGGGCTGTTAAGCCCTGAAACTGTTTGTAACCTGCAAGTTGGCGGAGAG
>SCSE01000034.1 GCA_004298015.1 Rhodanobacter sp.
AAGAATCGGCTGCAAATCTGCCTGCGCGGTCCATATTTCCGCCGTTTCTTGGTCGATAGAACGACTATCGGCCGGCGAATCGTCGAAAATCTGTCCTCGCTCAGGCAAATTTTCGCTTTCCATTCCATAAGTCCGACAGGCTCCTAGCAGCCGCACTGCTAAGATAACTCGCATCACGCACCATCCGAGAACAGCATGCTTACCCTGGATTTTCCCGGCAGCCGCGCCTTGATCGAGGCGATCGATACCGCGGTCGGCAAGCCGACCCCACATCAGCTCACCGACAGCCTGCGCAACAGCCTGTGCCGGCTGATCCGCGAGCAGGCGGTGAGCTTGCCGGCGTGCGTGTTCGAGGCCAACACCGAGCGCTACGCCCGCCGCGAGCTGTACCGCAGCGAACAGCACGGCTACTGTGTGGTGGCCATGACCTGGGGCCCGGGCCAGGGCACACCGATCCATGACCATGACGGCATGTGGTGCGTCGAGGGGGTGTGGAACGGTGCACTGGAAATCGTGCAGTACGAATTGATGGAACACGACGCCCAACGCTACTGTTTTCAACCCATCGGCTCGATCCAGGCGGGTGCGGGCTCGGCCGGCAGCCTGATTCCACCACACGAATACCACAGCATCCGCAACCCCAGCGACAGCGCCGTCACCGTCAGCCTGCACATCTATTCCGGCGCCATGCTCCGCTGCGCAGTATTCCAGCCGCTGCCGGAAGATCGCTGGTACGAACGCGACGTGCGCGTACTGGGACTCGACCGCGTGCACTGAACTGGGCATAATGCCCCGCTCACATGCCGGTGTGGCGGAATGGTAGACGCGGCGGACTCAAAATCCGCTTGTGGTGACACAGTGGAGGTTCGAGTCCTCTCACCGGTACCATGTGGGGGTATCAGCCAGTTTCAGCTGAAACCATGAAACACCCGAAGCCCGCATGACAGCGGGCTTTTTCATGCCTGATGGGTTTCAAGATATCTCCGCCGAAAGCTGGAAAGCCAACGGTATCCCGGTGGGTGCGAGGGCTTCATGGGCCCGCAAGCGAGGCTCAGAGGTTGGAACGCCGTAGCGAGAGCGTCGCCAGGAGTTTGTGACAAGGTGCGTCCTGAGTACCCACCCACTGCATCCTCGTTTGGAGGATGGCTTGAGTTCGCCCCTCCTCGATCGGCGGGGCCAAAGCAAATCTGGCAGACCGCAGCCGCCAAGGTCTCCTGATGCGGATTCGCGACGTGGTGGATACACCATGCGAGGTCTCAGCAAGCATGTTTTCTTCCACCGCGTAGGGCGGACACCGTCCGCCGCTTTCATCATGGTCAGTTGTCGGACTGTGCCCGCCCTACGCCGATGCACGGGGTTGTCGCGGAAGTCCTGATCACCCGTCTGCGGCACCCTCGTCTGGTAAACAAGTCGAAATGGCCATTCTTGAGGGATGCGGGTCAGGCAAAATTTTACTGACCGCAGCTGCAAACAGCCATATGACAAGGCTCTGCGGAGGAGGTGAGGATGCAACATTCGGGGAATCAAGGGCTTCCCAGTACGTCGCGGGAAAATTCGGGGATTTTGGTGAGCCGAATGACCCAAATTCTCCCGCAGCCCGCCGCCGGCACGGACATCTGACGGTGATCACAGTAGGCGGGTGCATTTTTTTACCGCCTCTCAGAGGCGCCTTGCGCGCCATCCAGCGCGACGGCTACGGCCCGCATGGTGAAGAGCGATCCGCCGCTCCGTCGCCCCCGGCTTGACGGGGTGCCGATAACCACCCGGCAAGCTGTGCCCTTGCGGCTGATCCGGTTAGCGGACGTCAGCCAGTGCCACGTTCAGAACCATCGCGCGCAATCCCTTCATGAACGGCAAGCCGGAATCCAGTTGCAGTGGCAACGCGGCTCGCTCCATCGCCTGCTCGAATCCGTTCAGTGCGATCCGGTAACTCGGCCAGCCGGCCCTGTCGGCGCCATATTGCGCCCACAGTGACTTCCATACAGCGACAAATCGCGACACCCGTTGCTGCACCGCGGGGAGCTGTGCGTGTGCACGCACGTCGGCGAGCAGGAACATCAAGTGCTCATGCAGCTCCCACGGTGTCATCACCTGGGGCAGATTGACCGACTCGTAAATCAACGCAGCGCGGGCTTCCCCCATCGGCGCAACCGACGCCGCCTGCCAGTCCGGGAACGTGCCGTGCCCCAGCGCCCGGCCACGGTCGACCAGGGCCCAGAAGGATTCGCTGCCGACCGTATCGGCGACCAGGTGAATCCGCTCATCGTCGTCGCCATTGATGACCTGATGCATGAGCCAGGTGTTGAATATCCAGCACTCACCAGCCGCCATGTTGACCTCCGCGTCGCCGCAGAGAAACCGCACGGTCGGCTTGGTCACTATCGGCACGTGTACGCGCACCCGGTCGCGCCAGTAGTAGCTGATGTCCGTATGTCGATTGACCTTCGCCCGACCACTGAGTTTCATCAGGCGAGTGCGCCCCCACACCGCGCCGAGCCGACCGAGCACCTGCATCAGGTACGGGCAATCCCTGAGCGACGGTGTCGGCCGCATCGGGCCGGAAAACGCGTCGCTGTTCGGATCACCATCCACCGAGATCAGCGGCAACGCGAAATTGCCGGGAAACTTCTGCGGATGCTCGAGCCAGCACGAGGGATCCAGCGCACTCACTTCGGCCAATAGCCGCGCGGCATCGAATCGAAGCGGCAACTGGACAAACGGGGCGTGCAGCTTCATGGACCTTTCCTCATTCTGAGTCCTGGGTTTCGCGTGCCGATGCCGGGCCCGGCCCGGCCCGGCCGCAGTATTATGCTCCGGTGCACGGCACGGCCGAAGCATGGTGCCCTGCAACACGCCGCTTCAATCGGGCCCAACGTATCAGGCTCGTACCCGCACCCCCACCCAGTGCCACCACGCCTTGAATCAGCCGCTGGCATCGCCAGCGCCGGCCAGAGACCATCTGGTGCAGGCACGCGGCGGGCATGATCCAGTGTCTGCCCGGCGAGTGCCGATGAAAGCTGGGTGGTCGACGCCAATCCGTTGCCAGACCACGCTCTGAGCCGCTGTCATCGAGCGTCGTGACACGCCGAAGCCCGCATGACAGTGGGCATTTCAGGCCCTGGAAGTCCCAGCAGCCCTCGCCGGACCGGCTGAGACAACCCGCGAAACCCGTCGCAACAGGCGCCGCGGGTATCCTGCCGGTGGACTCATACCCTACCGGGTATCATAAAAACTGACATACTCATGGGTGTTCGCAACGCCAGGCACGCTTTTTCACACCGAGAATCGCGAGGAAATGCCAGATGATGAAATATGTCCTTTCAGCCCTGCTGCTGTGCAGTAGCCTGCTCGCCGGGCCGGCAGCCGCCAATCCCGATGTCATCCACGTCGCCCGCAACTTGCACGCCGATGCACAACTGGCCCAACGCGCGGGCAAGCCGGTACTGATCATCTTCACCAGTCCCTCGTGCGCCTATTGCGAGCGTGTCATCCACTACTACCTGATCCCGATGCAACGCAATCCCGACTATGCCGGCAAAGTGCTCATTCGCCAGATGGATATGACCAGCTCGCGCGCGCTGGTCGACTTTCGTGGCAGGGCAACCACCGAGCAGCACTATGCCGCACGCCTGAAGATCACGTTTGCCCCGACGGTCATGGTCTTCACCCCGGATGGCAAGCCTGCGGGCAAGCCATTGGTGGGTCTCGGGCCAGCAGACTATTACGGTGGCTACATGGACCAGGCCATCGATGCCGGACTCGCCAGAATGCATCCGACTCATCGCTGAAGGTCGGATGCCAACCCAGCATCGCGCCTACGCGGGTGGTGATCGAGAGGTGCTGTTTTAGCGCCTTTCGAGGCTAGGCAGTAGACTGGCTCGCCATGCAGGAGAAACGGCCTTGGCAAAACCCAACTACTCGTTCGAAAAGCGGCAGCGCGAAATCGCCAAGAAAAAGAAGCAGGAGCAGAAAGACGCGCTCAAACATGAGGCACGTGAAGCAGCAAGGCTCGCGTCAGAAGCTGCCAACAAGAGTTTGCCCGACGATCCCTAAGGAGCCTGCCGGGCTTTGCCCGGCCGGCTCGCGATTTTGTCTGCGCGGTCCATGTTTACGCCGATTCCTGCCCAGAGTGGTTCTATGGACAGGAATCGGCGTTGCCTGTCCTCGCGCCACCAAGGCCCGACCGCCTCGTGGGCGCCATGCGGAAATGCGCCATACGATTCGTCGGCCACGATGTGGCAGGCGAAAAACAGACGGGCCAGCCTCTGTCCCGAACAGTTGACCTGATGCGCCCGGGAGGATCTCGACAAGTGGGCGTTACGCCACATTTTCCCGCCCGGCCTCGTGCCAGTATCGTGGCTGAAAGCTCCACCCATAGCGGTGACCCGGCAAGCGCCAGGACAGTGCAACTTTGATAACCGCCCCGAAAACGTGATTCCCCTCAAGCCCGACCCCTAGTCGGGCTCTTTTTTGGCGCTTTACGAGCCCATGGGAAACGCGATGCCGACACCTGAAGGCGATGGAGCGCCCGGCAACAAGGTCGCGGACGATACGGCATCCCGCCGCGACAGCCATGCGCCGAGGCCAACAAGAACCGCGTACCTCGCCGCTCGGGGATCGGACGGCTTTGCGACGGCAGGTGTAACACCCGTTCAGGGTGAGGCGACCCCGTTGCGGATCGTCGCTGAGTTTCCCCGCTGCCGGAATATCGCTGGAGTGCAGCATGGTGCCGTCATAAAAAACCATTCGGTTCCCACCGGCGTAATCTGCAGGTTCGGGTTGAAGAGTGGAGGCTGCGATGGATTGATCATGATTGGGATCTTCGGGTGAGTGAAGCGGAACGACAGCCGAGTGCCCCGTCAGGCTCAACCGCGCGGTGGTCCGGCACGACGTTGCGACCAAGGAGCGTGCCGGACTCATCGTCATCCAGTTTGCCCTGACACGCAGCCGCCGCAAGAATAAAAAAGAGGCGGGCAAATGCCCGCCTCTTTTTCGATCAGCCAAGTACATGCAGCGCTTGCGAACGAATCGCCGTCAGCCTTCGTCCCCATGCTCGTGACGATCACCACGATCAGGATGGCCGTCATGCTCCTCATCTTCGTGATGTTCCTCAACTGCCTCATACACGGCAGCATTGGCATTCAGGATACCGGCACCGATCGAGCGGCGCTTATCCGGAGTGACCATCGGGGTATAGGCCGTTTCCTTCAGGATGGCCAGCACCTGCTTCGGCTTCAGTGGACGCATACCCAGCGTCTTGCGGGCACTCTGCATCAGCGCGACAACACCCGAGACATGCGGCGCCGCCTGCGAGGTGCCGGCGTAGCCGCTGTAGCGGGTGCCCAGCGGCACCGGCGTGGTAGTGCCGTTGTTCAGCGCCTGCCAGACGAAGCCATCGTATGAGATGGCCCCGGTGGCGGGATCGTCATCCTGGTAGACGCCGCCGCCCGGTGCGGCGATTTCCACGCTTCGACCGTAGTTGGAGTAGTAGGCGCGCCTGCTGGTGATACCGGTTGCCGCCACCGTAATCACGCCCGGGCAGCTGGCCGGCGTGTAGTTGCGGGCATCGTCGTTGCTGTTGCCGGCGGAAACCACCACCACCGCACCCAGCCTGGTCGCTTCCTGCACGGCACGACCGGTCGGATCGGAGCGCCGGCAATGGCCGCCACCACCCAGGCTGAGATTGATCACGTCTGCCGGATGGGGGTTATCCGGCACACCGTCCACGTGACCACCCGCTGCCCACACGATGGCATCGGCGATATCGCTGGTGTAACCACCGCAGTGACCGAGCACACGTACCGGCAACACCTTGGCGTTGTAGGCGATGCCGGCCATGCCACGCGCATTGTTGGTGAGCTCGGCACCCGCCGTGCTGGCCACATGGGTGCCGTGCCATGAGCTGTTCGACGGCGGGTTGCTCGCACTGGTGCACGCGGACAGCCAGGGTTCGGTCGTGGTCCAGTCACCCAGATCCCAGCCACCGGGAACGCGGGCATCGGTTGGCCGGCCGGAGACGAAAGCATCGGAGATGAAGTCGTAGCCTGCATCGGCCATCGAGGTATCCACGTCGACATGGCGGGTGATGCCGGTATCCAGCACCGCAACCACGATGCCGGTGCCGTCGGACAGGCTCCAGGCGCTGTTGACGTAGGTGCCGCCGAGATTGGCATCGCCGAAATAGGTTGCCGTACCATCAGGCGCCTTTAGGTTCCACTGGTAGAAAGGGTAGTAGGTATCGTCCGGCGTGACGACCGCCTGCAGAGGCGATTCCGGCATTGGAATATCACGTCCGCGATGGAGCATCACATCGGGTGTCACGCTTACCACGGCGGGATCGGTGGCGATCTGCTGCATCAAGGTCTCGGCCTCTGCGCGATCGAGCTTGCGGGAGGTGCGGACCACCTTGCCACCGATCGCCAGCTTGCGTTTGAGCGAAGCCTTGATCCGTGGTCCCGCCCTGCCGCCGCGCAGGATCGTGCGATTCACTCCCGAGCGACTGATCGCCGCATCGATGTTCTGCAGCATCGCTGCATCATTGGTCTGCTCGGTACTGCCGTCACGGTAGGTGACGATGAAACGATCGTACCGAGCGCCATTCTGCAGCGCACTGGTATTGGCGCGCGAGCCAGTGGTCGCACCTGGCGAAGCCGCCTGAGCGGAAAACGGCCATGCCGCCGCCATGGAAACGAACAAGGCGGTCTTGATCGCGAAACGCAAATTCATCATGGGGAGTCCCTTGAGGTGATGATGGTACCGGCGACGCAGCGCGAAGCCGGCCACAGCGTGAGGTGTGGTGAAAATACGACCCGAACGACGCTGGAAATCCCCGGTACCGCCCCCTGACAGGCACCCTCAATCATCACAAAGCGATCCCCAACGCCAGAGCTGACCCTAGGAACTCTTTCGTAAATTTTCAATTAAGAAAATAGTAAAATATTGCGACATATCGCAATAAAATGTGTTTTTGCCGTCAGGGTACCCGGGCCGAGAGGGCACCCGGGGGTGCCTGCGGCGGCAGCGCCAGAATCCACTGTGACAACGCCATGGCCTCCACCGCCGGCACATTCAGGTTCGGCATCACGCCGCCCCACGGCCCCCTGCCCCCATGTTCGATGAAGGCTGCAATATGCGCCTGTGCCTGCGGCTTGCCCGCATAATGCCAGGCCACCCAGGCGAATGCCGGGCCAGTCCGAGCATGGTCAAGCGCATGGCAAGACATGCAGCCATGATGCGACAACACCGCTGGCGCACCGGACGGTATCGCAGCCTGTCCCCGCATCATCATGCGGGCCATGCCTGGTCCCATGCCGGCTCCCATCCGCGTACCCATGCCAGTGATGCCAAAACCACCATGCAACGCGACGACGCCCGCTACCACGATCAGTAGCAACAGGATCGGTGCAGCGAATGTGACAGACCGGTTTTTCATCATCGACGCCCAACGAGTTTCAGCGACCCGGACCGGACCCGTTGATCATCACGTTCCCTCGCCGCTTGCCACGGACACGCGCCATGACACCGGCCATGACACGTCCCGGGCGACTCATGGCTTCTCGGCGTTGCGCGGCAACAAGGCATCCAGCCGGGGCTTCTGCTCGGCAAACGTACCCCATAGCACCGCGTCACCGATGACCGTGATCGGCGCAATACGCACCCCGTAGCGAGCCTTGGCTTCGTCGGCGACGCCAGGCGCCGTCACATCGCGCTCTTCAAAGACCACCCCATGCTGGTCCAGGTAACGCCGCACGGCGGCGCAATCGGGGCATCCGGGGCTGGTATAGAGCAATACAAAAGGTTGGGACATGGCGGACCGGAAGGCGGGGCTGAGAGGTTGAGAGAATAGCGAGCGCCGCCGGCATGGATCCCCGACGGCGGTCGCAGCAGGTGGCCGGATTTTCTCAGTCTCTCAGCCTCGCACCTCCGCCTCGTAACCTTCTTCCCGGACCGCCTTGATCAGCGCCGTGGGGTCCGCCTCACCGTGAATCACTGCCGCACCCGGCGTCAGGGTCACCTCGGCCTTGGTCACGCCCGGCACGCCTTCGAGCGCCTTGGCCGTCGCACGCACACAGTGCCCGCAGGTCATGCCGGTAATAGCCAGTTTGATCTCGCTCATGCTGTTCTCCTGTCAAACAATAAGGGTTCGATGGCTCACCGAGCCGCTCATGCGCTCACTGCATGCGCTACCCGCTTCAGTTTTTCGCGCACTTCGGCACCGAGCGTGTCGATGGCAGCCTTGTCGACCATGCCGAGTACGGCGGCCGGATCCATGAACACCACGCTCACCTTGTCGTCGTCATCCACGCGCACCACTACGTTGCAGGGCAACAGCGCGCCGATATCCGGATCGGCCTCCAGCGCCTGATGCGCAAACTGCGGATTGCAGGCACCGAGGATCAGGTAAGGCTTTTTCTCAAGACCCAGCTTGGCCTTGAGCGTAGCCGCCACATCGATGGTGCTGAGCACCCCGAAGCCTTCGGCTGCGAGCGCTTCGGTGACCTGGGTCACGGTGGTCGCGAAATCGCCACGGGCGGGCACGGAAAATGCAAATGAACTCATGAAAATCTCCTGGTGGGGGTTGGGGTGGAATCGGAAATCAACTATGCGCTCCAGCGCGGGCCGGGGCACCGGATACGGGGGCTTTCGACGGCGCGGCCGTCGGTAGCCGGTACGCCTTGAGTCGCTTCAGACGCAAACTGTTGCCAAGCACGAAGACCGATGACAGGCCCATCGCCACGCCGGCCACCATCGGGTTGAGGTGAATGCCGATCGGTACCGCCACACCGGCAGCAATCGGGATCAGCAGGATGTTGTAGAAAAATGCCCAGAACAGGTTGCCGCGGATATTGCCCAGCGTACGCCGCGCCGCATCAAGCGCGGTGATCACCTCACCCAGCTGGCCGCGGGTGAGTGTTACATCGGCGGCCTCGATGGCGATGTCGGTGCCCGAGGCCAGCGCCATCCCGACATCGGCCTGGGCCAGCGCCGGCGCGTCGTTGATGCCGTCGCCGATAAAAGCCACCTGACGCTTGCGCTGCTGCAGCGCGATCACGACCTGTGCCTTGTCCTGCGGCAACACGTCGGCATGCACCTCGTCGATGCCCAGTTCGCCGGCTACCGCCTCAGCCGTGCCACGTGCGTCACCGGTCACCATCGCGACCTGCACGCCACGCGCACGCAACGCCTGCACCACCGCACGTGCCTCCGGCTTGATCCGGTCGGCGATCGCCAGCCAGCCGAGCAGCTCGGTTCCGGCGGCCACAAACACCACCGTGCGTCCGGCGCCTTCCAGCCGCGTCGCGGTTTTCTGCGCATCGCCGAGGTCGATGTTTTCCCGTTCCATGAAGCGCCGCGCACCCACCCGCACCGTACGGCCCTCGATCCGGCCTTCGATACCGAAACCGGCCACGGCGCGAAAATCCTGCACCGCCGGCAACGCCAGCGACTGCTCCTTCGCCGCCGCGACGATGGCGCGTCCGAGCGGGTGCTCGGACGCGCCCTCCAGAGCCGCCGCCAGACGCAGCGTCGCCGCCGCATCGGCGCCGCCCCGGTCGACCAGGGTCGGGCGACCTTCGGTCAGCGTGCCGGTCTTGTCGAACAGCACGGTATCGACGTGCGAGAGTGCCTCCAACGCCTCGCCCTTGCGAAACAACACGCCAAGCTCGGCCGCGCGCCCGGTGCCGACCATGATCGCCGCCGGTGTCGCCAACCCCATCGCACAAGGGCACGCCACCACCAGCACCGCCACGGCAGCCACCAGCGCCATGCTGATGTTGCCGCCCATCGCCATCCATACCGCAAAGGTCAGCACGGCAATCAGCAGCACCACCGGCGTGAACACGCGCACCACGCGATCGGCCAGGCCCTGGATCGGCAGCTTGCCGGTCTGCGCGCTTTCCACCAGCTTGATGATTTGCGCCAGCACGGTGTCACGGCCGACCGAGGTGGCTTCGACCACCAGACGACCGTCCTGACAGACGGTACCGCCGACCACGTCGTCGCCCTCGCCCTTGGATACCGGCAGCGGCTCACCCGTCAGCATGGCCTGGTCGACATGTGCACGGCCCTCGAACACGCGTCCGTCCACCGGCAAACGCTCACCCGGGCGCACCACGATCTTGTCGCCGGTATGCAGCTGCGACACCGGCACGTCGCGCTCGGCGCCACTTTCATCGAGCCGGTGTGCGGTCTTCGCCTGCAGCCCCACCAGCTTGCGGATCGCCGCCGAGGTGCGGCCCTTGGCCAGCTCTTCCAGATACTTGCCACCCAGCACCGCGGCGATGACCACCGCCGCCGAATCGAAGTACACGTGCCGTGCCACCAGCGGAAACAACGCCGGCGCGAGCAATACCAGGGCACTGTAGGCCCAGGCCGCACCGGTGCCGGTGGCGACCAGGGAGTTCATGTCCGGCGACAGATGGCGGTAGGCGATCAGTCCCGGTCGGAAGAAGCGACGCCCCGGGCCGAACAGCACCACGCTGGCCAGGGCGAACTGCACCCACTCCCAGAAATGTGCGAACGGGCTCGCGGCGGTCAGCGCACGATCCAGCGCCGGGATATAGGCCGTACCCATCGACAACACCATGATCACCAACGCTAGCACGGCCGCCACGATGACGTCGCGGCTCATGGCATGGAGGCTGGCACGGCGCTTGTCCGCTTCCTCGGAGCCGCCCGCGGCCGCCTCATCCAGCGGGTGCGCGGCGTAACCGACGTCGCTCACCGCTGCTGCCAGCTCATCCACGCCGATCATCGCCGGAATGAAGCGCACCTGGGCATGCTCTGTAGCCAGGTTCACGCTGGCCTCCAGCACGCCTGGAAGACGCGTGAGGGCGCGTTCCACCCGTCCCACGCAGGACGCACACGTCATGCCCTCGACCACCAGCTCCACCTCATCCAACAGGGGTGTATAGCCGGTTTCGCGAATACTGGTGGCGATTTGCGCCGCATCGACCTGCTGCGGGTCAAAACGCACCTCGGCGCGCTCGGTAGCCAGGTTTACACTGGCCGCATGTACACCCGGCAACTTGCCCAGGGCCCGTTCCACCCGCGTGCTGCACGAAGCGCAGGTCATGCCTTCGATGCCGATATCCAGCGCTTTCAGGTCCACGTCTTTCACCTTCGCGGTCGTGTTCATCAATGCGACTCCTCGAGCAAGGCGTTCAGGATCGGGCACTCGGCCGTTTCGCCATGGCCCGGGCATTGTGCCGACAGGGCCGTGAGTCCCGTCTTCATGCGTTCCAGATCGGCGATCCTGGCCTCGATGTCGGCAATGCGGGTTTGGGCCAGCGCCTTGACCGCGCCCATGTCCGCTGCGGGCTGCTGATGCAGTGCAAGCAGTTCGCCGATTTCAGCCAGCGAGAAACCCAGTGCCTGGGCCCGACGGATAAATCGCAGCCGACGCACCGAGGTGACGTCGTACAACCGGTAGTTCGAGGCACTGCGGTGGCTGGGCGCAATCAGCCCCTGCCGCTCGTAATAACGCAGCGTCTCGGTCGCCAGACCTTCGTTTTTCGCCAATACACCAATCGTCAAACCGCCAGTCATGCCGTCATGCTCCCAATGGGTTTCGAACCATTCTAAACCTTAAACAGTACTGTAAGGTCAAATGTTTCAAATACAAGCCCGCGCAGGGCCGGAGCGGCCGCCAGTGGGTTACGATGCCGCCCTTTGGTCGATGCGCAGCAACAGCTGCCGCTTCAGGAGATCGCCCGTGTCGCATCGTTCCGGCCCCCTGCTTACCCGCTCCGTCACCGAATCGCTGCTGCAAGCCCGCGATGCGGGCATCGATGAATGGCGCGGCTCACTGGACCTGGGCATCTCCGAGGGCAACGCATCGCTGGAGGGGGAGAGCTGGCAGTGGCGCGGTCAACACTATCCGTATCCGTCGAGGCTGAAGGAGCGCACGATCTATCACTGGGACGGCGATGCCTTCGCGCCGGTGTCTCGCTTTTCAGGCGCACTGATCAAGCTGGTACCCACCGCATGGGGCCCACCCACGTTCGAGATCGACGGCATCAAGATGCTGCCCACGGCAAAGACATCGCCGTTCGAGGATGCGCGTCGCAAGGTGGCGCTGATCGCGCCGCGCGGCAAGGTGGTACTCGATACCTGCGCCGGCCTTGGCTACTTTGCGGCATGCTGCCTGGAGGCGGGTGCGGCCCACATCCACTCGTTCGAGAAGAACGCCGACGTACTGTGGCTGCGCACCCTCAACCCGTGGTCGCCGGACCCCGATGCGCCCGCCAGCGGGGGGCGCCTGCAACTCAGTCATGCCGACGTGTCCCAGGCGATCATGCAGTTTGCCGACGCTTCGGTGGACGCCGTGCTGCACGACCCGCCGCGCTTCGGCATCGCCGGTGAACTGTACTCGCAGGTGTTCTACGACCAGTTGGCCCGCGTGCTGCGGCGCGGTGGCCGCCTGTTCCACTACACCGGCAGCCCCAACAAGCTCACCAGTGGCCGCGATGTGCCGCGCGAGGTGACCGGGCGCCTGGAAAAAGCCGGGTTCAAGGCGCAGCTGGCGCTGGATGGCGTGTTGGCGACACGGCGCTGATCCCTGGGAACCGGCACCGATGATGTTCATCCTCTGCCGCCCGGCGGCCCCGGAATCCCGGGCCTTCGGGCAGGGGCGTGATGGGGTACTCCGCACCACGCCCGCCAAGCTCAGCTTGTCGTCAGCCTCTCAGGGGCGGATGCTCAAGATACGCGTCGCCCAGTTGCGTAAAGCCCCACGCGTACCGCCGCACTGGAACAGCGGTGCAGTCAGGTAATCGGTCAGGGTGCACGTCTGCGCGATGTATTCCGATGCCGTCCAGATCGTGTTGCCATCGGCCGCCGCGGCACCGTAGTCGCCTCAGCGCGGACGACCGCCACCGAGGTAGGGGATACCGGTAAACCCGTCCCAGGGGCCGGCGCCCGCAGCGGCGACATGGATCTCGCCCGCACCAATCTTCGCATCCAGCCCCGCGTAACCGGCGCTCGGATAGTCATACGGACCGACCACGGTGAACGCGATCACACCACGCCCGCTCTGCGTGACGACCGCGGCACCGTAAGTCAGATTCGTATCCGGCAGGGCCAGCGTGCCGTTGGCAAAGATGCCGCCGGACTGCGGATTGATGACGAAGTAGTTGATCCCCGAGCCGTGACGGCCATCGGCCAGCAGCACATCGGTATCCAGGGTGCCCCAGAGCTTGCCGTTGGCGTAGGTCACCTGCTGCATGCGCGAGTCGTTCACGGCCATCGGACGCGGCGTCGGATAGACAATGTTCGGGAAGTCAAAATAGGTTGGCGCACACCCGGTCACGGCAAAACAGTCGCGCAGCGGTGCGTTACCCGGCTTCTGCTGCACCAGGCTGCTCGGCACGGCATATTGCTGCACGGTCAGGGGCTGGACATTCAGCGTCAACGCCTGCGGTGCGGTGTCGATGTCACGGGTATTCGATACTGCCCACAACCACAGCGTGCTCGATGTACCCGAGTTGTAGAACCCCGCGTCCGAGCTGAGGAAGTATTCGGTCCCCCCATGCGCGCCGGCATACTGCCCGCCGCTCGAGATGGCCGGCCAAACCGTGAACGCGGGCGCCGGAATGCTCGGATCGCCGCCGTTGAACAGCACCACATTCGGCGACGCCGCACCCGATACCAGGGCCTGCTTCGAGATCGCGTAAATCTGCGCACCGTAGAAGCCGGGGCCGAACAGTGCGAATTCGTTGGTGGTCAGGAAAATCGCGTGGGCGTCGGCACCGATATGCGGATAGTCACCAAGACAATAGCCCCCGTGCAGCCGTGATCCGGCGTGCCCTGGGTGCCGTTGTTCTGCACCGGCAGACGGTAGATCGTCCAGGCCCCGGTGGGATCGGCCGTCTGACTGACTGCGATGTCCAGGTGATTGGTACCGGCCAGGGACGATGACGAGCCAACCCGATCCAGCGTCAGCACGACCTGGAACCAGCGCTGCGTGCCGGCGTCGTAGTAACACGACGGGTCGGTGATGCTGGGGCCGAACGCACCGGTGCTGCGATTGATCACCGCTGGGTAATCGTAGAACGTGTTGAGATCGACAGGTCCGACTCGTTTGTTGCCCGCCTGGTCATAGATCGCCAGTACGTCGTTGACGCTCTCCATGACAAACCCGTTGCCGGCGCACAAACCTTGATCGGGCGGCTCCACCGAAAACTGATTGCCATTGTTGGCATAACGCTGGTCGTGGAAATTGAGGCCATCAAAACCGCCAAGCAGTTGCGGATTCGACTTGGCACGCCCGCTGGTTCCCATTTTTTGGCTGCCCGCGTGGCCACGGGCAATGCTGCGGTTCACCATGGGTTGGGCTCCAAGTGCGCCGCCATCCCCTGAATCGGCCGCCCCGGCCGTCATCGCCGGGTCCTGTTCCAGATTTGTCAGCGGCGCGCCGCCCAGGGGCGTCGTCGCGGGGACCGTGGTGCCCCCTTTTTTCAGCGTGAGGGTGGTTGGAGGCGCGCCAAATGCACAGGTGGCGAACGCCATGGCGGCCACCGCCACAAGCAGTCGAGTCTTCATAACACCGTTCTCCCTTTCGTTGGTTAGATGGCCGTCGTCAAACCGGCTCCATCGCACACGTTCAGTGGCATTTTCCGCGCTGGCGCAGGGTGGCGGAAATGCGGGCCCTGCGCCGAAAAAAAGCCCTTTCGCCCAGCTGACAGGCGCCGGCAACTGGCCGATGGCACGGCCATCGGCACCACCACTCACCCCCTACCGGCCCGGCGTCAGGGTTTCAGGTCGGCGGGCATGCCCCTGTTTGGCCTATGCTCGACGACCGCCGCCCCCATTCATGGATACGCCCAGCATATGCAGCCGTTTTTTGAGGAACTCGACTACTGTCCCACCCCGATCGGTGCCGTCAGTCTCCGGCATCGCCTCGAGCTGACGCTCAAGCGCGAGGTCTACGAAATCAAGCTGGACGACGAGTTTCTGATGTCGAGCCTGTTCACCGCATCGGAGGAGGCACTGGCGCGGCTGGGCCTGGCCGCGCTCGAAGGCGACGGCCTGGACGTCGTGGTCGGTGGGCTCGGCCTGGGTTACACCGCGCGCAGCGTGCTGGAGCACCGCAAGGTCGCCTCGCTGGCGGTCGTGGAGATGCTGGTGCCGGTGATCGAGTGGCATCGCACCGGGTTGCTGCCACTGGGTGCGGAGCTGGTGGCCGACCCGCGTTGCCGCTTCGTCCAGGGCGACTTCTTTGAGCTCGCCGCATCGCCACAGGGGTTTGATGCCGCATCATCCGGGCGCCGCTTCGATGCCATCCTGCTCGACATCGATCACTCGCCCGAAGCCCTGCTCGACGCGCGCAGCACCAGTTTCTACCAGCCTGACGGCTTGCGTGCTCTGGCCACCCACCTCAAGCCGGGCGGCATCTTCGGCCTGTGGTCCAACGATCGCCCCGACTCTGCCTTTACCGAGCGTCTCGCCGGCGTCTTCGCCGAGGCCTGGGCCGAACCGGTCACCTTCGACAACCCGCTGCAGGGCCGACCGTTTACGCAGTCCGTCTATCTGGCCCGCCGCGCCCGATAAGGCAACCCGTTCCGGGTCAGCCCGCACGACCGGCGCGCGACGGACAGGCGTTGCCCTGCCCTACGCCGGTCGGCGTGGCGGTGCAGGGCATCAAGCGTCCTTGGCGACGATTCGCCGGGCAATCGCCAGCAAGTCGTTTTCGACCATATCGGGTTGCTCGCCAACCGGCAGCGCTGCGTTGCCGGGGCGTGTCACCAGGGCAGCCTTCCAACCGGCGACGATGGCTCCCTGGGTATCCCAGGTATGGGCGGCGACGAGTCGCAACGCACTCGGCTCGGTACGCAACGCCGATGCGACGCTGCCGTAGGTTTCGGCGGCAGGCTTGAAGCGCTTCACGGCATCCACTGAAAACTGCGCCTCGAAATAGTGCGCCAGCCCGGCCTTGGCGAGTACCGCCTGGCCCGCCTCGGGTGCCGAGTTGGTCAACGTCACCATGCGGAAACCCGCATTCCGAAGCATTTCCAGCGCGGGCGCCGCGTCCTGGTGCGCGGGAAGGCGGGCCATGTGGTCCTTGAACTCGTCGATGCCGTGGTCCGAAAGCTCGACGCCCCGGATCGTCGCGACCATCCGCAGTACTGCCACGGCAAGCTGCCCAAACGGCGTGTAGCCGCCACTCAAGGTCCGTGCCAGAGAGTAGAGAATCAATTCTGCAAACCATTGCCGCATCACCTGCGCATCGCCAAAGGTGCGTGCGAAGAACGGGCTGAGGATTTCGATGTCCAGCAGGGTTTCGTTGACGTCAAAGACGATCACTTGCTGGCGTTTTTCCGATGGCTTCATGGCGTTTTTCCTGATGGCCTTGTGGGTACTTTCCGGTGTCTGTCTGGTGCCGGACCGACGCATGGGAGACCCGCGTTCGCCCACCCGCGCTGCCGCAGACGGATCGCCCGGCAAACAGGGTAATTCAGGGTTTGTGAAACTTGTTCAATCCGCCCATGAGCATCAGCGGGCCGATCCGTCCCAAAACGATTTTTTCATCGACACCATGGCGCGGGCGCGGCCCCTCGTGCTGGCGTGATTCATGATGATTGCGACCGGGTGTGACCCCGGCAGCGAACGCCGGAGCAAGAGCGCCGCCAGGCGTTGGTGACAAGGGGCGTGGTGGGCAAATTCGGCGAGTTTGGTGAGCACAATGACCCGGATTTGCCCGCGGCACGCCGCCGACACGGGCGTCTGACGGCGATCGCAGCAGGCGGACGATTTTTTCTCAGCCTCTCAGAGGCTGTGAAAAATTTGAACGCCGTAGCGAGAGTGTCGCCGGGCGTTCGTGGCAAGGTGCGCTGCGGGCAAATTCGGGGAGTTTGGTGAACCAAATGACCAGGATTTGCCCGTAGTGCGCCGCCGACACGAGCG
>SCSE01000035.1 GCA_004298015.1 Rhodanobacter sp.
TCGACGAACCGATCTGACTACCGATACGATGAAACAGCACCGAGGGCCGTCGCCCTCGGCTTCCATCCCTGGTCAATTTTCAATCGGCAGAGATGGTCAACTTTCAGTCGGCAGCAACACACGGACACATCAATGCTGTGAAATCGCCATTTCGGCATGACTTCGACGAGCTTACCCTCTTGAACGAACGACGGAGACACAATAGGTGGCAAGTCGCCTATGCCCGCGCCTGAGACCAAGGCCGTCGCCAGGCCCGCGTAGTCATTCATGGCCAAATTGGGTTGAAATGTGATTGTCTCGGTTCTTGCACCGTCCAGGAATGTCCACGAGCTCTGTGGGTTCCAGAACGAAAAAGCGAGTAGTCGGTGGCTCAACAAGTCAGCCGGCTTCTCCGGCGCCTTGACATTCTCCAGATAGGCCGGGCTTGCGAGCAGTTGATGACGATAGCGCAGCACCTTTCGGGCAATAAGGGCCGAGTCTTCCAATGGACCGACACGGAACACGAGATCGATGCCCTCTACAATGTGATCCACATAGCGATCAGTAACCAACACTTGCACACTGACTTCCGGGTAGGACGCTTGGAACCCGGTTATCAGTGGTGCGAGCAAGCTATCAGAAATGCTGGGGGGCGCCGACAGCCGCAGCGTGCCCTTTACTTGCGTCAGTTGGTTCGAGACCACGCCATCCACAGCTTCGCTGACTTCCAGACCTTTTCGAGCGTATTCAAGTACGTCAACCCCAACTTCGGTCAGGCGAAGTTGCCGTGTCGAACGCTCAAGCAGCCGAACACCGAGCTGGTCTTCCAGCTCAGCCACTTTGCGGCTTACGGTTGATATTGGCATCCCAAGGCGCTGAGCGGCTTTGGTGAAGCTCTTGGCTTCTACAACCTTTTGCAAAGATGAGCAGTGCGTTCAGGTCCAACATTACATTCCTAAATCTGGGAAAGTCATTTCAAAAATACCATCTAATTCTAGATGATGGAACAAATTACACTTCCCACACTTCGAAAAATACCGGTTGCCACGCAGGAGAAAAATATGAAAAAACTTACAAAAGCGCTGTGTGTGGCGACCGCTGCGATCTCGCTGTCCACAGGAGCCGCTGCCACCGAAAATGACGCAGATCGCTTGCAGATTGAGGCGGTGTTGTCGATTTACGAAAAGGCATTGAACGCCTCGGATGCGAATACTGTAATGACGCTCTATACAGACGATGGCGTGTTTATGCCTCAGCACAGTGTGCCGAATGTGGGTAAAAAAATGGTGCGCGCCGCATACAATAGAGTGTTCCAGACCATCACGCTTGACATCAAGTTCACCGTTGACGAAATCATGCAGGTATCGCCACATTGGGCTTTTGTCCGCACACACTCCGAAGGCTTTGTGACCGTCAATGCGACGGGTGACAAGGGGCCGGAAGCCAATCAGGAACTGTTCATTTTCCAAAAGCTGGATGACGGTGGCTGGAAAATCGCGCGCTACATATTCTCCACCACGAATCCACCACGCCGGTAGGAGAGGTTCTCATGTTAAATCAATTGACCAAATTTGCCGATGTGCCTGCGCGGGTGCTGATGGCGGCGATTTTTGTTCTGTCGGGCGTTGGCAAGATCACGGCATATGAGGCAACTCGAGGTTACATGGAGGCGTTCGGGTTGCCAGGCATTCTCCTTGCCCCGACTGTTGTCTTCGAGCTGGGTGCCGGTCTCGCGTTGCTGGTCGGTCTTAAGACGCGCTATGTGGCCATTTTATTGGCCGGGTTCTCGATCATCTCAGCCGTAATCTTTCACGCCAATTTTGGCAACCAAATGCAGCAGATTATGTTCCTGAAAAACCTCGCGATGGCGGGTGGATTTCTGCTGCTTGCCAAGGTCGGTGCACCGGGTTTGAGTGTGGATCAACTCCTGGCGGCAAGGAAGGGAGCGTAGCGCGTGAACAACATGATGAAGGCCGCTGTCATCTATGAGGCTGGAGGACCGGAGGTCCTAAAAATTGAGAGCCGGCCTATTCCCCGACCGAAGGACGGCCAAGTGCTGATTCGCGTTAAAGCCTTTGGCCTGAACCGCTCCGAGTTGTTTACTCGACGGGGCTACTCTCCTGTTTCGGTGGTGCAGTTTCCGCGGATTCTAGGCATCGAAGCTGTGGGCGTTGTTGAGACTGCGCCAGGCGGCGAGTTTGAGCAAGGCGATATCGTGGCGACCGCAATGGGTGGGATGGGCCGCTCGTTTGATGGTGGCTATGCTGAATTCACCTCTGTTCCTGCCAGTCAAGTCCAAAAGCTCGATACCAAGCTGCCCTGGGAAACGCTCGGCGCGATCCCTGAGATGCTGCAAACCGCCTGGGGGTCACTTTTCAGATCGCTACATCTGGAAAAAGGCGAATCGATTTTGATCCGTGGTGGCACCAGTTCGGTCGGCTTGGCCGCAGCCGCTCTTGCCAAGAATCACGGTGCGATTGTGGCGGCAACCACACGCAAACCCGAGCGGAACAGGCTTTTGCGAGACAACGGCGCTGATCACGTATTCATCGATACCGGAGAGATTGCTGATCAAGTACGCGATGTTTTTCCCTGCGGTGTAAACAAGGTTCTGGAGTTGGTCGGCACGACGACTCTACTGGATTCATTACGTAGCACCCGGTCCAAGGGCACCGTTTGCATGACGGGTATGGTGGGCGATCGATGGTTGTTCAAAGAGTTCAGCCCGATGAGTGCGATCCCTACGGCTGTGAGCCTGACCACCTATGCAGGCGGCGCAGATGATTTCATTCGTACACCCCTGCAGGATCTTGTTCGCCAGATCGAGAGCGGCTTACTGCGACCATCGATCGGTCAATTATTTTCACTCGAAAATATCGTCGAAGCCCACCGGTGCATGGAGGAAAACCGTGCTGGCGGGAAGATCGTCGTGATCACCTAAGCTAGATTGGCGGGAACTCCGGTCTCCCAAGGTTCAGCTTCGATCCTTGACTGATCTGAGCCAGTTTCGTTTTTGATCTACGAAACTCCGTTAAAAGCTTTTGGAGCCGGCATTTCTACTTGGCTCAGGAGGACGACTTGCAATCATTGGCCATGTATATAAGGCGCATCAACTTTCTGGTGGCTAAGGGCGGCGGACTATTGATTGGTGTCGACTTGAAAAAGGACGCCGCGATTCTTGAGGCTACCTATAATGATGCGCAGGGTGTGACAGCCGAGTTCAATCTCAACATATTGGCGTATATAAATCGCAGCCTTGGGGCCGACTTCGGCCTAGGTAATTTCGCGCATCGGGCATTTTATCATGCTGAGAAAGGACGAATAGAAATGCATCTGGTAAGCCTGCTGCAGCAGGAGGTACGAATCGGTGGCAGGATCTATGCGTTTAAGGCAGCGGAGACGGTTCACACCGAAAATTCCTACAAATATTCGATAGAGGAATTTCATCAATTGGCAGAACAAACTGGCCTCATCCAAATCAAGGTGTGGGTCGACAGTAAAAAGTTGTTTAGCGTCCACTTTTTGGTAGGCCCATAGCTCACACACAAGATTACTTTCCTCCAAAATTTGGAGCCTATTCATACTCCAAAATATTAGTTCGTTGCCGAGCGTTGAAGCTGGATATTATGCGAATTTGGTAAGGCGTTTTTCGGTCACAACTGCCAAGCGTACTGAAGTAAATGAGATACTAAATGCCGCAACCTAGCCCCGGGCAAAATCTCGAGCAGAAAAGTTGAAATCCCATACTAGTTCGAACACCCATCGCGACTTGATATTCCAATATGAGGGAGACATAAAATGTCGGCATTCATAATTTTTCATTCTACGGTAACAGATCCAGATGCCTTTGCCGGTTACGCAAAATCAGTGCCCGCCACCTTGGCGCCCTTTGACGGCACGCTGCTGACCAAGGGCAAAGTTGAAAGGGTCTTTTCTGGTCAACACGAACACAGTAACGTCGGAATTATCCGATTTCCCGAGCTGGACAAGGCACACGAATGGTATGGGTCGGAGGCCTACCAAGCGTTGATTCCGGTACGGGATGCCGCAGCCGCCATGACGGTGATTAGCTACCAAGAGCCCGCGGCGTGATGAGATGACCTGATTCCGTTCGTCACGCATTCAAGGTTGCGAGGCGGTAGGCCAGGGACGGCGTCCGTGCCACAGCGATGGTAAATCGCGGTACGAGCGCTGCCAGATCGAAACGACGATTGAAGCGGTAAGTGTCCCCCGGCAAAGCCGGGGGCTTTAGTTTTGTGAGCGGCTCGAAGCGGCTTGGGCGGGGTCGCTAACGTGCCCCCTCTGGTTGGGCCACCCTATGGTGGCCTGCCTATCGCGTCGGCGACCGAGTCCGCCTCGCGCCAGTCGGCGAAACCGCCAATTCGCGTGGCCTCGTCGATCGCCCGCCGGAATGCCGCCGCCACATTGCCTCGACCGCCCCGGGCACGCTCGGCCTTCAGCAGCAATGACTGGTACCACCGGTCGTCGCGCCCGGCGATGTCCAGCAGCAGATCGACGCCTTCGAGACATGCGGGGTAAATCAGTTCATCGAGTATGGTTGGGAACCGTTACAACCCCTTCGCCGCCTGCGCCACCGCGCGGAACAGCGCGCGCCCCTTGCTCATGGTTTCCTCCCACTCGGCGGCCGGGTCGGAGTCGTAGACGATCCCCGCGCCGGCCTGCACGTAGAGGCGGCCGTCCTGGATTACCGCGGTACGGATCGCGATCGCGGTATCGGCATCGCCCCACCAGCCGATCCAGCCGATCGCACCGGCGTAGATGTTGCGCTTGGTCGGCTCCAGCTCCTGGATGATTTCCAGCGCGCGGATCTTCGGCGCCCCGCTGAGGGTGCCGGCCGGGAACGTCGCCTTGAGCACGTCCATGTAGCTGAGCCCGGGCGTGGCGGTGCCCTGCACCTCGGACACGATATGCATCACGTGCGAGTAGCGCTCGATTGCGAACGAGTCGGTGACCTCGACCGTGCCGGCTTCGCTGATCCGCCCGATGTCGTTGCGACCCAGGTCGATCAGCATCACGTGCTCGGCGCGCTCCTTCGGATCGGCCAGCAGCTCGGCCTCCAGCGCCTGATCCTCGGCTTCGGTCGCACCACGCTTGCGCGTGCCGGCGAGCGGGCGCACCACCACCTTGCCATCCTTGAGGCGAGCCAGGATCTCCGGCGAGGAACCGACGATCTGGGTATCGCCGAGGTCGAAAAAATACATGTACGGCGAGGGGTTCATCGCGCGCAGCGCACGGTACACATCGACCGGCCGCGCATGGAAACCCACGCTCAGACGCTGCGACGGCACCACCTGGAAGATGTCGCCGGCACGAATGTATTCCTTCGCCTGCTCCACCATCGCCTCGAAGGCTTCGCGCGTGAACGAGGACTTGAAGTCGCTCTCGTCCAGCGCCACCGACTGGGTCGGCTGCGGATAGGACGCACCGCCCTGGCGCAGCCGATAGACCAGCGCGTCGAGCCGGCGCTGGGCCGTGGCATAGGCCTGCGGTTGCGACGGGTCGGCATGCACGATCAGGTACAGGCGGCCCTTGAGGTTGTCGAATACCGCCACTTCCTCGGCCAGCATCAGCAGCACGTCCGGCGTACCCAGTTCGTCCGCACGATCCCACTGCGCCAGCCGCGGCTCGATGTAGCCGATCGTCTCGAAGCCGAAGTAGCCAACCAGCCCGCCGCTGAACGCGGGCAGCTGCGGCAGCCGCGGCACGTCGTACTGCTGGCGCAGCTGCTCGATCTCCGCCAGCGGATCGTCGAGATGGCGCCGCTCGGTGACCTCGCCCGAGTCCTCCACCTCCAACTCGTGCCCGCGCAGCCGGTACACCCGCTTCGCCGGCAAGCCGATGATCGAATAACGGCCCCAGTTGGCACCGCCTTCGACCGACTCCAGCAGAAAGGTATAGCGACCGTCGGCCAGCTTCAGGTACACCGAAAGCGGCGTATCAAGATCGGAAAACACCTCGCGCACCAACGGTATGCGGGTGTGGCCCTGAGCTGCCAGGGCATCGAATTCATCACGGGAGATCACGTCGGCAATCCACAAGGTCAAACCAGGGAAGCGGCCATTGTAGGGGAAGCCCGGCCTCAGCCACCCAAGCGCTGCCGTGGCATGCCTTTCAGTTGCAGCGTGAAGGCGACACCGCTGCCGTCGTCGAGATTGCGTGCCGTGGCGACGCCACCGTGGCGTTCGGCGACCAGCCGCACCACGTAAAGACCAAGCCCCAGATGCGGTGCATCGCCGGGTGTCGCCTTGTCGCGCAGGCTGACCAGCGAATCGAACAATCGCCCCTGCATCGCCGCCGGCAGCGCGGGCCCCTGGTTGGACAGCGACATCGCGGCACCGTCGGCGGTGGCGTGCAGCGTGAGCCGCAGCCAGCCGTCGGCGGGCGTGAACGACAGCGCATTGTCGAGCAACTTGTCCAGCGCCTGCGCCAGCAGCTCGGGCGCGCAATGCAGATGCAGCGGAACCGTGGGCAGATCGCAGTCGAGCCGGCGCTGACCGACGAGCGGGCGATAGGCCTCGGCGCAGCCGCGTACCACCTCGCGCAAGTCGACATCCTCGGGCTCGGCCGCGCTGATCGCGCGCTCCATTCGGCTCGATTCGCTCATCGCCCGCACCAGCGTACCCAGCCGGGCGACGCCGTCGCGCGCGCGCTCCAGATAAGGCTGTGCATCGGCGGGCATCGCCGCATGCTCGAGGTTGTCCAGCGACGACTTGACGATCGCCAGCGGGGTATTCAGCTCGTGCGACAGTTTGGAGGCCAGCGTGCGCAGATAGTCGGTATAACCGTCGACCACCTCGAACAAGCGCTCGAAGCTGCGCGCCAGGTCGCCGATCTCATCCGGCGCATCGGTCATCGGGAACCGCTCCTGCCTGAAAAGGCCGTCCAGACGTCCGTCACCGAGCTGGGCGCGCTCGGCGGCATTGCGCAGCCGGCCAAGCCGCAGACTGAGCCGGGTGGCAAAGGCCAGCAGAATGCCACCGGCCACCAGCAACACGCCGAAGCTGGTCAGCAGCAAACCGAACAGCGCACGATTGGCCAGCAGCGGCACGGTGCGGCTGGCCTGCTCCAGCAGCAGCACGCCGTCGACCTGGCCCGCATGCTCGATCGGCACCGCAGCGGCAAGCACCACGCTACCGCGTTCCTCGCCGTTGCGCCACACGCTGACCGGCTTGCCGGCACTGGCCTGGACCACTTCACGCGTATCCAGCCGCGGCACGTCCTGTGACCACAGGTTGGCACGCTCCATGCGCGTCGCCAGCAGCGAGCGATAGATCAGCGAGGCAAACCAGCCCGGCTGGCCGTGCGCACCCGGCGCGGTGTTCAAGCGACCGCTGCGCGCCAATAGCCAGCCCTGCGGCGACAGCACCCGCGCCTGCACCCGGTCGGGCACCAACCTGGCCAGTTCGCTGGATAGCGCGGTCGAATACTGCCGCAACGGCCGGTTCTCCACTGCCAGCGGGTTGCCGCCTGCGGCGGCGACATAGGCACCCACGCCGAGCGTCTGCAGCGCGTGCCGGTGCGGCAACCGCAACTCGACCCGGAAGCCGCTGCCATCCTCCTGCCATTGCGCAGGCAGCAGATCCGGCAGGCCGGCTACCGGCGGATCGAGCGCCCGCCCCAGCACGGCGCCCGGCGCGGCACTGGCCAGCAGGTAGCGCTGCCGGCCCTGCGCATCGCCGAGGCTGAGGATCAGGTGATCGGCGGCCAGCGCATCGGGATCGCCGGCATCGGCGCGGGTACGCCGCGTATCAGGTACCTGCGCATACAGGTACAGGCCGTCGCGATCCTCGGCCAGCAACAGCCGCCCCCCGTGGCCGAATCGCTGGCTCCACGGGGTCAATGGCGCCCAGTCGTCGCCGTAGCCATCCACGGTGATCGGATTGGTTGCGTGCTGCACATACCAGACGCTGCCATCCTGTGGCGTGACCGCGCCGGTGACCACCAGGCTGCGCGCCACCGCCCGCGCGGACGCCTGCAGCGCCTGGGCCTGGCCCTCGCGCAGCAAGGTCTCCATCTGCCGCACGTACAGCCAACCGGCCACCGGCAACGCCAGCGTACACAGGGCGACCAGCAGCAGCTTGCGGCGCAACGTCATGACATGCGGATCCGGCGAAAAGGCAGCAAGGCCAGCCTGGGGATGATGCCGGCCCATAGTACGCAAACCTGTTCAGCCTGCACCTGGCACAGCGCTGTCGCGGGCTGCCGGCAATACACCTGCTGGCAGGCCGGGTCGCTAATGCGTACCGCTCGCGTGCGCCGTCCCCTCGGCGTGCGTATACACCATGTAGCGCGATTTCCCGACCAACTGCCGAAACCGTGCCAGCAGCTGTTTCCGCTGTGGATCATTCGCCGCGACCGTCATCGACCAGCTGTAGCGGACCCCGGCAACCTTCCCGGGATCGCAGAACACCACAGCGTCATCGAGGTGATCGGTTCCCTGATACAGCAAGCCGTGGCAAGGCATCGACGGATTGCCGACGGGAAACGCCGTCACCTTCGCCCGCGGATCAAGGCCGAGGTAATGCTTGCGATCGGCGCGCCATTCGGCGGCCAGCGTCGGCAGCTTGCGTGGCCATACGTTGAGCACCATCACCCGCTCCGGTTTGCCGGTCCAGGTGCCGTGGTAGATCACCGCGTTCACGCCGATCGCCTGCGCATAGTCACAGCAATCACTGGTCCAGCCACTCGGTACAGGCGCGCTGATGGCCCAGCCGGGAGCCGCACCATCGGCCTTGCCATAAGCGATCACCCTCTTCTCGCCAGAGGGTGTCCCGGGGCGCGCGGCCACCGCTGCCGACAGCGCGACAAACAGTACGGCCAGCCAGGCCGGTGCCCGGCGTCTCATGGCTTCCACCGATAGCCGACGCCGTGCACGGTCTCGATCGCGTCGAACTCCGGCGCAACTGCAATGAACTTCTTGCGGATGCGCTTGATGTGCGAGGTGATGGTGGCATCGTCGACCACCAGCTCGGCTTCACGCATCAGCTGGTCGCGGTTCTTCACATGGCCGGGGAAGCGGACCAGCGTATGCACCATCCAGAATTCGGTGACGGTGAGCGGAATTTCCTCGCCGCGCCAGCTGATCCGCATACGTTCGGATTCGAGCTTCAGCGGTCCGTGCTCGATCACGGTTTCGCTGGATGTCGGCGCCTTCAGCGACTCGATGCGGCGAAACAGCGCCGCGATGCGGGCAGCGAGCTGGTGCAGGCTGGTGTCCTTGCTGAGGTAATCGTCGGCACCGAGGCGCAATCCGGAGATCACGTCGAAATCGGAATCGCGGGCGGTGAGGAAGATCAGCGGCAGCGTCGCCGACTTCGCCCGCAGCTCGCGGCACAGGTCAAAGCCACCTTCGGGCTCGTCACCCAGGCCGATGTCGATGATCACCAGCTCCGGCAGGCGCATGGCGAAGGCACTGGACGCTTCCTGGCGCGAGCCGTAGCCGCGCGCATCGTAGCCGAAACGGTTCAGCGCCTCGACATAGTTGGCGCGGATCAACGGTTCGTCTTCGACGATGGCAATGCTGCGGCCCATGGCACGCTCCCGGTGTGAGGGTTGCAGCGTGCTATGCGAACCGCCCGCACGCAAGCCGCCCCATGCCACTGCCCGCATTCCGCCACATGCCGGCAACAAGTCGGCCCGATTGTGCCAGCCGCAGCGCCCCGCCAGGAGGTGTGATGCAAGTCAGGCACACCACGTAAGGAATCGATCATGGCAACCCCCGAATCCGGCCAAGCGGATCTCAACGCCGAACTGCGCAGCTTCGAGCCCTTGCGGGTGACCCTGGCGCTGGGCGCCCTGCTGCTGGGCCTGCTCCTGGGCCTGCACTGAGCGGCTGTAGAAAAGAGGACGCACGTCATGCAAAACGTCCAGCTGTCCCGTCACCTTTACAGCCTCGCCGGCGCCAGCTCCATCGATCGGGAAGACCCCGATCCGGATTGGCAACCCCTGTAGTTCCGCGCGATGCCCGTCTCGTCGTGTCTGCGCGCCCGCTAAGGTCGAGCACACGGGAAACGGCGCCAGGCGAGCATCCCGTGTCTGACCGAGCGGCCCGCCGTCACAGCGGTGGCGCTTTCGCCGAAAATATCTGCCGGCGCCAGTCCGGATCATCCTGAAACGCCCATCCTGTCCACCGTGGTGGTTCCCTTTCCCCTCCCCGCGAGGGGATTTTTTTACCTCCACATGTGGCCACCGTGCAGGCAAGCCACCGCAGTATTTCATCACTGCGGGAACCATTCCTCAACCGCGCGGTCAATAGCTTCGATTGGCGACGTCTCCATTGCCGTGGAACGCGCCGGCGCGGCTACTGACCCTCCCTTGCAGCGGTCGTGCCGGCGGGCCAATCGATGGTGTTGACCTCACGTCCTCCGACGACGTTGATCCCGGCGCAGCTGTTCAGGGCGCCGGGATTTTTATGCGCGGATGCCCCGGCCTGCCATCAGACGGCACAGCGCGCCGGTATAGAGCGCGCAAATATTCAGCCGATCGCCTTGCGCATGGCGGCGCAAATACTCAGCCGATCGCCTTGCGCATGGCGGCGATCTCGGCACCATAGTCGCTGGCGTGGAAGATCGCCGAACCGGCAACGAAGGTATCGGCACCGGCGGCGGCAATTGCGGCGATGTTGTCTGCGCTGACCCCGCCGTCGACTTCCAGGCGGATCGCCCGGCCGCTGTCATCGATCCGCCGGCGGGCCTGACGCAATTTTTCCAGCGTGCCGGGGATGAATTTCTGCCCCCCGAAACCTGGATTGACCGACATGATCAGGATCAGGTCGAGCTTGTCCATCACGTAGTCGAGATGATCCAGCGGCGTGGCCGGGTTGAATACCAGACCAGCCTGGCAACCGGCCTCCCTGATCAGTCCGAGCGTACGATCGATATGCTCGCTGGCCTCCGGATGGAAGCTGATCAGGCTGGCGCCAGCCCCGGCGAAGTCCGGCACGATGCGATCCACCGGCTTGATCATCAAGTGCACGTCGATCGGCGCCTTGATGCCGTAGCCACGCAACGACTTGAGCACCATCGGCCCCATCGTGAGATTCGGCACATAGTGATTGTCCATCACGTCGAAATGCACCCAGTCGGCACCCGCGGCCAGCGCAGCGGCGGTGTCGTCGCCGAGCCGGGCAAAGTCGGCGGCAAGGATGGACGGGGCGATGATCGGGGCTTGCTTGGGCATGGTAAGGCCTGGCTGTAAGGGTGGTGTCTGCGTGTAGGAGCGCACCCTGTGCGCGAATGCTCTTGAGGCCGCAAAGGCATCGCGCACAGGGTGCGCTCCTACACGACGGTGTGTCCCTGCAGGACCTAATCTACGATTATTTGAACCCGCGCGCTTCCTTGATGCGGTCGTACGCGGCGTTGATCTCGCTGGCGCGCGACTCGGCGCGCTTGCGCATGTCTTCGGGCAGGTCGCCGAGGCGATCGGGATGATGTTCGGAAATCAGCTTGCGGTAGGCGCGCTTGACCGCCCGTTCATCGGCGCTGCGCTCGATACCGAGCACGGCATAGGGATCCGGCCCCAGCGCCGTGCGCTGGGGCGGCACGTAGCCGCCGCCTGAACCGTACCCCCGGCGATAACCGCGCTGACCGGTGCCGCCGGTATTCCACGCATAGCCCTTCATCGCCAGCAGTGCCATCAGCTCCATGTCGCTGACCCGCAGGGCGAAGGCGAGCTGGCGCAGGATGGCCATTTTTTCCGGTGGCGGGTTGCCTTCGGCCAGCACGGTTTCGATCACCACGTCCAGTACCGGAAACGCATGGTCGCGGCGCATGCCCACCCAGTTGCGCAACTCGGTAATGGTGCGGGTGACGTCGAATTCAGCCTGCTTGCCGACGTTGAACGCGGCCACGGCCTGTTTGCGCTGCTCGGCATCGAGCTTCATCCGCGACATCATGCGCTCGGCGACCGCGATCTCCGCCTCGGACACCCGGCCGTCGGATTTCGCCACCGCGCCCAGCAGGGTGAACAGCGGCCCGACAAAGCCCCCCGCCTCCGGCGTGGCCTGCTGGCGTCGGCTATGCCGCAGGTTGTCGAAGATGAAGCCGAGGATCGCGCCGGTGATCGCCCCGGGGCCATGCCCGATGATCAGCCCGAAAAACGCGAACCACAAGGTATAGGAAAAACTCATGGATGCGCCCGTGGCTGCGGCGCTTGCGCGCTGTACCAGCGTGCCAGCGCATCCAGTTCAGCATCGCTGAGCGGACCGATCGCGGCGCGCATCACCGGCACGGCACGGCGCCCGTCACGGTATTGCTTGAGCGCCTGGCGCAGGTAATCGAGCTTCTGGCCAGCCAGATTCGGCACGCCCGGCATGCTGGCGTGGCCAGTCGCGCCGTGACAGGCCGCACACAGGCCGAGCCGGCTCGGCCGCACCGGTGGCGTGGCCTGGCTCCGGGCAACGCCGGGGATGGCGGCGATCAGGCACAGGATCGCGGTCAATGGGATTCGCATCGGCAGATAGTGGGGCTGAAGATCGTCAATTCTAGCAGTCTGTCCCAAATCCCCCACAGTCCGTTTCCGGCCACGGGGTCGCAGCAGCTAGAATGTGCCGTTCATCCTGCCTGCGGAACCACGCTCGTGCCTACCACTCTGCCGCAATCGAACCTGCCTGGCCTGGAACTGATCCATCGCGGCAAGGTACGCGATGTCTACGCATTGCCCGATGAGCGGCTGCTGATGGTCGCCACCGATCGGCTGTCGGCGTTCGACGTGGTGTTGCCCAACCCGATCCCGGGCAAGGGCGAGATGCTCACGCAGATGTCCAATTTCTGGTTCGGCCGGACGGCGCACCTGCTGCCGAACCATCTGCTCGATGTGCCGCTGGCGGAGGTATTGCCGGCCGGCACCGATCTGGCGTTGTATGCAAAGCGCGCGGTGGTGACGCGACGCCTGAAGCCGGTGCCGGTGGAGGCGATCGCCCGCGGCTACCTGATCGGTTCAGGCTGGAAGGACTACCAGGCGACCGGCTCGCTGTGCGGCATCGCCCTGCCCGCCGGCCTGCAACAGGCGCAGCAGCTGCCGGCACCGATCTTCACGCCATCGACCAAGGCGGCGGTCGGCGACCACGACGAAAATGTCAGTTACGACGCAGTGGTCGCCGCCATCGGGGGCGAACTGGCGGGCAAGGTACGCGATGCGACCCTGGCAATCTATCAGTGGGCGGCCGCGTATGCCGCCGAGCGCGGCATCATCATCGCCGATACCAAGTTCGAGTTCGGCACCGATGCCGACGGCACGCTGTACGTGATGGACGAGATGCTGACCCCGGACTCCTCGCGCTTCTGGCCGGCGGAGCACTACCGTGTCGGCATCAGCCCGCCCAGCTATGACAAGCAGTTCGTCCGCGACTGGCTGGAAACGCAGGACTGGAACAAGACCGCACCCGGCCCGGTGATCCCGGCGCCGATCATTGCCGCTACCGCGGCCAAATATGCCGAGGCGCTGGAACGCCTGGCCGGTATCCAGCTCGACTGATGCAGCTCAACCGGGAGTAGTTCCATGCGCACGATGCAGAGCTGGCTCGATGGCTACAGCGCCGACCATCAGAACCCGACCAACCAGGTGCTGCACTGGATCTGCGTGCCGCCGATCGTGTGGAGCGTGATCGCCCTGCTGTGGACCATCCCGGTGCCGGCCAGCCTGTTCCGTCCCGGCACCTGGGCGGTTGGCGTGATGGTGCTGGCGTTCTACTGGTACTGGAAGCACGCGCGCCGGCTGGCGCTGGGTTTGCTGGTGGCGTTCGCGCTGCTGGGCCTGTTCACCAATCTGCTGTTCGTTCGGCTCGGCGCGCCCTCGTTGCGCTGGTGGGCGATCGGCGTCTTCGTGGTGGCCTGGATCGGCCAGTTCATCGGTCACACGTTCGAAGGTCGCCGACCGAGCTTTCTCACCGACCTCTCCTACCTGTTGATCGGACCGGCCTGGCTGATGGCCAAGCTGTTGCGCAAACTGGGCGTCCACAACCTCGCATGACCCTTTTGCTCACCGTACTCAGCAGCCTGCTCTGGTGGGTGCTGTACAGCTCCATCTTCGCGCTGTTTTTCGCCTTGATCGCGTGGCCGGTACTGCGTTGGGCCGAACGCGGCAACGTGGTCTTCAACCGCGTCTACCTGGCCTGCCTGGCGTGGAACCTTGTCGGCATGCTGCTGATCGTCGGTGTCGCGGCGTTCGAGGGTCACCTGCACCCGCCCTATGGCGCGCTGCTGCGCTCAGGCCTGCTGCGCTGGACCCTGGTGCTGGACATGCTGATCGGCAGCCTCCTGCTGTGGCGGCTGATTCCACGCGTCGACGCGCGCCGCATCCGCCCCGGCAGCGCCTGCATGGCGGTAGCGATGATCATGGCGATCAGTTTTGGCGTGGTCACCAGCCTGGTCTGAGAGCCCGGCCGGCTGCGGACTATGCTCAGCCGAACTGCAACGTCGTCGCTGCAGTCCATGTTTTCGCCTCGCGCACCAAAATCCGACAGCGTCGCGGGAAAACTTCGGCCTCCGTAGCGAGCGCGTCGCCAGCACAGGCATCCGGCGGCGATCGCAGCAGGCGGGTGTTTTTTTGGCAGCCTTTCAGACCCTGAGTCCGACCTGGTGGCTTTGGCCATTCAATGAAAATCGCGCGAGCGGCTGTCCAGCGCACCCAGCAGTGCACTCATGTCGGCGAGCCGAGCGGCGATCAGGTGACTGACCCCGTCGACGCTTTCCCACTGCCCTTCCACGCCGAGCAGGCTGGCCTCCAGATACACGCGCCGCTGACGCTCGGCCACATGGCGCCAGACCACCACGTTGATCAAGCCGTGCTCGTCCTCCATGGTGATGAAGGTGACCCCGCTGGCGGTCTGCGGCTGCTGGCGCTGGGTCACCAGACCGGCTGCGCGCACCCGGCTCTGGTGCGGCTGGCGGCGCAGGCTGCGTGAATCGACATAGCGCGCCGCACGCAGCCGCGGACGGATCAATTTCAGTGGATGCGGCCCCAGGCTGAGGCCGGTGCGGGCATAGTCGGCCTGCAGGTTTTCCGCCGTCGAGGGCGAGGGCAACACGATCGCCTGCTCGGCCGGACTGGCGCGACCGAACAGCGGCAGTTGCGGCTCGACCCCGGCCACCGCCCACTTCGCCCGATGGCGATGACCGGCCAACCCGCGCAGCGCGCCCGCCTCGGCCAGTAGCTCCTGCTGGCGTCGGTCGATGCCGGTACGCGTGCACAGGTCGACCAGGTCGGTGAACGCGCTGGCGGCCCGTGCCGCCGCCAGCCGCGCCGCCACATCCTGGCGAAAACCGCGCACCTGGCGCAGGCCGAGCCGCAGCGCCGGCTGGCCGCGACCACGCGGATCGTGCTCCAGCGTGCAGTCCCAGTCGCTGTGGCGCACATCCAGCGGGCGCACCGCGATGCCGTGGCGCTGCACGTCCTGCACGATCTGGCTTGGGCCATAGAAACCCATCGGCTGGGCATTCAACAACGCGCAGGCAAACGCGGCCGGTTGGTGGCATTTCAGCCAGCAGCTGGCGTAGACGATGCCGGCAAAACTCGCCGCGTGGCTTTCCGGAAAACCGTAGCTGCCGAAGCCCTTGATCTGCTCGAACAGCCGCGCCGCGAACTCGGCGGTATAACCGCGCTCGAGCATGCCGCGCATGATCCGCTCGCGATGTTTCTCCATGCCGCCATGACGTTTCCACGCGGCCATCGCCCGGCGCAGCTGATCGGCCTCGCCCGGCGTATAGCCGGCCGCCACGATCGCCAGCTTCATCACCTGCTCCTGGAACAGCGGCACGCCGAGGGTGCGTTCGAACACCGCCTTGAGATCCTCCGACGGATAGTCCACCGCCTCCTCGCCACGACGCCGGCGCAGGTAGGGATGCACCATGTCGCCCTGGATCGGGCCGGGCCGCACGATCGCCACCTGAATCACCAGGTCGTAGAAATTCGCCGGCCGATGCCGCGGCAGCATCGCCATCTGCGCGCGGCTCTCGATCTGGAACACGCCGAGGGTGTCGGCGTTCTGGATCATCCGGTAGGTGGCTGGATCCTCGGCCGGCAACGTCGCCATCGTGTAATCCTGGCCACGCTGTGCACGTAGCAGGTCGAGACACTTGCGCACGCAAGTGAGCATGCCCAGCGCCAGGCAATCGACCTTGAGCAGCCTCATCGTGTCCAGATCGTCTTTGTCCCACTGGATGATGGTGCGCTCGGGCATCGCCGCGTTTTCCACCGGCACCAGTTCGCTCAGCGGCGCATCGCTGATCACGAAACCGCCGACGTGCTGCGACAGATGCCGCGGCATGTCGAGCAGCTCGGCGGTGAGTTTCAGCACCCGCCGCAGCACCGCGCTATCCGGATCGAAGCCGCGTTCGCGCAACCGCTCATCGAGGCTGGTCACGCCATCCCACCAGGCAAAAATCGCGCTCAACTGATCGACCTGGTCCAGCGGCAGGCCCAGCGCCTTGGCCACGTCGCGCACTGCGCTCTTGCCGCAATAGCAGATCACCGTCGCCGCCAGCGCGGCGCGCTCGCGGCCATACTTGCGGTAGATGTACTGGATCACCTGCTCGCGCCGCTCGTGCTCGAAATCCACGTCGATGTCGGGCGGCTCGTTGCGCTCCTTGCTGATGAAGCGCTCGACCAGCAGGTTCATCCGCGCCGGGTCGACCTCGGTCACGCCGAGCGCGTAACACACTGCGGAATTGGCCGCTGAGCCGCGACCCTGGCAAAGGATTCCCTCGCTGCGCGCGTAGCGCACGATGTCGTGCACGGTGAGGAAATACGACTCGTAGCGCAGCTCCTCGATCAGGCACAGTTCGTGCTCGATCTGCGCGCGGACTTTTTCCGTCGCACCGTCCGGCCAGCGCCAGCGCATGCCTTCCTCGGTGAGCTGGCGCAGCCAGCTGATCGCGCTGTGGCCCGCCGGCACCAGTTCGTTGGGGTAACGATATTCCAGCTGGTCGAGACTGAACTGGCAGCGCGCGGCGATCGCCACGCTCTCCTGCAGCAGGGCGTCAGGATAGATCGCCGCCAGCGCCTCGCGCCGGCGCAGGTGACGCTCGCCATTGCGAAAGATCAGCGCGCCGGCCTCGGCGATCGGCAGCCGGTGGCGGATCGCGGTCAAGGTGTTTTGCAGCGCCAGCCGGCGACGCACATGCATGTGCACGTCGCCGGCGGCGACCAGGGGTAGCTCCAGGCTGGCCGCCAGTCTTTCCAGCTCGCGCAGGCGCTGCGCATCGTCGGCGCCGTGGTGCAATTCCACCGCCAGCCATGCGCGCGTGCCGAAGGTCGCACGCAGCCAGCGCCCGTGCGCGGGGTCGGGCTGAGGTTCGGGCAGCCACAAGGCGAGCGTGCCCGGCAGGCCATCGATCAGGTCGGCGCAGCGCAGTCGGTACGTGCCCTTGCCTGCGGCGCGCCGGCCGCGCGTGATCAGCCCGCACAGGGCGGTATAGCCGGCGCGGTTCTCGCACAGCAACACCAGCTTCGGGCCATCCTGCAACTGGAATTCGGCGCCCACGATCAGTTTCACGCCGGTCTCGCGCGAGGCTTCCAACGCACGGACGATGCCGGCCAGCGAGCATTCGTCGGTGATCGCCAGCGCGCTGTAACCGCAGCTTCTGGCGCGCTCGAACAGCTCCCGCGCGCTGGAGGCGCCACGCCCGAACGAGAACGCCGACAGGCAATGCAGCTCGGCATACGCGTTCACGCGAACCAACCCTGCAGCATCCAGCCGGTCTGCTCGCCCGGCGCGCAAAACGCCCACGCGCGCTGGCCCTGCGCGGTCTCGACCACGTAGTAATCGCGGCATACCTCGCCGCCATCCCACCAGCCGGTTTCCAGCCGCTCGGGGCCAGCCAGGATGCGCGGCCCCCGCCCGCGCAGTGGAATCGGCCGATCCAGCAGCCAGGTCGGTCGCGGCGACGGTTCCTGCGCGCCGTCGTCGCGCGCTGCGATGCGCTGTGCCCGCTCCGGCCGCGGGTCGGTGGTGCTGCCCAGTTGATGCACGGCACGGTCGCCGAGGCGCGCACGCAGGCGCTCGCGCAGTTGCTCGATCGGCAAGGCATTCGCCGGGCGCTCGTCGAACAGGTCGCGACCGGCCGGCACGAACGGCGGCAACTCGCGTGCCAACAGGCGCAGGGCAAGTACCGGCGCAGGCAGTTGCACTTGTTCCAGCCGTCCGCGCGCCAGTTCGAACAACATGCCGGCATCCCGCTCCGGCGTCAGCAGGCCGACCGCCATGTCGGTGACGCTGTCACGATGTTCCAGTCGCAGCAGGAAGCGCTGCACCCCGCCGTCGCGACCGGCCAGATAGGCGGCCAGATCGGCCGTCATGCGGCGCAACGGAAACACCAGCGCGGCGAGGTTCTCGACTTCGTGCGACAACTCGACGCGCAGGCCGAAGCTGTCCGGCGGACGAAAACTGTCCAGCCCGGCCGGGGTCTCGCCGGTCAGGCGGTCCAGCGCCAGCAGCAGCTCCGCACCGAAGCGTCGGCGCAAGCCATCGCGCGGCATCCGCAGCAACTGACCGAGGTTGCGGACGCCCATGCCCGGCAACGCGGCGGCGGTCGCGGTGGGCAAGCGGCTCTTGTGCAGCGGCACGTGCTGCAGCGCGCGGCCCAACGCCTCGGGCGTCAGCACCGCCTGGCCGTCGTCGACGCCAGCCAGCACATACGCCGCATGCGCGGTAGGCGCCACGCTGATGCGGTGGCGAAAGCCCAGCGCGGTGAAATCCGAACGCAGCATGCTTTCCAGCCGAGGCCACGGACCGAACAGGCCCATGCTGCGGCTCACCTCCAGCACGATCGCATGCGGCAGCAGGCTCACCTCGGAGCTGTAGCGATACGCCACCGCAGCGAGAAACTGCTGCCAGCGATCCACCGCGTCGGGCTCGTACGGCAAGGCCTCGAAGCGGGCCAGCAAGGCTTGTGCGGCGCTCAGCCGCTGACCCACGCGCAGGCCGGCTTCACGTGCCGCGGCGTTGACCGCCACGATGCTGCGCGCCTGCGCCGCGCCGGCTACCAGCACCAGCGGGCCGGCCGTGGGCCGCCGACGGAGGACTCCATCCAGCGCCAGTTGCGGCAACAATACACAGGCCCACAACATGTCCGCCAGCCATCAATGCAGGGCAGCGAGCGCGAGCGGCACCGGCTGCGCCGGCACCGCGCCACCGCGGCATTTGCGTACCCATACCTGGGTGCGCGGCGTGGCTTCCAGTTCCAGCCGCAGTGCGGCCGGCGAGGCATTCGCCAGATGCCGGCGATCGCGAAACGCAAACGCCAGCGCCCGACCGCTGTCGGCCGCCACCTGCAGCCGACGCAGCGCGCGGTCATCCGCCTGCTGCGGCCACGCCAGTACCGCCGCGCAACTGCCCGAGCGCAGACATTGTTCGGTTGCCCACAACACCTCGCGCGCCGCCGCCGTGACAATCTCGACCCGACGCATGTCCACGCCGTGCTGGCGCCAGCCGGCCACGCACGGCGCATACGGCGGCGCCACCAGCATTACGGGACGTGTCCCCCGGCTGAGCCGGGCCAGCGTGGGCAACACCAATTGCAGCTCGCCCACGCCATCCAGCGGCAGCAGGATTTCCGACAGCGAAGCCTCGGGCCAGCCGCCACTGGGCAGCACCGCATCCAGTGCAGCCCAGCCGGTCGGCTGCTCGCCGGCCGGTCGTTCGAGGGCAGCCGGCATGGCGCGCCCGCGCCAGACCTGTTGCGCGTCGAGCAGGGTGGACAAGGCCACCACCGCACTCATCAGCTACCCCTCAGCAGGCCGGCAAACAGGCCTTCGATGGCGAAATCCTCGGTCGGGTCCGGATCGATCGGCTGATAACCCGGGCTGTTCGGCAGCAGGCGGATCACCTCACCCTGCCAGTGCAGCCGCTTGATCGTGAAGCGATCGCCGTCGACCCGCGCCGCCACCACCTGGCCATGCCGCGCCATCGGCGTGGCATGTACGCCGACCAGATCCTGATCGAGGATGCCTTCGTCACGCATGGAATCGCCAACCACCCGCACCAGATAGTCCGGCGGCAACCGGAACAGCCAGCGCGATACCCGCAGCGTGCGCTCGATCCGCGCCTCGGAAAACAACGGCTCGCCGGCGGCGATCCGACCCACCAGCGGCAACTCCATGGTGTCCGCATCCAGCGCATCGGCCGTGGTCACCAGCCGGATTCCGCGTGAACGGTTCGGCTCGATCAGCAGCCGCCCCTTGGCCTCCAGCGAGCGCACATGCTTCAGCACCGCGCTGACATTAGCCAGGCCCATCGCCTGGCCGATCTCTTCCAGCGTGGGCGCCAGCCCGGTCTGCTCCAGTCGTGCCCGGATGAAGTCGAGGATGTTCGATTGGCGGCTGGTCAGTTGCAGGCTCATGGCCGCTATATTTTCACCTTTTATGGTGAAAATAAAGAAAAACATGGCGCTGCCCTGAAATGCGCCTCAGGGCAACGCCATCCCGCCTGAGCGCGTCGCCCTACTCGCACAGATGCTGGCGCCGGGACCTGACATTTAACTTCCTCCTCCCCCTCTTATCCGGTTTCACCGACATCCCGTGTCACGGCTACACTGGACCAATCGGCATTGCCGTATCGCGGCACCCACTACTTCGCGAGGCATTCACGATGTTGCTCGACGCATTGCACGGACAAAAAAACGCCATTCATGCCGCATGCCGCCAATTCGGTGCACGTCGCATCCGTGTGTTCGGCTCAGTCGCGCGCGGCGAGGAGCGGCCAGATAGCGACATCGATTTTCTGGTGGATTTCCCACCTGGATACGACCCGTTCGGTCAGCGCATGCCATTGGCCGAGCGCCTGGCGCAAATTACAGGCGGACGGCTGGATCTGATCCCGGAACACGAACTCAACCCTCACCTGCGCGACGCCGTGCTGAAGGAAGCGGTCGAGTTGTGAGCAAGGATTGGCGGGTCTACGCACAACATGTTCTCGCCGCCATCGAGAAGATTCGACGTATCGAGCAGCGCGGCGACCTGACAAGAGACGAGGTGCTCTACGACGCCAGCTTGCGCAACCTGCACACCTTGTCCGAGGCGACCCAACGCCTGCCCGACGAACTCAAAAATGCTTACCCGGAAATTCCGTGGCAACAGATCGGTGGATTTCGCAATATTCTCCTGCTAACTATCTGGGTGACATCGACGCGCAAACGATCGCCAAGGTTAGTGAAACACTACCTGCCGCCGATCGATGTCGCCGTCAGACACATGCTCGCCCACTGACTGAGACACTCCACCCGCCCATCTGACGCCGCCAGCATTTTGTGCTGAGAGGCCATGATCACCCGCCGCATGTCCGCGCCATACTGGCGCCAACCCGGCCTGCTCCAGCCGAGTCCGGCTGAAGTCGAGGATGTTCGATTGGCAGGTGGTCAGCTGCAGGCTGATGGGCGCTATATCTTTCCCCTTGCGGACCCCGGCCAGCGCGGTCATTCCGAGTCGACGAGCATCGTCCAGGCCAGCATGGCGCCAGCAAAGATCACCACCGATCCGATACCCATGGCCTTGCCGAAGCCCGAGGCCGCATTGCCTGCCGCCGCATAGACCGCGCCCAGTACACCAACCCCCAGCGTGGCACCGACCATGCGCGCGGTGTTGACCATGGCTGAAACGGTGCCGGCGCGTGCGGGTTCCACCGCCGCCACGGCGCTCGCCAGCACCGGACCGGTGTTCAAGGCCATGCCCACGCCGGTGAGCAACAGGCCCGCTTCGGTCAGCCACAAACGTTGCCCTGCATGCGTGAATGCCAGCACGGCGAGGCCCGCGCCGATCAGCGCCATGCCGCCCGCCGTTAACCGCCGCGTGCCGAAGCGCACACTCCACGACCCCGAGCGGTGCGACAGCGCGACGAAGGCCAGCGACATCGGCAGCAGCGCAAGACCCGCACCGGTGGCATCGAGCACGCCACCGCGCAGCCAGCTCAGCGGCAGCAAAAACAGCACGCCGTACATGCCGAAGGTCATCGCCGCGGCGACCCCGTTCACCGCGGCCAGCCGCGCGTTGCCGAGCAGCGGCAGCGGGATCATCGCTCCCGACCCAGCGCGGCGCTCGGCACGCACGAACAGCAGCGCGGCAAGCAAGGCCACGGCGAGGGCGGGACACATGAAGCGATGCACGATGGCGGCCACCGCCAGCGCGGCAAGCAGCAGGCCGCCGACCATTTGCCCCGGCAGATCGACGCGCCGACCCCGCGTATCGTGCGATTCGGGGATGGCACGTGGCGCCCACCACAGCACCGCCACACCGATCGGCACGATCAGCAGAAACACACTGCGCCAGCCCGTGGTCTGGATCAGCCAGCCTCCCAGCGTCGGCCCGATCGCCAGCGCCGCACCATTGGTGCCGGCCCACACACCGATGGCGTGCGCGCGCTCGTGCGGGTCGGCCCAGATGACGCGGATCAGCGCCAGACTCGCCGGCAGCAGCAGGGCCGCGCCGATGCCCGCCAGCACACGTCCGGCAATCAGCGCGGTGATGTTGGGCGCAAGCCCGGCGAGCAGCGACCCGAGCACGAACACCGCCGCGCCCGCCTGCAGCACGCGCCGCCGCCCGAGCAGATCGGCCAGCGTGCCACCGGTCATCAGCAGCGCGGCGTAGCTCAGGTTGTAGCCGCCCACCACCCATTGCAGCGCCGGCAGCGGCGCATGCAATCCCACGCCGATGGCGTGCACCGCCAGATTGACCACCGAGGTATCCACCTGGGCGATGAGCACGGCCAGGCTGAGAATAAACAGGATGACGCGACGATTGATGTGTCCTGCAGGGGCGTGGGTCATGGCATCGGATTTGGCTGGAGACGCCGCCATCGTCGCCGCGCACGCGTCGCCATGCTTCGGCGGGTACCGAAGCGTTCCGTCCCTGCGACCAGTACCATCACGACCTACCTGTTGCTTGCAGAGGATGCGCGGAAGGTGAACCCGGACATCGCCCGTATCGCCGCACTGGTCGGTGACCCCGCACGTGCCACCATGCTGCTGGCACTGGGCGATGGTCGTGCGCTGCCTGCGGGCGAACTGGCCGCCTGTGCCGGGGTGAGCGCCGCGACCGCCAGCGGCCATCTCGGCGCCATGCGCGAAGTGGGTCTGCTGACCGTGGTGCCGCAGGGACGCCATCGCTACTACCGGCTGGCGTCGCCACAGGTCGCCGCGTTGCTCGAATCGCTGATGCTGGTGGCCGCCGGGAATCCGGTCGGCATCGCCCCTTCCCGCGTCGATCCGCTGCTGCAGGCCGGGCGCACCTGCTACAACCATCTCGCCGGTCGGCTGGGCGTGGCGATTTGCGATGCATTGATTGCGTGCCACGCGCTGCACATCGACGATGACATCGCCCACTTCTCGCCCTCAGGGATCCGTCTGCTGGATGATTTCGGCCTTGACACGCGCACCCTGCGCCGCCGGAAAATCAGCAAAACCTGCATCGACTGGAGCGAGCGACGCTCTCACCTCTCCGGTCCGGCCGGCGTAGCCTTGTATCGGCGCTGTCTGGACCTGGGTTGGGTACGACGCCATCTCGACAGCCGCGCAGTCAGCGTCACCACAGCGGGGATCAAGGGGTTCGCGACTGTATTCGGCAGCGGATTTTTGCCACCCGCAAGCGCGCGATGTGCCGACGCCAGCCTGCGCAAGATGCCGGCGCGCGGAAATGGTCACAGGCCGGCGTAGGCTGGCAGACCAGTATCGCCTGCCCCAGCAGCCTGTCGGGTTTTGGCGGTCGAGGCGAGTATTCGGCTGTGCGAGGACAGATTCCTGACGCTTCGCCGGCCCATCGTGGTTCCATGGGCCAAGAAGCGACGGAAGTAAGGACCACACGGACGGATTCGCAGACCGGCCGACCACAGTCCGACAGGCTGCCATGTCATGCGGCCTTCCCATGGATAACTTCATCCACCCGGACGCTACGCTTCAGGGCGCACTTGCACGCGCATCGGCCTGCAGACTCTCGAGCAGACGGTTCAGGAGGGAGGAATGAGCCGTACGTGGCCGGATCAGCACAGTATCCACCCGGGCGATGCGCGCAGGAATCTCGCGCAACGAAAGCTCATCACGCTGCGGATAGAGGTCCAGTACGGACTGTGGAACCAGACTGACCCCGACCCCTGCCGCCGAAGCTGCCAGGATCGCATGATAGGAGCCGAATTCCAGCATTCGGCCGGGCACCACCCGCAAGCTCTGCAGCCAGCGCTCCAGGCGTCGGCGATAGGCACAGCCATTGCCCTGGAAAACCAGAAAGGTGCTGCCGGCCAGACCTTTGGGCTTGTCGAGCAAGGCACATCCGCTGCAACCGACCAATACCAGATGCTCGACATACAGTGGCGTGCTGAGGAAACGCTCACCATCGACCGCATCACCCACCACGGAGGCATCCAGTTCACCCGCCTGCATGCGCGCGATCAACTCCTGCGAGGTTGCCGTTTGCAGTTCGACCGACACCTCCGGATATTGCCGATGGAATGCCGCCAGCGGACGCGGCAGGCGACTCGCCGCGACGCTTTCCATGGCACCCAGCCGAAGGCGCCCGCAGACCCGATCCCGATGAACCGCTGTGCGTGCCTCCTCGGCCAGATCCAGCAGGCGCCCGGCGTAACCGAACAGGACTTCACCGGTCGGGGTCAGGCGCAGACTCCTGCCTTCGCGAAGGAAAAGTTCGCTACCCAGCGAAGCCTCGAGCTGGCGGATTCGTGCCGTCACGCTGGACTGGGCCCGATGCAGACGTTCCGCGGCGCGGCTGATGCCACCGCACTCGACGACGGCCCGAAAGGTTTCCAGTGCTCGCAGATCCATATCGATTTTTCCGATTGTTCAGGACCGAATAATTCATTTTATTCGAATTTCATGCCGATATAGCATGGCCGTGTTCCAACCGCGGGAGTCCCCATGCGTCGCGATCTGCAAAGCGCTTTCGCCGGCCTGGCGATACTGGGCGTAGCGCTCGGCATCGGCCGTTTCGCGCTGACCCCGCTGCTGCCATTGATGCAGGTCGACGCGGGCCTCAGCTTGCTGGCGGGGGGCTGGCTGGCCTCGATGAACAACCTGGGCTACCTCGTCGGGGCCATGCTCTGCACCGCCTTGGCCCTGCCGCAGCGAAACACGCTGCGTACCGCGCTGGTGCTCAGCGGCCTGCTGACCCTGGGCATGGGCCTGACCGGGAGCACCCCGGCGTGGCTGACCCTGCGTTTTCTTTCCGGCGTAGTCTCCGCCGCCCTCGTCATCCATGGCATTGCGTTCGCGTTGGCACGCCTGCAGCCGGACGGGCCACGGGTACTCGAGGCCCTCGTGTTCACTGGTACCGGTGTCGGTATCGTCTTCTGCGGATTGTTGGTCGGCATCCTGCATCCGTTCGGTATGGCCTCCGCCGAGGCCTGGGAAGGTTTCGGCGTGACCAGTCTGCTGACCGCCGCCGTGATCTGGAGGGTGCTCGGCTTCCCCGCGAATTCCCATGCCAGCAGCGTACCCAACCACCTGCCGCAGGCACCCTCCGGGCCGGTCTGGTCGCTGCTGCTGGCCTACGGATTGATCGGCTTCGGCTACGTGATTCCCGCCGTGTTCCTGCCGCTGATTGCACAACAACATCTGCATATCCCCGGTCTGCGCGAAGTGTTCTGGCCGATCTACGGCCTGGCGACCATTGCCGTGACCCTGGTACTGCCATGGCTCCCTGCACGCATCGGCAACCGCAGCGCCCTCGGCCTGTGCTGCACCTCGATCATCCTGGGCGAACTGCTGTGTCTGTTCTGGCCGACCCTTCCCGGCCTGACGCTGGGGACCGTTCTGATCGGCGGAATGACCATGCCGATCGTTCTCCTGGTCATGCGCGAAGCACGCCTGCTGGTGCATCCGGACCCCACCCGACTCATTGCCGGACTCACCGCGTTCTTCAGTATCGGCCAGATTGTCGGCCCGTTGCTGGCGGCCTGGCTGGCTGGGCGTTACCACAGCTTTGCCGCACCGCTGGCGCTTGCCGCCGCCGCGCTGGTACTGGCGCTGGGGCTCACCCGGGTACGCAACCATGCCGCACGCTGCACTACCTGATGGTCCGCTCGCACGCACCTCGCTTGCGCAACGAGGAGGTCGAACAGGGTAATCGTGGCCTGAGAAACGTGGTTGAAGAAAGGTACGGAGGCGGAAGGTCTCCGTCTCACCCGCAAAATCTGGTTGGACAGGCAGCATTTTGATGGCCATGTCTCCCATCAACGGCTCGTTGACGCGGATCTACCGAGTCATCTTCCGATGACCAGCCAGTGGCAGACCAGGGAAGCCGCCGACCGTATCCGCGACACCTGGCAGCCGCCGGCCGCATCCACTGCACTTTCATTCTTCGGCAGGCAACGCGGCGATCGCCTTGCTCGCATAAGCCATCAACGCCGGATCGATACCGGTGTGCTGCTGCATGCTGGCGGGCTCCTGCTTGAACATGCTGTTGAGCGAGCGCTGGATGCCGGCATCGCCGCCGGTGAATTCGCGCAGCAGCGAACGCCATTGTTGCGCCAGCGCGCGCGCCTCGTCGCTGGCCGGGTCCTTGTTCGATTGCATCGCGGTCGACATGCCGGCGATCACCTGCGGCCAGGCCTGCTCGACCTCGCCGATGCGCTCGGCACCCAGCATTTCGCCATGTCGCCGAATCGTCTCGCGCTGTTCGTCACTCAGATAGTTTTCCATGATGGTGCTTGCCTCGATGGTGGACAGGAGGGTGTTGCCATCAATCACCTCGCCAGCGGCCAGCCGCTGCTCCAGCTGTTCCAGCCGGGCCAGCAACGCATGCTGGCGGGTGATCGTCTCCCGCAACCGTGCCACCTGCTGCAGCAAGGCCTCGGCCAGCGTGGGTGCATCGGCATCGAGGCTGGCACGGATGGCGTCGAGCGTGAAACCGAGCGCCTTCAACGAAACAATGTGCTGCAACCGTCGCAGTTCCAGCTCGCCATACAGGCGATAGCCTGCACCACTGCGCCCCGCCGGCGGCAACAGCCCGCAGGCTTCGTAGTGATGCAGGGTACGGACCGTGACGCCGGTGCGGCGCGCCACCTGACTGACGGACAGCAGCTTCATGGTTTCCTCCGTTGCGGTTGAGCACAGCCTGCGGCCTCACGTGGCGTGAGAGTCAAGCCTGGTCCGATACCGTCTGCAAACTGGCATGCCAAAGCCTAATTTGAGAGCATGGCATCTGCCCGATGCAGCATGAGCTTCATTGTTCGAGCGTCAGGGCCAATCCACTGCTGCCATGACGTGATGGTCGCGGCCACACGTACCGGTGCGTTCGACGATGACTGATTCCACAACCCGCTACTGGGATCGCGCCCAACGTTATCTGGCCAACGGCCAGACAACAGCGGCACGTTTTTCCCTTGAGTCCCTGCTGCAACGCAATCCGACGCATATCCCCTCGCTGCTTACCCTCGTGGTTATCGCCCTGGCGGACGATCGTGTACGCGCCGCCACGGCGCTTGCGCTGACTGCCGCGCACCATCTTCCGGACGACCCTGTCCTGATCAATGACGTCGCCGACGCGCTGCTGCAGGTTGGCGAGCCGGTGGTGGCACGGGCCTGCATGGGACACCCGGCTCTCGCGGATACCCACGATGCCGGCGTTCTTGCACACTTGGCGGCGTTACGACAGCTGGTGGGCGATCATGTCGAGTCCCTGAGCTTGCTGAAACGGGCCGACGCAGAAGGCCTGAATACTCCGGAATTCAGGTTCGACTTCGGCCAGGCATTGATATTCAACGGGCATTTGGAGGAAGGCGAAGTCGAACTCGGGAAGAGCCTTGGCTTGCGGCCATCCCACGGCCTGACGGCGCTGGCCCTGGCGCGGCTGCACAAACAGACGCCGCAGGACAATCACCTGCATCACCTGAAGCTGCAATTGCAGCGCGTGACGCAGGGTTCCGAGGATCATGCGGCACTGGAGTTCGCGCTGCACAAGGAGCTGGAAGATCTCGGTCACTACGACGAGGCGTGGGATGCACTCACGCGCGCCAACGCGCTCATGTACGCGCGTCAACGGCATGATCCGGAGTACGCATGGGGTCTGTTCAACAGCCTGATCGACCGCTGCACACCGCAATGCCTGGAGCCGGCCGATGATCTCGTTCACGAGGGCCCGCAACCGATTTTCATCATCGGCATGCCGCGTTCCGGAACTACCTTGCTGGAGCGCGTGCTCAGCAATCATTCGAAGGTAACCTCGGCAGGCGAGCTCAACGAATTTGCCATGCAACTGCGGTGGGCTGCCGATCACGCCAGCACGCTGGACGACTACATCGTGCAACGCTTGCCCGATCTGGACTATGCGCAAATCGGGCGGCGCTACCTGGAGCGCACCCAGTGGCGGGCAAGGGGCAAGGATTTTTTTGTCGACAAGCTGCCGCGCAACTGGATGGCCGCCGGCATGATTCGCCGTGCGCTGCCCCAGGCACGCATCCTCAATCTGGTCCGTGACCCCATGGATGTCTGCTTCTCCAATTATCGTACGTGGGTCATGGGCGAGTCGTTCCCATGGAGTTACGATCTCAAGGCACTGGCAGCACACTACCTGCAATACCGGCGGGTGATGGCCCACTGGCACGCGACGATGCCCGGGCAGATTCTCGATGTGCCGTACGGTGACCTGGTGCGTGATCCGGAAACCACGACGCGCAAGGTGCTGACGTATTGCGGTCTGGAATGGGAGCCTGGCTGCATCGACATAACCCGCAACCGTGCAGCGGTTGCCACGCTCAGCGTGGCGCAAGTACGTGAGCCGATCCACCAGCGGTTTTTCGACGAGTGGCGGCGATATGAAACACCGTTGCAGCCGTTGCGCGAGGCGCTTGCCGTTTAGCCCACGGCTCCTTATGACGTCGGATATTTCGTTGCCTTCAGCCCTTGCATGTGCAGTGTCGGCGGCAACCCTGGGGCAGGCGGATGCACCCCCGAATCCCGCGTGCATCGCGGCGCCAACGAACGCTTCATCGGCAACCCTTTCCGCGGAAAATCGCATGTCTCCGCTGACCTCGCTTCAGCCACGATGTTTTGCCTCAAGCCGATGCCAAATGCATTGCTGCTGAAGTCGTTCCCGCAGGGACATCATCGCGTCAAATCGAATGCCCGCGCGACCAGTACTGCCAGCCGTAATACACCGGCACACCGAGCGCGATGATCAGCAGGCTCATGCCAGCGTCGCGCGGGGTGTGGATGGCGGTGGCCACGATGACCCCGAGCACGGTGATCACGAACAGCAGCGGCAGCAACGGATAGAACGGCACCCGATACGGCGAGGGCCGATCGAAGAAGCGCCGGCGGTACCAGAACAGTGTGGCGATACCGAACACATGCGCCAGCCATTCGCCGACCGTGGTGTAGTCGAGCAACTGGCCGAAACTGCCGGACAGGGTCAGCACGATCGCCCACAGACCGAGCGCGGCCAGCGCGATCTGCGGCGCGCGGGTGCGTGGTTCTATCCGGGCTGCCGCGCTGAAGAACATGCCGTCCGCGCCCATCGTCTGCAGCACCCGCGCGCCACCGGCGATCGCGATGTTGCAATAGCCGAAAGTGGAACAGGCGATGCCGACCGCGATCACGGTAGCGCCGTGCTCGCCGAACAGGCGGCGCATCAGGTCTGCCGCCGGCGCCTGGCTGGCAGCGAGACCAGCATGGCCGAGTCCAGCCATGTAGGCGACATTGACCAGCACATAGCAGGCCACCACGCCGGCCATGCCCATGCCCAGTGCACGCGGCAAGGTGCGCTGCGGGTTGCGCACCTCACCGGCCAGATCGTTGAGGTAATGGAAGCCGCCGTAGGCGAACAGCACCGGCAGCAACGCGCCGAGAAACGCACCTGAGGGCACCGGGTGCGCGGTATCGGTCGCCAGCACGATGCCCAGATGACCGCGCGCCAGCACCAGCCCGACCACCACCAGCAAGGCGATCGCCGCCAGCTTCAGCACGGTGAAGATGTTCTGCACCATCGAGCCGGCGCGGATGCCGAACAGGTTGATGCCGACGATGAAGGCGATCGCGCCGACCGCCACCGGTTTCACCAGCAACAGCGGCAAGCCGATCGCGGCGCAGAAATAATCGGCGAACGTGGTGGCCACCGCCGCCACGCTGCCGGGGTAGTTGATCAGCGCCATGGTCCAGCCGAACAGGAAGGCCGGCAGCTTGCCGAATGCCTCACGCAGGTACACATACGTGCCGCCGGCCTGCGGCCGCCGCGCGCCCAGTTCGGCGTAGCAGAGCACCCCGGCCAATGTCAGCAGGCCGCCGATCGTCCACAGGATCAACACCTGCGTACCCGAACCGGTGCGCTCGGCAACCGTCGCCGGGGTGCGGAAAATACCCGCGCCGATCACGCCACCGATCACGATCATCGCCGCGTCCCACATCCCCAGGCGACGGATATAGCTGCTGGCAGGGGCGGTTTCATTCGACATGGCCGCTACCATGCCATTGTGCGTGGGGTTTCAGCCAGCACGCTGTGGCATGCGGTTGCACCTGTCCCGGCAACCACGCGATCGTGCAGCGCAAATTGACAAGCCTCGGCCTGCCCGAAACACTACCGACAACTCCCCCAGTCCGGTCACGCTGCTTTCCGACAAGGGCGCCCGCTCCCGTCGTTGAAGGTCTTGCCATGCCGATCCGCCCTGCCCACTCACCTCGCCTGGCGATAGCCACATCGGCGGATTACCCCGCGCTCGACGCCGACGATGCGGCAGCCGTGGTTGCGCTCGAACGCCTCGGCACGCCGTCAACGATTTGCGTGTGGAACGACCCGCAGGTTGACTGGACGCAGTTCGATGCGGTGCTGATCCGCACCATCTGGGACTATTTCAAGCACTACGCGGCGTTCCGGCGCTGGCTGGATCGTCTCGACCAGCTGGGCGTGGCCACGATCAACGACAGCGCACTGCTGCGCTGGAACAGCGACAAGCACTATCTGCTCGAACTGGCGCAACACGACGTCGAGATCATTCCCACCCGAGTCGCCGACACGCGTGCACTGCCTGCCCTGCTCGCCACGATGCCGGCGCAACAGGTGGTGGTGAAGCCAACCGTCAGTGGCGGCGCATGGCTTACGCTGCAAGGTACCGCCGGTGATGCAGCGTTCGATCAGGCCGTCGCGCAGCTGCCGCTCGGCCACGACTTCCTGGTACAGCCGTTCGTACCGGAAATCGTCAGCGAGGGTGAGTGGTCGCTGCTGTATTTCGGCGGTGCCTTCAGCCATGCGGTGATCAAACGCCCGGCCAGCGGCGACTACCGCGTGCAAGGCAAATTCGGCGGCAGCGCCGAGCCGCTGCAGCCAGGCGCCACGATCCTGGCCGCCGCCGATCATGCGCTGGCCGCTGTCGCCAGGATCGGGCATCGCGATCACGCCTACGTGCGCGTCGACGGTGTGCTTTGTGCCGGCCGCTTCCTGATCATGGAGCTGGAAATGATCGAACCGTCCCTGCATCTCGATGCCCATCCGCAAGCCGCCGAACGCTTTGCCACGCAGGTGGCCGCACGGCTGCGCTGCGGGACGAAGCTACAGGCCTGAGCGGCCTGCACTGGCCAGCTATCTCATGCCTGCACGGCTCACCTCCCGCGATGAAAAGCATGAACCCATGGAGTACGGCGCGACGGCCAAGCTATCCAGATCCGGACCAGCTGCCTAGAATCGACGCATAGCCGCTGCCCGACCCGCGTCGCCGTGCCCAACCCCCAACGCAAGATTCTGCATGTCGACATGGACGCGTTCTACGCGTCGGTGGAGCAGCGCGACGATCCGTCGCTGCGCGGCAAGCCAGTGGCGGTGGCCTGGCGCGGTGCGCGTTCGGTGGTCTGCGCGGCGAGTTACGAGGCGCGCGTATTCGGCGTGCGCTCGGCGATGCCTGCGCTGCGTGCCGAACGGCTGTGCCCCGAGCTGGTGTTCGTGCCGCCGGATTTCGTGCGTTACAAGGCAGTGTCGCGACAGATCCGCGAGATCTTCGCGCGGCATACCGAGCTGATCGAACCGCTGTCGCTGGACGAGGCCTACCTCGATGTCACCGTGACCCGCACCGGGCTGCCCTCAGCCACCGCCACCGCCGAGGCGATCCGTACGGCGATCCGCGAGGAGACCGGACTGACCGCCTCCGCCGGCGTGGCACCGAACAAATTCCTGGCCAAGATCGCCTCGGACTGGAACAAGCCCGATGGGCTATGGGTGATCCGTCCGCACCAGGTCGAGGCCTTCCTCACACCGCTGCCGGTCGGGCGGCTGCCGGGCGTCGGCAAGGTGATGGAGGCGAAGCTGGCCGAACTGGGGATCCGCAAGGTCGGCGAGCTGCGCTCACACGCACTGGCCGCGCTGGAGATGCGCTTCGGCCGCTGGGGGGTGCGCCTGCATGAACTGGCGCAGGGTATCGACGCACACCCGGTACAGCCGGAGCGACCGACGGTGCAGATTTCCGCCGAGGACACCTTCGCGCACGACCTGTTGCTGGACGAGCTCGAACCGCATATCCGCCGCCTCGCCGACAAGGCCTGGGCCAGCTATCTGCGCGAACACGAGCGACTGGCGCGCACCGTGGTGCTGAAGCTCAAGACCGCGGATTTCCGCACCCTGACCCGCAGCCTGACCCCACCGCAACAACCGCGCTCGGCAAGCGAGCTGGCCGCCATTGCCTGCGCACTGCGCGAGCGGGTGGAACGGGACACCGACGAGCGCTATCGGCTGGTCGGGGTCGGCCTGTCCGGCTTCATCGATCGCGACAGCTACCAGGCGCAGGCCGATTTGTTCGATAGACCGCTGAGCTGATCATTCTGTAGGAGCGCACCCTGTGCGCGATGCTCTTTCCCGCGATGTGACAAAGAGCGATCGCGCACAGGGTGCGCTCCTACACGTCACCGTTCAGGCCCTGATCCAGCGCCACAGTTCGCGCCACGACGGCTTCTTGCCGTACATCAGGATGCCGGTGCGATAGATCCTCGCCGCCAGCCATACGCAGGCCAGCAGGGCGATCACCATCAACGCCAGCGACATGGCCAGTTGCAGCGGCGGCACCGAACTCAGCGACCAGCGCACCGGCATGGTGAACGGCGCGAAGAACGGAATGAACGACATCGTGGTACCGAGGTTGCCGGTGGGGTCCTTGATCAGGCTGAACACGGCGAAGAAGCCGACCATGATGAACACGGTGACAAAGATGGCGTATTGCTGGGTTTCCTGGATCGTGTTGCACATCGCGCCGATCGCCGCGTACAGCGCGCCATACAGCAGGAACCCGAGGATGAAATAAAGCAGGAACACCACCAGTAGCCCCGGCGCCATGCTCGGGATCGGAAAACGCTGGATCGCCTCGGCGCTCATTCCCAGCATGCCGGCCAGGTGCATGCGCTGGCTGCTGATCAGAAACACCGAGCCGCCCCAGATCGCCATCTGGGTCAGGCCGGCCAGGCCCACGCCCAGCACCTTGCCCAGCAGCATCTGGAACGGCGTCAGCGACGAGGTCAGCACCTCCATGATGCGCGAGGTCTTTTCCTCGATCACCGAAGTCATCGTCTGCTGGCCGTACACCAGAATCGAGATGTACAGGATGAAGCCCATGAAATAGGCGATGAAGAACGACTCCGTGCCGCTCTGTCCGGTCAGCTTGCCGTCCGATACCTTGGTGGTCTGCATGTCCGCTGGCGCCATCGCCTGCCGCACCAGCGCCGGGTCCACACCGGACTTGCCCAGGCGCACACCGGCCAGCGCCTGCGACACCGCCCGTTGCAGCGTCCTCATCGACTGCACCGCCCCGACGTTGCCGCCGTAATACGCCAGCTTGCCGCTGGCCAGGGTGTGGTCGGTGAGTACCAGCACGCCGTCCCAGCGGTCGGCATGCGTATCCCTGGAGAAGCCGGTTTTCGCGATCAGCCCGTCACGCACCGCGACCAGGTCCTGCCCGGTGGCCGGAAACACCTGCACCTCATAGCGCGCCTTGGCACCGGGCTTGTCGCCCAGTTTTTCCCCCTGCAACGCCTGGCTGACCGGCTGACCGAGACCGCTTGACGAGGCGTCGACCACGGCCACCCGGGTGGTGTGATCGGTACCGCTCATCATCAGGCCCGGAAGCACCGCCATCAGCACGATGAACACCGGCAGCATCACGGTGGAAATCACGAACGCCTTGGTCCGCACCCGTTCGACAAATTCGCGGCGGACGACGGCAATGATCTTCTTCATGCGGCTTCTCCGGCGTGTGCGGTGGCGGCCTCGGCGCCGACCTTGGCGATGAAGATCGCATGCAACGAGGGCTCGACCACCTCGAAGCGACGCAGGCCGACTCCTTCACGCACCAAGGCGGCCAGAAGTTGCTCCGGGTCGGCGCCTTCGGCCATCTGCAACTCCGCGGCCACGCCGTAGTCGTCGACCCGTGCGACCACCGAGCGATCGGCGAGTATCCGCTCCGCACGCTGCTTGTCGTGGGTGAAGCCCAGCGCCACGTGGCGCCCGCCGAAATCCTCCTTGACCTGGGCCAGCGTGCCGCTGACCACGGTCTCGCCGCGCGCGATGATCGCAATGCGGTCACACATCCGTTCTGCCTGCTCCATCACATGGGTCGAGAACAGCACCGTGCGTCCTTCGGCGGCGATCGCCACCACGATGTCCTTCATCACCTGGGCGTTGACCGGATCGAGTCCCGAAAACGGCTCGTCGAGAATCACCAGCTCCGGCTCGTGCAGCAGCGCGCCAGCAAACTGCACCTTCTGCTGCATCCCCTTGGACAGGTCTTCGACCTTCTTCAGCGCCCATTCGCTGACGCCGAGGCGCTCCAGCCAGTCCTGCGCGCGACGGCGCGCATCGGCGCGACCGATGCCCTTGGTTTCGCCGAGAAAGATCAGGTGATCGAGCACCTTCATCTTCTTGTACAGCCCACGCTCTTCCGGCAGATAGCCGATGCGCTGCGACAGCTTGCGGCTGCCGTGGTCGGAACCGAACAACACCACCTTGCCCTGGTCCGGCTGCAGGATGCCCATGATCAGGCGAATGGTGGTCGACTTGCCGGCGCCGTTGGGTCCGAGCAGGCCGAAGATCCCGCCGCTGGCGACCTCCATCGACAGCTGGTTGACCGCGGTATGCCCGGAAAAACGCTTGGTGACCGATTCGACGCTAACGCTCGCTGCTGACATGGAAGCCCCCCCTGGCAAGTCGGACACGACTGTCCGGTCCCGGCAAACTAGCATGCAGCCGCGGGCCCGAGAACATGACTGATGGCCGCTTGCGGTCGCATCCGCAGGGCCGCCGTGAGTCCCGCAGCAGGCCGTGCGTGCCCCGGCGAGCGCGCGGGAGAGACGCGCACGGCCCGGTTCCGCAGCGGCAACAGTCAGCGGATGCGGGTAGTCTCACCAAAACACCGGAGACTGCCATGCGCCCAGAAACCCCGCCCCTTTCCGTTGCCGTGCTGCTCGGCTCGGTGCGCCGTGATCGCATGGGCATACGCGCAGCGAAGCTGGTCATCAACGCACTCGAAGCCCGCGGCCACGAAGCGATCCTGGTCGACCCGGCGACACGGCAGCTGCCCCTGCTCGACCGCATGTACAAGGAATACGAAACCGGCACGGCGCCGGTCGTGCTGGAGCAACTGGCCACGCTGTACCGGCGTGTCGACGGTTTCCTGATCGTCAGCGGCGAATACAACCATGGCATTCCGCCGGCGATGAAGAACCTGCTGGATCATTTTCTCGAAGAATATTTCTGGCGTCCGTCCGGCATTGTCTGCTACTCGGCAGGCATGTTCGGTGGCGTACGTGCGGCGGTCGCCTTGCGCGCCACCCTGGCCGAGCTCGGCATGCCGAGCATCTCCAGCGAATGTCCGATCCCGCGTATCGGCAGCGCACTCGACGAAGACGGCCAGCCGCAGAACGAACACGTGCCACGTACCTTGAGCCGCTTCCTCGACGAGTTCGAATGGTATGCCTGCGCGTTGCGGCGGCAGCGGCAGGAGGGTACGCCGTATTGAACGCCCCCAAGCCTGCGCGCACCGGCGATGAAGGTTGGTGCCTGTACCTGATCGAATGCCGCAATGGCAGCTGGTACGCCGGCATCACCAACCGCTTGCAGGCACGCTACGCGGCCCATGTTGCCGGCCGCGGCGCGCGCTACACCCGCGCCAACCCGCCGCTGCGTCTGCTGGGGTTTCGCGGCTACCCTGACCGCTCCAGCGCGGCACGCGCCGAGTGGGCGATCAAGCAACTGCCGCGCCAGCGTAAGCTGGCTTTTCTGCACGCCGAGCCCGGCCCGGCGAGCACCCGGCCCTGCCGTGAACAGCGGCCTACATGATCGGCATCCCGCCCCGCCCCCCGAAGAACCCGCCATGACAGAGCATATCCAGCGCTGGTCAGCGCCATGGCGGGCGTCACCGCGGCAGCGCGTGCTCCGCTGCTGGCTGGCCATGAGCGTTGCGCTGGCAGCACTCTCGCCAGTCATGGCGACCGCAGCGAGCACCCCGACGGCGGCCGCCACCGCCACCGCAACGGCAACGGCAACGGGCGTCAGCTTCGACGGCAAGACCTATACCAACCGGCTGATCCACAGTCACGACCCCTATCTGCTGATGCACGCGCACAATCCGGTGGACTGGTATCCCTGGGGGCCGGCGGCGATTGCCAGGGCCCGACGCGAGAACAAGCCGATCTTCCTGTCGATTGGTTATTCCACCTGCTACTGGTGCCATGTTGCCGAGCGCGAACTGTATGCCGATCCGAAAATTGCCGGACTGATGAACCGCTGGTTCGTCAACATCAAGGTCGATCGCGAACAACGCCTCGACCTCGATCGCATCTACATGCTGGCCAGGCAGATCATCGCCGGAGGTGGTGGCTGGCCCAACAATGTTTTCCTGACCCCCGAGCTGAAACCGTTCTTCGCCGGCAGCTATTTTCCACCCCATGACCAGGGTCAGCGACCCGGCTTTCCGGAGGTGCTGGCCACGCTGCACAAGGCCTGGACAAACGAGCACGCCAAGGTGCTCGAGGCCGCCACAGGCGTCTACCAGACCATGCAACAGGTCGAACGGCAGATGAGCTCGGTCCATGGCGCGCCGCCGGCACCGGCCCGCTGGTTGCAGCAGGCCGTGCGACAGGCGGCCACGCGCTTCGACGCGATGGATGGCGGCTTCCCCGGCAACAGCGCCACGCAGTTTCCCCAGCAGCCGGTGCTGGCGATGCTGCTGGCTGACTATCGCCACAAACACGATGCCAGGTCCCTGGCGATGGTCACCAGCACGCTGCAGGCGATGGCCGAAGGCGGGGTGATGGACCAGCTCGGCGGCGGCTTTCATCGCTACAGCATCGAGCCGGACTGGTCGATCCCGCATTTCGAGAAGATGCTCGACGACAACGCACAACTGCTCGGCCTGTACGCACAAGCCTATGCGTCGACCCGACAGCCGTTGTTCAAGCAGGTGGCGCTGCGCACCGCGCACTACCTCGTCAGCACGTTGCAGGCGCCCGGCGGCGGCTTCTACAGCGCCGAGGATTCGCAGGTCGATGGCGTCGAAGGCGCCAGCCATGTCTGGACCCGCGCCCGCATCGACGCGGTACTGGGCACGCGCGATGCCGAACGTTTCCTCACCCTCTACGCCCTGACACCGATACCACCAGACCACACCGGCCAGTCCTCACCCGGTGACGTGCTGCGACTGGATCGCAACAAGGCCATGCCGCTGGCCGACAAGCAGCAACTGGCGCCCCGCATCGACGCGCTAGCACCGCTGCGCGACCGGCTGCTGGCAGCACGCCGGCAACGCCCGCAACCTGCCCGTGACGAGAAAATCGTCACTGCCGAAAATGCACTGGCGATCCGGGGCTTTCTGCAAGCCGGCCAACGGCTGAAAGAACCTGCACTGACGCGCACCGCGATCGACACCGGCCAATGGTTCTGGACACATGCGTTCGATGCGAAATCCGGCCTGCTGCGACACCAGTTCTACCACGGGCACGCCGGCACCCCCGGCTTTCTCGACGACTACGCCTTGCTCGGCCAGGCCTTTCTGGCCCTGCATGCCGCCACCGGCGATGCGCTCTGGCGCACCCGTGCGCAGCAACTCGCCGACGCCATGCTGCAACGCTTCGCGCGCCCGGATGGGTCGCTGAGACCCACCAGCAATGCCGCCGACCTGCTGGTGGCACCGCCCGTCGAGGGCGACCAGATGCGACCCTCGGGCCAGTCCGCAGCCGTGGCATTGCTGCTGGGCCTGAGTGCCAACGGCGGACAGGCGACGTATGGCAAGGCGGCCTACCGCGCGCTGTCGCACCTTGCCACCCAGGTCGACGCGCAGCCGTATGCCTGGGGTTCGCTGCTGACCACATTGACCCGGCCGTCCCTGCTCGCGGCGCTCAACCAGGCAAAGGCATCGATCAAGACGAGCCACGCCCTGCCCAGCTCGGCCGACCATGTTCACGCCACGGCGCAGCTGACATCCTCCGGCGCACTGCGCGTAGCCATCGAGATCGACAAGGGCTACCACATCAATGCCAATCCGGCGTCCGATCCCTATCTGATTCCCACCCGACTCGCGGTGGACCACGCCGCCGGCCTGAAGGTGCACTACCCCAGGCCGGAAACCTTCAAGACGCCGTTTGCACCACAGGGACTCGCCGTCTACAGCGGACACGTCGTACTGCGCGCGCAGCTGCCGCCGACCACGCCAGCGCCGCCCCAGGTCACCGTGCGCGTACAGGCGTGCAACGATCAATACTGCCTGGTACCGGCGCGATTGCAGCTGCCGGTGACCGTCACCCGGTAGCGCACGGCAGCACACTTCGGTCAATCACCTCACCGGACCCGCGCCCGGACATGCCGACGAACGCCAACAGCGCTGTCCGCCTGTGGTCGCTTTTCGCCTCAATGGTGTTCTTGAAAGTTTTCGCGTTACCGGGGTGGAATCGCCTGGACTCGTCTCCGGTATTCCGGACCGCAAATCGCCAGCCGACCTTCAGAAGGAAAACGACGAACGTTCAGGCATTCGTGTGTTTTTTCAAGATGGCTTCGATTGCGCTGACGACCTCCGTCACCTTGCCCGGGTCGAGCGCATCGGCATGCGGGGCGGCAAACTGCCCGGAGTCGTTGTCGAAGTATTGGCCGGAGGCTGAGGCGAATTCTTCCGCCAGTGCGGCGCGAGCAAGAATGTCCGCACCGATGCGCAGGTCTTTTCCCGCCATTCCGAAAGCCTGTTTGACCATTTTGCTGCCCAGCAAAGAGCCGGGATTGACCGCCATGACGACGGGACCTTCGTCATCGCGAACACGTGCCATGTAGCGAGACCACATCGTCAGCGCGAGCTTGCTCTGGGCATAGGCCTCACCATCAGTCAGGCGGCGTTTCCCGACCAGGGCATCAAGATCGACCGGGGACTGCGCCGCAGAGGAAACGTTGATGACCCGTCCCGATCCACCGAACAACGGCAGCAGGCGTGTTGTCAGCAGATACGGGGCGACTGTATTGACGACAAAGCGCACATCGAGTCCATCACTCGTCACCGTGTCGCCGGCCATGAACACGCCTGCGTTGTTGATCAGGACATCCAGCCTTGAGTGCTTTTCGGTTACCGCCCTGGCCAGCGCTTCGACCTCGTCAAAGCGGGCCAGGTCGGCGACACAGGTTTCAACAAGGCGACTATCTGCAACGCCAGCAAGCGAGCTGACCGCTATCTCGAGTTTTGCGGCACTGCGTCCGTGCAGCAAGACCTGGTGCCCCATGCCGACGAGCAATCTTGCGGTTTCCAAGCCGATGCCGTCGGTCGCTCCAGTGATGAGAATGGTTTTTTGCATGATGAGGGTCTCTCAGGTTGCCAGTCCCGCAGGGTTCTTTCTCTTTCCGTTGAATAGCTCCGACCGTACCGTGTGCCAAGTCCGTATCGCTTGAAGCGGGGTCCTATGGCCCAGTGCATGCCGCCGCAAGGGGTCGTTGTAAAGATTTTCGTAGCGTTCCAACCTGATCAGCAGGCTCTCGCGCGAACGGAATCGGGTGAGGGTGAGTACCTTGCGAATCCGACCATTGAAGCGCTCGACCATGCCGTCGGTTTGCGGCTGGCGCGGTTCGAGCAAGCGATGCTCGATGCCCAGCAGTATCCACTCACGATCAAACCCGTGGTAGCCAGACGGTTTCTTTGCCTTGCCGGTGAAACGGTCGGTGAACTGACTGCCATTGTCGGTGAGCGGTTTGACGATTTTCATCGACGGGACTGCCTTGAGGCGACGGAGAAAGTCCGGGCTGCTGACCTCGTTCCGGTCGTTGTAGATACGCAGAAACGCCCGGCGCGTCGCACGGCCGATGGTAACGAATAAATGCCACCGCGCCGTCTCATCCGCCCTCTGCGGCAATTACTCGATACCCCTATAAAGAAATCCGATAACGCCAGATGCGCTGCTCAACAGGATTACATCGGACCTGACAGATCACTTCTTCTTCGGCATATACAGGTCGGTGATCGTGCCCTCGTAGATTTCTGCCGCCATGCCCACCGATTCGCTCAGGGTGGGATGCGGATGGATGGTGAGGCCGATGTCGGCCGCTTCGCTGCCCATCTCGATGGCCAGGGCGACTTCGGAAATCAGGTCACCGGCGTGCACGCCGACGATACCGCCGCCAACCACGCGGTGGGTGGCTTCGTCGAACAGCAGCTTGGTGAAGCCTTCGGTGCGATCGATGCCGATGGCGCGCCCGCTGGCGGCCCAGGGAAACTTTCCGACGCCGATCTTCAGCCCCTTCTCCTTCGCCTCACGCTCAGTCACACCGACCCAGGCGATTTCCGGATCGGTGTAGGCGACCGACGGGATCACCCGCGCATCGAAGTGGCTCTTCTGCCCGGCGACGACTTCGGCGGCGACCTTGGCCTCATGCGTGGCCTTGTGCGCCAGCATCGGCTGGCCGACCAGATCGCCGATCGCGAAGATGTGCGGCACGTTGGTACGCATCTGCGTGTCGACGTCGATGAAACCGCGCTCGGTCACCGCCACGCCGGCTTTGTCGGCGCCGATCTTGCCGCCATTGGGCGAGCGCCCCACCGATACCAGCACCCGGTCGAACAGCGTGGTCGCAGGAATGCTGTCGCCTTCGTAGCCGACCTCGATACCCTTCTTGGTGGCCTTCGCCTCAACCACCTTGGTCTTCAGATGTACGCCCTTCAGCCGCTTGCCAAGGCGCTGTGCCAGCGGCTTGATCAGGTCGGCATCGGCACCGGGGATCAACTGATCCATGAACTCGACCACGGTCACTTCGCTGCCCAGCGCGGCATACACGGTGGCCATTTCCAGGCCGATGATGCCGCCACCCACGACCAGCAACTTTTTCGGCACGTCCTTGAGTTCGAGCGCGCCGGTAGAGTCGACGATACGCTCGTCGTCCCACGGGAACGACGGCAGCTTCACCGACTGCGAACCGGCCGCGATGATGGCGTGCTCGAAGCGAATCAGCTTCACGCCATCCCTGGTCCGGACTTCGATTTCGTTCGGCGAAACGAAACTACCCACGCCCTCGACGGTGCGAACCTTGCGCTGTTTGGCCATCCCGGCGAGCCCACCGGTGAGTTTGCCGACCACTTTGCTCTTGAAGTCGCGCAGCTTGTCGATATCGATCTTCGGCTTGCCGAAGCTGACCCCGTGTGCGGCCATCGCCTCGGCCTCGTCGATCACGGCGGCAGCATGCAGCAAGGCCTTGGAGGGGATGCAGCCAACGTTGAGACACACGCCACCAAGGGTAGGGTGACGTTCCACCAGCACCGTATCGACACCGAGATCGGCGGCGCGGAAAGCCGCCGTATAGCCGCCCGGGCCGGAGCCGAGCACGACCAGCTTGCACTCGATGTCGGCGGTTCTTCCCGATGATGAAGCTGCTTGCGGCGCTTTCGCCCCCTCTCCACCCTGGGTCGGGGTCTGGGCTGAGGGTCGGGTGCTCGCGGCAGAGCTGCTGACTGTGGCCGCTTCATTGGAGGCTTTCGGCGGCCGTGTCCCCTCATCCTGGCCTTCTCCCCGGGGGGGCGAAGGGGACGTGGTGTCAGCTTCGCCAGCGACTTCCAACAGGGCAATCAGCGCACCTTCGGATACTTCATCGCCGACCTTGAGCTTCATCTCGCGAATCGTGCCGGCGGCGGTCGAGGGAATTTCCATGGTGGCCTTGTCGGACTCCAGCGTGATCAGGCTCTGATCCTTGCTGACGCTGTCGCCGGCACTTACCAGCACCTCGATCACCGGCACGTTGTCGTGCCCGCCGATGTCGGGAACCTTGATCTCGATGGTCTGGGTCATGCGGGTTGTTTCCTTCGTGTTGCGGGGCATCAGCGCGCTGCGCCCGGATTTTTGGCGGGGGATGGGGTGTCGCTTCGACTTGCCGATTCTTCGGCAATGTCACGCTCGACATCGCGTGCGGCATCGTTGCCGTGGACACGGCTACCGTCCGCTGGCATGGACCCTGCGGCAGCCGGCTTGTCATCGGGACGTCGGTCTGGCCTGACCCAGCTCTTGACGTGCAGGTCGCGTTGCGGAAACGGTATTTCGATGCCGTATTTCTCCAACGCAGTATGCAGTGCCCAGTAATAGGCTGCCGTCACTGCGCCGGGACGACGGGTAGCATCGGCGTTGAGCCAGACCACCAGCTGATAGTCGAGCGAGGAGTCGCCGAAGCCGGTCAGCCATACCTGCGGCCCACGCGGCCCGTCCAGACTCAACGTGAATGGCACCTCGGTGGCCGCCTCCAGTGCCGCCTTCTTGACCAGCTCCTTGTCGGTGCCATAGGCAACACCGAAAGGAACCTTCAGGCGCCTTGCCACCTCGCGCAGCGTCCAGTTGACCACGCGGCCGTTCACGAATTCGGAGTTGGGTACCAGGATGTCGATGTCATCGTTGGTGGTGATGCGGGTGGCGCGGATATAGATGTCACGGACGTGGCCGTGCACACCGGACGCCAGCTCGACGAAGTCGCCGACCTTCAGGCTTCGTTCGAACAGCAGGATCAGGCCGGACACGAAGTTGTTGAAGATCGCCTGCAGGCCGAATCCCAGACCAACGCCCAGGGCACCGGCAAACACCGTCATCTTGGCCATCGGGATACCGGCGACACTCAACGCCCACAGCACGCCGACCGTCAGCAGGAAATAGTGCAGCAGTCGCTCGAAGGTGTAGATCGTGGACTTGTTGACGTGCTCGTTGCGCTGTGCATAACGATGCAGAAGACGTTTCAGCATCGCTGAAATGACCAGGAACAGCGCCAGCAGCAACAGCGAGCCCAGCACCGAGCCGATCGTCACATTGACGCCACCAAGCTTGAACCCCAGCCCCATCCACTGACCGAGCTGCCTGACTCCCTGCTGGAACGGCGTCGGCGCGGCCAGCGCCAGCACCCCTGCGTGCAAGTCGAGCATGGCAGCGCGCATCCCGGCGTTCCGTTACAGCAGCAGGCGACGGATGTCGCCGAGCTGGCTGGCCAGGAACACCGAAAAACGCGCCGCCAGCGCACCGTCGATCACCCGGTGATCGTAGGACAACGACAACGGCAACATCAGCCGTGGCGCGAACTCCTTGCCGTTCCACACCGGCTTCATCGCCGCCTTGGTGACACCGAGAATGGCGACTTCCGGCGCGTTGACGATCGGCGTAAAGCCGGTACCGCCAATACCGCCAAGCGAGCTGATCGAGAAACAGCCGCCGGACATTTCGGCCGGACCAAGCTTCTTGTCGCGCGCCTTCTTCGAAATTTCGCCGAGCTCGCGAGCCAGCTCGAGCAGACCCTTCTTGTCGCAATCGCGCAGTACCGGCACCACCAGGCCATCGGGCGTGTCCACCGCGATGCCGATATGGAAATATTTCTTGAGGATCAATTTCTCGCCCGACTCGTCGAGCGAGGCATTGAACTGTGGAAACTGCTTCAACGCCGCCACCACCGCCTTGATCTGGAACACCAGCGGCGTGACCTTGAGATCCTTGTTCTCGGCACCGAGCTGTTTGCGGAACGCCTCCAACTCGGTGATGTCGGCATTCTCGTGGTGGGTGACGTGCGGAATCATCGCCCAGTTGCGCGACAGGTTGGCGCCGGAAATCTTCTGGATCCGCGACAGCGGCTTTTCCTCGATCTCGCCGAACTTGGAGAAATCCACCTTCGGCCACGGCAGCAGACTCAGGCCACCGATGGCAGCAGACGCACCACCGGCCGGGCGCGCGCCCGAGGCCAGCGCGTGCTTGACCCAGGCGCTGACGTCATCGCGCTGGATGCGACCGCCCCGGCCACTGCCCTTCACCTGCGCGATGTCCACGCCCAGCTCGCGGGCAAATGCGCGAATCGCCGGGCTGGCGTAGGGTGCATCGCCGGGCATCACCACCGTGGCATCCAGCGGCGGGCGGGCTGTCGGCGCCACGCTGGCTTCCGGTGCGCTGCCGGGCTGCACGCCGCGGCCAACGCTCGGCGCGGGTTTGTCAGCAGGCTGGCTCTGGTCTTTTTCGGCGGCAGCTGGCGCTGGTGCTGGTGCTGGTGCCGGTGCGGCTGTCGGCTTCTCGTCGTCACTGCCCGCCTTGGCCGGCGGGGGAGCCTCGGTAGCGGTGGCATCCACTTCGATCATCGCAATCAGGCTACCCTCAGCCACCTCGTCGCCGAGTTTCACCTTCACTTCCCTGACCGTGCCGGCAAACGGCGCCGGCACCTCCATGGTGGCCTTGTCCGACTCCAGCGTGATCAGGCTCTGTTCCTTCTCCACCCGATCGCCGGCCTTGATCATCACTTCGATCACCGGCACCTTGTCGCTGCCAATGTCGGGGACGAGTGCTTCTTTCAAGTCAGCCATGAGGATTCCTGCAAATATGGGTGAGAGAGGGGACCGCCCGGGGATGGCGGAAAACAAAAAGCCAAGCCCCAATCATAGCGAACGCCAGCGCTCTTCGTATGCCCGAATGAGCACCGGAGGCGTTGCCGGGCATACCATGCGCCCGCGTATGCATGACATTGAGCTCACGCACACGCTCCCCCGAACACCTATAGTCAGGGAATCATCGAGGCCGCTGCAGCGCAGGAAACGTCCCATGCTGACAATTCGCGATCTGTCGAAAACCTATGCAAACGGCGTCAAGGCGCTGCGTGACGTATCGCTGGATATTCCGAACGGGATGTTCGGTCTGCTCGGTCCGAACGGCGCCGGCAAATCCTCGCTGATGCGCACGATCGCCACGCTGCAGGATCCCGACCAGGGCACGATCGCGCTCGACGAGATGGACCTGCAGGCCGACAAGCAGGCCACCCGCCGGCTGCTCGGCTACCTGCCGCAGGAATTCGGTGTGTACCCGAAGGTGACGGCCGAAGCGATGCTGGATCACTTCGCGATACTCAAGGGCGTCATCGTGAAAGCGGAACGCCGCGAACTGGTCGAGGCGCTGTTGCGGCAGGTAAACCTGTGGGATGTGCGCAAGCGCAAGCTCGGCACCTACTCCGGCGGCATGCGCCAGCGTTTCGGTATCGCCCAGGCACTGATCGGCGATCCGCGCCTGGTGATCGTCGACGAACCCACTGCCGGCCTCGATCCGGAGGAGCGCAACCGTTTTCTCAATCTGCTGGCCGAAATCGGCGAACGGGTCGTGGTGATCCTGTCCACCCATATCGTCGAGGATGTCACCGACCTGTGCTCGCGGATGGCGATCATCGGCCAGGGCCAGGTGCTGCTCAACGGTGAACCGGCCGAAGCGATCCGTTCACTGGACGGACGGGTCTGGCGACGCAGCATCGACAAAGCCGAGCTGGACGGCTATCGCGCCCGCATGAATATCCTGTCGACCCGTCTCGCCGGCGGCCGCACCCTGCTGCATGTGCTGGCCGACACGCTGCCGGAGCCCGGCTTCGAGGCCGTTGCGCCGGATCTGGAGGATGTCTACTTCGGCCACCTTCGTGCGCAGGCCACGACCCGGACCAGCTGACCCTTCCGCGCTTTTTTGGCCGACATCCACGACACGGACGGGAACGCCGATGTTCTTCGAAATACTACGATTTGAATGGCGCCAGCAACTGCGGGCTCCGCTGTTCTGGATCATCGCCGTGGCCTTCGGCGCGCTGGCCTTCACCCTGGTCACCACCGATGCGGTGATCATCGGCGGCGCCAGCGGCAACGTGCTGCGCAACGCGCCGATGGTGATCGTGCGCCTGCTCAGCGTACTCACCGTCTTCAGCACGTTTCTGGTCACCGTGTTCGTCGCCGGTGCCGCGCTGCGTGATTTCGAGCAGCGCACCTCGGAGTTGGTGTTCACCACCCCGGTCGGTCGCGGCGCCTATCTCGGCGGCCGCTTCGCCGCCGGCTATCTGGCGGCGACGACGATCATGCTGGTGTGTGCCCTGGGCATCGCACTCGGCGGCATGATGCCGTGGATCGATGCCGCCAGGCTGGGTCCGGCCAGCTGGCACGGCTACGCGTGGGGCTTCGGCGTGATGGTGCTGCCGGATCTGTTGTTCATCGCCGCATTGCTGTTTTTGCTGGCCAGCACCACCCGCTCGCTGCTGGTCACTTATATCGGCCTGATCGTTTTCTTCGTGTTGCAGGGCGTGGTCGGTCAATTGACCAAGGATGTGAACAATCATTTTGTCGCCGCCCTGCTCGACCCGTTCGGCGGGCGCACAGTGGCGCTGGTGACGCGCTACTGGTCCGCCTTCCAGTCCAATCATCAGTTGCCGCCGCTGAGCGGTGTGCTGCTGTTCAACCGGCTGCTGTGGATCGGCGTGAGCGTGCTGATGCTCGGTGCCACCTTGCTGCTGTTTCGGTCCAACCGCGAAGGCCTGCAATTGCCGCGTCGCAAGAAGCGCGGCGAGCCGCCGATACTGCGCGCACAGGCCAGCGGCGCGGCATTGACCCTGCCTACGGTACGGCTGGCGGACAACCTGCGCGCGCGGCTGCTGCAACTGCGCACCCAGTGGCGGTTCGACACCGCCAGCGTACTGCGCGGCGTGCCGTTTCTGATCATGTTGCTGCTCGGGGTGGCCAACCTGTTCGGTGCGTTGCTGCTCGGCGGCCGGATCTACGGCACGGCCACCTGGCCGGTGACCCACCAGATGCTGGAGATGGCCCAAGGAGCCTTCCAGTGGTTGTTGTTCATCATCATCACGTTCTACGCCGGTGAACTGGTCTGGCGGGAGCGCAGCCAGCGCTCGGCCGAGGTCAGCGATGCGTTTCCGCTGCCCGACTGGATTCCCCTGGTCGCCAAGCTGGGCGCGCTGCTGGCGGTGATTGCGACCTTCCTGCTGGTCGGCGCCGTGGTGACCATCGGCTGGCAGCTCGGTCATGGCTACACCCACCTGGAACCGGGTCTGTACCTGGAAACGCTGGCACTGAATGCGATTCCGTTCGTGCTGCTGGCGGCGCTCGCCTTGTTCCTGCAGGTGATCTCCAACAACAAGTTTCTCGGCTACCTGCTGACCATCCTGTGGTTTGTCGCGCAGATCGGCTTCGGCCTGCTGCACTGGGAGCAGAACCTCTACAACTACGGCAACGCACCGGCGACACCGTATTCGGACATGAATGGCTTCGGCCACTTCCTGCGCGCCGCGCTGTGGTTCGATTTCTACTGGGCCAGTTGTGCCGTGGCGTTGCTGGTGCTGGCGGCGATGTTCTGGGTCCGTGGCACCGGCCACAGCTGGGCCGGGCGGCTGCGCGAGGCCCGGGCGCGGCTGCACCGGCCTGCCGCGTTGGCGCTCGGCCTGGCGCTGCTCGCGTTCGTCGTCAGCGGCGGCTGGATCTACTACAACACCAACGTGCTCAACCACTACCGCAACAGCACAGCCAAGATGCAGCAACGCGCGGATTATGAAAAGCGATACGCCAAGTACAAGCATGCGCCGCAGCCGCGGATCACCGCGGTCAAGGCCGATGTGGCGATCTATCCCTACCGGCGCAAGCTGGACATCCACGGCCATTACACCCTGGTCAACAAGCACGATGCGCCGATCAGCATGCTGTACGTCAACTACACCGACGGTTTCACGCTGAAGTCGCTGCATTTCGCGCCGCATGAAACGGTCAGCACGGACAAGGATCTCGGCTTCACCATTTACCGGCTGAAAACGCCGCTGGCGCCGGGCGCATCGATGCGTTTCGATTTCGATCTCGAATACGCCCCGAAAGGCTTCACCAACAGCCCGCAAGGCACCTTCCTGGCCCACAACGGCACCTTTTTCAACAACAGCGTGATGCCGCAATTCGGCTACCAGAGCAAGGTCCAGATCACCGATCCCAACGACCGTCGTAAATACGGTCTGAGCGGCGAGGTACCGCGCATGCCCAGACTCGGCGATGAAAAGGCCCGCGCCAATACCTACATCAGCAACGACGCGGACTGGATCAGCTTCGACACCACGGTGTCTACCGCCGCCGACCAGATCGCGCTGGCACCCGGCACGTTGCAGAAGGAATGGACCGCCAACGGTCGACGCTATTTTCACTACACGATGCAGCAGCCGATGCTGAATTTCTTTTCGTACCTGTCGGCGCGCTATGCGGTGAAGCAGGTAACCTGGAAGGGCGTGAGGATCGGTGTCTACTACAACCCGGCACACGCCTGGAACGTGGACCGGATGATCGAGAGCGTCGAGGATTCACTGGCCTATTACGACAGCCACTTCACGCCATATCAGTTCAAGCAGCTGCGCATCGTGGAGTTTCCCGGCTATGCCGCCTTCGCGCAGTCCTTCGCCAACACCATTCCGTTTTCCGAATCGATCGGCTTCATCGCCGACCTGCGTGACAAGTCGAAGATCGATTACGTCTACTACGTCACCGCGCATGAAGTCGCCCACCAGTGGTGGGCACACCGGGTGATCGGCGCCAACATGCAGGGGTCGACCATGCTCAGCGAGTCGCTGGCGCAGTATTCCGCGCTGATGGTGATGAAGCACAAATATGGCGCCGACCAGATGCGCAAGTTCCTCAAGTACGAGCTCGACGGCTACCTGGCCGGCCGCGCCACCGAGAAGATCGCCGAGGAACCGCTGGCCAAGGTCGAGAACCAGCAATACATCCATTACCGCAAAGGCTCGCTGGTGTTCTATGCGCTGCAGGACTACATCGGCGAGGACACCCTCGACGCGGTACTCAGGCAATTCCTCATCGACAAGGGTTTCCAGCAACCGCCGTATACCACCTCGCAGGAATTCATGGACGCGCTGAGCAAGGCGATCGGGCCGAAATGGCAGCCGCTGCTGAATGATTTTTTCTGGAAGATCACCTTGTTCGACAACCGCATGATCGCGGTCACCGCGAAAAAACTGTCGGACGGCAAGTACCGGGTAACCATGAAGGTGCACGCCGCCAAGGTCTACGTCGACGGTACCGGCAAGGAAACCCCGGGCAAGCCGGATATCCCGATCGAGATCGGCGTGTTCGCTGCCTCACCCGGCGCCGGCAAGGACGGCAAGCCGCTATATCTGCAAAAGCGCCTGCTACCCAACGGCGACAGCACGATCACGGTCACCGTCGACAGCAAACCGGCCGAGGCGGGTATCGACCCGTACAACGAACTCATCGACAAGGTATCCAGCGACAACCGTCGGGCGGTGACGCTGCAATAGGCGGATGCCCGGGACGACCGGGCCGCCACGGCGGTATCAATCCTGCTTGGGCATGGCCAGTGGCGCACTGCCCTGCAGCACCGTCAGCTCGCGCTGCGGGAACGGGATGCTGATGCCAGCCTTGTCGTAGTGCTCCTTGATCGCCCGCAGCAGATCGGTCTTGGTGGCCCAGAAATCCGGTGCCTTGGTCCACGCCCGCACCACCAGATTGACCGAACTTTCGCCCAGGGCAGACGTCCATACGCCGGGAGCCGGGTCCTTCAGAATCCGCGCGTCCTGTTCGAACAGTTTCTTTATTTCGGCCATTGCGGCGCCGATGTCGTCCTTGTAGCCAATGCCCACCTCAAAATCGAAGCGACGTGTGCCGCGGACGTTGTAGTTGACGATGGCATCGCTGCCGACCTTGCCATTCGGCAAAGTCGCCTCGCGACCATCCGGCAGCAACAGCACGGTGTGCATAAGGTTGATGCTGTCCACGGTGCCGTCGATCCCGGCGGCAGTGACGAAGTCGCCCACCCGGAACGGGCGGAAGATGACCAGTAGCACACCCCAGGCCAGATTGCTCAGCGAACCCTGCAACGCGAGACCGATCGCCAACCCGGCGGCGCCGAGGGCCGCGACCAGCGGCGCCGTCGAAATGCCCGCCGTGGTCAAGGCCATCACGATCATCAGGGCAATCAGCACGCCGTAGATCAGGTTGCGCAGGAAGCCGATCAGCGTTGCATCAAAGGACGCCCGGTGCATGGCCTTCTGGGTCAGATTGGCCAGTCGCGCGGCGACCCATATTCCGACCAGCAGCACCAGCAACGCCAGCAGCAATTGCATCCCGGCATGCAGGATGCTCGCGGAAAACCTGGTCCCCAGGATCGTCGAAAGAAAGTCACGCATACCCGTCCACCTGTTGGATTGAGCGATTCAGCGTAACAAACCGGCGATCAAAAATATGCGCAGCCAGCGGGTCTCGCGCCTGCGCACCGTCGGCAATCCATGAATGCAGTGCAAAACCAGGACCTGTACATCGAGCGCCGCCGCCGATCTCACTCAGAATCGGTGATCCTCGATATCGATCACCGTGCCGTCGACGATGGTGACCGTCGTCACGTGGTCGCCGCGACGATACTGCCAGTGCTCGCCGGCCGCGCGGTTTCGGCTGCCGCGGCGATGCCGGCTGCGCCCGCTGCGCTGACGCGTGCTGCGGCTGCGCGACTTGTAAGACGGCTTTCCCAGCAAGGCGGTAACCCGCGTGGCGCTGTCGCCGGCGGTCAGCACCTGATTGCCTATGCGCAAGGTACTGGATGCCTGCACGATGGCGCTGAAGGCGAACAACCCGATGATCAAACCGATACGCATGACACGCTCCTTGTCTGGATGGAATCCTTCACGCTCTCGACAACCCGTCACGTCACATCAGAAGCCGGCGCCGGGCTCGGCCAGATAGCGCACTTCTTCAGGCGTGCTGGTGCGACCGAGTACCGTGTTGCGATGAGGGAACCGCCCAAAGCGTGCGACCACCTCGCGGTGCCGTCGAGCATAGTCGAGAAATCCGCTGAAACGTTGCTGCTGATCTTCCGGCACATCGGCAGACAAGGCCTCGAACAAGGCCACCGAGCGCTGCTGCAAGCCCATATCCTCGGCATGTTCCAGCGGCAGGTAGGCAAACACGCGCTGCAGCGGCGGCAATTGCCGGTCGTCACCGCGGGAAATGCCTGACAAGGCCACGCGCTGTGCCTTGACATCCTGCGCCCAGGCCCCGGGTTCATGGCGATGCAGGTTGCGCGGACACTGGTCGAGCAGGATCAGCAGCGCAAGCCAGCTCGATGGTGACTGACTCCAGTGATCGAGGCGCCCTTCGGCGGCATCCCTGGCGAGCCCACCGAAATGCCGGCGCAAGCGGTCGTCGAATGTCGCATCGGCACGGAACCAGTTCGCCGAGGCTTCGTCGGAAAACCAGAACTCAAGCAGTTGCTGTGCGTCGACCGGCATGCTTTCTCCGCAGAGGTTGAGAAAATATCGAACACCGTAGCAGGAGTGTCGCCAGCGGTTCGTGACAAGGAGTCGGCCGGGCTTTGGTTGGCCGGTCTGCGAATCCGTCCGGGCGACCCACTACCTGCGGCGTCCTGGCCCATAGAACCACTACCCGCCAGCAAAGCGTGAGAAATCGGCCCTCGCACAATCGAATTTTCGTCTCGACCGCCAACGCCCGACAGGCTCCCGGGTGCGTGCCGGGGAAAGTCCAGGCGTTTGGTGCGCCAGATGATCCGGATCTACCCACAGCGCGCCACTGGGACGGGCCGCGGGTGCCTGACGGCGATCCGCACCAGGCGGACGATTTTATCTCTACCTCTCAGTAGCGCACGATGCCAACCAGACTATGCATGTCCAGATCGATACTGCGCAAACGTGGCAGTTGTCGACGCAGGATCAGAGCCGCGTCCGCCGGAGCGAGCGCAACGGATTGCTCGAATATCCGCAACAACGCGTGTTCGTGACGAGCCAGCACCCGAATCCAGCCGGCGTCATCACGCGGCCAGAGCCCGAGCATCCGTCGATACCACCAACCCGCCCTGCTGCCGCGCTCGTGCGCCTGGTCGCCGGCGCCGCGCAGTTGCGCCTGCAGGTCGGCAATCAGCATTGCCAGGGTATGGGCATTTTCGCTCAACACCATGCGCAGTCCCGGCTCGTAGGCAACCGCAGCCTGCCGATACAGCTTGCACAAGTCGATGCTGCGCCGAATCAGACGACGACAACTGGACGGCGGAACCTGCAGCGGCATGGCCGCCTCCTTGCGAGGCAATGGGCAAATCACCCCAGCATCCTCGCCCAAATCCGCTTAGCCGGAGATTAACCTGCGGCAATTTCCTGCGACACGGTCAGCGGGCGTTGCAACAAGGCAACTCCTGCACCCCGGCTTTCACGGGGCAATCTGCAGCAAGTTCAGGAGTTTCCCGTTGCTGCCACGCACACCGCGCTGCAAGGCTGCAAGCCGGTCGATCGATGGACATAGTGCCTCGATCTGCGGGCGCAACGCCTGCATCCGGCGTTGTAGCCGTGGCTGCAGGCGGGTGGCCAGCTCGGCTGCGCGATCACGCAAGCTGGCGGCGGTCTGCAGGTCGCCACTGAGCGCCGCATTGACCGCCTGCTGACCGAGGTCGGCGGCGACCAGCGGCACCAGGTCGCCGGCCATTCGCCGCGCATACCGGTCGGCGATCTCGCCGTGCCAGTCGTGCGTGCTGCGACTGCTGGCAATGCGCTGCTTGAGTTGCTCGGCATCGGCGTTCAAACGGTCATCGAGTTGCCGACGCGTCTGAGTACTCAGCTGCATGCCGACCGCCTCGGCCCGAATCGCCTGCACCGCCATGTTCACACCGTTCGTGGCGACGGTGCGGACCCGCGGCAACAGCGCACGCAGATCTCGCTCGAACAGCGCCAGCCGATCGCGATCCTCCGCGTTCAGCGCTACGGCGACACCGTCGGTATCCAGCACACCGTGCTGCAGCTCGACCCGCTGCGGTGCCGGCGAGGCTCGATCGAACAACAGGCTGCCGGGTGTCACGGTCACGTCGTAGCTGCTGCTGGCATGGCAGGTGGACACCAGATCCTGCGCATGCAACGGCGCCATGGCCAGCAGGCAGCCGACAAATCCGAGAGTTGGTAGCAAGCGAGGCATTGGAAATTTCCGCGAATCGACGCATTAGCGATAACCGCGCAACCGCCAACCTGCGCTGAATCAGGCGCTGCCCAGCGGTGACAGCAAGTGCAATCCCTGGCCGAGAATCGCGATGTGGCCTTTGGAAACGACATCTGCGGTGGCGCCAGCAGGTGTCACGCTGGCAGCCCCTGCCACCTCCTGATTACCCCTCGGCGGCATCCTCGTGTGGAGTATGGCTTGAGATGGTCATCCCCGAACGGTAGGGTCGTGAAAAAATTGGCAGGCCCAGCCGCTTCGCAACATGGAGGATGCACCATGGGGGGAAATCAGGAGGCACGTTATTCTTCCGCCGCGTAGGGCGGACACCGTCCGCCAATCTTCGTCATGACGTTCCGGGCAGGGCCGGCGGGCCGTGCCCCCACGCCGGCGCGATGTCGTTCAACGCCGTGGGCGGAACTGCGCCTGCACCGCCGGTTTGCCCAGCACTACCGCCAGCCACAGCAGCAGCGGGATCGCGATGACCTTGAGTGCCAACCCGACCTGCCAGGTGCGTTGCGCGCGGTCGATCATCCAGATCAACACCTCGCCGAGTTTCGGCTGCGCCTGCACCTGTTGGCGCGCACGCTCAAAATCGCCCCAGTGCTGCAACATCAAGCCCGCGCTGATCAATGCCCACAAAGCCAGCAGCACCGCCATCCAGCGCATCGCCACGCGCGCCCATGCCTGGCGCAGGATGCAGCCCGCCGATACCGCGATCACCAGCAAGGCAGCCAGCAGGTAGATGTAGTCGCCATGCTTCAGATACTGCACACCGCCCATGGCGGCGACCAGCAGCAACAGCCAGGGACCGATCGCCCATGCGGCGAAGCGACGATTCGCCGAAGTCTTGGCAAGCGCTGACAGAGCCATCAGGAGGTCACCTTCAAGGCTGTCAGGTCACCTCGCTGAAATGCCGGAGAACACAATCTCCCCGTGGAAAATTGGCGCATGACAGGATCTCCATCGAGCTAACGGGCGTACCCGGGACGGCGCCAGTTTACGCGCACAGAGAAGGGCGCCGTTAGGCGCCCTTCGTCACGACACGTCGGATCGGGATATCGGTAGCGGGACAGTCATCATGCCCCGATCCCGCAAGCCGCGGTCAGCGTGGGCTGATGGTGAACTTGCCGACCGAGATTCCCAGGTTCACGCCTTGACCGGTGCCCGACAGCGCCAGTGACGTGGTGCCCTTGGTCAGCACCTGAGCCTGCGCGCTCTTGACCACACCCGCGTCGGCGCTGGCTTGCACATAGTCGCCGTACACATCCCTGATCCCATGCACATGGCTGATCTCGCCCTTGCCATGATCGATGTGGTACTTGCCGGCAGTAAGACCGCCGCCGACCACGGTGATCTTCACCTTGGCATGCTGGCCGTTGTCGCAGGTGATCACACCGGTGCCTTCCGCATGTTTGTAGATCAGCGACCAGCCAGCCAGGTTGTAGGTCATGTCACATGAGACATGCGCCTCACCGGCTTCCTCGGCCGCATGGGCCTGGCTGAGCGGCAGCATCGTCACGGCCCCTGCACAGGCCAGCACCAGCGCCGCCATTCCGAAAGTATGCTTGATCATCGTTGTCTCCTTGAGTCTCAGCGGATGGAAGGTTATTGCCGACGCAGCGCTACCCGTTCCCTCTGGACGTTGATATACCGCTACGTGGAGGTGAAGCGTGTGCGCGCATCTGTGACAGCGGTGTGCAGGCGCCGTGTACATGTTCAGCTTTGTGATCTCGCCTTCACGCCATGGCGCCCCTGGCGCAGACGGTTGCCGAGGCTTGGCTCCGAAAGCATTTTTTTGGCGGCGTAGAACCCATGGGAGCAGGAGGCTGTCGGGTTTGATGGTCGAGGGGGGGATTCGATGGTGCGAGCGAGGATTTTCGGCGATTCACCGACTCATAGCGGTTGTATGGGGCAGGAATCGACGGAAAGATGGACCACGCAGGGGGATCACCGACCGGCCGATCAAAGTTCGACCGCCTGCTAAACTCTACGTCCGCATCCCGGAATCAGACAAGCGGCGCGCCATGATCAAATATTCCCTGGTCGGTTACGACGGATCCGATGCCTCACGAAAGGCATTCCAGTTTGCGGTCGAGCTGGCACGGGTCTGCGGTGGCCGGGTCCGCGTGGTATCGGTGTTGCAGGTTACCGAAGCGGGCGCCGACGCATGTGCGTTGCTGATGGCCGACTCCGGCACCAGCCGCGCCCAGCAGTTGCTGGATGAGCTGATCGCCCTGGCGCCCGATGCCGCGACGCTGGTCGACGTGGCGCTGATTCACGGCAGTCCCGGCGACGTTCTGCTCGGCCAGGTCGAGTCACATGGCGTCGACCATATCGTGATCGGGCATACCGAACGCGGGGCACTGGCACGCTGGCTGCTCGGCTCGGTATCGAGCAACCTGCTGGCGCGGGCCCACGTACCGGTGACGGTGGTGCGCTGAACGCGCGCCACCGGGTCTCAACACCGGGCAGCCTGTCTCGGAGGCTGGGAAACTATCGAACGCCGGAGCCAGAGCATCGCCAGGCGCTCCTGGCCAGGAGTGCTGTGGAAACATTCGGGGAGTTTAGTGACCCAGATGACCCGGATTTGCCGGCGGCGCGCCGCCGGCACGGGTGTCTGATGGCGATCGAAGCAGGCAGGCGATTTTTCTCAGCCGCTCAGGCCCCCGTCATCAGGCGGCTTGGTGCAATGAGGCCATGTCGATCACAAAGCGGTATTTCACGTCGCTCTTGAGCATCCGTTCGTAGGCTTCATTGATATCCTGGATGCGGATCTTCTCGATGTCCGAGACGATGCCGTGCTCCGCGCAGAAATCCAGCATTTCCTGGGTCTCCGCGATGCCGCCAATCAGCGACCCGGCCAGCGAATGGCGCCCGAAGATCAGCGATCCGCCGTGAACGGTCGGCGGCGTATCGGGCAGACCGACCAGGGTCATGGTGCCATCGCGCTTGAGCATCTGCAGGTAGGTATTCAGGTCGTGCGGTGCCGAAACCGTATCCAGAATGAAATCGAAGCTTCCGGCATGCTGCTTCATCTGTTCGGGATCGTTCGACAGCACTACTTCGTCGGCACCCAGGCGCAACGCGTCGTCGCGCTTGGATGGCGAAGTGGTGAACTGCACCACGGTGGCACCGAAGGCATGCGCCAGCTTCAAGGCCATGTGGCCCAGACCGCCAAGACCGACCACGCCGACCTTGCTGCCCTTGCCCACCTTCCAGTGTTTGAGCGGGGAATACGTGGTGATACCGGCACACAGCAGGGGTGCGACGGCGGCCGGGTCGAGCTTGTCCGAGACGCGGAGCACGAAGGCCTCATCCACTACGATCTGGGTGGAGTAGCCACCCTGCGTGGGCGTCCCGTCGAGACGGTCCTTGCCTGAATAGGTAAAAGTGGCACCCTGCATGCAGAACTGCTCAAGATCGTCCTTGCAATTGGTGCACTCGCGGCAGGAGTCGACCATGCAGCCGACGCCGGCCAGATCGCCCTGCTTGAACTTGCTCACGCCTTTGCCGACACGGGTAACCCGCCCGACGATTTCGTGTCCCGGCACGATCGGATACGTGCCTTTGCTCCATTCATCCCGCACGGTATGCAGGTCGGAGTGGCAGACCCCGCAATACAGGATCTCGATCACCACGTCCTGATCGCGAGGCTCGCGGCGTTCAAACTTGTACGGTGCCAGCGGGGCACTGGCGCTGTGGGCGGCATAGCTGAGGGTGGGAATCATGCATGGCTCCAGGAGTGGGTGATCGATATGGGTGGCGTGCACTGCCGGGGCGCCGGCGTGCATCAGCCTGACCCGATGACATGAGGTCGGTTGCGAAAAATCCAATGGGCCACCGACGCGACGCGATCGCCAGCGCCGAAGCCCGGAACGCGGTGTCGTATCGGCCCAGCCGTACCAGAAGGCGGGCCTGTTCGGTCTCTGCGCCAGAGGGTCGACAAAGGGCGTGCGGTGTCAGCCTGACATCGACAGGCAGCGACCGTAGCCCCTGACGCGGGACGAGCTAGCCGGAGTCGCTACCGTCAACGGTCAGCGGCCGGACGCGGACGACTCTCGATGCGATGCTGTGGGTGTTGCAGTGCCTTCAGATGCGCCACGTCGATCGGGCGGATCTCCCTGATCGCACACGGCACCGGCGAGCCAGCGACGAGTACCCGATCGAAGTTCACCGATATCTGATGGAGGTAGGAGGTGATCGCAATGGCGTTGCCATAGCCAAGTTGCAGGCAGTGCGGCGACACATCCAGCAGCCACGCCTTGTTCGGTTTGGTATAAACGGCCAGCTGGCTGTCACCCAGCGATTCCCACGAATACAGCGTAAAAAAGTTGAAGTGTTTCACCGCTGCACCGGCGGCGGCCGCATACTCCAGCTGTCGCTGATGCAGGCGTTGTGCATTGGGCAAGCTGGCACAGCCGGCCAGGGCCATGCCGGTGAGTAGAACTGCCAAGCGGGTGAAAGCGTTGCTCACGGCGTTCTCCTGTGCATAGGCTCGGTGGCCGAAAGCCGGTCAGCGTTGGGCAGTATGGATCGCGGGTACCTGGCGACCTCGGCCGACGCATCGAGCGATGCCGATGACAACATGACGCTGTTGCGGGCCACCCCCGAGACGGACAGACACGCAACCGCCAGGCATCGACAACCACCCATCGCTTCACGCCTTCACCGCATGGAACACGGCGGCAGGTTTACTACTTTTTGTGCTGCTTGCCCAGTTCCTTCCACTTGGCCGGCACAAAACCCCCAACCTCGTACACCAGCTGTTCCTTCTTGTCATGATCGCGCAAGGTCACGTCCATGGTGATCTTGCGGGCCTTGGTGAGCATGGCGATGAAGGCCTTGCCGTGGCGAATCATCAGTGCCGGCTCACCCGATGGGGGTGCAAATGCCTCGATATGCCTCAGCTTGCCGTCAACATGCGTCATCAGCGTGCAGTTGCCACGGCAGACGAAGCCATGGCCGCTGCCATACAGAAACACGTTCAAACCCCAGCTGGTGTGTCGACGCAACACCAACCGCACCCGATCATTGCCGGAAGGCTGACTGCTGTAGATGGTGGCCGTCGACTGCGTACCACCGGCCATCGGCGATACCTGGTACAGCCACAGCGCCGCCAGCCGCTGCTTCTCGCTGTTCTCGCGATAGCGCTTCTCGATCGCCGGCAGGGTTTTCTGCACTTCACCGGCGGCCGCGCTGTCGGGAAAGCGGCTGAGGATGTCGTGGCCCATTGTCACCGCCATTTGGTCGTTGCCGATGCGCAGCAACTGGCGGTAGGTGTCGAGGTTTCGCGCCGCCGCCGCAGCCTTGGCCTGCGCTTGCTGCTGCGCGGCGGACGGCGCGGGTGTGCCCGACGGCGAGCAGCCCGCAAGCAACAATCCCGTGCAAGCCAGCACGGGCAGAAAAAAACGATATGACAAGTTCATCGGCGGCACACCAGGACAGAAGACAGACCCATAGAGTGGGCCGAGCCACCGCTCCGGTGCAAGCTGCAGGCTGCCGGGCCTGGGGGGTCGAGGCAAAGATCTGGCTACGCGAGGACAGACAGCGACGATTCGCCGGTCGATGGTGGTTCTATGCGGCAAGAATCGATGGCAACATGGACCGCTCAGATAGATTTGCAGACCGGCCGATGAAGGTCCGACAGCCTCCTGCGGCGAGGGGGCCACCAGACGATGGCGGACGCCTTCTGGAGCCCCTTGTACCCTCGCCGCCGTATCGCGCCGGATCGAATACGCCTGCTGTCCCTTGCATCCGGCACACGGTAAAACCGACCGCTTCCATGCGCCCGTCGGCACCACGGACACTCACCACGATCACCACGATCACCACGATCGGCTGCGCGACGCCGGGACTGTGGCCTCAGCGAACGCTGCGACATGGCCGGCGCCGAAGCGATGTACCAGGCGCCCGGGCTGCAATGAATGTTCTGTTTCGAGCTGGCCGACGCGGAGTACCACACCAATGTGGTGTTGACGCTGCTGGCGAGCCGCGCGGCGATCGTCGCCGCTGACGGATTCCGCGACCGGGACTCCCCAGGGCAATAGCACAAGCACATCGCAACCGTGGGATCCGGCTCAGCCCCGCGCAGAAGAACGCATTTGCCGCCCCATGCGATTGCCCTCGGTGGCGAGCGTGTGTGGATGAGCGCGGGCGCCGCGGCGTCATCGTCGGCACGGTCGAGCTGGACGGGATCGAGAAGGCCGCTGGCGGCCTGCGCTGCTGTGTCGGCGAAATTTTCTGAAGCCCGCAGCGACTGGCAGGGTGGCAGCGCAAGCAGCGCAGTACCTGCCCCTCATGCTATCCCGATACCTCGTGTGCCGGTTACGCTGTTCGTTCTCGACTCCAGGGGGACACCCGATGATCGTCGTGCACCATCTCAACAACTCACGCTCGCAACGCATCCTGTGGTTGCTCGAAGAGCTTGGTGTGCCGTACGAGATCAAGCGCTACCAGCGCGACCCGGCGAGCATGCTGGCGCCACCGGAGCTGCGCCGTGTCCATCCGCTGGGCAAGTCGCCGGTGATCACCGATGACGACGTCACCGTGGCTGAATCCGGCGCCATCATCGAATACCTCGCCGACCGCTACGCCGCCGGCGTGCTGATCCCCGTCCACGGCTCACCCGCACGGCGACGCTGCAACTACTGGCTGCATTACGCGGAAGGATCGGCGATGCCGCCGTTGCTGCTCAAGCTGGTATTCCAGCGACTCGAAACCGCCCCCGCACCGTTCTTTGTCAGGCCAATCGCACGAAATATCGCCGGCAAGGTCCAGCAGAGTTTCGTCGACCCCCAGTTGAAACTGCACCTGGACTACCTGGAAGCCGCACTGGCGACAAGCGCCTGGTTCGGCGGCGAGCGTTTCAGCGTCGCCGACATCCAGCTGAGTTTTCCTTTGGAAGCCTTCGCCGCAGGTGGCGACCTGAACGCCGAGTACCCGCAACTGTCGGCCTTTCTCAAACGCATCCATGCCCGCGCCCCCTATCAGCGTGCGCTTGACCGGGGCGGAGCGTACCAGTTGGGCCATTGATAACTGGCATCCTGATCACCCATCGGCTGCATCCTTAATTTGGGGTATGGCTGGAGATGGCCAACCTCGATCGGTGGGTTGAGCAAAACTTGGCAGACCGCCGCCGCAAACGGCCATCTGATGAGGATCTGCTGAAGTGAGGATGCAACATGTGGGGAATCAGGACGGGCATTGCTGAACCGGACGCCCTGAGCCGCGGCAATCTCCACATGCTGCTCACGACGTCACTGGCACTCTCCTTTGCAACGTAACCAGGAGAACGCCGATGCGCGACCGTGATATCAAACACCAGCTACAGGACGTCGGCACCCAGGTTGGCGAACGCGCACGTCAGTATGCCGACGACGCTGGCAACACGGCGCAAACGCTGCTGGATCGCGGCCGCCATCTCGGCGAACGTTTCGGCCCTCGCAGCAAACGCTACAGCCGGCGTTTGACGACCACCGCCGAAGACATCGCGGACGAGGCAAACTACCACTACCGCCGGCTGCGTCGTCAGGTCAACCGTCACCCTGCGGCAACGGTGGCGATCGTCGCCGGGACCATCGGTGCGTTTTTGCTGCTGCGCCGTGCCTTCCGCAGCGACGACGACTGATTCCCGCCACCGGGCATCACCGGCAGCACCGGTCCGTTCGGCCACGATGTTCTCTGCATGAAAAAGCCGCCTGTCGGCGGCTTTTTCATGCAGGCCTGAGCGTGCTCAGACGGTCTGCGGGTTCGGCTTGTCCGGATCGAGCTTGTATTCCTTGATCGCCCGGCTGACGTCCTTGGGGTTGACCTTGCCGTCCTTCGCCAGCGCCGCCAGCGCGGCGTGGGCGATCCAGTAACGATCGACCTCGAAGAATTCGCGCAAGTGCGCCCGCGTGTCCGAACGCCCGAAACCATCCGTACCCAGCACGGTATAGCGCATGCCCTCGGGCAGGAAGGCACGGACCTGGTCGGCGAACTCACGCACGTAATCGGTAGCGGCGATTGCCGGTCCCTGACGGCCCTCGAGCAAACCGGTGATGTAAGGCACCCGTTGCTCGGACTCCGGATGCAGGCGATTCCAGCGCTCCGCATCGAAGCCATCGCGACGCAGCTCGATGAAGCTGGGGCAGGACCAGATGTCGGACTTTACGCCGAAATCCTTCTCCAGTAGCTCGGCCGCCGCGATCACTTCGCGCAGGATCGTGCCCGAGCCCAGCAGTTGCACCCGCGGCTCCGCCTTCTTCGGCTTGCCACCATCCTTGAACAGGTACATGCCCTTGATGATGCCGTCCTCGACACCGCCGTTTTTATCCGACTTGGGCAGGTCCGGATGACTGTAGTTCTCGTTCATCACGGTGATGTAGTAGTAGATATCTTCCTGCTCCTGCATCATCCGCCGCGTGCCGTCTTGCAGGATTACCGCGACTTCATAGGAGAACGTCGGGTCATACGACTTCACGTTCGGGATCGCGCCGGACATCAGGTGCGACTGACCGTCCTCATGCTGCAGGCCTTCGCCGTTGAGCGTAGTGCGCCCTGCCGTGCCGCCGATCAGGAAGCCACGCGAGCGCATGTCGCCAGCCGCCCAGCACAGGTCGCCGATGCGCTGGAAACCGAACATCGAGTAATAGATGAAGAACGGCAACATCGCCTGGTTGCTGACCGAGTAGCTGGTCGCCGCCGCCATCCACGATGCCATGCCGCCGGCTTCGCTGATGCCCTGCTGCAGCACCTGGCCCTTCTGGTCCTCGCGGTAGTACAGCAACTGGTCGGAATCCTGCGGCCGGTACTTCTGGCCGAACGGCGCATAGATGCCGATCTGTCGGAACATGCCTTCCATGCCGAAGGTACGCGCCTCATCGGCGACGATCGGCACTATCCGCTCACCCAGTTGCTTGTCGCGCAACAGCAGGTTGATGCCGCGTACCAAGGCCATGGTGGTCGAGATCTCGCGCTCGCCGGTACCCTTGGTGATCTGCTCGAAGGCCGACAGTTCCGGCGTCTTCAGCTTCGCCTCCGCCTTGCGTCGGCGCTGCGGCAACGCGCCACCCAGCGCCTTGCGCCGCTCCAGCATGTACTGCACTTCGGGCGAGTCCTTGCCCGGGTGGTAGTACGGCACGTCCTTGAGCTTGTCGTCGGAAATCGGAATCTGGAAGCGGTCGCGGAAATGATGCACCGAACCCTCATCCAGCTTCTTCTGCTGGTGGGTCGGGTTTTGCGACTCGCCAGAGCCCAGGCCCATGCCGTAGCCCTTGACCGTCTTGGCCAGGATCACCGTCGGCATGCCCTTGGTATTGGACGCGGCGTGGTAGGCGGCATAGACCTTGTGCGGATCATGGCCGCCGCGGTTCAAGCGCCAGATATCGTCGTCGCTGAGATTGGCAACCATCTCGCGGGTCTCCGGATACTTGCCGAAGAAATGTTCGCGCGTGTAGGCACCACCGAACGCCTTGCAGGCCTGGTATTCGCCGTCGACGGTTTCCATCATCAGCTTGCGCAGTACGCCCTTGTGGTCGCGCGCGAGGAGCGGATCCCAGTAACTGCCCCAGACCAGCTTGATGGTATTCCAGCCACCACCGCGGAACACACCTTCCAGCTCCTGGATGATCTTGCCGTTGCCACGCACCGGGCCATCCAGTCGCTGCAAGTTGCAGTTGATCACGAAGATCAGGTTGTCCAGACCCTCACGGCCAGCCAGCGAGATCGCACCGAGCGACTCCGGCTCGTCGCACTCGCCGTCCCCCAGGAAGCACCAGATCTTGCGATCACTCTTGGGGATCAGGCCCCGGTGCTCGAGATACTTGAAGAACTGCGCCTGGTAGATCGCCTGGATCGGCCCCAGTCCCATCGACACCGTCGGCACCTGCCAGTAGTCCGGCATCAGCCACGGATGCGGGTACGACGACAACGCGCGTCCCTTGCCGGCCACCTCCATGCGGAACAGGTCGAGCTGATCCTCTTTCAGGCGACCTTCGAGAAAGGAGCGCGCATAGATGCCGGGACTGGAATGACCTTGATGCAGTACCAGATCACCCGGGTGATCCGCCGATGGCGCACGCCAGAAATGGTTGAAGCCGACGTCATACAAGGTCGCCGAGGAGGCGAAGCTGGCGATATGCCCGCCCAGCTCGCCGGGCTTGCGGTTGGCGCGTACTACCATCGCCATCGCGTTCCAGCGGATCAGCGAGCGGATACGCCATTCCATTGCCGGGTCGCCCGGCATCTTCGCCTCGTTACCGGGCGCGATCGTGTTGACATACTCGGTGGTCGGGTCAAACGGCAGATACCCGCCTGAACGGCGCGTCGAATCGACCATCCGCTCCAGCAAAAAATGTGCGCGCTCGGTGCCATCGTGATCGATGACCGCATCGAGTGAATCCATCCATTCCCGGGTTTCGGTGGGGTCGATGTCCTGGTTCAGGATATCGTCGAGCTGATCCATGTGAGGTCTCCGGGATGCCGTGCGGCGTCAGGCTTGAGGGGATTCCCGCCACGGGGGGCGCGGCGGGATCAACGCCCGAGTTTAGCGCCTGAACCGGTACGCTGCCAATTCAGACATCCATTCGCAGACGCACGGAAAGCGCCCATCGATCCTGACGGCGGCCGCCATCGCCACCGTGGCCAGTCATGGCGATGGCGCGATAGCGCTCAACGTGGCGTGCGGTTGCCGGCGCGGATCTGCGCATCGACCGCCGCCACCGCCGTCATGTTGACGATGCGGCGGACCGTCGAGGCCGAGGTCAGGATATGCGCGGGTTTGTCCAGACCCATCAGGATCGGCCCGATCGCCACCCCGTCGCTCATCACCCGCACCATGTTGTAGGCAATGTTGGCCGCATCCAGGTTGGGCATCACGAACAGGTTGGCACGGCCGCTGAGCGTGGTATGCGGGAACATGCGATGGCGCAGCAGATCGTCCCACGCGGTGTCGGCCTGCATCTCGCCATCCATCTCCAGTTTCGGTGCGCGGTCTTTCAGGATCTGCCACACCTTGCGCATCTTCGCGGCACTGGGATTGTCATGGCTGCCGTAGTTGGAATGCGACAGCAAGGCCACCTTCGGCTCCACGCCGAATTGCTTGAGCCGGTAGCTGGCCTGCAGCGTGGCCTCGGCGATCTGTTCGGCGCTCGGATCGACCTGCACATGGGTATCGAGGAAGAACCAGGCACCACGATCGTTGATCACGCCGGTCATCGCCGAGGTGCACTGCACGCCTGGATCGAGGGAAAACACGCTGCGCAGGTAGCCGAGCTTCTTGTGAAAGCGCCCAACCAGGCCGCAGATCATCGCATCGGCCTCGCCCCGCTCCACCATCAGCGCGGCGATCAGGGTGGGCCGCGAGCGCAGCAGATTCTTCGCCGCCGCCGGAGTTACCCCGCGACGCTCGGTCAAGGTGTGGTATTGCTGCCAGTATTCGTTGAACCGCGGATCGTCATTGATGTTGGTCAGCTCGAAATCGACCCCGGCGCGCATGCGCAGACCCAGCCGCTCAATTCGCGTCTGGATCACGTCCGGGCGCCCGATCAGGACCGGGAAAGCCAGCCGCTCGTCGATCACCGTCTGTACCGCGCGCAACACATTTTCCTCCTCGCCCTCGGCGTAGGCGACGCGCTTGCAGTCTCCCCGGGCACGTTCGTATACCGGCTTCATCAACAGGCCGGTGCGGTAGATGAACTGACCGAGCTTTTCCCGATAGGCCTCCATGTCGGTGATCGGCCGGGAGGCCACACCGGAATCCATCGCCGCCTGCGCCACTGCCGGCGCCAGCATCACCAGCAGCCGCGGGTCGAACGGTCGGGGGATCAGGTATTCGGGGCCGAACGACGGCACCTCACCGCCATAGCCGCCGAGGTCGGAGGCCTCGATCCGCGCCAGCGCGGCAATCGCCCGCACGCAGGCCAGCTTCATCGCCTCGTTGATCACGGTGGCACCGACATCCAGCGCACCACGAAAAATGTACGGAAAGCACAGCGCGTTGTTGACCTGATTCGGATAGTCCGAACGCCCGGTGGCAATGATGCAGTCCGGCCGGACCCGCTTGGCATCTTCGGGCATGATCTCGGAGTCGGGGTTGGCCAGCGCCAGGATGATCGGCCTGGTCGTCATCGTCTCGACCATTTCCGGCTTCAGGATGCCGCCGGCGGAAAGACCGAGAAACACGTCCGCGCCGTCGACGATATCGGCGAGCGTACGCTTGTCGGTGTCGCGCGCGTAACGCAACTTGTCCGGATCGAGATGATCGCGCCCGGTATACAGCACGCCCTCGCGGTCGTAGGCGAGGATGTTTTCGGGCTTCAGCCCCAGCGCCACCAGCATGTCCAGGCAGGCAATGCCGGCTGCACCGGCCCCGGCGGTGGCGAGCTTGACATCTTCGATGCGCTTGCCGACCACCTCCAGCGCGTTGAGCACTGCGGCACCGACAATGATCGCGGTGCCATGCTGATCGTCGTGGAACACCGGAATCTTCATCCGTTCGCGCAGCTTGCGCTCGACGATGAAGCATTCCGGCGCCTTGATGTCCTCCAGATTGATGCCGCCAAAGGTCGGCTCCATCGCGGCAATGATGTCGACCAGCTTGTCCGGGTCGTTTTCGGCGATCTCGATGTCGAACACATCGATGCCGGCGAACTTCTGGAACAGCACGCCCTTGCCTTCCATTACCGGCTTGGCTGCCAGCGGTCCGATGTTGCCGAGACCGAGCACCGCGGTGCCGTTGCTGATCACCGCCACCAGGTTGGCGCGCGCCGTGTAGTCGGCGGCCGAACCGGGGTCTTCGACAATCGCATCGCAGGCGGCGGCCACCCCTGGCGAATAAGCCAGTGAGAGGTCGCGCTGGGTCAGCAGCGAGGTGGTCGGGGTGATCTTGATCTTGCCCGGCCGCGGCAGGCGATGATATTCGAGGGCGGCGAGACGCAGTTCTTCGGGGATGGCCATCGGATGTATTTTTGCTAAAGAGGGGGTGTCGTTCGACAAGCCGAACGACTGTTTGCGATGGTAGCACCGGCCCGGCCCGAGCTTGAGCCCGCCAGCGCGAATTTCACGCCGGACGGAGCGCCGGTGAACGAATCGGCCACCTGCCTTCAACCGGTCACCAGCGCGCCGGCCCCGCGGTTCATGAGGTCACCGGCCCGGCGGCCCCGGCAGAAACTCGTCCTCCTGTACCCGCTGCATGCGGATGCCGTTGACGAAGACCGAGAACGCCAGCTTGCCCGCCAGCCCGTGCGCGTGCTGCATCCACGGCGGCAGCCAGCGCGGCGGTACGATGGCGCCGGATTCGAAACACGGCTGCAACGCGGTGACGTCCTGCAACGCCAGCTTGCCGGCAAACAGGTTGCGCAGCAGGTCGATCCGCCGCTGTCCCAGCGCCCAGCGGAAGAACGTGTGCACGGTGAGCAGACCCGACAGATAGACATTGTCCTTGGCGAACGCCGACCCGCCGCCGAGTGGCACGCCGCGAAACACCCGCTGCGCCGAATGGAAGCTGTCGGCCACGCTCTGCCCGCAAGCACTGAAGTAGCGATAAACCTCAATGAAATCAGCGCCATTGAGTGCCATGTCGATCGCCAGGATCCGTAGGCTGATGCGCTTGAGCCGGGTGATGTCGATCGCCCCGGACATCAGCTCGGCGAACACCGCCAGCCCTTCCTGGGTGGCAGTGACCCGCGGCGAGGTCCGGCCCAGCGAACCCAGCACCGGCTGCAGGCGTCCGTTCAGTGCGGTCAGCGAATGCACAAACGCCTCGTGCGCCAGCAACTGGTGATAGTCGTACTCACTGAAGCTGGCACCACCACGCAGCCGAATGCGGGTAGCGCCGGCGGCGGCCTTGGCGGTCAACTCCGGATCGACCTCGACGCGAATCCGGCCGGCACCGAAAAAATCGTCGAGTGTTCCGGCCAGCTCGGCTCGCAGCATCTCCGCCGGGCGTTTGCTGTCCGGGTCGTCGGTCAGCAGATCGGCACCCAGCTCGTCCGACAGTTCGACGAAATAGCGCGCGGCGTCGAGGTTGCTGCGTTCACTGCCGGGGATCAAATCGCCCGGGTGACCGTATAGTGCAATCGACGGGGCGGTAACCCCGGCGCTGCCGACGGACTCCAGCATTTCGGCGGCAACACGCCACGACGCCGCCGTGCGCCGCAGGTAATCGCCGAGCGGTGACTGCTCCCCGGCGGCGACCTCGATCGCGACCAGTTCGGCTCTCGCCTGAGACAGGTCGGGTATCCGGTAGGACACCTCCGGCATGCTGAAGCGACCCTGTCGGTAAGCGTCGATCAGACGGTTTTCCAGCGATGCCGGCCACGCCACGGTAGGCAAGATGGTGATCGCACGGGCCGCTGCCAGCAGCCGCTGATCGAGCTCGGCGTAGCGCTGCAACGCCGGAGCCACTATCCCGCTCGTGGCATTCATCGAGAACTCCGGCACAAAACCGCCGCGCGATCGATCCGTGCCGCGGCGATCGACCGCCGCGCGGCCGCCACGAGCGGACCGACCGATCGTCCGCTGAGGCGCGCGGGCCCGTGTCCCGCCCACCGGTGGCAGCGGCCAACCAGCAGCGGCCGGTCTGCATACCTGTGCGGCGGCAAGATCCGCCGGCGAAACCCGATGCTCGATGGTGACAGCTGGTGCATGTCCCGCCCTCGCAACGACGCCCGGTTCCCCGACAACTGTTCGCCCATCAGCCGACAGGCTGCCAGGCAACGCTCGACAGCCGCCTAGTCCCGCTCGCGCTGCCCACGATGGCCGCGCGGCTGCTCGATCGGTCGGCCGCCCCGCTGCCGGCGCAGACGCGCTTCCAGGGTCGCGGCCTGCTCTTCGCGCTCATCGTGCAACTTGAGGTAATTGCGCCACCGCCCCGGCGCCAGTTCACCGGTGTCCAGCGCGACCTGCACCGCGCAGCCGGGCTCGCTGCCGTGCCCGCAGTCAGCGAAGCGGCATTGCTCGGCAAGCGCCTCGATGTCGGCGAACAGATCCAGGTTTTCGTCGCCGGTCAGCTTGAGCTCACGCATCCCCGGTGTATCGATCAGGCAACCACCGCTGGGCAGCTGCAGCAGGGCCCGGTGAGTGGTGGTGTGGCGGCCGCGGCTGTCATGGCTGCGTACCGCCGCGGTCGCCATCGTGGCCGAACCGAGCAAGGTGTTGGTCAAGGTTGATTTGCCGGCGCCGGAAGAACCCACCAGCACGGCGCTGTCGCCGGGCTGCAAATAGGGCGCGAGCAGCGTCACGCTGGCCGGGTCCTTGCCGTTCAGCGTATGAATCGGCGTGTCCGTGGGCAGTCGCGTGCGCAACGCCGCGATTTGCTCGGCAACGTCATCACGGGTATCCACCTTGCTGAGCAACACCACGGGTTGCGCGCCGGAGCCTTCGGTCAGCGAGAGGTAACGTTCGATCCGCGCCGGATTGAAATCACCGTCCAGTCCGGTCAGCACCAGTACGTAGTCGATGTTGGTGGCGATCAACTGGCGCTCGTAGCGCTCGCCGGCCGCCGCACGCGACAAGGTGCTCCGCCGTGGCCGCACCGACACGATATGCGGCGGTGTGCCGTCGGCCAGTTCGACGAAGTCCCCCACCACCGGCCGCTCTGCCGGATCGATGCCGCGCTTGAGAAAGCGCCCATCCGGCTGTGCGCCGAACAGCGTTTCACCGTCATGCAGCTCGTAACCGGCGCGATGCTGGGCGACCACGCGCGCCAGGCGCAGGCCAGCCGCCGGCAGCACGTCGTCGCGCCAACCGATACGGCGCAGACGTTCAATCGATTCGGCGTCACTCATGGGGGATTTCTGTCGGCACGGTTTGCCGATTATGCACTGCCCGGGGATAGCCAGACGATGAACCGGAATTCCGCGGCGGCCACCACGGCCCTACAGCCTCCCAAGCCGTGACCGGCGCCCGTGCCGACCGGGCGGGACGAATCGGCGTATCTGTTGATGCAGCTGGCGTCGCCGCACCGGGGCTGGCGCGTTGGCGGGCCACAATCGGGCCAAGGGGCGCAACCCGTCGCCGCCGATCTCTACCCTGCAGTCGACGATGGGCTGCGTACCACCATAGTATGAGGTTCGATTTACCTCGTTCACCGCCTCGACGGACCGATCGGTACGGGTGACCTGGCGCATGAACCCTTCGGGAAACCACCTCATGATGCTGGCCGCAACAGCCATCCACTACCTTGCACTCGGCGACTCCTACAGCATCGGCGAAGGCATCGTCGCAGACGACCGCTGGCCCGAGGTGCTGGTGCGCCGGCTGCGCCGGGCGGGGGTGATCATCGACGATCCCCGCATCGTCGCCGTGACCGGCTGGACCACCGACGAGCTGTACGCGGGCATGGATGCCGCACAGCTGAAACCCCCGTTTGGCCTGGTTACCTTGCAGATCGGTGTCAACAACCAGTACCGCGGCCGCTCCGCCACCGAGTACCGCACCCAGTTCACCACCCTGCTGGCCCGCGCGATCGAGCTGGCCGGCGGGCATTCCGCGCGCGTGGTGGTGGTGTCGATTCCGGACTGGGGCGTCACGCCCTTCGCACGCGAGCACGATCGCGACCCCGCGCGCATCGCTACCGAACTCGACAGCTTCAACGCCATCGCCCGCGACGAAACGCACCGCGCCGGCGCAGCCTTTGTCGATATCACCGGCATCTCGCGCCAGCATCCCGCGCTGGTGGCCGCTGACGGCCTGCATCCGGCGGCCGAACAGTACATCCGCTGGGTGACCGCGATCGAACCGGTGGTGTATGCCGCCCTGCACCGAGGTCCACGCTGACCTGCCAGCGGACGACCCCAGCACAGGGGAAAACCTGCTTCCCGCGTGTCACATCCTCACTTCCGCAGATCTTCCTCAAATGGCCGTTTACAGCTGCGATATGCCAATTTTGCTTGACCCCACCGATCGAGGATGACCCTCTCAGGCCATACGCCAAACGCGGATGCCGCCGATGGGTAAACAGGACTTCCGTGGCAACCTGTGCATCGGCGTAGGGCGGACACCGTCCGCCGCGCTTCGTGACGACGGTCCGGGCAGGGCCGGCGGACCGTGCCCGTCCTACGCGGCGGCAGAAAACGGGCTTGCGGATTCCCTGCATGGTGCATCCTCAATGTCGCGAATCCGCGTCCAGGGGACGTTGGTGGCAAGATGCGCTGCGGGAAAATCCGGGGAGTCTGATGAGCCGAATACTCCGAATTTGTCGGCGGCTTGCCGCCGGCACAGGCGACTGTCGGCAATCGCAGCAGGCGGACGATTTTCTCAGCCTCTCAGTTGCGCATCAGCCAACCGGCCACCCGGGCGGAAAGACGCCGTGGCAGCAACCGCGTGGAATGCGCCAGCAGTGCATTCGCCCAACCGGTAACGGTGCCGCTGCGACCGGCCAGCATGGCTTCCACGCCACGCCGGGCCACCGCCGGCGCCTGCATGCGTGTCCATTGCTGATACCAGGTGGCGCGCTGGCCGGACACCTCGAAAAAGCCGGTGTCGGTAACGCCCGGAGACACCACGGTGCAACGTACCCCACTGCCGCGCAGTTCCACATCCAGTGCATGGGAAAACGCCAGCACGTAGGACTTCGCCGCGGCATAGGCGGCGTAGCCTGGCGTCGGCTGGAAGGCGGCGGTTGAAGCCACTTGCAGCACACGGCCGAACCCCCGTTCGCGCATTGCGGGCAGGAACAGCCGCGTCAGGTGGCTCAGCGCCACCACGTCCAGCGCCAGCATCGCCTCCAGGCGCGACCAGTCCGTCGTCGCAAACGCACCGAACACGCCGAACCCGGCATTGTTGACCAGCACGTCCACCGCCACGCCTTCAGCGGCAAGACTGGCCGCAAGGGTCTGGCGTGCCGTTGCGTCGGCCAGATCGGTAGGACGCACATGCACGACGACACCCAGCGAACGCAGTTCCGACGCCAATTGCTGCATCGGCGCATCGCTGCGCGCCACCAGGACCAGGTGGCAGCCACCTCGCGCCAACTCACGCGCGAACGCCACACCCAGACCGCCGGATGCGCCGGTCACCAATGCCATGCGTCCTTCCAGTGATGTGTTCATCGGGCTAGCTCCGTGGGTGCGAATCAGGCGATGAGTGCGCCACACTCGCCGCGCCCCACCGGCGCCGGGTACTTGACCGGCGCGCTATCATGCCCATTTATCCCCAGTATCCCACGGAGTCCCCCCATGCCTCTCGAAACCGCCACCCGCGAACGCATCGCTGCTCTGCTCGCTGAACATCACGTGGTGCTGTTCATGAAAGGTGACCGGCAGCAGCCGATGTGCGGCTTCTCCGCCGCCGCCACCAACACGCTCAACGAACTGCTGCCCGACTATCACACCGTCAACGTGCTCGATGATCCCGAGATCCGTGAAGGCATCAAGGCCTACGGCGACTGGCCGACGATTCCGCAACTCTATGTCGAAGGTGAACTGGTCGGCGGTTCCGACATCATCAGCCAGCTCTATAACAGCGGCGAGCTGCATGCCTTGTTCGGCGCACCGCTGCCTGACCGTACCCCGCCGGAGCTGACCATCACCGACGCCGCCGCCGAAGCGATCCGCCAGGGCACGGCCAACGCACAAGGCGTGGTGCTGCATCTGGAAATCGGCCCCGACCACAGCGCCGGCTTTCAGCTGGCCGCGGCCGGCGAACACGACATTGTGGCCCATGCCAACGGCCTGGAAATACACTTCGACCCGGCCAGCGCCCAGCGCGCCAAGGGGATCGTGATCGACTGGGTCTCCACGGTGCAAGGTGAAGGCCTGAGCCTGAAATTCCCCGGTGCCCGCGAAATCCTCTCGCTCAGCGTGCAGCAGCTGCAGGCTCGCCTCGCGGCGGGCGACATCACCCTGATCGACGTGCGCCCTGCGCAGGGCCGCGCCCAGGCCGCCGCGCTGTCGCAGGCGCGAATTCTGGAGGACGAAGGCTACGAGAGCCTGGCCGCCCTGCCCAAGGACACGCCACTGGCCTTCATCTGCCATCACGGCAACTCCAGCCGCAGCATGGCCGAACGCTTCGCCGCCCACGGCTTCAGCAACGTGCACAACGTCGAGGGCGGCATGGATGCCTGGGCTACCGAAATCGATCCGGACGTGCCGCGGTATTGAATGGGCATGAGCCTAACGGGTCAATAGCCGTCAACAACCTGGTGCCTCCGGGAATAGTGGAAGGAATTCACCAGAAGACCTCTTTGCCGCTATCGCGAAACAAGAAAACGGCGCGCCAGTCCGCCTGACGCGCCGCCTTTTCAGCTCCATTCCATAGGGCCGTCTCAAGCTTGTATGTCGCCGCGGCGTTGCCACTGCGGCGACACAAGTCGCACCTTACATCTTCACCTTCACACCAAGATTGAAGAATCGCCCGACAATACCCGCCTGGGACCAGGTCGGGTTGTAGTTGAGCCCAGCTCCCGCGTAGTTTGACGGATCGAAAGGCGGCTTTCGGTCAAACAGATTCATGACCGACGCAGTGACGCTGACGTGATCATTGATCGCGTAACTACCCGTCAAGTCGAAGTCATAGAAGGCGCCAACCCGACAACTCGATGGGAAGTTCGCGCCATTTGGCGTGGTCGCCAGACAATCCCCCGGATACAAACCGTTCACACCCACATCAGCTGCAATATCCCTGTACCCACTGGTGAAGTACAGGGTTCCGGTGACTGTCAATGGGCCATACACCAGCGTATTCGCCCATGATGCACGGGTACGCGGCGTACCTGCACCCGACGACAGATTGTAAGGCCCCTGGGTTCCAACATAGGACTGTCTTGTTCCGTCGGGGAACACCACATTCCACTGGAAGATCTGAGTACCTGTCAGTTCACTGATATAACGAACGTCATTGCCCAAATCGAAGTGGGCCTGCAGATCCACATCAACACCGGTGGTCTTTAGCGAGTTGGCGTTGAGATAGGATCCGATAATTTCCGACGGACGAGGTAGCAGCGTGGGATGCAACGGATCGGGAAGATCGGCAACCACAGAAACACCAGGCGGCTGCGGCGTTCCCGCGTAATAGTTTATCAAGGCCGCAGATGTATCAGCCTGAATGATGTTCTGGGTCTTCTTGATGTTGTAGTAGTCAACCGATGCGCTCAGCCAGCTGGCTGGCTGCAGTACAACCCCCAAGGTGAAGCTGCGCGACTTCTCAGGCTTGATCTTGGGATTGGCCTTGGTGAACTCCGACAGAGCGTATGGCACGGTCACGTAGGGGTTGGCACTGCCACCATGGGCCGCCTGAAACGCGGTTGGCGGCTGGTAATTCACAAAGCCTTGCGTGGAACTGGAACCATTCTCCGCAAAGCTTGGTGCTCGAAAACCCTTGGAGTACGTGCCACGAAGTGCTACCCAGTCGAATGGTTGGTATTTGAAACCCACCTTGGGCGAGAAGTTGTTACCAACATCAGTGTAGTGGTCGAACCGACCTGAAAGGTCGACTTCGAGCGACTGAAGCAACGGCATATCAACTTCGGCGAAGGCGCCACTCACCTCACGACTGCCCTTGGTCTGGGCGTTGCCGAGCCCCTGGAACTCGAAGTTGGGATTGAGCGTAGGGTCATTTTGCGCTTCATGACGGAACTGTGCACCGACAGCGAGCCCCATTGGTCCGCCAGCCATCTGCCACAATTCACGGTTGGCACTCAGATCCAGTGAGTCCATATCGGATGTCGAGGTCTTGTTGTAGCCCGGCGCCAAAGCACCGCGCACGGCCGACGAGTTGGATGCGGGGTTGGCGAAGTTGTATGACCCATTGTTGACCGCGTCGACCAGCGCGTTGTAGCTGATGAAGCCGTATTGGGTGGTGTTCAGCCAACTGTGGTTCAGTACCAGCGCCGCGTCGTAATTCCAGTCCGCGACTTGACCAGATACATCACCCACGATCCGCGCGCTATGGCTGTTGTAATTGAAACCGGACGGAATATCGCCGAAATTATAGCTGATCAACGCCGGGACAGCGAATGGATTGGACGGATTACCTACCGGTAACGTGATGTTGTTGGTGTTGTTCGGCGTGCTGCTCTGGATTCCGCGCGGGCCACCTGGCGCGTAGGTCTTTGACTCCATGTAGCTGGCGTCGAGATACGCTTTGGTACTGTCATTCAGTTTGACGGTAAAGCGACCTGAAACACCACCCTGCTCCATTGACGGCTGCAGAAGACCATACTGGTGCGCCGCATCGTAGCGGCAATACGTGCCGGAGCTATCGGTAATCTGCGGGCCTGAAGTACAAGCGCTCAGCGGCTGCCAAAGCGAGCCGCTGGTATCCGGCCTGATCGCCCCGTTGGGGCCACCGTTGTGTGCCGAGGGTCCACCCAGACCAGAACCACCAATCGAGCTCAGGTCGCCCGTGTTATACGGAAAACCGCGCTGGTAGGCGAAGATCGGATTGTCCTTCTGGTACTGCACGCTCAAATAGGCATTGTAGTGGTCAGTTTCCAGATTACCGCCGCCGGCCAGTAGCGTGCCTTTACGCGTAAAGCCGCCGCCATGCTCCGAGGTTCCGACATCCGCCGTGGCGACGACGCCCTGAAAACTCGGCTTCATGATGACATTGACCACACCGGCGATTGCGTCTGCCCCGTAAAGCGAAGATGCGCCGTCTTTAAGCACTTCGATACGCTCTACGGCCGCCAACGGAATCGTGTTCAAATCGACAAAGGAGCGCTCACCGTCATCGGCCACCGGATAACTGGCCAAGCGATGCCCATCCACGAGCACCAAGGTCGAATTGACAGTAAGGCCGCGCAGCGCAACGCCGGAAGCGCCGGCAGCGAAGCCATTGGAAAAGGCGTTCGGAATCGAACCGCTGTTGTCGGCGGATATTGAGCGCACGACATCGGAGAGCGTGGTCATGCCGCTGCGGGCAATCTGCTTGGCAGTGATCACGGTAACCGGGGACGGCGTCTCCACGTCGATACGTGGTATCGCTGAACCGGTTACCACGATGGTCTTCAACTGCTTGGCACTTGAAGTCGCGGGTTTAGTGTTTGAATCTTGGCCAGTAGCGTTTTGGGCGAATGCTTGGCCCGTCACACCAAAGGCAGCAGCAACCGCCACCGTCAGCGCGGTGCGGCGCAACAACGTCGATTTCCTGATATCAGTAGAACGATGACTCTTCATGGACATAACGGCTCCCCAGCACGATATATATCGTGAATCTTGTTTGAGATTGACAACCACAAATTTGGGTACATATGCATAATGAATAGTTGATTACCGACAGCTATCCTTTCCAGTCGTTGATTTCCCAATCAACCAATCACTCATATTCAAGATCGGCAACACTTCTATCGGCAACATTTGGCGCACCGCCGGACACCTGCATCGGGTTGCCCAACGCCACGAGACTACGTATTGGTGTAACAAAAAGTCAACAAAAGTTATTATTTACGATTCATTGCAATTTATTGCGATTCGATTGACGTGTTAACTTGCGATCATTGCGTGTGCGAACCGCAGCTTTTTGGCCTCAATGCAGCTAACTCGCCATGAGGGAATGCGAGCGCAAAATTTAGCGCTTCATGCTTGATCAAGACTCCGTTCCTGACCCAGTCCCACTCGCAAACTGGAGTCGATCCAGGCCGTGCGTTCCGCTCGCAGCCAGCTGCCCACGACCTGGCAGGGGTTTCCTCGCGAAGCCATTGAGGCAGCGTGAAGCGCCAGTTGATCTTTCGCCAGATGACTTCAAGGCCTACTTTTCCGGGTCCGTTGATTGCACCACTGGATACCGGGACGACTTTAGGTGCATTCGAGCGGGCATAATGCGCAGTGGTTAGATGCCACATCGACAGGTGGGGAATCACGTGTCACCACACGTACCTGCGAAGCAAGCAACCGAAGGCACTGGCGGCAGAATCTTGGAGATGGGATGACACCACGACTGGTTGGGTTGAGTCAGCAAGCGGCGAATGCCGTGACGGCCGCCGCCACAGCTCTTGATGCAGGGCGCGTGGATGAGGCAAGTCGCCAACTGGCGGCGTTGCCGGCGGCGCACCGTGAGCATCCCGAGGTGCTGCGCATGCAGGCAGGTATCCACGGCATGCGTGGGCAGCACCAGGACGCGATCCGCTGCATGCGCCGTGCACTCGCGCACCGGCCGGACGATCCCGTCTACCACAACACCCTGGGCACACTGCTTGGCCAGGCCGGCGACTACGACAGCGCGGTAACAACGCTGCGACGCACCTGTGAATTGCAGCCGGACATGGCCAATGCCTGGTACAACCTCGGCGTGATGTCGACCCGCTGCGTGCGCAACGAGGAGGCACTCGACGCGCTGCAACGCGCAGTCGCTTTGGAGCCTGACCATATGGATGCGCGTGCACTGCTGGCCGACATGCTGCGGATGCGCGGCGATGCCGACGGTGCAGCACGCGAGTACCGCCGGGTGATCGCCGAACGGCCGTGGGCCGGGATGGCGTGGTGGGGACTGGCCGATCTCAAGACGATGCCACTGGACGATCGCGACATCACGGCCATGAAAGCCGCCCTGCAACAGCCCGCGGCAACGGCCGACGACCAGATCGCGATCGGCTTTGCGCTGGCCAAGGCATTTGACGACAGCCAGCACCCTGCGGAGGCACTGGACGCACTGGCCCGGGCCAACGCGCTGGCGCGGCAGCGCCAGCGATGGAATCGAACAGGTTATTCGGCGGCCATCAAGGCCCTCAACGAGGCGTTTACCCCGGTGCCTGCCAATGCATCGAACACACTCGGTCGCGAGGTAGTCTTCATCGTAGGTTTGCCACGCTCAGGCTCTACTCTGGTCGAGCAGATTCTGGCCTCACATTCCTCCGTGGCGGGGGCCGGCGAGCTACCCGATCTGCCCCAGGTGCTGGCCGAAGAGTCACGTCGCCGCGGCCTGCCGTTTCCGCGCTGGGTGGACGCCATGACGCCTGTGGACTGGGAGCGACTCGGACATCGTTATCTCGAGCGCACGGCACACTGGCGACGTGAGCGGTCGCTGTTCACCGACAAGTTGCCCGGCAACTGGATCTACATCGGCGCGATTCGCGCGATGTTGCCCGGCGCACGGATTATCGGTTGCCGTCGCGATCCGCTGGAAACCTGCCTGTCCTGCTATCGCCAGCGCATGGACAACAATGAATACACGCGCGATTTCGAGGATCTGGCGAGTTTCTGGCACGACTGCGATCGCAGCCTTCGCCATTGGAGTCAGCAGCATCCGGATCGCGTGTTGCACCACGACTACGAGGCGTTGCTGGCGAATGCGCCCGCGCGAATACCGCAGTTGCTGGCATTTTGTGGCCTGCCCTTCGAGGAGGCCTGCCTGCGCTTTCACGAGAATCCGCGCGAGGTACGCTCGCCCAGCGCCACCCAGGTGCGTCAGCCGCTGCGAACCAACACGGCACGTGCGGATCGCTACGGTGCCTTGCTCGACCCTCTGCGCCAGGCGCTGGGTCTGTCGCCCTGGTCGGGTTGAACGGCGTGCCGGCGAGCCCACCCTCCACTTCACCGGCGCGGCGGAGCGCGCTGGCGTTGGCCGCATACGACGGTCAGCGTGGCCCACGCGCAGGCGCCCGTGCCGTTCTGCTGGAGACGCTGGCCGGTGGCGCTGAACAGGACTGGCTTGAATGCGCCCAGGCGCTGGTGCTGCGTGGAGATAGCGAAGCACCGATGGCGGTGCTGGCCGCCGCAAATTCCGAATATCCGCACTCCACCGAAGTTCGACTGGCCTGGGCCGGGCTGCTGCTGGAACATGCTGACAACGCCCGGGCTGAAGCCCTGCTGCGCAGCGTGCTTGAGGACGATCGCGGGCACGCTGCCGCGAGCTTTTTGCTGGCCCGGCTGCTGCAGGAACAGGGTCGGATGCGCTCCCTTTCGCAAGTGCTGCGGACCTTGTTTCGCCAGCCGCCTCACGACCCCGAACTCGTGATCCGTGCCATCGAGTTGCTGGACGATGCCGAACGCAAGCACGATGCCGCCGCCATCTGCGAGGCGGAGATCGCCGCCGGCTCGACGGACCCGCGGCTGCATGCCTATGCCGGCATGTTGCTGTCCCAGCTCGGCCAGTTCACGTTATCCCGCCAGCGCCGCGAATTTGTGATCGCCCACAGCACCGAGGCGATCGAATGGCAGGTGCCGCAGGGACTGGCGGATTTGCAGCGCTACACAAGCCACTCGCACCCCGACTTTGACCTGTTCGACGCCTGCCTGCGCCAGCCCGAACTGAGCACTCAGGCCCGGGCCTCGCTGCTGTTCGCCCTGGCCAAGGCACATGACGACATCGGCGAGTACGCCACGGCAGCGGCTTGTCTGCGCGACGCCAATGGCCTCGTGCAAGCGGCCACGCGCTGGCCGCGCAAACAGTGGCGGCGCAGCGTCGAAGCACGACTCGGCCGCAAGGCTCCCTGCCCACTGCGTCGCCCTGCCGGCGACTGGAGACCGCTGTTCATCGTCGGCATGCCGCGCTCGGGCACCACCGTGCTGGCCGAACGCCTTGGTCGCCATCAGGATGTTTGCCACCGGGGGGAACTGAGCTGGTTACCTACACTGGCCGAACAACTGGCTGGCGGCAACGGCGATGCAGTCCTGGAAAACGCAGCCAGGGTATACGCGGCGCAACTGCGCCAGGATGACTCGGAGGCGCGCTGGTTCATCGACAAGCAGCCGCACAATTTCATGCACGTCGACCTTATCCTGGCCTTGTTTCCCGAGGCACGCATTATCTATTGCCAGCGCCAGGCACGGGACAACGCGTTGTCGGTGTGGATGCAGTCGTTCCAGCCGCGCAGCCAAGAGTTCGCCTACGACCTGGCCGACATCGCCGCCGTCCTCCATGGCTCACGGCGCCTGATGAAGCACTGGATCAGCCGCTATCCGGATGCCATTTACAGCGTGCACTACGAGCAACTGAGCGCGGACCCGGCATCCTGTCTCGCTGATTTGTCCGCGTGGCTGGGCCTGTCCAGGCAGGACCTCCTCGGCAACAACGACGGCGCCAGCGCGATCGGTACCGCCAGCCTGTGGCAAGCACGGCAGCCGATTCACACCCGCTCGATCGGACGCTGGCGGCACTATGCCGGGCATATTCCGGAACTGCTGCAGCTCCCCGAAAGCTGATCGCCCCCTCAGTCGACGCTGTATCCCCAGTGGTCGAGCATCGGCTGCAGGATCGGCAAGGCCGGCTCCAGCGCCTCGCGATAGCGCACCCACCGGTTCAGGCCCTTGCGGTTGACCGGCACGATGACCTGCGCGTAACTCGGTGTCGCGATATAGCCTTTGTCGCGCGCATGCTGGTCGAAATTCAGCATCGGCGTTGCATCCTCGATGCCGATGAAATCAGCGATCTGGCGGGTCCGCTCGGCCGTGTTGGCGACCAGGTCCTCGTAGCGCGAGATGAATACATTGGTGTTGAATACCGCCGCATGCTCCAGCCAGCATTCCATCGCCGTCACGTAGGCTGTCGCCAGGCGCTCGATCGTGGAGCACGCCATCGCCAGTACCGTGGAGCGGAAATTCTGCATGTAGTTGCTGAGGATGACATCGCACGGATGGCGCAGCGCCAGGATGATCTTTGCTTCCGGAAACAGCCGGTGCATCATCGGCAACCACAGCATGTTCATCGGATTCTTGTCGACCAGCTGGGTGTCCCAGCGGCGTGGCACCTTGCTGCAAGCCATGCTGACATAGGCCTTGCGCAGTTCATCGCAATCGCGCTGATCGAGTTTGTGCAGATCCTGCGGAAACTGGAAGTCCTGATTCGCCAACTGGTCGACCAGGATGTTGAAGAATGGGCGTTCGTCCATCGACTGCAGCCGGGGATGCGCATCCAGCATCTGCTCCAGCAAGGTGGTACCGGAACGCGGAAAGCCGACGATGAACACTGGCGACTGCGACGCATCCGGCGCGCTCAGCTTCGGCCATTGCCGATAGTCCGTCTCGCTCACACGTGTGACGGCCGTGGGCAGTACCGGCGCGTCCGGCGCAAAACGGTAAGGCACCACCACCCGCATCTCCTCAAGCTGGCTGGCGTGTGCCTTCTCCAGCGCCTGAAGCGCCGCCGACAGGTCGCCGAGCTTGTCGCAAACGCCTGCCAGCACGTAGTAATGGGCGTAGTCGCCGGGATTGCGTGGGCCGACGCGCTCCAGGATCGCCCTGGCGGTGGCAAGATCGCCCTGGCGTTGGGCCAAAGTGGCCTGTTGGTGAGCAATCTCCAGCCTCACGTGTTCATCCGGATCGGGGTGCGCGGTGATGATCTCCTGCAGCAGGTTTTCGGCATCCTGCAGGCGATTTACGCGTTCGTAGACGCTGCCAAGCAGCAACTTTGCCTTCAGGTGAAACGGGTCTATACGCAGGGTGTCTTCCAGTAACTCCTTCACCGTATTGGCTTCGCCCAACGCCAACAGCAGGCTGGCCAGCTCGAATTGCAGCTCGGCGTCCAGCGGAACCCAGTGGCGCCAGGGCTTCAGCAGTTCGTCGACGCGATGGTCATCGCGGCACGCGGAACAAGCACGTGCGGCGTGGATGCGGATGACTGGGGATTGTGGATCGTTTGCAAAAGCATTCAGCAACGCCTCGCGCGCGCCAAGATAGTCCTGGCCCTGCAACTTGAGCAGACCGAGATTGAACCATTGCTCGGCATTGTCAGGCGCCAGCTTCAAGGAGGTCGTATAAGCCGCCTCAGCCTCCGTCATCGCCCCGGTATCACGCAGTGCGGTCGCGTAATTGCCCCAATGCACGGCGTTGTCCGGTTGCAGCTCGGTGAGCTCGGCGAATATCGCCAGGGCCTGGTCCGGCTTTTGCTGTTCGCGCAGACTCACAGCCAGCAGCAACAGCAGATCCTGATCCTGCGGGCGCTGGCGCAGCTGTTGGCGCGCCAGGCGCTCTGCGCTGCCGAATTGACCGCCCTGCAGCGCCGCGAAAACCTCTTGAGTGGAATAAGTCGTCATAAGCCTTCAAAAAAAAGAGCCGCACGAGATTACTCGTACGGCTCGAAAGGACAAACCTCTTGTGTGGTCAGATGATCAGAATTTCACCGTCACGCGGCCCCAGAAATAGCGGCCCAACAGGTCGAAGTTGCTCGGATCGGTGTTCGCATTCAGCGTGTTGTTCGCATACAGGAACGGCGGCTGCTTGTTGAACACGTTGTTGACACCGAACGATACGCGGGTGTTGTACGGCTCGATGTTGTAGCCGATCGACACGTCGTTGTAGACCGTGGCACCGTACTTGAATACCACGCCGTGCAACTGCGACTGCGGATAACGCGTAACCTGCGCCGGGAAGGTATCCTGCGACGGGCTCTTCGAACCGTTCTGGAAGCGACCGATGTAGCGCATCCGCCAGGAAGCGTCCCAGTTGCCCAGGTTCCAGTTCAGGAAGCCCGAACCACGCCAGCGCGGGAACAGACAGACGCCGCCGCCACTCGGGCAGGCGGCCGCCTGCGACGAGCCGAACGGCATGAAGTGGCCGGCATCATGATAAATCGCGTTGCCCGCCACACCCGGTGCGGTCTGCTGGTCGTAACGTGCAAGATACGTAGCGTCCACCCCGAGCAGGAAGCTACCGAAGGAGAACTGCGGGATCCTGTAGCGCAACGACATGTCCACACCCTTCACGTCGGTACGCCCCAGGTTGCCGGTGGGCTCGACTATCTGCGCGATCTGGCCCGGATTGGTGCTGCTGGGACCTTGGCGCGTGATCAGCGGGCAGTACTTGGTGATACCGGCGTAACACAGGTTGAGTACGGTCTGCGCACCGATCGGCGCGATGGTGTTATTCAGGTAGACACGCCACACGTCGGCGCTCACCGACAGTCCCTGGACGTAGTGCGGCGAATAGACAAAGCCCAAATCGAAGGTCTTGCCTTGTTCCGGCCCCAACGGGAAGCCGGCGTATTGTGAGCCTGACGCGATGCCCTTGATTTGCTGACCGAGGGCCACGTCCTGGTTGACGAAGCTGCCGTTGGTCGGCACGTTGACGCAGGCCGGATTGCCGCCGCCGGTATAGCCATTGCAGGGGTCGTTGCTGAGCTTGGGCGCATCGCTCGCCGCCGAGCCATACACGTCAGTGATCGTCGGGGCGCGGAATACCTCGGCTACCGTGCCGCGCAGCAACAAGTCGTTGATCGGGCGGTATTCCACCGCAAACTTGGTGTTGTTGGTGCTGCCGAAGGTGCTGAACTTGGAGTAACGATCACCGATGGTGACGTTCAGAGCCTGGATACCTGGCAGATTCGACAGGATCGGCACGAACAACTCGCCGTAGGCTTCCTTGACATTGTAGTTGCCGCGCAGCCCCGACGCACACTGGCTACCCAAGGTGCAGTTGCCGGTCGCCGGGTCGATCAACAGCAACGGATCGACGATGCTGTTGGTGAACTCGGTGCGGTAGGAGCCGCCCATGGCGAGCTGAACCGTACCGGCCGGCAGATCGAACAAGCCACCGTTCAGGTCCACCGAGTAGACCTTCTCGATACTGTAGTTGTTGCTGATCGCCGGCACTGCCGCCGCCTGCAATGCCTTGACCGAGTTGGGATCGAACAGGTTGAACGGGTTGAACGGGGTGCAACCATTGCTGATGGGCGCGCTGGGCGTACCGCAGGTCACCACACCGGTGGCCGGGTCCAGGAAGGAGGGCCCGAGATCCTTGTTGAGCTGGCCCTGATTCGGTAGGCCGCGGGTGATCAACGTCTGCGAGTAATGGCCGTAGCCGATACCCGCATCATAGTTCCAATCCTGGCCAAAGACGGTGAAATCGCCTTTCAGTCCAGCGTGTATCTGATCGGTAGAAGTGCCGTAATTGGCGCTGCGATTACCGGCTGCGACCAGACGAGCGCGGAAATCGTAGCCGGCCGAGGAGAACGGCACACCGAACGGGTTGTAATAGCTGTCCTTGGAGATCACGGCACCATACGGTGAGCCATAAAGCGGCGGCGCCAACTGGAAGCCTGACGTGGTCTTGTTATGGTAGGCGTCCATGTACGCCGTCACATGGTCACCCAGGTTATAGGTGCCGTTAACGAACATGCTGGTACGTTCCTGCGGCGTCATGATCAGGTTGACGGTCGCATAGTTGTACTTGTCGGCATTGGTGAAGCAGTGGTAGTCGGTCGAGGTATTCTGGCCACTGGCTCCTGTATTCGCCGCCACGTTGCCGCAGCCGTACTGAGCTGCCAATGAACCCGGCTGAAACGTTCCGTCCGAATTGGCGCCCGGCAGTTGGATACGGCCGTGCGGCGGGAAGCTCGAACCACCGATGTAGCTGTAGATCGGTGTACCGGTGCTGCCGTAGATCGAGACCGCGTTCTGCGAGAATTTGCGTGCGCTGGCCTGTACGGCATCGGTCTTGTTGTAGTCGATGCCGGCCATGATGCTGCCTTTGTCCGAGGTCTGGCCAAAGGTGAACTGGAAGCCGCGGCTTGCGCCGTCGTTGTGATCGGACTCGCCGTAGTTCAACGTCAGCTGGGCGCCCTGGTAGTCCTTCTTCAGGATGAAGTTGACCACGCCGCCGATTGCATCGGAGCCGTAGACCGACGATGCGCCGGTGGTCAGCACCTCGACGCGCTCGATCATGTCGGCCGGGATCGAGTTCGGATCCTGGTTGATGATGCGCTTGCCATTGATCAGTAGCAGGGTGCGCTGTGCACCCAGGCCACGCAGGCCGACCGTCGAACCGCCGGTGCCGCCGCTGTTGTTGACCTGCGGATTGACGTTGCCGCCGGTTACCGCCGGCAGGTCCTGCAGGATGTCGCCCAGGGTCAGCTTGCCGGTTGCCTTGATCTGCGCCGCGTCGATGGTGACCACCGGATTGGACGTTTCCAGATCCACACGCCGGATGTGCGAACCGGTGACGACCACCGTCTGCAGCGTCTGGGCTTTTTTCGCATTGGGCTGGTTGGCCGCGGCCTGAGTACCCGTGTCCTGGGCAAAGGCGGCGCCGGACGCACCGACGGCAATGACGGCGCCGAGCGAAAGCCCGAGGCGAACCGCCGTAGAAAGTTTCTTGACCCCAAGTTTCATGAAATGACCCTCCGAATTGTTACCAACATAAAACAGAAAAATATCTGCCCCAAGACTTGCGATATGAGCGGATCGCCACCACGGCAACCAGCTGACCGCCCTACAGCGACGGCGCAGACTAACAGCTAACTAACATCCTGTGAAAGGCGGAGTAGGCGGTCCAGCTACCTGCGTTCACCGGCCTGCCCGTTGCCTGCTTTGCGCCTCCAAAGTTTCGCATCCCGTTTCCAATGCGCGCTTTATCACGCTTATTTAATGTTTTGTCAACGCGTCGTCTTACGCAATAACTTGCGTTCCACCACGGATTGCAGCCAAACCCGCCCCCGCCATGACGAGGCTTGCGCAATAGTTCCCTTTGTAACGGTCTTCGTCGGGGACGGGTTCAGAAACCCAGAGCGTAATATGTTGCGACTCGCCACCAACATCGGTTTCCCTTGATGGGGCAATTCGCCAGGGCAGCGCCCACCTTATGCCTCGCAGCCCTGGCTCACATGCACCCGGCCAGGTCACGCTTGAACGGGACGCCCGCATTGCAGGAGTGGATGATCTGCAGACTCGGCACTGAGTTGCCGGCAAGAATTCCAAAAAAATGCCTTTCGCACATCAACACCATGGCCGGGGTCGGTCAATGGGGTGACGGTCGTGGAACGACCATGAACATGCCCGCTGGATTTTGCCGATCTGCGCGTGCGCTACAAGCTGAAGCCCCCCGCCGCCACGCCACCCCGCCGCATGCTATGTTTTGCCTGCCACTTGTGAGGGGGTGTGTGATGCGGATAGGTCTGGCTATCGATGCGGCTTGCGATCTTTCGCAGGCGTTCCTGCAGGAAAACCATATCGCGGTGATGCCGATCACCGTCAAGGTGGACGGCAAGGTGTTCATGGACGATCGCGAGCCGGCGGAGATCCAGCGCTTTATCGACAGCGAGCTCGGCAGCCGCAGCCACACCGCGGAAACCAAGCCCTGCCCGATCGATGAGGTACAGAAGCTGTTTCTCGAACGGCTGGTGCTGGAGCAGGACTGCGTGTTCTGCCTGACCATCACCGCCACCCGCAGCCCGATCAACGACCATGTGAACCGCGCCAGTTTCGCCATCCTGAAGAATTACCGCCAGGTCCGCGAACGGGCGCAGATACCCGGGCCGTTCATGATGCGCGTAGTGGATACACGCAACGTGTTTGCCGGCTCGGCGCCCGCCATTTACGAAGCCAACCGGATGATTCGCGCGGGCGACAATCCTGCTGCGATCCGCGAAAGGCTTACCCATATCGCCAACCACAGTTATGGCTACATGCTGCCCCGCGACCTGTACTACCTGCGCGCCCGCGCCAAAAAGAAGAACGACCGCAGTGTCAGCCTGTTCAGCGCCATGCTGGGTTCGGCGTTGGATATCAAGCCGCTGCTGCGCTGCTATCAGGGCGAAACCGGACCCGTAGGCAAGGTGCGCGGATTCGAACAGGGTGCGGAGGCGCTGTTCGGATACGCCGCCCAGCGGGTCCGCGCCGGCTTGCTGGTCCCCATGATCTGTGTGAGCTATGGCGGTGATCTTTCCGTGTTGCCGACCCTGCCCGGCTACCCGGAGCTGCGCAGCGCCTGTGAGGAAACCGGTATCGAACTGATGGAAGCACCGATGAGCATTACCGGCATGGTCAATGTGGGCCAGGGCGCCGTGGTACTGGGCTTTGCCGCCGAAGAGCACGTCGCCGAGTTCTGAGACGATTGCGCCCAGCCTGCCCGATCCCGACTCCCCACCTGTTGCTTGCGCAATGTCACGAATCTGTTTCAGGGGGCCTTTGGTGGCTGCGGACTGCCAATCTCTGCCTGACCCCATCCGGTCGGAGATGGCCATTCCAGCCATGCGCCAAAGCAGGCCGCAGCCGATGGCTGATCGAAACTTCCGTGGCAACCCGTGCCTCGGCGTAGGGGGGACACGGTCTGCCGGTGCTTCCCGGACGCATCAGGACGACGCGCGGCGGACGGTGTCCGTCCTACCGGATTTCACCGGACCCAGCGGCGGCCTGGAACTACGCGCGCCATGTATGCCCCGAATCGCGGCATAGGGCGGCCACGGCCGACCGGCTTGGCGCCATCAGAACCCATCGTTGAGGAAGCCGCCATCGACCGCCAGTATTTGCCCGGTGATGTAGCTGGCTGCGGGAAGGCACAAAAACGCAATCGCCGCCGCCACCTCCTCCGGCTCGCCGATCCGCTGCAGCGGCGTGTGCTCGAGCACTTCATCCAGATAGTCGGTATCCGCCAGCGCCGGCTCCGAACGCTGGGTACGGATATACCAGGGTGCCACCGCGTTGACGCGGATGCCGTCCACGGCCCACTCCGCCGCGAGGTTGCGGGTGAGTTGGTGCAGCGCAGCCTTGCTCATGCCGTAAGGCGAACCGGTGCGTACATGGGTGATACCCGATACCGAGCCGACGTTGACGATCGCCGCGTTGGCATGCTGCACCAGTTGCGGGTGCGCCAATCGGCACATCTCGAAGGCGGAGAACAGGTTCTGCTCGAAGATCGCCCGGACCTCCCCGGCCACATAGTCCAGCGTGGCCTTCGGCTGGTTGCCGCCGGCATTGTTGACTAGCAGGGACAGCGGCGCCGCGAGGTCGGCAATCCAGTCGAAAACCGCCAGCCGCCCTTCCGCCTCGGTCAGGTCGGCGCCGAAAGCCATGACCTCGATCCCGGGAAAGTCGTCACCCAGCTCCACCCGAACCTGCTCAAGGTGATCCTCGTCGCGCGCCACCAGCAGCAGATCGGCACCGAGACCGGCCAGCTCGCGCGCGGCGGCATAGCCAATACCCTTGCTGGCGCCGGTGACCAGGGCGGTATGACCTTGCAGTTGCCAGGCGTCGATGCGGCTGTTCATCGGCACAGCTTAAAACCTCACCGCTGGCACGCCTAGTAGGGTATCACTTGCCTGCGCCGACACCGCGCGGGAAACTCCAGCGCGTACCCACAACCCGAGCGCCGCCATGAAATCCTTGCCGATGCTGCTGTGCATGCTCGCTCTCGGCGCCTGCTCGTCGGGCAAACCGCCGAAACCGCGGGCCCAGGCCGTCGCTACGCCTTTCGACGCGCTCAAGGCCAAGGAGCAACAGGCCCGCGATGTGCAGAAAATCGTCGACAAACAGGCAGCGCAGCAGCGCAAACAAATTCAGGCGCAACAGCGCTAGGCGCGTGGGCCGCAGGAACTTTGGATAGCGAGATGGCGCTATCGCCACAGGATGGGGCTATCGGACGGCGCGCATCGTGGTTCCATGCAAGCCTGACGAGAGACGCGGCCTATGCATGAGAGCACCATCGCAGCCCGAAGATTTCACGGCTACGCTCCTGGCCCCGCCTGCGCCGAGGCACCTGCTGCACGCCTAGCGTGGAGCGCAAAGGCAGTCGGCATAGATATTGGGGGTGCCGGCCCTGGCCTGGCGCAGCAACTGCAGTTCCGGCGCCAGCGCCGGCATCTGGGCCAGCCAGTCTGGCAGACGGACACCCCACGACTGCAGAAGGTGAATGCTGGCGCTCTGGTTGATGCCGACCAGGAAACGCTCGAAACCGCCCAACGGTGCTTCGACGTAACGCACCGGGTAGCCCTTGCCGAGCTTGGCCAGCCTGGCGGCATCGGCCACCGCCAGCCGCAGGCCGCCCAGTTGATCGACCAGGCCGCGATCGAGCGCCTGCTGGCCGGTCCACACCCGTCCTTGCGCAATCGCATCGATTGCTGCATAGCTCTTGCCGCGTGCCCTGGCCACCTTGCCGACGAAGTTGCGGTAGCCCTTGTCGATGATCACCTGGATCACCGCACCGACTTTCGGATCGAGCGGGCGCGTGATATCGAACGCCCCCGCCATCGGGCCGGTACGGACGCCGTCGCTGAATACCCCGAGCTTGGCCAGGGTGTCCGGCACCGAGTAATACATGCCGAAGATGCCGATCGAGCCGGTAATCGTGTTCGGCTCGGCGACGATGCGATTGGCGTCCATCGAGATCCAGTAGCCGCCGCTGGCGGCGACATTGCCCATCGATACCACCACCGGAATGCCCGCCGCACGGGTCAGTGCCACTTCGCGTCGGATCTGCTCGGCCGCAAACACTTCACCGCCGGGTGAGTCGACACGCAACACCAGCGCCCGGGTCCTGCGGTCATGGCGTGCCGCGCGAATCAGCGCCGCGGTGGATTCGCCGCCGATCCGGCCGGGCGGCTGCTTGCCGCCGGTGATTTCGCCTTCGGCCACGACGATTGCCACACCCGGCGTCGAACCATTGTCATGCTGCGGCATGCTGGCGGCGTAGCGGTCCAGGTTGACCTCGCGGAATCCATGACCTTGCTTGCCGGCGGGCACCCCGTCCTTGCGCAGCATCGCAATCAACTGGGCCCGGGTGGCGAGGCCGTCGACCAGGTGCTCGTTCAACGCCAGCTGTGCCAGATCGCCCTGGGTACTGCCGATGTCCTGCGGCAGGTTGTCGATGTCGGCACGCAAGGTGGCCGGATCGAGCTTGCGCAGCTTGGCGACCTGATCGAGATAGTTGTTCCACAGGCCGTCCATCCAGTAGCTGTCGGCCTGCTTGGCCTGCGCCGAGGCATGATCGAGGATGTACGGCTCGGCCGCACTCTTGAACTGGCCGACGCGGAACAGGTGCACCTCCACGCCCAGCTTGTCGAGCAGATCCTTGTAGTACAGCCGGTAATTGGCCAGCCCGGTGAGCATCACGCCGCCCTGCGGATCGACCAGTACCCGATCGGCGTGAGCCGCCAGGTAATACTGGCCCTGATCCATGTTCACCGCCCAGGCGATCACCGGCTTGCCGGCCGCGCGGAAGCGGTCCAGCGCCGCACCTACTTCACGCAACGCGGCAAAGCCTCCGCCCTGCAAGTCACCGGGCATCAACAGGATTCGGCTGATTCGTCGGTCGTGCGCAGCGGCATCGATGGCGCCGACCAGATCGCGCAGTTGCACCTGCTTCGGCGCGTTGCCGGACAGGCCTTCCAGCACCCGCTGCAATGGATCGATGCTGTATTGCTCGACCAGCCGCCCCTGCGGCTTGAGCACCAGTACGCTGTGGTTCTTGACCTCGCGCTGCATCCGGCTGCCGGCGATGCCGCCAACGATCAGCAGCAAGACGATCGACAGGACACCGAAGAACACTACGTTGATGATCACCAGCCGGGTCACATTGAGGCCACGCCCGAGCGTGCGCAGAAAAACACGAAATCCCGAAGGACGTCGCGGGCGGGGCGGCAGCGGTGGAGTCATGCGCGATCTTCCAGGGTGGGTCGACCCAGCGTAGCGGCTTGCACCACGTCAGTCATGTGACGGTTGACACGGCGCCAGCGTTGTTTCCAGGCACTGCGCCAGAAGCGCACGAACAACATCACCGCCGCCACCGACAAGCCGGCGGTCAGCCCCAGCCACATCCCGCTCGCACCCATGCCGTGGCGGAAGGTCAGCCACCAACCCACCGGCATGCCGATAACCCAGTAGGCAAACAAGGTGATCAGCATCGGCACGCGGGTGTCCTTGAGGCCGCGCAACGCACCGTTGGAGGCGACCTGGATGCCATCGGAAAACTGGAACAGTCCGGCCAGCATGATCAGCTGCGCCGCCAGCGTGATCACCCGCGGATCATGCGTGTACAGGCTGGCGATGGCGTGCGGCATGCTCAGCATCAAGGCTGCCGAGAACAACTGCGTAACCAGCGTCAGTCCAATACCGCAGAACCCCGCATAGCGCACGCCGCGCTCGTCACCGCGACCCACCGCATTGCCGACCCGCACGGTAATCGCCATCGCCATCCCGAGCGGAATCATGAAGAACAACGAGGCAATATTGATCGCGACCTGATGACTGGCAATTACATCCTCACCCAGCGTACTGATGATCAGCGCGGTTGCCACGAACAACCCCGCCTCGGCCAGCAGACTGACCGCCATCGGCAAGCCGATGTGCACCAATTCACCGATCCGTCGCCAATCCGGTGCGTCAAACCGATCCAGCAGACCGAGGCCGCGGTAATCGGGGTGGCGCAACACATAAGTGCCAAACCCCAGCATTTCCAGCCACATCACCGTCGCCGTGGCGACTCCGCAACCATGAGCCCCTTGCGGCGGGATACCCAGCTTGCCGAACATCAACACATAGCCGAACGGGATCAGCAGCAGCAGGCCACCGAAACTGAAATACATCGACGGGCGAGTCAGCGACAAACCCTCGGACAATCCGCGCAGCGCGAAATAGCAGGTGAGCGCCGGGGCACCCCAGCTGATGGCCAGCAGGAAGCGCTGCACGTCGTGGCGCAGATCCGGCGTCACCCCGATCAGCTCGATCAGCGGGGCGGTATGCCGCAGCGCGAACCACAGTACGGCGCCCATGCCCACGCCCAGCCACAGCGCCTGGCGGAACATCGCGCCGACCTGATGCCGGTGTCCGGCACCATCCAGTTGTGCCACCGAGGGCGGCACGGCCATCATCATGCCGATACCACTGACGATCGCCAGCGACCACAGGCTGCTGCCCACCGCCACGGCGCCAAGGACATGCGCGCTGACATGACCCGCCAGCACCGCATCGATCACGCTGCTACCGATCGCCGCCAGCTGCGCCAGCATCAGCGGCACGGCGAGACGCACGGTGGCGCGCATCTCGTGCGCGAGCCGGGCGCGTTCGGGACGAAGGGGTTTCATCGACACGGGCAAGCTCCAGGGCCGGTCATTCTAGCGGGAGCGGCTAGCCGCCTGTCGGCTTTTGGTCCGCCGGTGTGCGAATCCGGCTGTGCGGTCCCTCTTTTTGCCGCTTCTGGGCCCATAGCATCAGGATGGGCTGGTGGCGAATCGTCAGAAATCGGTCCTCGCCTAGGAGCGTGGGCCGTAGAAATCTTCGGGCTGCGATTGTGCTCTCATCCATAGGCTGAGTCTCTCGCCAGGCTTGCATAGAACCACTATGCGCTCCTTCCGATAGACCCATCCTATGGCGATAGCGCAATCTCGCTATCCAAAGGTTCTACGGCCCAAGCTCCTAGCCGAATGCTCGCCCCGACCGGCAAAGCTCGACAGGTTGCTGGATATATCGCCCGCGCCCAACCCGTCGGCCCGCCGCATAGGTAGGATCGGCGCACACCCACACGCCACAAACCGCGCCAGCGAGTCTCGGCGGCAAGGGTTTTACACAGCGTCACGAACCTGTCAAGCGGCCAGGGAGCACCCTGTCACTTGCGTGAATGGAGCGTTGACGTTATTTTCAACTCACTGATCTATAAGTATTTTTTTCCTTGACCAAAAGATCATCAAGTTGTCGTGAAAGGCGCTGTAGTGGGCTTTGCAAGCTGCCCTACCCACGACATCCACAGACTTATCCACAGTCATTGTGGATAAGCAGAAAAAGCTCCCGAGCTTAGCCACTTACCCGGGGTTCCTCGATTTTCAGACAGCAAGTACCTGCAAACTCGATTCCGCGACGACTTGGGTCAAAACGCGTGCCGCGCCATGCGATCTTGCTCAATGGCGCCATTACACTGGCCTGCCACGAGGTCGTCATGCCCACAGTTCTACGCGTTGCCCTGCCAGTGCCCCTGCCGAACCTGTTCGACTACCTGCCTGCTGCAGGCCGGGCGGTAGCGGGCAGCCGTGTAGAGGTGCCATTCGGTCGCGGCAAGCTGGTGGGTGTGGTGGTGGAGGTCGCCAGCGGTACCACGATCGACACCCAGCGTCTGAAGCCGGCTATCCGACTGCTTGATGAGATGCCGTTGCTGGATTCCGAACTGATGCAGACGCTGGCGTGGGCCGCCGATTACTGGCTCGGCGCGCCGGGCGAGGTATACGCCAGCGCATTGCCACTGGCGTTGCGCGAGGCCAGGCCCCTGCCCTCGTTCGGGGAAGAATACTGGTCGCTCACGTTGGCCGGTCGCAGCGCCCATGATGCCGGCAGCCGGCGGGGCGGCAGCAAGCGCCTGCTGGCCGTGTTGGCCGGTGCCGCCATGAGCGCACCGGAGCTCGCCGAACACTTGCCTGGATGGCGCCCGGCGGCAAGGCGTCTGGCCACTGCCGGCCTGGTCGTGCGCAGCGAACGCGCGCCATCCCGGCGCCCCCAGGTCGGGTCCACGGCACCCCGGCTGAGCGAAGAGCAGCAACATGCCGTCAGCACGATCGGCGCCAGTCTTGGCCGTTATCAACCGTTTTTGCTCGACGGTGTCACCGGCAGCGGCAAGACCGAGGTGTATCTGGCCTTGATCGAGCAGACCCTGGCCAGCGGCAGGCAGGCGCTGCTGCTGGTACCGGAGATCGGCCTCGCCCCGCAGACGGTCCGGCGCCTGCGCGAACGGCTCGGTGTGAGCGTGGAAGTGTTGCATTCCAGCCTGTCCGAAGGCGATCGCGCACGCGCCTGGCTGCGTGCACGCGACGGCAGCGCCAAGGTCATCCTCGGCACCCGCTCGGCGGTATTCACACCGCTGCCGCACGCTGGCATCGTGATTGTCGACGAAGAGCACGACAGCTCCTACAAGCAACAGGAGGGTTTTCGCTACCATGCGCGTGACCTGGCGCTGGTGCGCGCGCGCGCGTTGGGCATTCCGGTGGTGCTGGGTTCGGGCACGCCTTCGCTCGAATCGCTGGCGAACGCCGAAGCCGGTCGCTACCACACCGTGCATTTGCGCGCCCGCCCCGGTGCGCTGCGGCCGCCGCAGGTGCAGATCATCGACATGCGCGCGCAGCGGCTGGACCACGGCCTGTCGCCGGCACTGCTGGGCGCGGTGGCGGAGACCCTGGCCCGCGGGGAACAGGCGCTGGTATTTCGCAATCGGCGCGGTTACGCCCCGGTGCTGCTGTGCCACGGCTGTGGCTGGCATGCCGAATGTCCGCGCTGCGAACGCCCGCTGACCCTGCACGCCGGTCGCCGGCAGCTGATCTGCCACCACTGCGACCATCGACAGCGCCTGCCGACGAGTTGCCCGAGCTGCGCGGCCGGCAGCCTGAAGCCCCAGGGCCACGGTACCGAGCGGCTGGAAGAAGCGCTGATCGCGCAGTTTCCCGAGGTGCCGGTGCTGCGGGTCGACCGTGAAACCACCCGGCGCCGCGATGCCTTCGAACAGTTGCTGGAGCGGCTGCAAGACGACCAGCCGGCGATTCTGGTCGGCACCCAGATGCTGGCCAAGGGCCATGACCTGCCCAACCTCACCCTGGTCGCCATCGTCGGTGTCGATGAAGGCCTGCACAGCATCGACTTTCGCGCGGGTGAACGGCTTGCCCAACTGGTGGTTCAAGTTGCCGGTCGCGCCGGCCGCGCCCGCCGGCCCGGCCGGGTGCTGTTGCAGACGCACCAGCCGGACCATCCGCTGCTGCGTGGCTTGCTGGCACAAGGCTATGCCACGACCGCCCACGAACTGCTGGCCGAACGACGTCAGGTCCAGTTGCCGCCCTTCAGCCACCAGGTGCTGTTGCGGGTCGACGCCGCACAGCGGCCTCTGGCTGATGCCTTTCTCGCCGCCGCGAAGGCCGCCCTGCCCGACCAACCATCACTGCAGGTCGCCGGACCGATGCCGGCGCCGATGCCCTTGCGCGGCGGGCGCCACCGTGGCCAGTTGCTGCTGGAGGCAGGCAGTCGCACCCACCTGCATGGCATGTTGCGCCCCTGGGAGCGCGCGCTGAGAGCGTTGAAGGAGGCCCGACGCGTGCGCTGGTCGCTGGACGTGGATCCGGTCGACCTGTATTGAGAGGCTGAGAAAAATTCGCCTGCCTGTTGCGATCGCCGTCAGCTGCCCGTACCGGCGGCGCGCTGCGGGAAAATCCTGGTCATTCGACTGATCAAACTCCTCGAACTTTCCCACAACTCACCTCCTGATTCCCATCTACCGCATCCTCGTTTGGCGGATGGCCTGATGGGGGAAATCAGGAGGTGCCTCTTCCGCCGCGGAGGGCGGACACTGTCCGCCGGCCTCTGCCCGGAGGCGTCATGACCAAGCGCGGCGGACGGTGTCCGCCCTACGCCGATGCACGGCTCGGGAGGGAAGTGCGGATCCGCCATCTGCCGCACCCGCGTTTCGAGAAGGGCATGAGATGGCCGTTCTTGAGGGATGTGGGCCAAGCAACATATTGCTGACCACAGCTGCAAACAGCCCTCTGATGAGATCTGCGGAGGTGAGGATGCGACAGGTGGGGAACCACGACTCACCTGGTCACGAACCCCTGGCGTCGCTCTCGCCACGGCGTGCGATATTCTCCCAACCGCTGAGCCCGCTCACACCACGCCGTCAGCGCAAGCCGGCGCCGCCACTCAACCGGTCTCGGACTTCGCGTCACCGGGCTTGATCAGCCAGCTCACCGCCAGGATGCCCAACTCGTAAAGCAGGCACATCGGGATGCCGAGCATCATCATCGAGGTGATATCCGGCGGCGTGATCATCGCGGCAATCGCGAAGGCACCGACGACGGCATAACGCCGACCGCTGCGCAGCTTGGCCAGATCCACCACCCCAACGGCGGCAAGAATCACCACCGCCACCGGCACCTCGAAGCACAAACCGAAGGCAAAGAACATCAACATCACAAAATCGAGGTAGTGCGTGATGTCGGTCATCATCTCCACCCCTTGCGGGGTGACCGCAATCAGGAAGTGGAAGGCCGCGGGCAGCACCAGAAAATAGGCAAACGCGCCGCCGAGATAGAACAACACCAGCGCAGCGGCCAGCAACGGGCGCGCCAGACGTTTTTCGTGCCGGTACAGGCCGGGGCTGACGAACGCCCATAGCTGGTAAAGAATCATCGGCATGCTGACGAACAGCGCCACATAGAAGGCCAGCTTCAGCGGTGTGAGAAACGGACTGGTGACCTCGGTGGCGATCATGTGCGCACCTTGCGGCATGCGAGCCACCAGCGGTTCGGCGAGTTCGCTGTACAGACGGTTCGCAAAGGGCACCAGAGCCACCAGTACCAGCACCACGGTCGCGACCGCCCTCAACAGCCGGCTACGCAGCTCCAGCAGATGGGCGAACAGGCCCTGCTGTGCCTCCTCGGACTCGGGTGCACCCAGCTCAGGCGTTGCCATGTGGAGGCTCTCCGTCGGACGGTGAGGATTTGACGACGGGCTCGTCCAGGGGAAGTTGCTGCTGAATCTCGTCCGGCCGCTGCGCGCTGTCATTGACAGCGGACAGCTTGGTCGTGGTCGGTGTCGCGGCCTCGGACTTCACCATCGCGGCGGCCTCGGCGAAGGGCTTGTTGATTTTTTCAAGGTTGCTCTTCAGCTCGCCCTGAACGGCTTCCGCGCTGGCTGCCGCCTCACGCGCCGCACGCTTGATTTCCTCCACCTCGAGCTCCCGCTCCACCTCGGCGCGTACGTTGTCCCAACCACTGCGGACACGTCGCAACAGGGCGCCGGCAGTCCGTGCGGCGCCGGGAAGTTTTTCCGGTCCCAGCACGATCAACGCGATCAACGCGAGCAATACCAGTTTACCGAGGCTGATCTCGATCATCGCCGCGTCACACCTGCCGTGCGCTTACTTGCGTTCGCTGGAGTCGTGCTGACTCTGCGTCTCGGCCTGGCCTGCAGCCGCAGGGGGATCGGCGCGCAAGTGCTCGCCTTCGGCGCGCTTGGCATCCTCTTCTTTCTGCTTGGCTTCGTCCTCGCCGCTGAGACTCTTCTTGAAGTCGCGAATGGCTGAGCCGAGGTCCGGCCCCAGATTGCGGATCTTCTTGGTACCGAAGACCAGCAGCACGATCACCAACAGCACGATCCAGTGCCACAAACTGTCAAAACCCATAATCAACCTCGGTAACAGACTTTAGCCAAACAGTGCCTTGCGCCGAACGCCACGGCATCTACGTACCCTGCGGTCTCTGGAGACCGTTCAGTTTGCAGTGTACTCCTCTAACTGGTCGCGAAAGTTGACCACCGGACCAGGGACATGGGTAACGCCACCCTCAAAGATACGTCGGGGCGTGATGCCGGCTCCGTAGACCGCGGCATTGGCATCATAGTCGATCCGCAATGCCGAACCATCCAGCGCCACCCCGGCGAACAGGCCACGACTACGGGAATACGAATAGATCTCGGCCTTGAAGTTGCCATCGGTAGCGGCCGAGGCGGTACGCCCGACCGGACCGGCAGCGGCCGAGGCATCGGCACCCAGGGTGAACTTGCCGTGCACGATCGAATCCACCCCACGCTCGGTACGGAACACCAGAATCACATCGGTTGACGACACCCCGGCCTGAAACCCCACACTGCCACCGGTCATGGTGATGAAGCTGGGATCGGACCAGGTACCATCCGGGCGCTTCACCGAGATCAGCCCCTCGCCGCGCCGACCGCCGAAGATGAAGCCGACCTTGATCATGTCGGGAATCACCGCGATCGCCTTGGCATCGCGCAGCAGGTCGGTCGGGATCGCCTTGTCCGGTGCCTGCATCACCTCCTGGAGCACCCGTACGGCATTGCTGGCGCGCAGCAACGGCGGGTCTTCGGCCTGTACGACCGTCGCCGGAAGCAGCAGGGCCAGGCCAAGCAGAAACAGGCGGGACAGCGATGACTTGAACATGGACGGCTCCATTGAACTCGGGTAACGGGCGCGCCGCAGCAGAGCGGCTATGGCAGACTCAACGGCTGGTCGGCTACGGTTATCACAATGCCACGCAACAACTATACCGGCGTTGCCGGCTATTCCCACGAGGCCGCCGTTCAGCCTGTTCAGGCTGCCGTGCTGCTGGTCAACCTGGGCACCCCCGCCGCACCCACCGCCGACGCACTGCGACCGTGGTTGGCCGAGTTTCTCGGCGATCCGCGGGTGATCGAATATCCGCGCTGGCTATGGTGGCTTATCCTGCATGGGGTGATCCTGCGGATCCGGCCAGCACGTTCCGCACATGCCTATCGACGCATATGGACGCCCGAAGGTTCCCCGCTGCGTACCGGCAGCGAGGCCCTGGCCAGCGGACTGCAAACCGAACTGGCCCGGCAACGGCCTGACGCGCCGGTTCGGGTGGCGCTGGCGATGCGCTACGGCGAGCCCTCGGTGATGAAGACCATCACCGGACTCCAACGCGAAGGCGTACGCCGATTGCTGGTGCTGCCGCTCTACCCGCAGTATTCGGCCACCTCCACCGGCTCGGTCATCGACGCCGTCGCCGACACCCTGAAAACCCTGCGCTGGCCGCCGGAACTTCGCCTCGTGAACGACTACCACGACGATCCCGGGCATATCGATGCGCTGGCCACGCGCATCGAGCGCTGGTGGGAGACCAACGGTCGCGGTGACCGGCTGCTGCTGTCGTTCCACGGCATTCCCGAGCGCTATCTGCATGCCGGCGACCCGTATTTCTGCCAGTGCCATGCCACCGCGCGGCTGCTACGCGAACGGCTGGGACTGCGCGAAGAGCATATGGCCATCAGCTTCCAGTCCCGCGTCGGGCGCGAACGCTGGCTGCATCCGTATACCGACGCCACGGTGCGCCAGCTGGCCGCCGAGGGCGTGAAGACACTCGACGTCGCCTGTCCCGGTTTTGCGGTGGACTGCCTGGAAACACTGGAAGAAATCGCCATGCAAAACGGTGCATTCTTCAGCGCGGCCGGCGGTGACAACCTGCGCTATATCCCCGCCCTCAACGACAGCCACGAACAGGTCGACAGCCTTGCCCAGCTGGTGCTGAAACATACCCAGGGCTGGCCCGAGTTTGCTGCCGACTACGATGCCGCAGCCGCCGCGCAACGGCGTACCGAAGCCGCCCGACGCGCGAGGAAGCTCGATGCGCCACGCCGCTGAGCAGGCCGTCAAGCTGGCGAATCTCACGCTACGTGCGCAAGTGTGGGGCGATGAGACCGCACCGCCGTTGCTGGCCCTGCATGGCTGGCTCGACAACGCAGGCAGCTTTGATCGCCTGGCGCCGCTGCTGGCCGCACGTTTTCGGGTCATTGCGCTGGATCTGCCGGGACATGGCCATTCCGACCACCTGCCGATCGGCGCCAGCTACCACTACCTCGACTATGTGAAAACGGTTTTGGCGGCGACCGAGGCGCTGGAGCTGCGACGCTATACCCTGCTCGGCCACTCGCTCGGGGCCGGCATCGCCTCGCTGGTGGCCGCCGCCTCGCCCGCGTGCATTGCGCGACTGTTGCTGATCGAGGGCCTGGGCCCGCTGGGTGACGACGGCTCGCGCACCCTGCAACGTTTTCGTGATGCCATGACCCGCAAGGACAACCGCCGGCCGCTACGGCAGTTTCGTGACATCGAGCAAGCCCTCAGCGCACGCACCATCGCCAGCGGCATGCCTGCGACGCTGGCCCGACCGATCGTCGAACGCGGACTGATTGCCGGCAACGGTGGCTGGCAGTGGCGCAGCGACCCGCTACTGACCCGTGGCAGTGCGGCACGACTGGCCGAAACCCAGGTTCAGGCGCTGCTTCGCGGCATCCGCGCCCCGACCGCATTGCTGCTGGCGCAACCGGAAACGTCCTACCTGCCCGGCGCCCCGATGCAGGCACGCGCCGATTGCGTCGCCGGGATAGCGGTCAACTACCTGGCCGGCGGCCATCACCTGCACCTGGAACACCCGCAGGCGGTCGCTGACTGGATCGGCTGAATCCGCATCACGGCTCCTGATGCCTCGAATGTTGCATTCTCACTGCGGTCGGCAAAATCAAGCCATACGCCAAACCAGGATGCAGCCGATGGGTGATCGGGGCCTCCATGGCAACCCGTGCATCGGCGTAGGGCGGGCACGGCCCGCCGGTTCTGTCCGGAGGCGGACGGTGTCCGCCCTACGCGGCGGCGGCGGCAAACACCCCTCCCGATGCCCCACGTGCCGCATCGGCCATGTCGCGGATCCGTATCAGGTCGCCCTTTGCAGCCGGGGTCGGCCAAGCTTTGCTCGACCCCGCCGATCGAAGGTGGTCGTCTCCAGCCATACACCAAACGAGGATGCAGCAGCGGGGCGATCAGGTCACGGTTTGTCCAGCCCCAGCACATCGAGTCCCTGCTCAAAGCGGATATCGACCGGGATGTGCGCCTGCGCAAGGCGCTGCAGGTCGGCGGCCAGTGACGCGTCGACCGTGCCCATCTGCGCGCTCAGCTTCTTCGCCTCGGCATAGTCGCCGTTGCCCTGGATGATCAACAACCGGGCCGCAAGATGGTTCGTCGCCGCCGTCATCTTGTTGAAATCGACGCGGTAGCGGCCGGTTTCCGGATCGCGCGTGAAGGCACCCTGCTGCTTGAAGACATTGAAGCGCACCATGTTCGCCACGGCGTGCGCGTCGCTGGCACCGAAACGTATCGAGCGCAGGATGCCGGCGAGGAAGGTGACGTAATTGTCCATCAGCCGGTTCTTGTCCAGCTCACCCTTGTCGGCCAGCCGGGACACCATGTACAGGCCGAGGACATCCGCCTTGCCCTCCTCGAAGCTCGACGCCTGATCCTTCAGTGCCTTGCGCACGCTGCCCTTGCCATTGATGGTCTGCTTGATGCCCAGGCCATGTGCGACTTCGTGGAACATGGTGTTCTGAAAGAACGCATCGAAGCTCAGGTGCTGCAGCTGGTCTTCGGCAATCAGGGCCAGACCGATCGGCAACAGGATCTCGTCGAACTTCGCCTGCATGACATTTTCCAGTTGCAGGCGGCGGGTGCCTTTTTGCAGCTGCACCTGCTCGTCATTGGGCAGGTTGATGGCAATCGTCTTGGCGCCGACGTTGGCATCGCCGCCATAGTAGATCGCGTAATAGGCATTCAGGTCGGCATCCGAGCCAGGCGTCTCCGCCTTGAACTTGTCCGCCACCGGCAACTCGCGCTGCAGTTCCGGGAGATACCTGGCAAAACGCGCCAGTCTGGCACTCCAGACCCGGTCCTTGATCAGCACATACGATTCGTAGCTGGCCTTGTAGCCGAACAACCGATCCTCATAAGTCTCGATGGGACCGATCACGATATCGACCGGATTGTTCTTCATCGTCATCCAGGCGAGGTCGCTGGGCCTGTAGTCGTCGTTCAGCAAGGCCTCGGCACGCAGCCTCAGGTAGTTGCGGAAGCCGTCATCCCCGGCGAGCCGAGCGGCCTTCCGCAGCAGTTTCGCGATGTTCTGCAGCGGCTTCCTGTAGGCCAGGTGGTAGGGCACGGTGGTCAGGCTGCCCTGTCCATCACGCCGCAGCAAGGTGTACAGCGAGGTCTTGTCCTTGAGCGTGGACTGTTCAAACTCCCGTCGGGTCATGTCTGCCGGGTAGAAGCGCGCGCCAGGCGGTCGCGCACCGACACCCGCCACAAACGGACGGTCGTCGTCCAGCCGATCCCAGGGGCCGTAGTTGATCGAGGCAAACTCCCGCGTTGCCGGATCGTCGATGCGGTCGAGCAAGTCCGCCTTGTCACCCCAGGCCTGCTGCCAGTAGATCGCGTTGGTGCCTTCGGCCGCTTGCACCAACAGCGCAATCATCGCCTTCTGCCGGCTACTGAAGGCGGAGAGGTCGGCCGAGAGCTCCACGGTTGCGTAATCCGCCAGATGCCGCTTCACCTCGGCGGCACTCTCGAGGCCACGCTCGCCGCCTCGATGCCGCGGCGCGGTTTCAGCTGTCGCACCGGCATGCAGCTTCGCGTCTGCTGCAGCGGAAGGCGCGGACATCGCCGCGTCGGGGCTAACGTTGCAACCCGCGACGGCAAACGCAAGACAACCGGCAAGAACGTGGCGATTCATGGCAAATCCGTCGACGGTGGGGTCCCTCATGCTATCGCGGCTGGGCGTCAAACGCATTTTCTTGCGGATGCTGTTGCCCGTGCACGTTGGCGCGACGACGAGCACACCGCGGCCATGGCTTCGGCAGCGGCAGCCAGCAGATGTGACGTGGCCGGCATTCGGCTATCGTGCAGCTCCATTTCCTCCTCATCTGCCATGGATCCGCCCGCTACGCCACACCATCGCGCCGCGCTCGCCTTCATCTTCGTCACGGTGATGATCGACATGCTGGCCTTCGGCATCATCATTCCGGTCCTGCCGCACCTGATCGTGCAGTTGATCGGCGGCAGCATCGCCGAGGCCGCGGTATGGGCAGGCGCCTTCGGTGCAATGTTCATGCTGATGCAGTTCGTCTTTTCGCCGGTGCAGGGTGCGCTGTCGGATCGCTTCGGCCGGCGCACCGTAATCCTGATATCGAGCTTCGGGCTGGGCGTCGATTTCGTGCTGATGGCGCTGGCGCCATCGTTGTGGCTGTTGTTTGTCGGCCGTGCGGTTTCCGGCGTCTGTGCAGCGAGCTTTTCCACCGCCAATGCCTACATCGCCGACATCACTCCCGCGGCGAAGCGGGCTGCGGCCTTCGGCACGCTCGGCGCCGCCTTCGGTATCGGTTTCATCATCGGGCCAGCGCTGGGAGGCTTTCTGGGCCACGTGGACATCCGGCTGCCGTTCTGGGTGGCGGCGGGCCTGTCGCTGATCAACTTCGGCTACGGGTTTTTCGTGCTGCCCGAGTCGCTGCCGAAGCCGCGCCGCAGCATCCGTATCGACTGGCGCCATGCCAATCCGCTGGGATCGCTGCTGCTGCTGCGCCGCTATCCGCAGGTGTTCGGGCTGGCCGCCACGTTCTTCCTGATCAATCTTGCGCAGTTCTCTCTCAATGCAACCTACGTGCTGTATACCGACTACCGCTATGGCTGGGGCCCGCAGGCGGTGGGCTACACGCTGGGGCTGGTCGGGCTTTGCAGCGGACTGGTGCAGGCAGTACTGGTGCGACGCCTGATGCCAAGGCTGGGGGAGCGCCGACTGATCCTGGCGGGCTTGATACTGTCCATCGTCGGGTATCTGCTGTTCGGACTCGCCCCGCTCCCCTGGGTGTTCCTGCTCGGCATTCCCTTCATGGCCCTCGGTGGGCTGGCCGGCCCACCGGCGCAAGCGCTGATGTCGCATCAGGTCGATCCCCACGAGCAGGGTCGTCTCCAGGGTGCGCTGACCAGTCTGGCCAGCCTCGCCGGCATCTTTGGTCCGGCACTGTTCGCCAACCTGTTTGCGCTGTTCATCAGCGATCATGCGCCCACCCACCTTCCAGGGATCGCCTTCATGCTGGCGGCACTGTTGTTGCTAATCGCGGTCCTTGTCGCCGCGCGGGTAACCGCCCGCCAACCGGCAAGGTCATCCTTGGCAGCCACGGCTGGTGGCCCCATCATGCCACCCACCGCACTGTCGCCCGAACTTCTTCCACACCCGCCACCGGAGCACTCCCCATGACACTGTCCATGTACCAGGCCGCCGTTCCCGTTTTTGTCCGCACCCTGGAAAATCTCGCCGCCGTGCTGAAAAAGGGCGGCGTGCACGCCAAGGCCAAGGGAGTCACCGATGAGGTGTTGCTGCAGACCCGGCTGATTCCCGACATGCTGCCGCTGGTCAAGCAGGTGCAGATTGCCACCGACATGGCGACGCGCGGCGCCGCCCGGCTCGCCGGGGTCGAGCCGAAGCAGGTCGAAGACAGCGAAACCACGCTGGAGCAGTTGCACGCGCGCATCGAACACGCGATCAGCTACGTCCAGAGCTTCAAGCCCGAACAGATCGATGGCAGCGAAACGCGCGCAATTCATCTGAAGAGGCGCAGTGGCGAGCTGAACCTGGAAGGTCAAGCCTATCTGCTGCAATTCACCCTTCCCAACCTGTTCTTCCATTGCACCACCACCTACAACATCCTGCGCGAGGCCGGCGCCGACATCGGCAAGAGCGATTTCATCGGTCAGATGTGATCGCACCGGGCCGGGGTCCGGCCCTCACGCCTGAGCAAGTCGGGCGGCGCCCCCGGCGTGATCCGGCGCCGCCTGATCCATGAGACATACCGGTTCAATCATGTTGCGACTTACCGACCTCAAGCTGCCGCTGGAGCACACCGAACAAGCGCTGGCTGATGCGATCATCCGCCGGCTGCAGATCGATGCTTCCGCACTGCATGGCTACCGTGTGGCCAAGCGCAGCCACGATGCGCGCAGACGCGGCGCGATCGCATTGATCTACGCGCTGGATATCGACACGCCGCAGGAGGCTGAGCTGCTGCAGCGCTTCGCCAACGATCCACATCTCAAGCCCAGCCCGGACACCCGCTATCAGTTCGTGACCCGCGCCCCGGCCGATTTGTCGCTGCGCCCGGTAGTGATCGGCACCGGCCCGTGCGGACTGTTCGCCGGATTGATCCTGGCGCAGATGGGTTTTCGCCCGCTCATCCTGGATCGCGGCAAGGCCGTGCGCGAACGCACCCGGGACACCTGGGACCTGTGGCGCAAGCGCAACCTGCACCCGGAGTCCAACGTGCAATTTGGCGAGGGTGGTGCCGGAACCTTCTCCGACGGCAAGCTGTACAGCCAGATCCGCGATCCGCAGCATCACGGCCGCAAGGTACTCACCGAGTTCGTCAAGGCCGGTGCGCCCGAGGAAATCCTCTACGTCAGCAAACCGCACATCGGCACCTTCCGGCTGGTGACGATGGTGGAGAACATGCGCGCTACCATCGAATCGCTCGGCGGCGAGATCCGCTTCAGCCAGCGTGTCGACGACCTGCAGATCGAAACCGATGGCCTCGGCGTGCGTCATGTCCGCGGCGTGGTGTTGGCCGACGGTGAGCAGATTCGCACGGATGATGTGGTACTTGCGGTGGGGCACAGTGCGCGCGATACCTTTGCGATGCTGCATGCGCGTGGCGTGTACCTGGAAGCGAAGCCGTTCTCGATCGGCTTTCGCATCGAACATCCGCAATCGATCATCGATCGCGCCCGTTTCGGACCCCAGGCAGGTCATCCGCTGCTGGGCGCCGCCGACTACAAGCTGGTGCATCATTGCAAACAGAGCCATCCGGGCCGCGGTCGCTCGGTATACAGCTTCTGCATGTGCCCCGGTGGCACCGTGGTGGCGGCCACCTCGGAACCCGGTCGCGTGGTCACCAATGGCATGAGCCAGTATTCGCGCAACGAGCGCAATGCGAACGCTGCCGTGGTGGTCGGCATCGATCCCGCCGACTTCGCTCCCTATGACGACAGCGGCAGTCCGCTGGCCGGTATCGCGCTGCAGCGTGCGCTGGAAAGTCGCGCCTACGAGTTGGGCGGCAGCAACTACAACGCGCCGGGCCAGCGGGTCGGCGATTTCATCGCGGGCAGGCCGTCGGAAACTTTCGGCGACGTGCAGCCGTCATTCAAACCCGGCGTCACTCCCGGCAATCTCGATCACGCCCTGCCAGGCTACGCGATTGCCGCGATCCGTGAGGCGTTGCCCGCCTTCGATCGCCAGATCAGGGGTTACGCCATGCACGATGCGATCCTTACCGGCGTCGAGACGCGCACTTCCTCGCCGGTCCGCATCACGCGCGATGCAAGCCTGCAAAACCTCAACACGGCAGGACTTTATCCTGCCGGGGAAGGCGCCGGCTATGCGGGCGGCATCTTGTCGGCGGCCATCGATGGCATCAAGGTTGCCGAAGCCGTGGCATTGCGAATCTGCGCCCGTCGACACGGGTAATCCTTACCCGGCGGCCGGGTTCCGCGCAATGGACGCAGCGATGGCTCAACGCTCCGGAGCCAGGCCTGAAGCCCGCCCTGCGCCGCAACTCCGGGCCATTTCGTCCTCACGGCGCGAGCGCGCGTCCGAACACCAGGAAACCAGCACGTCACTACCTGACGGCGGGGCCTGACCGGTGCGGGCTTTATCGCGTCCTGTTCTCCCCAAAAGCATCCCTGCAAACAACATCATTCCACGCCATACGGCGGAATGCCCTAGCAATGTTTGCATGACCGGATGTGACTCCCAACTGCCCCTGTGCAGCTGTGGAACAATCCTAGCAAGGACAGGGGCGCCCGGCATACGGCACCGCATCATGGGCAAACGGCAATCGTGTTATGTCACGCTGCCCCGACTGGCCGAGAACATCCCTTGCTCGCGTACTGCGCCAGCGTGACGGTGAATTTTGCCCTGAGTTATGAGAGCTCTGGAAGTTTCACATCCGCCTTCCTGCGAGTAACTTCCGGTCCATTCCACCCTTGCTCGCGGACATCGGCGCGGGGCCCCACCTCTTAAACGTACTCCACGCAGCCGTGACGTTCACGCACCTTACGGGTCAGCCTGATGATCGCCTTGGACATAAAGCGCCCGCCCTCCCGACCCGCACCGGCAACCGCCATCGAAATCGATGCCTTGTATGACGAAAATACGGCCCTGGAAGCTCTCCCTCATCAACGGGAAGGCCGTCACGCCGACGCGGTCGAAGATGTTCCCTGCGGCTGTGGTGTCGGACGGAAATCGGGATCGCCGACATCGGCATCATCCAGAGCCTGATTACTGCCCGTCCCCCGCAGGGCGTGGATCCCTCGCCTACCTCGTGGAAACGCTGCAACGGGTCCAGAGTCACCCGGCCAAGCGTGTCGAAGCACTTATCTCCGTGCGTGCTGAAATCGCTGTCCGCCGCAAATCGGTGGCCTTCCGATGCCGAGCGCGTAACCACCAAGACCGCGCCGCCATTCGCTGCGTCGCCACCGGCCGGGTCACCCTGTGGCTGACCCCGCTGCCGTTTCCGGGCGTCGTGCCCACGTCAGACGCCTGGTAGCCGCTCGCTATCCGGACGAGCAAAAACGCCGCCGTTTGAGCGGTTACGACGAAACATTGCGCCCATAGCTCCCCGACGGCTACGACCCGGAGATCCCCACTGCCATGAACACTTCGCGATGGGCACAAACAGCAGGGCCCCGACGGGTTCGAGGGAAACTATGCGCAGTCGGTCCGACGGACCCACGACTGGCACGCTCGTTTGTGCGTGTAGTGATCAGGGGCGCATGAAACGACGACGCGCCACGGACAGAATCAGTCGTTGCAACGGGTTGTTATTGCCCCCCGGCCGCCACGTGTGTACCAGCTTGTTGCGGTAGGCATCGAAGTGCAGGCCGTGAGGCGCCGCGAGCACCTTGCCCCTGCCAAGCAGTATCTTCAACGCTTGGGTACCGGCTATCCCGGCGCAGATTTCACACGCCATGGGCGTCGACGGTCCGCGCTGATTGATCAGGTCCACCGCAGACGGATCGACCAGATAGGCCTGATGCAGCACGGCAGGTGCCAATCCGACCATGAAGCGCAGCAACTGCTCGTCGGTCGACCTCCCTTCCAGCCGGAAATACTCTTCAAATGTCATCTGACCCGGCAGGAACGCCAGCACCGCAGCACCCATGCCCAACGGCGCCGCAGTAAGCGCCGGAATACCGCGCTCGGCACACAGGGCAAACAGCTTGGCGCGAATATCGAGCACGAAGAAGTCCAGTCCGTCGACGTACAGATCCACCCCTGACAGGAACTGTTCCATATTGTCGAGGGTGACGCCACCGGAAAACTTGTGGATGTCCAGATCCGGATTGATATCCTGCGCGATCCGGGACACGACGTCGACTTTTGGCTGGCCGAGGGTCGACTGGAAAGCCCCGGCCTGTCGATTGAAATTTTCCGTACCGAAACGGTCGAAATCTGCCAGGTTGAACGACTGGATGCCGAGTCGGGTCAGGGTCAACAGATGGCTTCCGCCAACACCGCCGAGTCCCGCAATCGCCACGCGCTTGGAACGAAGCTTCGCCTGCTCTGGCGCAGTGATCCAGCCGATTGTGCGGCTGAATGCCGTGGTGTAGTCGAACGGCTCAGTCGTGACCGGTGGTTCTGGAGTCATGAGGCATCTACTCTCGGCATGATTGCGTAAAGCGGTTGCAGGCTGGCACCGCAACCCTGGCTTGCAGCGGTACAAGCATACGGAAAAATGGCGCCGCTTCGGGAAGCGGCGCCATCAGTCATCAAACCGCGTGCGTGACGAGCTTGCTTTATGCGCGCCCGTCAGCCTTGGCATCCTTGCGACGCCGCCAGGTGAAGAGGCCCAGGAAGGCCAAGCCAAGGCCCAACATGCCGACCGTACCCGGCTCGGGTACCGCCACCGACTTGCCGACTAACGAGCCATTACCCTGGATCGGGTAGGAGCAAATATTACCCAAGGCGGTCGTGGGCGTAGTCCCACATCCGTCCACTGGGAACGTCGAGAAGGACGAGACAAGATTGAAATCCGCAAATCCACCGATACCGTCGGAAACGCCGTTGGAATTGAGATAGGACCACGCCGGACCGCTCGTCGCATCCACTAACCCGGTGCCGCCGGAGTTAGTCGGGTTGGAGACGGTGCCAGTGATCGTGGCGTATAGCTGCCCGTTGGTCTCCGTATAGCCAGCTGCCGGAGCAGTATGGCCGCTCAAGGTGACCCACGGCGTGCCGGAGACCGAGGCGGGATTGCCAAAGTGGAAGGAACCCGCAGCCTGCGTGTAAAACTGGTAGCTTCCATTGTCGAACGCGACCTGGTTGCCGTTGACGCTCAACACCTTATAGGTGAACGTGAACGTGAGATCGCAACCCGAACAAAAGGCGTTGCTCCCGTTGACCGAGCCGATCTGCCCGTAGCCGTACAGGGTGTCACCCGGTCCAGAAACGCTCGATTCGCGGATGTTGAGCGACTGAATGGTCAGGTCGAAGGGACTGGCTGAATCCCAGTGGACGCCGTTCACATTAATAGGTGTTGCCAGCGTCGATCCACTCCACGCACCCAGCGCCAGCGCGCATGCAAGCGCAACTCCAATGCTCTTTTTCTTCAACATGTTCTTCTCCTTTTTAGTCAATCTGAAAATACCGACAGGGGACAGCGGCCTGAAAGTGTCGTTGCGCTGTAGTTTTTATTGAGCAAAGGTCGTGCCACTTATACAACATGCTGTTTTTATTGAATTACTTTCCACATACCCCAAGATTTATTCACTTATTTGTAAGGTATTCCGACACCCATGCGAGCGCGCAGACTGCAGCCCGATCTCTCGGCCCAGATGTCAGCGGTATCCACCTCATATCCATGGCAACGGTTGTATTTCAATGGGTTACACAGTCAGAAGTCCGCCACGCCCTCGACCGTCGACTGCCGATCTTGCGTTTGGGCTATCCCACCGAATGTCCGCGCGATACCGAGCAGGAAGGTAACCGGCTGTTTTAGCCGACGTTATCCGAAGATCTCGACGCCAAGCAGAGTTTGTAAAGAATTCCGACACCGGCTGGGATCCCCTGTCCTTCGCCCGCGTAGGGCAAAACGGCGCGGGCGCCCCAAGCCGATGTCGACGCGGGTTTTCCTTGGCGAAGCTCGATCGCCGGGGTACCTGCGGCAGGGTGCGCCGGACGGGCAAAGAACTAAGGTCGCGCAGCTCCCGATAGCCATCGCACACCCATGAATATCGTGCCGGCTCCGCTATGGGAATGCGCCGAAACTTGCGAGCGCTCGTCGCCCACTGCGACTGCTTGGTGCGGAGCGCGCATAGCCAAGCCGTAAAAACACCAGCCCGCATCCCGGCGCGCAGAGCTCACTCAGCGCCGAACCCAGACGCGAGAGCGGCGGCTGAAAGGCTGGCTCGACGGGTACGAAGCCCAGGCTGAGTACTCCCGCTGCCGCATACGGCTGGACCGACAGCCCATCCAGAGTGGCCTGAAGCCACACGCGCTGCAAAGCACGGCCACCCGCGAGTACATCGGATCGCGCCGTGGACGGAATGACCAGCAAGCACAGACCGGGTGACAGCCGGATGGGCAGCCAGGCCGAGCGCCACCCCAGACCCGACGCCGCGCCTATCCGGTTGAGCATCCTCATCAGCGCAGGACGACGCAGTGCCTGAAAGACCGGCCGCATCGGTGGCTCCACCGCCAGCGTCGCCGGCGCCAGCCCTTCCTCACAGCCGTTCTGCCAGCCAGCGGCAAAGCGGATACTCGAAAACAGTTCCGCATGCAGCGCCGGGCTCCTGAAACGCAGCGTCTCGGCCTGCCGGATGATGCGGAGGGACGCTTTTCGCTCGGGCGAGGTTTGGGGCCAGTAAAGTTGTTGCCCGGGAATCAGCCGGGCCTGGGCATCCAGGCGCGCCTGCGTTTGAGCGGCGATCGGGCCGCGCCAGGGGAAGCTGCGATCGGTGTGACGCCGCTCGATGGCACCGGCCAGCGGCTCGGACGAATTCCACTCGGGATCGCGGCGCCAACGGATGCGGGCGACCCACAGCGCATCTTCGTCGCGCGGAAAGGTCTGCAGATCCGCTGCATAACCCAGCGAGCGGGCGTGGATGATCATGTTTTCCAGGCAGGCGCCAGCGGCCAGGTCGCTGAGGACATAGCGAGTATCGGATACGCCACCACTGCGGCTTGCGTCGATGCGAAGGTCCAACTCGTCGCCCGACCATGCAAACTGCCACGGCTGCGAATTATCCGCCGACGGCGCGGCGATGCCCGCACGCAGAATGTCCGCTTTTGTATGCCGGTTCACAGCCCGCGCCCGTCCATATATGACAACCGTATGATCTGATGAAAAACACCAAAAATCAGCAAATATTCCAGCCGGTTACGCTTACGTTGTCGCCCCGCCATTTAGCTCGTGCGCCCACTATACGCGGGGATAAAGATATCCACCAAAATATCCGCCAGGACACAAAACCATGCCTGATGACCCGTCGACCGCATCCCCGTGGATAGAATGGCTTGAGATGGCCCTACTTGAGGGGCAGGGCCAGGAAAATCGGGCTTGCCACAGCCGCAAACGTCTATCTGATGCGGTTCCATGGAAAGCGAGGATGCTACATGTGGGAAATCAGGAAACCCTAAATTGAAAGCCGCAGGCATGATGGAAAACAGGGCCTCCCGCCTACTCAGGTACCCACCCTTCGTTGCTGGCACTGTTTTTTCACCCCACCGAGACCCACCTGGCCGCTTGGGGGCTGATGCGTCACCTCGCGGTGGATACCGCACAGCATGGCGTCTCAGGCACAAGCTGATGCAGGCCATGCTAAAGCCGCGAAGCCAGGCGCCAACCGGATGACCGGGTCATCAGCTTGACGACATCTGCCTGGGTGGGAACGTCCGCGAGGAACCCCAGGCGCAGCCTGGAGAGCACCCTTTCGCAATCGCGTTATCCCCCCCGATACTGGAGGGTCACCTCTAGGAGCTTGGGCCGTAGAACCTTTGGATAGCGAGATTGCGCTATCGCCATAGGGCGGGTCTATCGGAAGGAGCGCGTAGTGGTTCCATGCAAGCCTGACGAGAGACTCAGCCTATGGATGAGAGCACAATCGCAGCCCGAAGATTTCTACGGCCCACGCTCCTAGCCACGTTTCCACCAGAAATTCCGCGCCTCATGCCTGCTGATGGCGACCGTCTGCCATGACCAGAATGTGCGCTGCCCAGCGTACCAGATGTCCGGTTGCTGACATCTGGTACGTATCGGAACACGGTTGAAAATGAACACGGGGACTTCTGAAGATTTGTGCGTCTGGATCCGCTGTTTTCATACGCAGCTCACACAATCATAGCATGGACATAGCCTATAATTCACATAATCATCGCATAATATATGCGGAAGGGGTGCCGCGCACTACCAAGGGGGCATTGATTGTCTCTGAACGCCAACGACATGGATAGGGACTGGCATGTCTCGAAGTAGCGTGCCGCAGATCGGAGACTAAACTTAAACATGAATCTAATCAGTTCGTTAGAAATGCCAGAGACCGTCATCGATATCACGGCGCGTCTCGCGCGTTCAGCGGCGCGCAGCAGCGCACCGCCGTGTTTGTGTGCGACCAGTCTGGAACAGGTGGAATCGGCCTGGCGGCTGGTATATGAACGCTACTCCCAAATGGGGTTGATCGACGAAAACCCGTTTGGCATTCATGCCTCCCCCACGGCCGTGGGAGAGCATGCATGTGTGATCTGGGGACCGGAGATGTCGGAAGGGTCGGAAGTCGGTTATACGATGACCCTATTCCGCGACAATCCCATGGGACTCGCGCTGGATAGCGTATATGCACGATATCTGGATGGACTGCGGCGAAAGGGTCGCCGCCTGCTTGAGGTGGGGATGCTGGCGGATCGTCGCCAGTCTGCTGCGCGTGGCACCGGGGCGCTGTTCAGCATGATGCGCTGGGCCATCCACTATGGATTGCACACCGATTTGACCGATATCGTTATCGGCGTGCATCCGCGGCACGCCCAGTTCTATATACGTTCTTACGGCTTCGAAAAATTCGCGCCACCGACAAGTTACGCCCTGGTGCGCAACAACCCGGTGGTACTCTTGCGCCTCCGTCTGATCGAGGAACTGGCGAAAGACCAGTTGCCACGACGGCTCGCCGAGGCGCGCGACAACCCACTACCCGGCAGTGCGTTCTCGCAGCGCTTCGCATTTGAGCCGGAGCAACTGCGTGGCTCCCTGACCGCAGGCTTTCTGGAAGCCCGCCATGGTTTTGATCCGTGCCAGATGGCCGGCGCCAGCCGAGCCGACTATGGTCTCGCTTGCTCGGCCTAGGAGCGTGGCCGTAGAAATCTTCGGGCTGCGATTGTGCTCTCATCCATAGGCTGAGTCTCTCGCCAGGCTTGCATGGAACCACTATGCGCTCCTTCCGATAGGCCACCCTATGGCGATGGCGCAATCTCGCTATCCACAGGTTCTACGGCCCAAGCTCCTGGGCTTTGTAACGATCTCTGTCGAGATTTAGGAAATCTCTGATTTAGCTCTGCGGACCAAGCCTCGACCAGCGCGTCCTGCGGCAGTGGCGCCTGCTGCAGGATCCGGGCGTGCGAGAAGCGCTGCACGACTCTGAGGCGATGCGATGGTTGGTGGGATCGGCCTGGGCGTGAAGGTGCACCCCATGAATCCAGGGGGCTGCCGTTCCGGCACTTGCTGGAACGGCATGGCTTGGCCAGGCAGGCGTTTGCCCAGGTACCGAAGTCTCGTGCCACGCACGAAGCGTGAACACCACGATCATCGTGGCGGCGCCATCAGCCAGGAACCGGGCCAAGGCGCGCCATCCCCAGGTGTGCATCAGCCCCCACCACTGGTACTTCATCAATGAAGGTGCCCATCGGGGTGGCTGGGAACAACGTCATCACCGCCGTGTGCGACACCCGATAGGCGGCAGCCACGGCGGGACAGGAATGGCCTGCAGCCGGACAGCATCGAGATAACTTTATTCCAGCGGGCCGTCGTCGGGTGTTCCGGGCAAGGCAGCCAACGGATCACGCCTACTGATCCGTGGCCCGCAATCATGGAAGGACGGGCAGGTCATCCAACGATCTCCCTATTTTGTTAACCCGATGATCCCGAAGTCGATCACGACGGCTTCGGGGCCATGCTCCCGATAGGTAACCGTCAAGTTCTCGCCCAGGTGGTTGCGTAGTTGGACAATAAGAGGGAGGGGGTCGTGATCGTTCACGAAGCGCATGGTCTCGCCCGAGCGCAGCACACCTATCGCGCCGAAGATGGCCGAATGTCGAAAGCGACGTGCCAAACCGCGTGCATCAAAAATATGGGTATTGGGTTCGAGAACAGGTTGCACGTGCATCGTAATGATTCCTGGCCGTGAAGAACCGGCTCAACATACGCCGACACCTTCACCGAGCCATTGATCCAGATCAGAGAGTGTCCGAGATTTCATGTGATTCCACTTCCATTTCAATAAGTTAATAACTATACCGTCGTGGCCGATAACGATGGGCATGATGGCGAGAATCACGAGAGGGAAGGAGCTGGCTGATCAGGCGCGCCGGGCGATTGCCGGAGCCACGAGGGCGGAGCCGTTGCGGCAGGCGCAAGCGGTGGTGCTGTCGCTGGACCGTGGCCTGAGCTTGAAAGCGACAGCGAAGGTCATGGAGCTATCGGTCGGCTGGACGAGCCGATTGCGCAATGCCTTCATAGTGCGACGACGTGACCGGCGAGGGTTCCACGCCCTCCGTGGCGGGCGACCGCCATGAGCATTTCATGCGCGAGCGCAAGGTCGGGCTGCTGAACCCGTTCCTGGGCCGCACGCGCAGCGGCGGCATATTAGGAGAAGCCGCCCCTGTAGGCGGCGTTGGGACGGTTCATGGCGCTGTCATCGGTGTACAACCTGCTGCATCGGCATGGATGGCGCAAACTCGCTCCCGAAGAACCACGTCCGAAAAGCGACGATCAAACCCAGCAGGACTGCCCCCCAAAAACACGTGCGCGGCCCCGCCAGGACTGGGCCCAAGGCGCACCGATCACGCGGATGTTTCAGGACGATGCCTGGTTCGGATGCATCAACAATGTGTGCCGCAGCTGGGCACCCCGACCGATACGGCCACTGTGGCGGGCCATGCTCACCCATGAATACAGCTATACCTATGCGGCGATGGATGTGCAAAGCGGCATGCTCGGCACTCTGGTGTAGTCGCACGTCGACACCGACCGCATGCCAGTCCTCCTCGACGAACTGGCGCAACGCCATCGTGACGAGCAGATCGTGTTTGGTTGTCGATGGCGCCGGATGGCATCACTGCCATTGCCGGTGGGTACCAGCCCAGATACACCTGCTTTTCTTGCCACCCCACGGCCACCCCACGCAGCCGAACTCAAGCCGGTCGAGCTTCTGGGCGACGAGCTGCGGGATGCGTACTTGCGCAACCGAGTCCTTGACAGCCTCGATGCGCGTGAAGATCACCTTGTTGCCTCACTGCTTGCCTCGGAAATGGCCGTCGAAAGAGTGCGCTCCATCGCCGCAGGGCCGCGAATTATCGATGTATGGAGATGGAACCAGACCACCGCCACACCAGACCACCGGAATGCCGCCTTGCCGACATGCGCTCGCTGCCGTGTAAACCGGGGTGCATCGCACCAGCTGCGGATGGCCCAGTATGGATAAGATGGCTGGACGCTTGCGCCAGTTCATCGACGATCACCAGGTCGCGGTGTATGAACCGATGGCCAAGGTGCCCGGCGTTGGCGACGGCCTGCTCCCGTTCCCGCGCGTTGACCAGCTTCACCGTCGAGTAGAAGCACGCTTGCCCCATGGCGCGTCACCGCCTCGATGCCCGGACCGGCCACCAGACGGGTCTCGCCGGTGCCCATGCCCCCGCTCAGCCCGATGCTTTCGGCCTTCTCGGTGAACGCGATCTTGATGATCCCCTGCTGATCGGGACAACGCCAGTCGGAACCATGTCAAAGCTCTTGAATGGGGACCATTTCAGTCCTGATTCTCCTGATTGATCAGGATCAATGATGCTGCGTTATCGCTCATCTAGGCTCCGCTCAACGAAGCAATGGAGACGTCAGAGATGTGCTGTAGCTATCTATGGGACGCAACGTAAATGCAGCAGGATCGAGACGTCGGTATCTCAACTGCCGCACCCCGCCTGAAAGCGGGAGTACTCATCACCGGATGGCATCCGGAAGATCCCGCGTTCTGGGGCGCATCGGGCCGGCATGTCGCAAACCGCAACCTAGCGATCTCCATCCCGGCGCTGCTGCTGGCGTTTGCCATATGGATGATGTTTTCTGCAGTGACAGTCAGCTTGCCGCAGATCGGTTTCAAGTTCAGTACCAACCAGTTGTTTTGGCTGACCGCCTTGCCCGGGTTCCTCGGCGCGACGTTGCGTATCTTCTACTCGTTCGTGGTGCCACTGGTGGGTGGTCGCCGCTGGACGGCGATTTCCACCGCATCGCTGCTAATTCCGTCAGTGTGGATAGGCTTTGCGGTGCAGAACCCATCCACACCTTACTGGCAGTTCGTGGCAATCGCCGTCCTGTGTGGCCTGGGTGGCGGAAATTTCGCCTCTTCGATGTCGAATATCTCGTTCTTCTTTCCGCGCGCAAAGCAGGGTTACGCCTTGGGTATGAACGCCGGCCTCGGCAACGTCGGCGTGTCGGTAACCCAGTTTGTGATACCGCTGGTGATATCGGTGGGTATTTTCGGCCCCCTGCTGGGTGGACCGCAGCTGACGACCGACGGACATCAGCTATACCTGCAGAATGGCGGTTTCGTGTGGGTGTCATTCATCATCTTGTACAGCATCGCGGCATGGTTCGGCATGAACGACCTGACGGCGGCGCGGTCGTCGTTCGCGGAGCAGGCCTCGATCTTCGGGCGCAAGCACAACTGGCTGATGTGCTGGCTGTATACCGGCACGTTCGGTTCCTTCATCGGCTTCTCGGCGGGTTTTCCGCTGCTGATCAAGACCCAGTTTCCAGACATACACGCGATGGAGTATGCGTTCCTTGGCCCACTCGTGGGTGCCCTTGCGCGCTCCGGTGGCGGCTGGCTGGCTGACAAGGTGGGCGGTGCGGCGCTCACGTTCTGGGTGTTCCTGCTGATGATCGTTGGCGTCTTCGGCGTGCTTCACTTCCTGCCTCGACACGGCGAGGGGGGCGACTTTCACGGTTTCATGGGCTGCTTCATGGCGCTGTTCGTGCTGACCGGTTTCGGCAACGCGTCCACCTTCCGGATGATCCCGGTGATCTTCCGCACCCTGCATGAGCGCCTGGCGAGCAGGCTCGATGACGCCGGCAAGCAGGTTGCGACACGCCAGGCGGGTGTCGAGTCGGCGGCGGTGATCGGTTTCAGTTCCGCCATCGCCGCTTACGGCGCCTTTTTCATCCCGAAGAGCTATGGCTCGTCCATCGCCATGACCGGTGGGCCGGAGGTGGCGCTATACGGCTTCATCGCTTTTTACTTCACTTGCCTGGTGATCACCTGGTGGTGGTATTTCCGGCGCGGTGCAGAAATGCCTTGCTGATCGCTACGCGAGGCGTTGATTGACTCACCTTAGACAGGCTATTTCCATGAGTTATTTTCTTGATCGATTGCAGTTCTTCAAACGCCAGTCCCAGACGTTTTCCGACGGCCACGGCGTCACCAGGGACGACAATCGGGACTGGGAAAACAGTTACCGCTCGCGCTGGCAGTACGACAAGATCGTGCGCTCGACGCATGGGGTGAACTGCACGGGTTCATGTAGCTGGAAGATCTACGTCAAGAACGGCCTGGTGACCTGGGAAACCCAGCAGACGGA
>SCSE01000036.1 GCA_004298015.1 Rhodanobacter sp.
CTCCGACCTTCGTCAGCGCTGCCGTCAGCGTCGTCTTGCCGTGATCCACGTGACCAATGGTGCCCACGTTGACGTGCGGCTTGGTGCGTTCGAATTTACCCTTTGCCATGACTCTAACCTCAAAAAGAACTGTGTTATTCGGAATAAGATCGGCCCTGTCAGGCCTTCTTCATGACCTGCTCGGCGACGTTGTTCGGCGCTTCCGCGTAGTGGTCGAATTCCATCGTGAATGTTGCCCGGCCCTGGGTCAGCGAGCGAATGGTCGTCGCATAGCCAAACATCTCGCCCAGCGGCACCATCGCTTCGATGGTCTTGCCCGACGGCGTGTCGTCCTGACCCTGCAGGAGACCGCGCCGCCGACTCATGTCGCCCATGACATCGCCGACGTATTCTTCCGGCGTCACAACTTCAACCTTCATGATGGGCTCAAGCAACACCGGGTTCGCTTTTGCAAAGCCCTGCTTGAACGCCATGGAAGCGGCAAGCTTGAACGCCATTTCGGAGGAGTCGACATCATGGTAGGACCCGAACACGAGTTTTACCTTGACGCCAACGACCGGATACCCCGCCAGCGGTCCGCTGGTGATGGTTTCGCGCAAGCCCTTTTCAACCGACGGAATGAATTCCTTGGGAATGACACCGCCGGTGATTTCGTTGACAAAGAGGAAATCGTCCTTCACGTTGCCACTGGCACGATCCTCATCGCTCATCGGAGACAGCTCGATCACCACGTGGCCGTACTGGCCCTTGCCGCCCGACTGCTTGGCATGCTTGTAGTCGGACTTCACATCGGACGCACGGATGGTCTCCCGATACGCAACCTGCGGCTTGCCGACATTCGCTTCGACATTGAATTCGCGGCGCATCCGATCAACCAGGATATCCAGGTGCAACTCGCCCATGCCTGAAATGATCGTCTGGCCGGACTCCTCATCCGTACGCACCCGGAACGACGGATCTTCCGCCGCCAGGCGACCGAGAGCGATACCCATCTTCTCCTGATCCGACTTCGTCTTCGGCTCCACCGCCATCGAGATCACCGGCTCCGGAAACGTCATGCGCTCCAGGGTGATGATGTGATCCTGGGCACACAACGTGTCGCCCGTGGTCACGTCCTTCAGGCCGACCGCCGCCGCAATATCGCCGGCGTGAACTTCTTTCAGCTCGAGCCGCTCGTTGGCGTGCATCTGCAGGATGCGACCAATACGCTCCTTCCTGCTTTTGACCGGATTGTAGACGCCGTCGCCGGAGTTCAGCGTGCCCGAGTAAACCCTGAAGAAGGTAAGCGATCCGACAAACGGGTCAGTCATGATCTTGAAGGCGAGCGCGGAAAACGGCGCCATGTCGTCGGCCTTGCGCGTGGCCTCGTTCTCATCTTCGTCAATGCCGGCAACCGGTGGGCGGTCGGCAGGCGACGGCAACAGGTTGACGACCGCATCCAGCATCGCCTGGACGCCCTTGTTCTTGAACGCCGTGCCGCAGAATGCCGGAATGATCTCGTTGGCGAGCGTACGCTGACGCAAACCCTCGATGATCTCCGTCTCTGTCAGCTCGCCCTCTTCGAGGTACTTGTTCATCAACGCTTCGGTTGCCTCGGCAGCCGACTCCACCATGAAGTTGCGCGCCTCAGCAGCCTTCTCGAGCAGACCAGCCGGAATGTCCCGGTAGTCGAAACTCATGCCCTGGGACTCCATGTCCCAGATGACAGCCTTCATCTTGAGCAGGTCGATCACACCATCGAAACCCTCTTCGGCACCTATCGGCACCTGCATCGGCACCGGGTGCGCGCCCAGCCGGCTCCTGAGTTGCTCGACGACCTTGTCGAAATTCGCGCCGGTGCGGTCCATCTTGTTGACGAAGGCCAGGCGGGGAACCTTGTACTTGTTGGCCTGACGCCACACCGTTTCCGACTGAGGCTGCACACCGCCGACCGCACAAAGCACGAACACCGCGCCATCGAGCACCCGCAGCGATCGCTCGACTTCGATGGTGAAGTCCACGTGTCCCGGGGTATCGATGATATTGAAGCGATGCTCGGGCATGGAGCGATCCATACCCTTCCAGAACGCGGTCGTGGCAGCGGACGTGATGGTGATGCCACGCTCCTGCTCCTGCTCCATCCAGTCCATCGTTGCCGCACCGTCATGCACTTCGCCAATCTTGTGGCTGACACCGGTGTAGAACAGGATGCGCTCGGTAGTCGTCGTCTTGCCCGCATCAATGTGAGCCATGATGCCGAAGTTACGATAGCGCTCGATGGGAGTGGTGCGTGCCACGTCGATGACCTCTGAAAAATACTTGCTGCAGCGCCTTCGGCCGGAAAAGCCGCGACCTTACCAGCGGTAGTGCGAGAACGCCTTGTTGGCTTCTGCCATGCGATGCGTCTCTTCACGCTTCTTCGCGGCACCACCACGGCTTTCGGAAGCTTCCAGCAACTCCGCGGCCAGCTTGCGCGGCATCGACGTCTCGCCGCGCTTGCGCGCGGCATCGATTACCCAGCGCATGGCCAGGGCCATGCGGCGCCCGGGCCTGACTTCCACCGGCACCTGATAGGTGGCGCCACCGACACGACGAGACTTGACCTCGACTGCCGGAGCGATGTTGTTCAATGCCTTTTCCACCAGAGCCACCGGCTCGGCGTTCTTTTCGCCAATGTGCTGAAGCGCACCGTAGACGATGCTCTCGGCGACCGACTTCTTGCCGCTCTTCATCACCATGTTGATGAAGCGGGCAATCAGCTGACTACCATGCTTGGGGTCCGGCAGGACCAGACGGGCGGGATGTGAACCTTTACGCGACATGTTTGTTGTCCGTTATTTCTTGGGGCGCTTGGCGCCGTACTTGGAACGCGACTGACGACGCTTGGTGACACCGGCGCAATCGAGGCTGCCGCGCACCGTGTGGTAACGCACACCGGGCAGGTCCTTGACACGGCCGCCGCGAATCAGCACCACCGAATGCTCTTGCAGATTGTGACCCTCACCACCGATGTAACTGATGATTTCGAAGCCGTTGGTCAGACGCACCTTGGCAACCTTGCGCAGCGCCGAGTTCGGCTTTTTCGGGGTGGTCGTATACACGCGCGTGCAGACACCACGACGCTGCGGACTGCTCTGCAGCGCCGGCGAGCCGCTCTTGTAGGTCTTGGGGCTGCGCGATTTGCGCACCAATTGATTGACTGTCGTCATGCGAAGCTGTTCCTGAAAACATAAAGGCAGCCCGAAATGTCGGTCTGCCAGAAGCGGTTGTTAACATGGGCTGCCCGCCACCGGCAAGCAATCACCCCGTCATCCCTGGCCCGAACACGAGGCGCTTCCTTGCACCTCATTTCGTATGTCAGCACCTCAAGCCTTGAGCCGGCTCACTCGACACTGCTGTCACTACCAGCCACCGCCTCCACAAAGGGAGTTGCTGGCGCGGGACCGGATAGCGTCTCCAGCTCGGAAGCCGTCAGGCCACCCCGGCGACGCCGCGCCGCATGGTACGCAAGACCGGTACCTGCGGGAATAAGACGGCCGACGATAACATTTTCCTTCAGGCCACGCAAGGTATCCCGTGTGCCGCGCACTGCCGCCTCGGTCAGCACCCGGGTGGTTTCCTGGAACGATGCCGCCGAGATGAACGACTCGGTCGCCAGCGATGCCTTGGTGATGCCCAGCAGAATCGACTGGTACTCGGCCGGTCGTTCGCCCTTGGCGATCGCACGATCGTTTTCGCCGTTGATCCGCACCCGCTCGATCTGCTCGCCGCGCAGGTAGTGACTTTCGCCTGGATCGACGATTTCAACCTTGCGCAGCATCTGGCGGATGATCGCCTCGATATGCTTGTCGTTGATCTTCACGCCCTGCAGGCGATACACGTCCTGGATCTCCTTGACCAGGTACGACGCCAGCGGCTCCACGCCCAGCAGGCGAAGAATGTCATGCGGGCTCGGCTCGCCGTCGACGACGGTTTCGCCCTTCTCCACATGCTCGCCCTCGAACACGATGACCTGACGCCACTTCGGAATCAGCTCCTCATGCTCGTTGCCGTCCACATCCTTGATCACCAGACGCTGCTTGCCCTTGGTGTCCTTGCCGAAGCTGACGATGCCGGAGCGCTCGGCGAGAATCGCCGGCTCCTTCGGCTTGCGCGCCTCGAACAGGTCGGCCACGCGCGGCAGACCGCCGGTGATGTCGCGAGTCTTCGAGCTCTCCTGCGGGATACGGGCAACCACGTCACCCACGCCCACCTCGGCGCCGTTCTGGATCGAGACGATCGCACCGGCCGGCAGGAAGTATTGCGCGGCGATGTCCGTCCCCGGCAACTTGAGCTCACGACCCTTGCTGTCTTCCAGACGCACGATCGGACGCAGGTCCTTGGCCTGGGTACCGCGACGCTTCGGATCGGTGACCACCGCCGACTCCAGGCCGGTCAGGTCGTCGGTCTGGCTCTGCACGGTGACACCATCGAGGAAGTCGATGAAGCGCACCACACCGGCCACCTCGGTGACGATCGGATGGGTATGCGGATCCCAGTTCGCCACTGTCTGGCCCGGCTTGACCGGGGCGCCGTCCTTGACCGCGATGGTGGCGCCATACGGTACCTTGTAGCGCTCGCGCTCGCGGCCGTTGGTATCGATCACGCTGAGTTCGCCCGAGCGCGACACTGCGACCAGGTGGCCCTGCTTGTGCTGCACCGACTTCAGGTTGTTGAACTTCAGCGAGCCGGTGGTCTTTACCGTCACGTTGTCCACCGCCGCCGCACGCGACGCCGCACCACCGATGTGGAAGGTACGCATGGTCAGCTGGGTACCCGGTTCGCCGATGGACTGCGCGGCTACCACACCCACGGCCTCACCCATGTTGACCAGGTGTCCGCGGGCCAGATCGCGACCGTAGCAAAACTTGCACACGCCGTGTGGGGCTTGGCAGGTGATCGGCGAACGCACCTTGATGATCTGGACCCCGGCCTTGTCGAGTTTTTCGACCAGCGCCTCGTCAAGAAGCGTGTCGCGGGTGACGATCGCCTGATCGTCATCGCCCGGGGCATAGACATCCTCGACCACTACCCGGCCCAGCACGCGCTCGCGCAACGGCTCGACCACATCGCCGTCTTCGACGATCGGCTGCATGATCACGCCGTCCTCGGTGCCGCAATCGTCCATGGTGATCACCACGTCCTGCGCCACGTCAACCAGACGACGCGTCAGGTAGCCGGAGTTCGCCGTCTTCAACGCGGTATCCGCCAGGCCTTTACGGGCACCATGGGTCGAGTTGAAGTACTGCAGCACGTTCAGGCCTTCACGGAAGTTGGCCTTGATCGGGGTCTCGATGATCGAGCCATCCGGACGCGCCATCAGGCCACGCATGCCGGCCAGCTGGCGGATCTGCGCCACTGAACCACGGGCGCCGGAATCGGCCATGATGTAGAGCGAATTCATCGACTTCTGGTTGACCATCTTGCCGTCGGCATCCTTCACCTTCTCGGTGCCGATGCCGTCGATCATCGCCTTGGCCACCAGTTCACTGGTACGCGACCAGATATCGACCACCTTGTTGTAGCGTTCGCCAGCCGTCACCAGACCGGACTGATACTGCTGCTGAATCTCGACCACCTCCTTCTCGGCATCTTCCAGAATCGGCTTCTTCTCGGCCGGGATGAGCATGTCATCGATGCCGATGGAGATGCCGGCGCGGGTCGCAAACCGGTAGCCGGTGTACATCAGCTTGTCGGCGAACACCACGGTTTCCTTCAGGCCCAGCAGACGATAACTGGAGTTGATCAGACGCGAAATTGCCTTCTTGGTCAGTTCGGTGTTGACCAGTTCATACGGCAGGCCTTCCGGCAGGATTTCCGCCAGCAGGGCACGACCCACGGTGGTCTCGACCAGCCGGGTTTCCTTGGTCCGCTCGCCGTCTTCGGCGATGTTCACCAGCTTCAGCCGGACCTTGACCTGGGCGTGCAATTCGACGGCGCGATTGTCGTAGGCACGGCGAACTTCACCGATGCCCGAGAACACCATGCCACTGCCCTTGACGTTGATCAGCGAGCGGGTCATGTAGTACAGGCCCAGCACGACGTCCTGGGTCGGCACGATGATCGGCTCGCCATTGGCCGGGCTGAGGATGTTGTTGGAGGACATCATCAACGCACGCGCTTCCAGCTGCGCTTCGATCGACAAGGGCACGTGGACCGCCATCTGATCGCCATCGAAGTCGGCGTTGAACGCGGTGCAGACCAGCGGGTGCAGCTGGATCGCCTTGCCTTCGATCAGCACTGGCTCGAACGCCTGGATGCCCAGTCGATGCAGGGTTGGCGCACGGTTGAGCAGCACCGGATGTTCGCGGATCACGTCTTCGAGGATGTCCCAGACCTGGGCCTCCTCGCGTTCGACCAGCTTCTTCGCCGCCTTGATGGTGGTGGCTTCGCCACGCGCCTGAAGCCGCGCAAAAATGAATGGCTTGAACAGTTCCAGCGCCATCTTCTTCGGCAGACCGCACTGATGCAGGCGCAACGTCGGGCCGACCACGATCACCGAACGACCGGAGTAGTCGACGCGCTTGCCCAGCAGGTTCTGCCGGAAGCGGCCCTGCTTGCCCTTGATCATGTCGGCAAGCGATTTCAGCGCGCGCTTGTTGGTGCCGGTGATGGCACGACCGCGACGGCCGTTGTCGAGCAGCGCATCGACCGACTCCTGCAGCATGCGCTTCTCGTTGCGCACGATGATGTCCGGCGCATTGAGTTCAAGCAGACGCTTCAGGCGATTGTTGCGGTTGATCACGCGACGGTACAGATCGTTCAGGTCGGAGGTGGCGAAACGACCGCCGTCCAGCGGCACCAGCGGGCGCAGGTCCGGCGGCAGCACCGGCAACACGGTCAGCACCATCCACTCCGGCTTGTTGCCGGATTCGAGGAAGGCCTCGATCAGCTTCACCCGCTTGGTCAGGCGCTTCAGCTTGGTCTCCGAGCCGGTCGATCCGATCTCTTCCTTCAAGCGGATCACTTCAGCCGGCAGGTCGAGCGACTTCAGCAGATGGAACACCGCCTCGGCACCCATCCGGGCGTCGAACTCGTCGCCGTGTTCCTCGGTGGCTTCCAGATACTGATCTTCGCTGAGCAGCTGACCGCGCTCGAGCGCGGTCAGGCCCGGATCGATCACCACGAACGCCTCGAAATAGAGGATTCGCTCGATATCCCGCAGCGTCATGTCCAGCATCAGGCCGATACGCGAAGGCAGCGACTTGAGGAACCAGATATGCGCGGTCGGTGAGGCCAGCTCGATGTGCCCCATCCGCTCGCGACGCACCTTGGCCAGGGTCACCTCGGTGCCGCACTTCTCGCAGACCACGCCACGATGCTTCATGCGCTTGTACTTGCCGCACAGGCACTCGTAGTCCTTCACCGGCCCGAAGATCGCGGCGCAGAACAAACCGTCACGCTCCGGCTTGAAGGTGCGGTAGTTGATGGTCTCGGGCTTCTTTACCTCACCGTACGACCATGAGCGAATCAGCTCCGGTGACGCCAGCGCGATCTTTATCGCGTCGAAATCCGGCGTAACGCGCTGCTGATTGAACAGATTGAGCAAGTCTTTCATTTGAATCTCCGGTCGGAGCAAATTCTTTGGGTCGGGGTCCGCGGTTCAACCTGGTTGGGAGCTGCGGGATTCCGGGATGGCAAGTGAGGATTCAAAGCACAGCGCCACGCGCCGTCTGCTGCTCCGAATCCCGACTCACGCATCCCGAATCCCGCCACTTACTTGACCTCTTCCAGATCGATGTCGATGCAGAGCGAACGAATTTCCTTCACCAGCACGTTGAAGGACTCCGGCATGCCCGCGGTCATTTCATGGTTACCGTCGACAATGTTCTTGTACATCTGGTTGCGGCCCTGCACGTCATCGGACTTCACCGTCAGCATTTCCTGCAAGGTGTAGGCCGCACCGTAGGCTTCCAGCGCCCAGACTTCCATCTCGCCGAAGCGCTGGCCGCCGAACTGCGCTTTGCCGCCCAACGGCTGCTGGGTCACCAGCGAGTACGGACCGGTGGAGCGTGCATGCATCTTGTCGTCGACCAGATGGTTGAGCTTCAGGTAATGCATGTAGCCGACGGTGACCGGGCGATCGAACGCCTCGCCGGTACGGCCGTCGAACAGCGTGGTCTGGCCCGACTCGGGCAGATCCGCCAGCTTCAGCATGGCCTTGATCTCGGTCTCTTCAGCACCGTCGAACACCGGCGTCGCCATCGGCACGCCTTCCTGGAGGTTGGTGGCCAGGGTGCGGATCTCGTCGTCGGTCAGCGACTTGAGATCGACGTGCTGCACGGCGCCGGAATCGTGGTGGTTGTAGATCTGGTCGAGGAACTCGCGGATCTTGGCCACCTTCTCCTGCGCTTCGAGCATTTTCTGGATCTTCTTGCCCAGGCCCTTGGCAGCCCAGCCCAGATGGACTTCCAGAATCTGCCCGATGTTCATGCGCGACGGCACGCCCAGCGGATTCAGCACGATGTCGACCGGCAGGCCGTCGGCGGAATACGGCATGTCTTCCACCGGCACCACGTTCGAGACCACGCCCTTGTTGCCGTGACGACCAGCCATCTTGTCGCCCGGCTGGATACGACGCTTCACGGCCAGGAACACCTTGACCATCTTCAGCACGCCCGGTGCCAGATCGTCGCCCTGGGTGATCTTGCCCTGCTTCTCCTTGAAGCGCTTGTCGAATTCTTCCTTGTGGCGCTTGATCTGATCCGCGGCACGCTCGAGGAATTCGGTAACGTCCTCGTCCTTGACGTTGATCTTGAACCAGTCGTCCTTCTTCAAGCCGTCGAGGTAGGCATCGGTGATTTCCACGCCGCGCTTCAGGCCACCGGGACCGCTCATCGCGGACTTGCCGACCAGCTGGGTCCGCATGCGGCTGTAGATCGCGCCTTCCAGGATGCGGAACTGATCGTCCAGATCCTTGCGTACCCGCTTGACCTCGGTTTCCTCGATCTGCTTGGCGCGCTTGTCTTTCTCGATACCGTCGCGGGTAAACACCTGCACGTCGATCACCGTGCCATCCATGCCCGGCGGCACGCGCAATGAGCTGTCCTTCACGTCGGACGCCTTCTCGCCGAAGATCGCGCGCAGCAGCTTCTCTTCAGGCGTCAGCTGGCTCTCGCCCTTGGGCGTGACCTTGCCGACCATGATGTCGCCGGCCTTGACCTCGGCACCGATGTAGACGATGCCGGATTCGTCCAGACGCGCCAGCGCCTGCTCGCCGACATTGGGAATGTCGGCGGTGATTTCCTCGGCACCCAGCTTGGTGTCACGGGCGATGCAGGACAGCTCCTCGATGTGGATCGAGGTGTAGCGGTCTTCCTGCACGACGCGTTCGGACAAGAGGATGGAATCCTCGAAGTTGTAGCCGTTCCACGGCATGAACGCGATCAGCATGTTCTGGCCGAGCGCAAGCTCGCCAAGGTCGGTCGATGAACCGTCGGCCAGCGTGTCGCCCACCGCCACTACATCACCCACGTTCACCAGCGGACGCTGGTTGAGGTTGGTGTTCTGGTTGGAGCGGGTGTACTTGGTCAGCGTGTAGATATCGACGCCGGCATCGTTGTCGCCGACTTCTTCCTCGTTCACGCGCACCACGATGCGGGCCGCATCGACCTGATCGATCACGCCACCGCGCCTGGCACTGACAATGACGCCGGAATCGCGTGCCACGGCTCGTTCGATGCCAGTACCCACCAGCGGAGTCTGCGAACGCAGCGTCGGCACGGCCTGACGCTGCATGTTGGCGCCCATCAAGGCGCGGTTTGCATCGTCGTGCTCGAGGAACGGCACCAGTGCCGCCGCGACCGAAACGGTCTGCATCGGCGAAACGTCCATATAGTCGACTTCCGCCGCTGGCCGCAATTCCGATTCACCGCGGAAGCGGCAGGAAACGAAGTCCTCGATGAAGCCACCGTGCTTGTCCAGCGGCGAGTTCGCCTGGGCAATCACGTGGTCGCCTTCCTCGATCGCCGACAGGTAATCGACCTTGTCGGTCACCTTGCTGTTTGCCACCTCGCGATACGGCGTCTCGAGGAAGCCGTACGAATTGGTCCGCGCGTACACGGCCAGCGAGTTGATCAGGCCGATGTTCGGACCTTCGGGGGTCTCGATGGTGCAGACGCGACCGTAATGGGTCGGGTGTACGTCGCGCACCTCGAAGCCGGCGCGTTCGCGGGTCAGGCCGCCCGGCCCGAGCGCCGAGACGCGGCGCTTGTGGGTGACTTCCGACAGCGGGTTGTTCTGATCCATGAACTGGGACAGCTGGGACGACCCGAAGAACTCCTTTACCGCAGCGGCCACCGGCTTCGCGTTGATCAGATCCTGCGGGGTCAGTCCATCGGCCTCAGCCAGGCTCAGACGCTCGCGCACCGCGCGCTCGACACGCACCAGACCGATGCGGAAAGTGTTCTCGGCCATCTCGCCAACCGAACGCACGCGACGGTTGCCCAGGTGATCGATGTCGTCGACGGTGCCGTGGCCGTTCTTGATGTCGATCAGCACCCTCAGCACGTCAAGGATGTCGGACGTCTCGCCCTGTTCCTTGACCAGGCGCTGGGAAGCCTCTTCCTTGCGCTCGCTGAAATATTTGTGGTCGTACAACACGCCCGCACCGAGGATCTCCTTACGACCCACCCGGCGGTTGAACTTCATCCGGCCGACCGCCGACAGGTCGTAGCGGTCGAAGGTGAAGAACAGGTTGAAGAACAGGTTTTGCGCAGCATCCTTGGTCGGCGGCTCGCCGGGACGCATCATGCGATAGATTTCGACCAGCGCCTCGAGCGGCGTCTTGGTGTTGTCGATGCGCAACGTGTGGGAGATGTAGGCGCCACGATCGAGGTCGTTGACGTACAGCGTCGGCAAGGTCTCGATGCCTGCCTTGCGGAACGCCTCCAACTGCTCCTCGGTGATCTCGTCGTTGGCCGAGGCCAGCAACTCACCGGTCGCACTGTCGACCACGTCGACCGCCAGAATGCGGCCCACCGGGTAGTCGTCCGGCACTTCCAGCGCCGTGATGTCTTCGGCTGCCAGCTGCCGCACGTGACGTGCGGTAATGCGCTTGCCTGCCTCGACCAGCACATTGCCGCCCACCGCCAGATCGAAGCTCAGCGTCTCGCCGCGCAACCGTTCGGCCACCAGCTCCAGCGTGGTACCACCCTTCTTGCCGAGGTGGAACACGTTGTGCTCGAAGAAGGTCGCGAGCATTTCCTCGTTGTTGTAGCCAAGCGCGCGCAACAGCACCGTCACCGGCAACTTGCGGCGACGGTCGATACGCGTGAACAGCGCATCCTTGGGGTCGAACTCGAAATCCAGCCACGACCCGCGGTACGGAATCACCCGAGCGGAAAACAGCAACTTGCCGGAGCTGTGCGTCTTGCCGCGATCGTGATCGAAGAACACGCCAGGCGAACGGTGCAACTGCGAGACGATAACCCGCTCGGTACCGTTGATGATGAAGGTGCCGGTGTCTGTCATGAGCGGAATCTCGCCCATGTAGACCTCCTGCTCCTTGATGTACTTGACGACCTTTTTCGACGCCGGGCTGTCCTTGTCATAAATGACCAGCCGGACGGTGGTGCGCAGCGGCGCGCCATAGCTCATGCCGCGATTGCGGCATTCCCGCTCATCGAATGCGGGCTCGCCCAGACGGTAGTCGACATATTCCAGCGCCGCATTGCCAGAATAGCTGGAAATCGGAAACACCGACTTCAATGCCGCATGCAGGCCTTTTTCGCCGCGCTGCTTGGGCGTGACGTGCTCCTGCAGGAACTCGCGATAGGAATCAGTCTGGATGGTCAACAGGTTGGGCACGCCCAGAACAGGGGGACGCTTGCCAAAATCCTTGCGGATGCGCTTCTTCTCGGTAAACGAGTAGGCCATGGTGGGTACCGCCTCGGTTCGCAGTGGCGCCGGTGGTGCACACACCGGCTGGTGAAAAATCAGGGATTCGGGAATCGAGAATCGAGAATCGTCAGGTCACTGGTAATAAATGTGCTATCACTTGATGCAGCAGCGACGATTCTTCATTCTCCATGCCCCTTCCCGGCTCAAGCAGGCAAAGCCCAGGGGCTTTCGCCCCCAGGCTTGCTTGACGTCAAGTCGAAGCTTCGGCGCGCAAACGCCGATTACTTCAGCTCGACTTTGGCGCCGGCGGCTTCCAGGTCCTTCTTGAACTTCTCGGCCTCTTCCTTAGAAGCGCCTTCCTTCACGACCTGTGGTGCGCCTTCAACCATATCCTTGGCTTCCTTCAGGCCCAGGCCGGTGATCGCGCGAACGACCTTGATGACTTCGACTTTCTTTTCACCCATCGCGGCGAGCACGACGTTGAACTCGGTCTGCTCTTCGACAGCAGCAGCGGCAGCAGCCGGACCGGCGGCGACAGCCACCGGGGCAGCAGCGGACACGCCGAACTTGTCTTCGAACGCCTTGACCAGCTCCATCACCTCGACGAGGGACTTTTCGGCAATCGCTTCGATGATTTGATCGTTGCTAAGGGACATTTTGGTAACTCCTGAAATACGACTTGATTTGATATGTACAAGTTGCCGATGGCGTAAGGGCCGTCAGGCCGCCTTCTTCTGCTCGCCGACCTGACCGAGGACACGCGCCAACTGCGACGCGGGTTCGGCCATGACGCGCACGAGCTTGGTGGCGGGCTGTGCCATGAGGCCGACCAGCATCGCCAGCGCCTGATCGTGGGTCGGCAGCGAGGCCAGGACATCGACATGCGACGCCGGATAGACCTGCCCACCGATGGCCACGAGTTTGGCCTTCAGCTTGTCGTTGCCTTTGGCAAATTCCTTCACCAGTCGACCGGCGGCACCCGGGTCTTCTTCCGAAAAGGCAAACAGCAACGGACCGACCAACTGGTCGGCGGTATTGCTGTAATCGGTGCCTTCCACGGCGCGACGAACCAGTGTGTTCTTCGCAACCTTCAGGAAAACGCCCGATTCACGTGCCTTCTTGCGCAGCTCGGTGAGCTGGGCAACGGTGAGACCCGCATACTCGGCGGCGACCAGCGAATGTGCCGTGGCAGCCACTTTCGCCAGTTCGGCAACGACCTCTTTCTTTTGCGCAAGATTGAGCGCCATTGCTATTCTCCGAACTCGAACCACGATGTCTTCCAGACATCCGGATCCGTAAGCGTTACCGGCTGAACTCCCTGTTCATCCGTCGACACCCGCAGGTGTCAGCTTGGTGGCCGTTCCAGGAAACCTGTCCGGGCGACACCATCTGCGCAGGCCGAAACTTCCCTGCCACCGAAGTCCCGATTAAAAGGGGCGAACCCCCGACCTGCGGTCTTTGACGGCGGCCCCGGTCCCGACAAGACCGGGGCGCCCTCAAAAACTGCCCGCACCGACAACCGCCGGCCGGGACTTGATACTTACTTCGCGGCGGTAGCCAGCGTGGAGGTGTCGACGGCGACGCCGACGCCCATGGTGCTGGACAACGCCACCTTCTGCAGAAACTGGCCTTTCGCTGCAGACGGCTTCGCCTTCAGCAGATCGGCGATCAGCGTATTGAGGTTCTCGGCCAGCTGGCCGGCCTCGAAGCTGGCCTTGCCGATGGTGGCGTGGATGATGCCCGCCTTGTCGTTGCGGAATTTCACCTGACCCGCCTTGGCGTTGATGACCGCGGTGGCGACATCGGCCGTCACCGAGCCATCCTTGGGGTTCGGCATCAGGCCACGCGGCCCGAGCAGCTGACCGAGCTTGCCGACCACGCGCATCGCGTCCGGCGTGGCGATGACGCGACCGAAGTCCAGATCGCCACCCTGCATGCGCTCAGCCAGGTCGTCCATGCCGACGGCATCGGCACCCGCTGCCTTGGCGGCCTCGGCCTTTTCGCCCGGCGGGCAGAACACTGCCACCTTGACGGTCTTGCCGGTGCCGTGCGGCAGCAACGAGGAGCCGCGCACACCTTGATCCGACTTCTTCGCGTCGATGCCAAGACGCACCGCCACATCCACCGATTCGGCGAATTTCGCCTTGGCGTTGTCCTTGACGATCTTCAGGGCTTCTTCCAGACCGTAGAACTTGTCCGGCTGTACCGCAGCCCGGGCTGCTTTCATGCGCTTCGTGAGCTTTGCCATGTCTTAACCCTCCACCACAAGGCCCATGCTGCGGGCGCTACCGGCAATGGTGCGCACCGCGGCGTCCAGATCGGCCGCCGTCAAATCCGGCTCCTTCTGTTTCGCGATCTCTTCCAGCTGCTTGCGGGTCACCTTGCCGACCTTGTCGGTATTCGGCTTTGGCGAGCCCTTGGCCGTACCGGTGATCTTTTTCAGAAGAATCGTGGCCGGCGGGGTCTTGGTGATGAAGGTGAAGCTGCGATCGGAGTACGCGGTGATGATGGTGGGAATCGGCAGACCCGGCTCCAGCTTCTGCGTGGCGGCGTTGAACGCCTTGCAGAACTCCATGATGTTCAGGCCGCGCTGACCGAGCGCCGGACCAACCGGCGGCGACGGGTTGGCCTGACCGGCCTTGACCTGCAGCTTGATGTAACCGACAACTTTCTTTGCCATGGGATTTCCCTTGCGAGTCCAGGCGCCTTGCGGCTCCTCGCTGTTCACCAGTCCCTGGATGGAAGGAACGGATCCGCCTCATGCAGATCCCCAAACACGGACACGCCGGGTCAAAAGACCTCAGCGTGAACCGAGCAGTATAATGATTGGACAAGGCTTCAGCAAGCCCCGTGCCAACGACGTCACCCGCCCTCTCACGGGCGAATGTAGAGTGTCGAAGACGCCCCGGCCGAAGCGGACCGGAGGCTTGCTCAGGCCTTCTCGACCTGACCGAATTCCAGCTCTACAGGCGTCGAACGACCAAAGATCAAGACCGCCACGCGCAATCGGCTCTTTTCGTAGTTGACTTCCTCGACCACGCCATTGAAGTCGTTGAAGGGGCCCTCGGTGACGCGAACCATCTCACCCGGCTCGAACAGCACCTTGGGCCGCGGCTTCTCGACGCCTTCGCGAACACGACTGAGGATGGCTTCGGCCTCACTGTCCTTGATCGGCAGCGGGCGATCGGCGGTACCGCCGATGAAACCCATGACCTTCGGCGTTTCCTTGATCAGATGCCAGCATTCGTCGTCGATCCGCGGCGCCTTGCCCTCGGTATTCGACTCGATCTGCACCAGCACATAGCCCGGGAAGAACTTCCGTTCGCTGCGGCGCTTCTGGCCACCGCGCATCTCGATCACTTCCTCGGTCGGAACCAGCACTTCGCCGAACTTCTCGTCCATGCCGGTGCGGCGGATGCGCTCTTCCAGCGAACGCTTCACCTGATTCTCGAAACCCGAGTAGGCGTGCACTACATACCAACGTTTACTCATGCTCACCTCAGGAACCCAGCTTCAGCAGCCAGTCGAGAATGACCGACTTCAGAATCAGGTCGATCAGCCCCAACAGCAATGACAGAATGATCACCACCACAATGATGATACCCGTGGTCTTGATGGTCTCGTCGCGTGTCGGCCACACTACCTTGCGCATCTCGAACTGCGACTCGGCGATGAAGTTCCTGACCCGCCGCCCCAGCGCGGTGAACGCGGCAATCGCCAGCGCAATCACCAATGCCGCCAGCACACCGATCAGGCGCACCGACGAAGGAATGTTGCCGTCGCCGCCGAACCAGGAATACGCGAAAATACCGGCCGTCAGCACCAGCCCGGCCAGTATCAGCTTGCCGACGTCGGCGGCGTTCGTGCCCTTGGACTGTTCTGCCTTGGTATTCATGCTCAATGACCGGGTGGCTGCGGCATGCCTGATCTTGCGACCGACTCCGCCATCATCACCCGTCGTGGATCCTCGGGAAAGTGGCACGCCAGGAGGGACTTGAACCCCCAACCTGCGGTTTTGGAGACCGCTGCTCTGCCAATTGAGCTACTGGCGTATATGGCTTGAAGCTGAAACACGATAGCGAGCGGAAGAATCCGCCCGCCCGTGACATTTATTTTGGCCATCGTCCCTGATGACTGGAGATCCAACCCGCATCCATGCCGGGCTCTTCAACAACAGCATTCAGACAACTTCCACGTTCGAAGGTTGCTGACGCGGCCTCGCCGTTGATCCACACCCTGAGGCCGGATCAACGGCGGGAATTCTCCCGGCAGCCCGCTGCCGGGACAACCAATATTACTTGATGACCTTGGCCACCACACCCGCGCCGACGGTACGCCCGCCCTCGCGGATGGCGAAACGCAGGCCCTCGTCCATCGCGATCGGGTGGATCAGGCTCACCACCATCTTCACGTT